>DATFHH010000035.1:0-16201 GCA_035248565.1 Pyrinomonadaceae bacterium | reverse complement strand
ATACGTCAAACTCTCAGGCGTCGTAACGAACTCGTAAAAACGTTTCGCTTCTTCCGGATTCGGAGCACCGCGAAGGATCGCAATGCCGTCGATGACCACCGGAGTGCCGCTCGCGGGCACGCGGTAGTCCACCGGAAAGTTTTTCTGCTCCTTGTAAAGACGAACGTCGGGCATGTCCCAAAGTGTGATCAAACCTTCGCGCCGCGCGATCTTTTGCATCAAGAGTGTTCCATCGGCGGTGTACTCGTGAACGTTTGCGTCCAACTTTCGCAGCCAATCGTAGCCGCCATTCGGCGAGCCGGAGTCTTTGTAGAAACGCCAGATCATCGCGCCGAAGATCGCGCGCATCGTGTCCGAAGGATTCGGATTTCGGATTAGGACTTTGTCGCGCCACTTCGGATCGAGTACGTCATCCCAGTCGCGTGGCGCTTCTGCGGCGCTGACAGCCTCGCTGTTGTATGCGATTACCTGCGGCGTTTCGTAGGTGCCGTACCAGCGGTCATTTGGATCGCGGGATGACGCCGCGAGTTTGTCGGCCCACGTTGGGCGATACTCGAGCAGCAGATTTTCATCGGCGGCAGTTTGAAAAGTGGTGTGTGAAGCGCCCCACCAGAGATCCGCTTGCGGACGATTTCGTTCGACGCGGACGCGTTCGAGAATCTCACGGGAGCCCATGTCGAGAAACTGAACGTCAGCGTCAGGGTATTTTTGCTTGTAACGAGCGACGAAATCTTTCAGCAGGTCCTGTCCGTGCGGCGTGTAGATGAGAAGACGATTCCTGTTGCCCGGACGGCACGAGAGTAACAACGTAATCGTGATAATTACGCAGAACAGCCAAAACAGCTTGAGTCGCATCAAAAGCCATGCTATCACGTTTACGATGTCTACTCTCAAACGCAGAATTATCAGGGCTGGTGGCTGGGGCGTCGCGAAGCGAGTCATCAAACCGATTCCGATCGTGGGATCGGTCTTTGCCGTCACGCTGGCTGGCTACGAGATCAGAAGGAAGGGTCTGATTCTGGGCGTGGTTCACGTGGGCCTCGACGCTACGCCAATCGTCGGCACAGCAAAAGGCGTCATCGAACTTTTCACGGGCGATCTCATTCCAGATAAAAGTCGATCCGTGTCATCCGCATCATCCGCGGCTAAAACGCACTGATTGGCGGTCGTTCTTTGAAGGGCTGAACCTGTTCGTAAGCATGCGCGAGTTTGAGCAGCGTCGACTCAGACCAATATGGCCCAAGCAACTGAAATCCGATCGGCAGCCGATTTGACGACAGCCCACACGGCACGCTGATTCCCGGAACACCCGCCAGATTCGCAGTCACCGTGTAGATATCGTTCAAGTACATCGCGAGCGGGTCGTCAACTTTTTCACCAATTGCAAAAGCAGGTGTCGGCGCAGTGGGCGTGATGAACGCATCACAACTGCGAAACGCATTAAGAAAATCGTTTTTGATCAACGTTCGGACTTGCTGCGCCTTGCGATAGTACGCATCGTAGTAACCGGCCGAAAGCACGTAAGTGCCGAGCATGATGCGTCGTTTAACTTCTGGTCCAAACCCTTCCTCGCGTGTGCGGCGATACATCTGCCGCAGCTCCGGCGTTTCTTCCGCACGAAAGCCATAACGCACACCATCAAAACGAGCCAGGTTCGAAGATGCTTCGGCAGTTGCGATGATGTAGTAGACAGCGATCGCGTAGCCGGCATGTGGTAACTCGATGTCGACAATCTCAACACCGAGATCGCGATAGACATCGACTACAGCTTCAACTGACTTCTTCACTTCGTCGTCGAGACCTTTACCGAAAAGCGTGCGCGGAAAACCGAGTCGCGCGCCTTTCAGATCGCCAGTCAGCGAAGCCGTGTAATCGGGAACAGGTACGTCCGCTGTCGTTGAATCGTGGCTGTCGCGGCCGGCGATCACGCCGAGCACGCGAGCTACGTCTTCAACTTCGCGCGCGAACACTCCAACCTGGTCCAGCGACGACGCAAACGCAACGAGACCGTAACGAGAGTTGCGGCCGTAGGTCGGTTTTATCCCGAGGACGCCGCACAACGATGCGGGCTGACGCACCGAGCCGCCAGTGTCTGAGCCGAGTGCAACTGGAACGATTCCGGCAGCAACGGCTGCTGCCGAGCCTCCTGAAGAACCACCGGAAACACGTGTGGTGTCCCACGGATTGCGTACTGGACCAAAGGCAGAGTTTTCGTTAGACGAACCCATCGCAAACTCGTCGCAGTTAGTTTTTCCGATCACGACAGCGCCCGCCTTGAGCAGACGTTCGACGACCGTGGCGTTGTAAGGCGGATGATAATCGCCGAGAATCTTCGAACCGCACGACGCCTGCATTCCGCGGACGCAGAGATTGTCTTTGATGGCGATGGGAACGCCAGCGAGGGCGCCCTGATTGCCACTCTGCTCGATCTGCGTGGCGCGCTGCAACGCACCCTCGCGATCGATCTCGAGAAACGCGTTTAGCGTTTCGTTGAGCCGCTCGGCGGCCGTTATTGAAAACTCAACACTCTGACGCGACATCCTGTTAATCCTGCCTACAAAACTTTCGGCACACGAAAATGGCCCGACGCGGGATCCGGTGCTTCCTCGAGCGCGACTTTTTGCCCGAGCGATCCCTCGATTTCGTCCGCGCGCGACGAATCAGTCTTTTCACCTTCAGCCGTGAGACCACCAATCGCAGGCTCAACACTGCTGGTGTCCAACGCGTTCAGTTGTTCGACGTAGTTAACGATCTCGGCGATCTGTGGTCCAAAGGTTTTAAGCTCTTCGTCCGCCAGCTCCAGATGCGCGAGTTGCGCGACCTTTTCGATGTCTAATTGCTTGATAGGCATTACGATTTAGTCCTACGTTTCAACGAGTGTATCGCCGCTCTCAGAAAACTCCTGCGCAATTCTTTGTCGTGGATCGCATTAGCCGCAGACCACAATTCAAGCGGCACTTCGTTGTCGAGCGGCTCTTCTGTCTTCTCTTGGTCGCCCGTAACCGCGAGCTTCGGATCGATTACGTACTCAATCTCACCGACGATCGGTTGGCCCAGGATCGTATTTATCCGAAACAGAAGTTGCGCGCGCATCGAGTGCATCTGTTTTTGCCAGATGACATCCGCGACCGCAACGATCAACCTTCGACCTTCGAGTCGCAGCGGCACTGTGCGATCTTTCAGACCCTCGCCCGCCGCATGCTTCCACGCCGCAAGCGCCGCAGCTTCCGCGACCTCTGGGGAGTTACGCGCCGCCTTCAGAACCTCGGGGAGAGACTTTATCAGTTGATTCATGTGTTCTTGCGCTCGCCGATTGAAACACGCAAACTCTTGCGGCATCAAGTTAGGCCACAAAAAGGCACAAAAAGCACAAAGGCATAAAAAGAGTGAATTATCTTCGTGAAAAACTGATACTCGCGTCCAGCAGTCCGCGACGCACTGAAATACTCAACCGCGCCGGCTGGCCACATGAAGTGATGGTTGCCGGAATCGATGAGTCGGTTCGACCGCAGGAAGATCCCGCGACCTACGTGCAACGGCTCGCGCGCTCCAAAGCAGAAGCTGTGGCCCAACGTTTGGACGCCGGCCTCGTGCTCGGCGCGGATACGACGGTTGTTATTGAAGGACAGATTCTGGGCCAACCTCGTGATGAAGCGGACGCCCGACGCATGCTGGATCTACTGAATGGTCGCTGGCATGAAGTTATGACTGGAGTCGCGCTCGTAAGAGTCGGAGGTGAATCGCGAGTTGATTACGAAACTACGCGCGTGCGGTTCGCGGAGATGAATCCCGTTGAGATCGATTGGTACATTGCGACCGGTGAAGCGTTTGGAAAGGCGGGGGCTTACGGCATACAGGGTAAGGCGGCACTGTTCATTGAAGAGATCGATGGTGATTACTTCAATATCATGGGGTTGCCGATCAGGTTGGTTTATAAATTATCCGTGTAATCCGTGGCTAAAAAAGTACGGTGCCGCCGTCGATGTTTATTGCTTGACCGTTAATGCCACGTCCATCATCGGAAGCGAGCAAGAGTGCGACGGCTGCGACTTCTTCAGGAGTGACTAATCGGTTTTGAGGACTCATCTTCTTGAGGTAATCCAAAGCCTCTTCAGCGGTGCGTCCGGTCTTCGTGGTGATTCGCTCGATACCGCGCGTAACCATGTCAGTATCGACGTAGCCTGGACAGATGGCGTTGACAGTTACTCCGCTGGTTGCGACTTCGAGTGCGACGGAGCGCGTCAAACCAAGAACACCATGTTTAGAGGCTGAGTAAGCTGCAATGTAAGGCGCGCCGATCTTGCCCGCGATTGAAGCGATGTTTATGACACGTCCCCATCCGTTTTTTAACATCGCGGGCAGCGCGGCGCGCGTGCAGTAGAACGTGCCGGAGAGATTGATTGCAAGGTGACGGTGCCAGAGCTCGTCGGTAGTCGTAACGAGGGTTGCACTCTCTGCAATGCCGGCATTGTTGACGATAATGTCCGGATCGCCGAAACGCTCTCGCATCTCCGCGAACATGTGCGCGACGCTTTCCGGATCGGCGACGTCGCAAATAAGTGCAATCGCATTTCTCCCGATCTCAGTTGCAACTTGGTGCAGCGGTTCAATGGTCCGGCCTGCGACTGCGATGCGTGCGCCATGTCGGGCGAAGGTGAGAGCGATCGCGCGTCCAATGCCGCGGCCACCACCGGTTATCAGGGCTGCTTTTCCGTTCAGCATAATTAGCCGCGGATGACGAAGATTATTTACGGATTAGTGTCCGGTAAATCGCGGTTCGCGTTTTTCGAGAAACGCCAGCACGCCTTCAAGACCATCGTCAGACTCGAAACAGCGCAACTGCGCTTCGGTCTCGTAGCGTAGCATCTCGTCCAGCTCTGCTGCTTCGCTCACGTAGACAGCGTGCTTCGCTGCGGCAAGCGCGATTGGCGGCGCAGCGCGCAAACGTTCCGCGAGCTGCATCGTTGTAGTTTCGAGTTCATTCGGCGCCACGACCTGATTCACTATGCCTAAACGTAACGCTTCCGCGGCGTCGATCGCTTCACCCAGAAAGAACATCTCGCACGCCTTGTTTGGCGTGACCAGCCGCGGCAGAAAGTAAGTGCCACCCCAGTCGGGATGTAGCCCGACTTTCGCAAACGATTGACTAAACGACGCAGTCGTCGATGCGATGCGCAGGTCACATGCAAAAGCGAGATTGCAACCCGCACCCGATGCTGGACCATTGATCGAAGCGATCACTGGTTTTGTCATGTGACGAATGGCGGTGATCACACGGCGGCCCGCGCCGAGTATGCGTGCAAATTCCTCGGAGTCGCGGCGTTGCATCAACTCAGCCATGAAGACGATGTCGCCGCCTGCGCAAAACGCTCGCCCCGCGCCAGTGATGATCACTACGCGCACATTGCGATCGCTTCCGGCGTGCTCGAGTGCTTCCGCGAGGTCGCGCCGCATGTGACCAATGAAAGCGTTCAGCTTCTCGGGACGATTCAGCGTGATCGTCGTGATGCCTTCAGCTTCGGTGATCTGGATGTGCTCGTACATCTAGCGTCCCTTGAACTCCGCCTTGCGTTTGTTCACGTAGGCGTCGAGACCCTCTTTCGCGTCCTCTGATTGAAAGAGCTGTTGTTGCAACTCGCGTTCGAGCGCGAGCGCCGTTTCAAAGGAGACTTCAACGCCGGTCTGAACAGCACGCTTGATCCGTCCAACCGCGTGCGCGGCTTTGTTTGGTGTAGTGAATTGCGCCGCATATTCGCGCACGAGTTCGATAAAACGTTCGCCCGTTTCAGCTTCAAAAACGTGATTCAAAATCCCGAGCTCGAGACCACGTTCGAAGTCGAATAACTGGCCGGTCGCCATTAACTCGATCGCCTTCGACTTGCCAACAAGTCGCGCCAAACGCTGCGTGCCACCCGTTCCAGGTAACACGCCAAGCGACACTTCAGGCAAGCCTAACTTGCCTGCGCCTTTTCGCGCGATGCGAATATCTGCCGCCATCGCGACTTCCAAGCCGCCGCCGACGCAATGACCATTGATCGCAGCAATCACCAACTTCGGCGTCTGCTCCAAACGGTTGAGAGTCTCGTTAGCGTGAAGACAAAAATAGTACTTAAACGCCGGCGTGACGTTCGCGAGCATTTGAATGTCGGCACCCGCGCAGAAAAACTTGTCGCCCTTACCGGTGATCACGATCACCTGGACCGCATCGTCCATTCTCGCGTTGAGAATGGCGCGATCCAGTTGCTGCATCATCTCGTAGCTGTAGGTATTTGCAGGCGGATCGTTGAGTGTAATAATCGCGATCCCGCCTTCAATTTCATAATCCGTCTTCATCCGCGGCCCCAAACACTAGGCATTTCAGACCTCAATGCAAATTGATGACTCATACCATTACCCACGAACCCGCCGAGAAAAAGCTGTAATAGGTTATCAGCTAAGTCTGAAACCTTGAGCTTCCCACGCGGATCGTACCAGTTATAGATCCAGTTCATCATTCCGAACAAAGCGTAAGTCGCCACTGTCAGATCGATCGTCTGATTGCTCTTTTGCGTCTCCTGAACTTCGCGCAGAATCTTGCGTGCGAGCCTTGTGTACTTGTCTTTCCGCGTCGAGACCTGATTGTACAACTCGCCGCCAAGCGATTCTGCTTCGTGCGATAGCACTTTCATCTCTGCCATGTTTGCAGCAAAGAATGAAAGATGGTTCTCGATGAAGATACCGAGCTTCGCGATTGGATCTTCAACATCCTGTAGCCGCTCTTCGAGTCGTTCGAGAACACGGCCAAAACAGTTGTCCTGAATGAGAAAAAGCAGCTCCTCTTTCGATTTGCAGTAGTGATACAGACCCGCCAGACTCACATTCGTCGCACGCGAGATGTCACGCATCGAGGTGGAGTGATAACTCTTCTCGGCGAAGATCCGCGCCGCGGTGCGCAGTATGAACTCCAGCTTCTGATCATATCGTGACGTTTGCAGCATCGTTTCTCAATCCGCGTTATCCGCGTCATCTGCGGTTAAAGTCTCACGTATTCAAACTCGAACGGCTTGCCTTTGATTCCTGCGGCCGGCGGCGCGATCCAGTTTGCAATCTTGCCAGGCTCAAACACCGGATGCATCAGACTCCGCACGTATTCGCGATCTTCCATCGTCGGCAGCCACTCAGACCGCCGCCGCTCAAACTCTTCACGCGAAATAAAATTGCCTTCGACGTCAAACGTGTGTCCAGCGTATTCGCCAACGTGCCGGTGAAAACGCGGGTGCGGAAGGAAAAGTCGCTCGCCCACACCTTCATCCTTGAGCACCTTGTTCCAACGCGCCAGACCTTTCTCACAGTCTTTCACATACTCGCCACGAAGCACTTCATTCAAAGCATTTCTCAACGGCACTTCTCGCGTTTGCAGTTCGCCATCTTCAACGACCGTCAGTGTGAAGACCTGATTTGCGGCGGTGTGTTCGGTGTACTGTTCGCGTTCCTTGTAACGACCCTTCAAACCTGCGGCGAAGAAGTCAGCGGAGTTGGAACTGATCTCGCCACCAAAAAGATCGAGTGAGTAGCTGAACCAGAAGTTGATGTATTTCTGAATTATGTCGAGCGGAATGCCACCAAGCTCGCGCACGTCGCCTTGCTCCATCAATTGCGCTGTGCGTCTGACGACGCGACCCAGACCAGTGTCGCCGACGAACATGTGATGCGCTTCTTCAGTGAGCATGAACTGGCAGGTGCGTGCCAGCGGTTCGAAACCTGATTCTGCCAGCGCCGAGAGCTGATACTTGCCATCGCGATCGGTAAACATCGTGAAGGCGAAGAAGTTGAGCCAGTCGTCGCAAGGTTGATTGAACGCTTCGAGGATGCGTGGTTTGTCGGGATTGCCGCTGCGTCGTTCGAGAAGTTCGTCGGCCTCGTCGCGACCGTCGCGTCCGAAGTAGCGGTGCAACAGGTAGACCATGGCCCAAAGATGACGACCTTCTTCGACGTTGACTTGAAATAAATTGCGAAGATCGTAGAGCGATGGGCAGGTCTTGCCGAGTTGTCGTTGTTGTTCGACTGAAGCGGGCTCGGTGTCGCCTTGCGTCACGATGATGCGGCGCAATGCATTGCGAAACTCGCCGGGCACGTCCTGGTAACCGGGCCTCCCCAGGTTGTCGCCGAAACCGACTTTGTAGTCTGGCTGTGCTGGTTCGAGAAAGATGCCCCAACGATAGTCGGGCATCTTCACGTAATCGAAATGCGCCCAGCCCTCTGAGCCGACGTCGACGGCGGTGCGCAGCCAAACGTCTTTGTCTTGAAAACCCTCAGGCCCCATCTCGCGCCACCAGTCGAGATAGTTTGGCAGCCACTTTTCCAGCGCGCGCTGGAGTTTTTTGTCTTCGGAGAGATTTACGTTGTTAGGAATGCGATCGTATAAGTTCATAAGCACAAACCATCCACAGATTACACAGATTTTCTGCGTAATCTGTGGATTGCTCTTTACGTTCTTTTGTAATCAAACTCGGCTTGCGTTGGCTTTCCATAATTCGTCAACGCGCCTTTCTCGCCAACTGCATTAGGTCGTTGAAATATCCAGTTCTGCCAGGCGGTTAAACGGCCGTAGATCTTCGTGTCCATCGTTTCCGGACCAGCGAAACGAAGCGACGCCTCCATCCCTGTCAACGCGTCCGGCGACAACGACGTGCGTTCTTCGATCGCCACGCGGATCTCGTCTTTCCAGTCGAGATCGTCAGGCGCGAACGTGACCAGTCCAAGCTCCTCCGCTTCTTCAGTATCGAAAGTTTTCTTCTCGAAGACTTCGTCGAGCTTGTCAGGCTCAGCCAGAAAGCGCGACTGCAAACGCGTCAAACCGTTGCTCATCGGAAATGCGCCGGCATTCAACTCAGAAATCGCGAGCGACGCATCCGAGTCGCTCAACATGTAACTGCGATCGGAAGCGAGTAACAGCTCGAGCAAATTTCCTGCGAAACAGCTTCCGGGCTCCACAATCGCAAAGAAACTCTTCGCGGTGAGATCGAAACGTCGCAGCACGCGCGCCATGTGCAACACGATCTCGCGCATAAGCCAATGATCGCGATTGGCCGCTAACGTCTGGTCCACCGCGAGTACGTCGTCGATGTTGCCTTCAGTGCGCACGCAAACAAGACCGATCAACGGTTCATTCACGCGCAAATGCAGCAGCGCGTCGTCGAGTTCGCGATACGCTTGTAACGGCCAGTAAGCGTCGCCTAATTTCTGAATGTCGTCAGGGTTTGTTGGTTGCGAGCCTTCGGGTCCGTGCACCGTCAAGTCTGCGTAACGCTGTTCGCGATGCAGTTTGATTTTGACGTATTTGTAGTTTCTCGAGTCGTCAGTTGAGTCGAATTGAAGTGGCGTGAGTTTGATTCCTGACGCCGGTTGCGACTGCACAGCGACTATTTGCTCAACGCGACTATCGATCGATTGTTGAAATTTGCTGGTCGGAAAGTAGTCGTCAATCAGTCCCCACTCTTTGGCTCGTTTGCCTCTGAGACCCTCGGCCAGCGTTGAGAAAACATCCGCGCGATCGCGTCGCACTTTTCGCTTGTCGACCAGACGCGTTAGACCACCTGTTCCCGGCAACACTCCGAGCAACGGAACCTCAGGAAGCGAGACGGCGGAATTACCGTCGTCGACGAGATAGATCTCATCGCACGCGATCGCTAACTCGTAACCACCGCCTGAAGCAGTGCCGTTCAGTGCGGCAATATAGCGGCGGCCGGAGTGTTTGGAATCGTCTTCGATCACACAGCGCGTCTCATTAGTGAATTTGCAAAAGTTGACTTTGAACGCGTGCGATGAGCTGCCGAGCATGTAGATGTTCGCGCCCGCGCAGAAGATCCGTGGCTTCAGACTCGTGATGACGACGGCGCGAACTTCCGGATGTTCGAAACGGATTCGCTGGATGGCGTCGGCCAATTCGATGTCGACGCCGAGGTCGTAGGAGTTGAGCTTGAGTTTGTAGCCCTCGACGAGCGTCTCATCTTCCTGGACGTCCATCGATAGGCGCGCTACAGGTCCTGAGATCTCAAGTTTCCAGTGCTTGTATTGTTCCGGAGAAGTTTGGAACAAGACGACAGGATTTTCAGTGGTTTTCATGGTTCTAGTTCGAACGTTCGTTCGAATTCTAGGGGAGAAAGGCCCCAAGGTCAATTCTATCAGTGCAGTTCGCGCAGCACCTCTGGATGACTGAACGCGACGCGCAGAAGGGTCTTGGCTGCTCCTGTGGGCCTGCGACGACCTTGTTCCCAATCCTGCAGTGTGCGGGCAGAAACACCCAGCAAACGCGCAAATTCTTGTTGCGATAGGCCTACACGCGAGCGTGCCTCTGCAGCCTGCGGGACTTTGACCCGAGTAATCCGCGCAGGGCGCCCATGACGCATTTGCTTAACAGATTTCAATAAATCCTGCTTGAACTCTTCCATTTCAGAGGGCATCTTCGACTCCTCGCTTTAACTCGTCCAGGAATTGTTTGGGTAAATTATCGAACTTGGCTTTCGTGTAGACAATCAGCAGCCATACAGTTTGATCCGCTGCGTTGAAATAGATAACGCGCGCCCCGCCTCGCTTGCCTCTACCCGAACTGGCCCATCGAGCTTTTCGGCAGCCGCCACTACCGGGTATTACATCACCCGCAGTTGGATTGGTGGCAATCCAAGTAATGAACTCGTTTAGTTCATCTTCGCTCCAAATTTGTGCTGCATAACGCTTAAAGATTGCCGTCTCGGCTACCGTACGCACCACGGGATCATACGGCAATGCCGTAGGTGAGGCAAGCAGCCCACGATCTGTTAGCCACAAAGAGGCACAAAAATGGCAACAGACAACGGACATGTCGCTTGACAGCTCAGCCGTTTGGCGCGTAGGGTTTGGAGCTTCCGACAGTCCGGGCCTCAGTTTGGAGGCGAATCTGTTCTGGTGAACGGCGCGGTCTTCAAAACCGTTAGTGAGACCGTGAGAGCGGGCTCAGGTAGGTTCGATTCCTACACGCCTCCGCCAGGAAAGGAAGGCACTATCGCTCTTTACAAGGAATTCCTCACATGATCAGTGATTGGGTCGAACTCAATATGACACCCGGCATCGGACCTCGCGCCGCTGCCAAACTCCTGGAACGCTTTGGTTCTGCCGAGGCAGTCTACAGCGCCACACGAGTCGAGCTGGAGCTGTTGCGGCTGCCGCCAGAGGCTGTCGACAGTATCATCGCCCGCGACTTGCGGTCTCGTGCCGAAGCCGAAATTACGGCGGTCAAGCGACTCGGCGGCGACATCCTTTTGTTAGACGATGGGATTTATCCCTCATCCTTACGTGAGATCTACGACCCGCCTATCGTTCTTTACGTCAAAGGCGCGTGGTCAGAATGTTTGGATCAACCCTGCATCGGCGTGGTAGGGTCTCGTAGGTGTTCGACCTACGGTCAGAACTCTGCAATTATGCTGGCGCGTGACCTCGCCCAGCGTGGCGTGACCGTAGTTTCGGGCTTTGCACGCGGAATTGACGCCTCGGCGCACCGTGGGGCGCTCGAGGCCGGCGGCCGGACAGTGGCCGTGCTCGGAACCGGTATTGACGAGGTTTACCCTCGCGATCACAAGAAGTTAGCGGCCGAAATACTCGACCGGGGTGGGGCCTTGGTCAGCCAATTTCCACTGGGCACGCCGCCGGTCTCGGAAAACTTTCCCTACCGGAACCGCATCATTAGCGGGCTGAGTCTGGGAGTTGTTATTGTGGAAGCGGCCGAGAATTCCGGCTCTTTGATAACCGCGCGCCTGGCGATGGAACAGAATCGGGAAGTATTTGCTGTGCCGGGAAACATCACTTCGAGAAACTCGTTTGGCACCAATTACCTGATTAAGGGTGCGGGCGCGAAGTTGGTGCAACAGTGGCAGGATATTGCCACTGAGTTGCCGCCGCAGATTGCAGCGAGGTTGTTACCGCCTCCATTTGGCGAGCGAAACACAGAAACTTCGTTTGCGGATCGTCTGGCGTTGGTTCCCGACGGACTTTCTGCGGCAGAGAGTTCTGTGTTCAAGTTGTTGACGCCCGACAGTCCAGCGCATCTCGATTGGCTGTTTGATCAGAGCAAGCTGCCGATTCCCGATTTGACGGCTGCGCTGTTATCGTTGGAGATTCGAGAGTTGGTCCGGGCGCTCCCCGGAAGATGTTTTGTAAAACGAATGTAAGGTTTTCGGTCTTTGGCCTTTGGTTTTGCTGATAACCAAAACCTAAGACCAAAAGCCAAGACCAAAGATCAAATTTCAAAAATATGGCTAAAAACCTCGTTATAGTTGAATCGCCTGCAAAGGCAAAAACCATAAACAAGTATTTGGGAAAGGACTATGTTGTTAAGGCCTCGATCGGCCACATCAAAGATCTGCCCTCGAAGGGACTCGGTGTAGACGTCGAGCACAATTTCGAACCGACTTACGAGCTCATTCCAGATTCAAAGAAACGTAATAACAAGAAGATCGTCGCCGATCTGAAGAAGGCGGCAAAAGAGGCCGAAGCGATCTATCTCGCAGCCGACCCGGATCGGGAAGGTGAAGCGATCTGCCAGCACCTCGCCGAAGAGATTGTTCCTAAGCGCCCAGCCAAACCCGCCTATCGCGTGATGTTCAACGAAATCACGAAACGTGCAGTGAACGATGCGTTTGAACACCCGCGCCAGATCGACGAAAACCTTGTCGACGCACAACAGGCGCGTCGCGTCCTCGATCGTTTAGTAGGTTACAAAGTATCGCCACTACTTTGCCGAACTATTGGTGGCCGGTTGAGCGCGGGACGCGTGCAGTCAGTTGCGCTGCGAATGGTCGTCGAGCGCGAACGCGAGATCGAGCGTTTCGTCAAAACTGAGTATTGGACCATCGGCGCGAATCTGAGTTCTAAACTTCCGCCCGCGTTCGACGCACGTCTATTCAAGATCGACGAGCAGACTGTCAAGACCAGCGGCTTCGATCAGGACCTCAAGAAGAACGAGGTCATCATCAACGAACAGGCGAAAGCAGATGAGATCGTCGCCGAAGCTCAGAAACAGTCGTTCATAGTCGGCGATGTAACGACGAAGGAGCGAAAACGCAATCCAGTTCCACCGTTCATCACGTCGAAGCTCCAACAAGAGGCATCGCGCAAACTGGGTTTCGCGGTGAAGAAGACGATGATGCTGGCCCAGAAACTCTACGAAGGCGTCGAGCTCGGTCAGGAAGGTTCTGTCGGCCTCATCACTTACATGCGAACCGACTCAACGCGTGTTTCGGAGGCAGCCCTGGTTGAAGTTCGTGATTACATCGGCGGTCAGTACGGCAGTGAGTACTTGCCGAGCAAGGCTGTGCACTATCGTTCGAAGAAAGACGCGCAGGACGCTCACGAAGCGATACGGCCAACTGAAGTTTCACTCACGCCGGATTCGTTGGCCAAATATCTCAAACCGGAAGAACTAAAACTCTATCGCTTGATCTGGCAGCGCTTCGTTGCTTCGCAGATGATGCCGGCGGTATTTGATCAAACCACCATCGACATTCAAGCGGGACGATTCATCTTCCGCGCCACGGGTTCAGTGCAGAAGTTTGATGGCTTCTTGAAGATCTACCAGGAAGGCCGTGATGAGAAGACTGAAGACGACGACGAAGCAGAACGCACTCTGCCGTTGGTCGAAAAAGGCGAGACTCTGAAACTGAACTCAGTCACGCCCGAACAGCATTTCACCGAGCCGCCACCGCGCTACACCGAAGCGACGCTGGTCAAAGCGTTGGAAGAGAAAGGCATTGGCCGGCCTTCGACCTACGCCGCGATCATGTCGACAATTCAGGAGCGCGAGTACGTCGAGAAGATTCAGGGACGTTTTCATCCCACCGCACTGGGCAAGACCGTCAACGATCTGCTGATTGACGGCGGTTTCGACGATCTCTTCAACGAGAGTTACACCGCACGCATGGAAGAGGAGCTCGACGAGATCGAGGAAGGGAAGATCCGTTGGACCAAAGCGCTGCGCGAGTTCTACGACAAGTTTGAAGGTGACCTGAAACAGTTTCAGCGTCACATCAAAGACATAAAAGAGACGAGCGTGCCGACCGATGAAGTGTGCTTGAAGTGCAACACGCCCGGCATGGTGCAAAAGTGGGGACGCTTTGGTCCATACTTGAAATGTCTCAACTGTGAGGCGACACGCGATGCTGAGCCGGCGGCTGGTACGGACGGCGCTGGAAATTCGTCGGAGCCGCAGGCTGCGGGTGAAGAAGCTGAACCGGAAGCTTGCGAATTGTGCGGCAAGCCGATGCAGTTGAAACGCGGTCGCTTTGGACCATTTTTAGGCTGCACCGGTTATCCGGAGTGTCGCAACATCCGTAAGATCGGGAAGACTGGAGTAGCTGCGCCGCCGCCAGTACCGATCGACGAGAAGTGTCCGGTTGACGGCGCGCAACTGGTGAAGCGTGTGGGACGTTTTGGTGAATTCATTTCGTGTTCGAATTATCCGAAGTGTAAATACATCAAGCAGGAGACTGTCGGCGTTTCGTGTCCGCGGCCGGGATGCAAGGGCGAGCTAGTAGTGAAGAAATCGAAACGCGGGAAAGTGTTCTACGGGTGTTCGGAGTATCCGAATTGTAATGTGGTTTACTGGGACAAGCCTGTGCTCGAGACGTGCCCACAGTGTAATGCGCCGTTCCTGCTCGAGAAGACGACGAAGAAGCAGGGCACCTTCCGTTATTGCGCGAACGAGGATTGCGGGTATCGATCTAACGCACCCATTGTCAAACCTCCCGCACGACATTCATCCACAGATTACACAGATTACACAGAATCGGTGTAATCTGTGCAATCTGCGGATTCAAAACTACTTTCGAGGAGAAACCACCATGATCCTTCGGCGCTATTCGGCCATAGTGCTGCTTCTGATCTTCTTAACTTCCCCTGCGCTGCTCGCGCAAACCCAACAAGCTCCTGCCCCCGATCCAAACGATCCAATCCAGCGCATCAAGGACGAAGGCATGAATCGCTCGCAAGTAATGCAGACGTTGAGTTACTTGAGCGACGTCATTGGACCACGTCTGACTGCTTCTCCCGGCATGAAACGCGCCAACGAATGGACGCGAGATCAATTAATCAAATGGGGACTGCAAAACGCGCATCTCGAAGCGTGGGGACCATTTGGTCGCGGCTGGACACTCAAGAGATTTTCCGCGCAGGTGGTTGAACCTCTCGATATCCCGCTCATCGCGTATCCGAAAGCATGGTCGCCGGGTCTGGCAAGTCCGCTCACCGCGGAGGTGGTTTACGTAGATGCAAAGACTGAAGCGGATCTGGAAAAGTTCAAAGGCAAACTCAACGGCAAGATCGTTTTGACCGCGCCCATGCGTGAGGTGCCCGCGCACTTCGACGCGCCAGGAACGCGTTTGAATGAGAAAGACTTGCTTACGTTGGCGGACGCGCCCGAGCCGCGGCCAGGTGGTCAGAGAAACTTCGCGGGCAATCCCACATTCCGGGCCGCTTTGGAATTCGCCGGCGCCAAGGCACGGTTTTTCCAAGCCGAAGGCGCCGCGTTGCTCATCGATCCGAGCAGAGGCGATGGTGGAACTCTCTTTGTCCAATCAGCACAAGTGCCATCGCCGCCGCGCGATCCCAATGCAACTGGTCCAGCTCCACGTGGGACACCACCATACGACAAGAGCGCTCCCAAGGTGACGCCGCAGTTGGTGCTGGCAGTCGAGCATTACAACCGCATCGTGCGCATGTTGCAGGCAGGCGAGCCGGTGAAAATGACTGTCGACTTGTCTGTCGCGTGGCAGGACACGGACCCGATGGGCTACAACACGATCGCCGAGATTCCCGGCACAGATCTCAAAGACGAAATCGTTATGCTTGGCGGACACATGGACTCGTGGCATTCAGGCACGGGCGCGACTGACAACGGCGCCGGCGTTTCGGTCGCGATGGAAGCAGTGCGAATCATTCAAGCACTCGGACTCAAACCACGACGCACGATTCGCATCGCATTGTGGACCGGTGAAGAACAAGGACTACTCGGTTCGCGTGCGTATGTTGCAGAACACTTCGGCAGCATGCAGAGTCCAACGACGTCAGCAGCGCCCGCGACCGGCGGCGCGAGCACCAACACCATGGGCGGCGGCGCAGGCAACGGGAACGGAAATGGGAACGGAACTGCGCCTGCGGCGCCAGTGCTCGTCAAGAAGGCCGAGTATGAAAAACT
>DATFHH010000034.1:0-81187 GCA_035248565.1 Pyrinomonadaceae bacterium | reverse complement strand
CGTGATTGGACTATCGACGGTGATTGCAGTAACGGGCGGCTTCACAAAGAACCAGCCTGCTGTTGCGTCAATGCAGCCGAATCCAGTTCCGGCAGCACCGGTTGCGACGGCGCCTGCGGCGGAAACACCGAGTCATCATTCAGCCGGGGTGGTCGCGTCGGTTCCGAAAACAAAGCGCACGACGGCAATTGAACGCAAAGAAGAAAAACAAGCCAAGGCCGAGCCTGAGCCGGAACAGTCAGCACAGCCAATCAAAGTCGTGATGCAGATAGAAAACGGGCGTGTGTTGAAAGCGTCGATCGCCAATCACAAAGCTGGCAGGGACAGTTACGAAGCGCTCGCGCTGAGAATCGCGCGGCAACGTCGTTATCCGCCAACCGCCACCGGCGGCGAAACTGTGACTATTAACGTGAATCGCTGAAACCAACAGAGGTAATCCCGATGCTATTTCTCGAGAGCAAGGCTCTAAACCAAACAGTCGACGTCAACGGCCGGATAAGCCTATTGCAGGAACTGCAAGAGCGAAACATGCTTCCGCTGATCCGTTCGCATCGTCTTCGCTGTTTCGAAGACGTTTTGCTGAGTGCGGACCACGTCAAAGAGATGGAGACTGCACTCGCTTCATCGAACGAGTCGACGCTCGAAGAGCCGTTTGTGCGTGGCGATCTATTTTGCTTTGAGGACTACCTCCTGTTTTTCGTCTTTGATGACGGCGATGAGGCTCCTGTTCGCGCGGGCATAGTCTACGAAGCGCGCACACCCGAACCATTCCGAAAACTCGACGCGTTCTGTCAGGACGTTCGCAATATTCTTATTTCACAGGCACAGCAAATCGCAGGCTTGTTCCCGGAGTGGGAGACGAGTGCGCCGGCAATGCCGCAAGGGTTCCGAACTTTTGTCGAGCGACAGGATGCAGATTCGCTCTACACCAGCCTGCGAAAGGAAACGATGAGCAAGCGGATTCTGGCCGCGTCGAAGCTGGAAGATGAAAGCGCGCGCGTTTTCCTGCGCACCGCGCGCAACGCGCACCAGGAAGGTTACGCCGCAAAACTCCTCACTGGCCACAGTGAATCAGAACAGCTTCCGATCCAACGACTCGAAGATGCCGGACTCGTCGAACGCGAAGTGCAGATCAGTTGCCGCAAGACCGGGCATGCACTGTTTCGCCTTCCGAATCCGCACGCGCTGGCCGTCGTAACGGTGAGCGATGCGACGTGCAGCGAGTGTGGCGCGCCAGTGGCTGATGAAAATGTTGAAGAAGTGATTGCGCCGACGCAGTTGGCGTCTTCGTTACTCGAAGACGGTTCGTGGTTGGTCAGTCGAATTCATTTTCTGTTGCGTGAAATGGGTGTGCCTGAGCGAGAGATTGCCGTTGGACCAGCAGAGGGCAATGGTTACGGGCAACTCATGGCTAATATCTGTGGTGAGTCGTTTCTGATCGTGACGCGTGATGGTGATCTGACGCCGGCGTTAGCTCGCTGGATAGTCGATCTCGAGATCGACACCGAGGCTTCTCATCTCGTGATTGTTGCGACTGGACGAATTCACAAAGAAGCAGGCGTGTTGTTGCAGAACCATTCGCGGCGACGTGTAAGTGGTGGTCAGGATTTCGAGATGATCATCGCCGACGATGCAGCGACTGCCGGGCGCGAGCTGGAAGCGGCGCTGGAAAGGGTGTCACGGCGAGTGGTCGCCGAACAATTGTGTGTCCTGGATAGCAGTCTTGGTTTCTCAGTGAGTCGATTGGTGCTGAAGAAGTTTCAACTGTTGCGCGCGGCAACGCCGAGTGTCGCGGAAGTTGTGACTGAGCCCGAGTTCGCTCCGAGCGCGCCGCTGACGCTCGCCGCGCATGCATCGGGAAATGGCGACGAAGTCTTTGACGTTGAGCCACAAAAAGGCACATAAGGCACAAATGCGTGCTGAAGATCAGCGATGGAGCAATGACATCGCTACTCTGCGACGCGCGGCCGAAGAGTTGGTCCGGCGACGAATCGCGCGCACGCCGTTTGAACAGACTGCCGAGTTATTAGACGACCCTTCCGCTGAAGTCAGACAAAAAGCAGTTCGCGACCTTTATGAAATGGATCCGGATCGAGCAGCGACGCTCGTGAATGACGCGTTGCGCGACGGCTCGTCTGAAGAGCGCAGGCGCATTGGCAGCGCGCTGGCAGATTCGGGATTGCTTTACGAAGCCATCGACGACTTGATGGCTGAGAATCACGAAAGTTGTTATGGCGCGTTTTCGTTGTTGTTTCTCGTGGCGAAGGCGGGAGTAGTTGAGCCACTCAGCAGCGTGATTGAGAAACATCCGAGTCTGGATTTGAGTCTCGCCATCATTAGGTTGCTTGCGTCGAGTGGCGAACCGGAAGTCGCCTTCACCCTGCGACGCCTCGCCGCTAACGAGTCCCTCGCACCAGAGCTACGCTCCGCCGCCGCCGAATCAATCGGCCATTAAAGAAAGATCCGCGTGTATCCGCGTTCATCCGCGGCTAAATACTCTGCTACTATTTTCCTATGCGGTTCAAGCTTCAGTCTGACTACAAACCAAAGGGTGATCAGCCGACTGCCATCGATGCACTCGTCCGCGGCCTGAACGACGGCGCAAAAGATCAAGTGCTGCTCGGCATCACCGGCAGCGGCAAGACGTTCACGATCGCGAGCGTCATCGAGCGCACGCAGCGTTCGACGCTGGTGCTCGCGCACAACAAAACACTCGCCGCCCAACTGTTCCAGGAGTTTCGTTCGCTTTTTCCCGAGAACGCTGTCGAATATTTCGTCTCTTACTACGACTACTATCAACCGGAAGCCTACGTTCCGGCCGCCGACGTCTACATCGAGAAAGAGGCGATCGTCAACGAAGAGATCGATCGCCTGCGAATGTCTGCAACGCGGGCGCTGTTCGAACGACGCGACGTGATCGTGGTCGCGAGTGTGTCGTGCATTTACGGTCTCGGCGATCCGGACGCGTATTACGGCCTGCTTTTCTTTGTCGAGCCCGGCGCACGCATGTCGCGCGACGTGCTGTTGCAGCGACTGGTCGAACTCCAGTACGAGCGTTCCGACATCAATTTCCAACGCGGCACGTTTCGCGTTCGCGGCGACGTCGTTGAGATCTATCCGAGTTATCAGGATCAGGCGTATCGGATCGAGTTGTGGGGCGACGAGATCGACTCGATTGCGACTATCGATCCGTTGCTTGGTGAAGTGATCGAGAAACACACCTCGCGCGTGCCGATTTATCCGAAGACTCACTACGTGATGTCGCGGCCCACAATTAAGCGCGCGATCAAAACGGTCCGCGAGGAGCTCGAGTGGTGGGAGCCGAAGTTGATCGCCGAAGGGAAACTGGTGGAAGCACAACGACTTCATCAGCGCACGATCTTTGATTTGGAAATGATCAAAGAGATGGGTTTCTGCCGTGGCATCGAAAACTACTCGCGCCATTTGACCGGTAAGAAGCCGGGCGAGCCTCCCCCGACGTTGCTCGATTACCTGCCGCGCGACACGTTGATCGTCATCGATGAGTCGCACCAATCAATTCCGCAGGTGCGCGGCATGTTTGAAGGCGATCAGTCGCGCAAGCGCACGTTGGTCGAGTATGGGTTCCGTCTACCGTCGGCGTTGGACAACCGGCCGCTCAACTTTAAGGAGTTTGAAGCGCGCATCGGGCAGACGATCTACGTTTCGGCGACACCTGGTCCATACGAGCTGACGAAAGCAAGTGGTGAAGTCGTCGAGCAGATCATTCGACCGACTGGATTGATGGATCCGGAAGTCGAGGTGCATCCGGTCAAAGGTCAGATCGATCATCTGCTCGAAGAATGCCGGCAGCGTGCGGAACGGCATGAGCGTGTGTTGGTGACGACGTTGACGAAACGCATGGCGGAAGACTTGACTGAGTATTTCACGGAAGTTGGTGTTCGCGTTCGTTATCTCCACTCGGACATCGAGACTCTCGAACGGATCAAGATCCTGCGCGATCTGCGTCGCGGCGAGTTTGATGTGCTGGTCGGCATCAACTTGTTGCGTGAAGGTTTGGATCTTCCGGAAGTTTCCCTGGTGGCGATTCTGGATGCCGACAAGGAAGGATTTCTGCGTTCGGAGCAATCGTTGATTCAGACGATCGGGCGTGCGGCGCGCAACGCCAGTGGCAAAGCAATACTTTATGCCGATCGAATGACTGACTCGATGAAACGCGCGATGGAAGAAACGCAAAGAAGACGTGCGATTCAGGAAGCTTTCAACCGTGAGAACGGCATCACGCCGCAAACGATTGTGAAGCCGATCGAAGCGACATTGATTACTGCGTCGGAAGCGGATTACTTCAAAGTTCCGACTGAGATTGATGAGATTGAGGACTACTCGCCGGCAAATATCGAAGCGACGATCGTGCGACTGGATGTGGAGATGCGCGCCGCGGCGAAGCGGTTTGAGTTTGAGAGGGCGGCGGAGTTACGCGATCGCATTAAGGTGCTTCGCGAACGTGAACTCCAGGTCATGTAATCCGTTCTTCATCCGTGTTATCCGCGGCTAAGCGGCCACAGATGACACGGATTTTTATCGGATTAGGTATGCAAATAAAGTCGGATCCGGACGAGATCCAGTCATTTTTATCCGACGCGAGTTTCATCCGCGATGGTTACGCGGATCGCGTTGTCTTACCGGAAAGCATCGATGAGGTGTCGGAGATCCTTGCGCGCGCAAACCGAGATCGAGTGCCGGTTACGGTTTCCGGTGCCGGCACAGGAACAGTCGGCGGACGCGTGGCGTTTGGCGGCATCGTCTTAGCAACTGACAAGTTGAATCACATCAAGAGTATCGCTGGCGAACGCGCTGTGGTCGAAGCAGGCGTGATCTTGTCAGACCTGCAACGTGCGGTGGACCAGGAAGGCTTGCTTTATCCGCCCGATCCAACAGAGCGTGGCTGCTTCATCGGCGGCACGATCGCCACTAACGCTTCCGGCGCACGGACGTTCAAGTATGGTCCAACACGTAATTACATCACACGACTGACTGTAGTGCTTGCCTCGGGAGAAGTGTTGGATCTGCGGCGCGGCGAAGTGCAAGCGGACTCTCAGGGCCGCATTCGAATCGGAAAGAATATCGATCTACGTTTGCCACACTATCGCATGCCCGCGACGCGCAAGAATGCGACCGGCTATTTTGTCGCTCCCGAAATGGACGCGATCGATCTCTTCATCGGCAGTGAAGGAACGCTCGCAGTTATTTGTGAAGCCGAGTTGAGACTAATACCCAAACCCGAAGGTTTGCTGAGCGGCGTTGTGTTCTTTGCGAACGAAGCAGACGTGCTCGCACTCGTGGCGGACGCGAGAAAACACGCAGACGCACGTGCGATTGAGTTTTTCGATGAAGAGTCGCTCAGGTTTTTGCGCGAGAAGTATCCGACGATTCCAGCAAACGCGGTCGGCGCAGTTTTCTTCGAGCAGGAGACGAATCAGACGAACGAAGAGACGGTGCTGAACGAGTGGATGGCGTTGTTGGATCAGCATCATGCATTATCTGATTCCTGGTTTGCGACAAACGAACAGGACCAGGCGAGGCTGCGCGAGTTTCGTCATCAACTGCCAGTGCTGATGAACGAGTGGTTCGCGCATTACAACCAGCGAAAAGTCTCGACGGATATGGCAGTACCTGACGAAGCCTTCGCCGGACTGTTTCAGTTTTATCGTGAGACGCTGCGCGCGAGTGGGCTGCGGTACACAATCTTTGGTCACATCGGCGACAATCACGTTCACGTAAACATTCTTCCACGCAATGACAGGGAAGGCGCACACGCGCGCGAATTATATGTTCAATTTCTAAAATATGCCGCTTCGGTCGGCGGCACGCTCTCAGCAGAGCACGGCGTCGGCAAATTGAAACGCGAATATCTGCGGATCTTCTACAATGACGATCAACTGCGCGAGATGGCGGCATTGAAGAAGGCCTTCGATCCCAACGGCATCCTGGGCCGCGGCAACATTTTCTCTGAGGAATTCTTACCGCAAGTAAGCTAAACTCTGCTTTTGTGCTTTTTGTGCCTTTTTGTGGCTATGTTACGTTTCACCACAGCCGGAGAATCACACGGACGATCGCTAATCGCGATCGTTGAAGGCCTGCCCGCGGGTCTTCCAGTAGATCACGAAGCAATTGACTCCGAACTGCGCCGCCGCCAACTCGGCTACGGCCGTGGTGGCCGCATGAAGATCGAGCGCGACCACGCAGAGATACTCACGGGCGTCCGCCACGGTCTCACTCTCGGTTCACCACTCACCTTGTTGATCGAAAACAAAGACTGGCCCAATTGGACCGAAGTCATGGCAGCAGAGCCGCGCGATCTCGCCCCCGAAAAATCGCGACGCCTGAAACGTCCGCGTCCCGGCCACGCAGATCTTGCTGGTGGCCTGAAGTATGACGTTCGCGATCTACGCAACATTCTCGAACGCGCCTCGGCTCGCGAAACGACGGCGCGCGTCGCGTGTGGCGCACTCGCCAAACAGTTGTTGGCCGTTTTCGGAGTCGAAGTTCGTAGTCACGTGATCCAGCTCGGCGGGATTCCCGATGCGCCGCTGGAGTTGAGTTGGAGCGAGATTGCGGCCATTCCCGATGATGCGCCGTTGCACTGCGCCGATGACAAAGCGCAAGAAAAAATGATCGAGCTGATCGACGACACTCGAAAAAAGGGCGACACATTGGGCGGCGTGTTCGAAGTAGTTGCTCGCGGCGTTGTTCCAGGATTGGGTTCGCACACGTCCTGGGATCTCAAGCTCGATGGCGTGCTCGCACAGGCAGTGATGTCGATACCGGCAGTGAAGGCCGTCGCGATCGGTGCGGGCGCTGAGGCAAGCAGTCTGCCGGGTTCGGAAGTGCACGACGAGATCGCTTACAACGCCGACACGCGCGAGTTTATTCGCGAAACAAACCGCGCCGGAGGACTTGAAGGCGGCATCACTAACGGCGAAGAGGTCCGTGTGCGCGGACACTTGAAACCGCTTTCAACGTTGCGCCGCGCGCTTCGTTCCGTTGACATCGACACCAAAGAGGAAGAGGCAGCGGCGTTTGAACGTTCGGACGTGACGGCGGTGCCCGCAGCGGGAGTGATTGGCGAATCGATGGTGGCTCTCGTGTTGGCCAACGCGATGCGCGAGAAGTTTGGCGGCGACAGCTTGGGCGAGATGAAACGCAACTTCGACGGATATCGCGAGCAACTAAGAGGCTATTAGCCACTCATTTGTGCCTTTTGTGGTTCTTTGTGGCAAAATTCAGTTATGGCGTTATTAGATATCGTAAAGTGGCCGGCACCGGTGCTCGACATGCCCGCCGATCCGGTGACCGAGTTCGACGACAACCTCGCGAAGCTCGTCAGCAACATGTTTGAGACTATGTATGCTGCGCCTGGCGTCGGCTTGGCCGCAGTGCAGGTTGGAGTTCCGAAGCGGCTTTTCGTGATGGACTGTTCCGGTGGAAAAGATCCGGAGCAACGCGTCGCGCTGATCAATCCCGAAGTGCTGCGTGTTGAAGGAACGCAGAATGGTGAGGAAGGTTGTTTGTCATTTCCTGGAATTTTCACTCCAGTCGAACGAAACCTGCGCGCGATCGTGCAGGCACAGAATCTCAAAGGTGAATGGTTTGAGCTCGACGGCATGGAACTCACCGCGCGCTGCATGCTACATGAGACGGACCACTGCGATGGAATAGTGTTTCTCGACAAGATGAGTGCTATCAAACGCGAGATGGTGAAACGCAAGATCAAGAAACTACAGAAAGCCGGCAAGTGGGATTAAAACAATCCACAGATTACGCAGATTAAATTATGACAACAGAATTTCGTAATGAACCGCTGACAGATTTCAGCAAAGAAGAGAACGCGCAGGGAATGCGCGCGGCTATTCAGAAGGTTAGAGAACAGCTCGGGCGTGAGTATCCGCTCGTAATTGGTGGCGAACGCATCGCCACGGGCGATTTCCTCGAGAGTTTCAATCCTGCCAACCGCACTCAGCTAGTAGGTCGATTCAACAAAGCAACGAAAGAGCTGGCTAATCAAGCAGTCGAAAAAGCTGCCGAAGCCTTTCGTACTTGGCAACACGCGCCTGCATCGGAGCGTGCAGCGTTGCTGTTTCGCGTGGCCGAAATCATGCGCGATCGCAAACACGAGCTCTCCGCGTGGATGATTCACGAAGTTGCAAAGACTTGGCCGGAGGCCGACGGCGACACCGCCGAAGCGATCGACTTCTGCGAGTTCTACGGCCGCGAGATGCTGCGTTATGGAGGCGAACAATCGCTGGTCCATATTCCCGGCGAAGAAGGGCAACTCCATTACATTCCACTCGGAGTCGGCGCTGTGATTCCACCGTGGAACTTTCCCCTGGCGATCATGGCCGGAATGACCGTCGCCTCCGTTGTCACTGGCAACACAGTTGTTCTGAAACCTTCGTCGGACGCACCGGCGATCGCGTTCAAGTTCTTTGAGATACTTGAAGAAGCTGGAATGCCGCCGGGCGTCGTGAATTTCATGACCGGCTCTGGCGCTGAGGTTGGCGATGTGATCGTCGAACATCCAAAGACGCGTTACGTCGCGTTCACAGGTTCGAAAGAAGTGGGACTCAGAATCAACGAACGGGCGGCGAAAGTTCATTCTGGCCAGATCTGGATCAAGCGGGTCGTGGCGGAGATGGGCGGCAAGGACGCGATCGTCGTTGCCGACGATGCGAATCTCGAAGAGGCCGCGACGGGAGTGGTCCAGTCAGCATTTGGGTTTCAGGGACAAAAGTGTTCGGCGTGCTCGCGTGCGATCATCGATGCGCGAGTCTACGACACGATGCTCGACAAGATCGTCGATAAGACAGCAAAGCTCAAGCTTGACGATCCGAGCGACCAGACAACCACTGTCAGCGCCGTGATCAATGAAAAGGCGTTCAAGACAATCAACTCCTACATCGAAAAAGGAAAGAACGAAGGTGGACGCCTGTTGATTGGCGGCGGCTCCGATGGCGAACGCGGTTACTTCATCGAACCGACGGTCATCGCGGATGTGAAACCCGGCTCGACGATCGAGCAGGAAGAAATCTTTGGTCCAGTGCTCGCTGTGATCAAAGCCTCCAATTATGACGAGGCGCTGAAGATCGCAAACGACACGGAGTTTGGATTGACGGGTGCGGTCTACAGTTCAGACGAAACGAAGCTTCAACGCGCACGCCGAGAGTTTCACGTTGGAAATCTTTATCTGAACCGGAAGTGCACCGGCGCGCTGGTTGGCGTGCATCCGTTTGGCGGGTTCAACATGTCGGGCACCGATTCGAAGGCGGGCGGACGCGATTACCTCTTGTTGTTCCTGCAAGCGAAGGTGTCGGCGGAGCGCGTTGGAGCGACGACGCGGAGAGCCGAAGCAGGAACGGCCACGGATTAACGCGGATGACGCGGATTGTCTTTATGGGAACACCTCACGCTGCTGTTCCCACCTTGCGGCAGTGTCTTGCGGATGGTCA
This sequence comes from Pyrinomonadaceae bacterium, assembly GCA_035248565.1. Lineage (GTDB taxonomy): Bacteria > Acidobacteriota > Blastocatellia > Pyrinomonadales > Pyrinomonadaceae > PSRF01. The sequence continues at coordinate 71,702 of DATFHH010000034.1, read as the reverse complement.
TGACGTTGTTGCGGTGTGGACGCAACCCGATAAGCCAGCAGGACGTGGTCACAAATTAACTTTCTCTCCAGTCAAAGAGTTTGCGCTGTCTCACGGGCTCAGTATCTTCCAACCAGCACGCATCAAGAACGAAGAGTCTAAACAGTTATTCGCTTCGCACGACGCGGATGTAGCAGTTGTTGTTGCTTACGGCCGCATCTTACCGGACGAGTTTCTGCGGGCCCCACGAAGAGGATGCATCAACGTTCACTTCTCACTCTTGCCGCGATATCGTGGCGCTGCGCCGGCGAATTGGGCCATCATCAACGGCGAGGAAGAGACCGGCGTCACGACGATGTTTATCGAACCCACGCTCGACACCGGTCCGATCCTGCTGCAACGAAAAACGGCGATTGGGGAGACGGAGACTGCACCACAGTTGATGGAACGTCTGGCGGAGATCGGCGCTGGATTGCTCGGTGAAACTCTTGCTCGTTTAGACGAACTGACACCGCGCGCACAGAATGACGCTGAGGCCACGTTTGCTCCGATTCTTAAAAAAGAGGATGGATTGATCGACTGGTCACAGAGCGCGACCGTGATCGAGCGTCGCGTGCGCGGTTTGCAGCCGTGGCCCAATGCTTACACGACTTACAACTCGAAAGGCATGACCATTTGGCGTGCCGAACTTATCACGTCAACAACTCCTGATGCTGCGCCGGGCGAGGTGATCGTTGCCCAGGGAGACGATCTGGTTGTGAGTTGTGGCGAGCAGACGGCGTTGCGGCTGATTGAAGTGCAGCCGGAGGCGCGGAAACGAATGACCGCGCGCGATTTGAGAAACGGCATGCATGTGAAAGTTGGCGATCGCTTTGGTTAAGTTTAAAGAAGTCTCACCAGCGCGCGCGGCGGCCTTCAATATTTTGCAGCAGGTTGAAACCGGCGCGTTCTCGTCTGTTCTCCTCGCCGTAGTGGAACCGAAACTCGAAACCCCTGACCGCGCGCTTTGTCACGAACTCGTGCTCGGTGTATTGCGCTGGCAATTACTCCTCGACAAGATCGTCGAACACTTTTCGAGACGGCGAATCGAGACTCTCGATGCGCCTGTGCGGATCGCGCTGCGACTCGGTTTGTACCAGCTTCGTTTTCTCAGTCGCATACCCGAGTCCGCCGCGGTGAATGAATCGGTTAGTTTGGTGCGCAGCGCGCGATTGAGTTCGGCGACGGCGTTTGTAAATGCGGTGTTGCGGCGTGCGGTTCGTGAAGCGGAATACGATCCGGCGGAGAGTGTTTCTGATCCAATCGAAAAACTCGCCGTGCAAACGTCGCATCCGGTTTGGTTGATTGATCGTTGGGCTCGAGAGTTTGGACCTGAGGAAACAGAGGCGTTTGCGCGAGCCAACAATCTCGTTCCGCCGACCGCGTTTCGCGTTGTTGGAAACCGCGCCGAGCGAACGGAAGTGTTGGACCGGTTGACTGCGGCGGGCGCTGTTGTAGAAGCATCTGCGGTCGCGGAAGACGCGTGGCGCATTTCTGGGGCGACTTCGTTGCTTCGTGAGTTGAGTGCGGCGGGTCAGATCTATTTGCAGGACGAAGCCTCGCAACTCGTCGCGCAAGTGATGGACGTGAAGGCTGGTGAGCGAGTGCTGGATCTGTGTGCAGCGCCGGGAGGCAAGACGACGTTGATGGCTGACCGCGCTGGCGATGGTGCGATGATAATCGCGGCCGATCGTTCAGCGGCGAGGATGGCGACCGTGATGGCCACGACTCGTTTGCACGAACTCAAAGGAATCCAACCAGTATTTCTTGACGCAACTGAGACAATGCCATTTCAGGCGGGCAGCTTTGATAAAGTCTTGGTGGATGCGCCGTGTTCCGGAACAGGCACATTGAGACGCAATCCCGAAATTCGTTGGCGACTCGCGGAGGCGGACATCGCAGCGTTTGCAGAAGTACAAAAGAAGATTCTCCGGAATGCGGTTGCAGCGGTAAGGCCAGGTGGGCGTTTGGTCTATTCGACGTGCTCGGTCGAGCGCGATGAGAATGAAAATGTGATTCAAGACCTGGGCGAGCATTTTCGCATTGTTGAAACCCAGAGGACGTGGCCGCACGTCCACAACAGTGACGGGTTCTTCATCTGCGTAATCTGCGTAATCTGTGGATGAATCTTGCAAATCGCGTAAATCCTGTCTAGACTTCGCAACTTGGTGAGTTTAGCCACAAGAATTGCTTCCATCTTCCGCAGTATCGCAATCGTGATTGCGATTGGGCTTGTTTTCCTTTTCGGAGTAGCCACCACGGTCTATCTCTCGCTGCGCAGTCCGGAAGTGAAAGTCCCCGACATCGTTGGCAAGGATCGTTTCGAAGCAGAGAAGATTCTCGGCGAGGCCGATTTGAAGTTTCGTGTTCGCGCGACGCGGCCCAGCAATCAGACAAAACCCGACACCGTTTTGTTTCAACTGCCGCGCGCGGGCGAGGTAGTCAAAACCGGCCAAACTGTGGCCATGGACATCAGCCGTGCTGCCAAAGAAGGCGAGACACCGGAAAGCGTTACGCCTGACGAACCAGTCGAGAACCGCAACATAAACACGTCAACAAACGAGAACAAGCCGAAGCGCCCGAGAAATCGCAACGCGAACGAAAATGCCAACGCCAACGGCAACGCAAACAAGAACGGAAACGCGAACAAAACGGTAAACGCCAACGCCAACACGAATCGAGCGGTTAACATTAATCGGTCCAACGTAAACACAAGCGGCGTTAACGCGAACGTCACTCCCCGAGGCAATGTGAATCGCACGGGAAACTCAAACTTGCGGCCAGTTGGCAATGAAAACCGGCGTCCCGTTGCCCGACCGACACCGAATTAGTTACTAGTGCTTAATCGCAGAAACATCGAGATCGCGCCTTCAATTCTTTCGGCTGATTTCTCGTGTCTCGGCGAGCAGATCAAGGCAGTCGAGCGCGGCGGCGCGGGCGTCTTACACGTCGATGTGATGGACGGTCATTTCGTGCCGAATATCACGGTTGGTTTGCCGGTAGTTAAGTCACTCTCAGGTTTTACTCGTCTGCCGATCGATGCTCATTTAATGATCACTGAGCCTGGTCGATATGCGACGCAGTTTGTCACGGCTGGAGCGCAGATGGTTTCGGTGCACGTTGAAGCGGATCCGCATCTGCATCGCACGTTGACGTCGATTAAGCAGGCGGGCGCGCAGGCTGGAGTAGTACTGAACCCGGCTACGCCGGTGGTTTTGGTCGAAGAGGCATTACAGTTTGCGGACTATGTTCTGGTAATGTCTGTCAATCCGGGTTTTGGCGGTCAGCAGTTTATCCCGCAGTCGGTCGACAAGGTGAAGAGACTGCGGCGAATGATTGACGAGCGCCAACTGAATGTCCGCATCGAAATCGACGGTGGAATCGATCGCAAGAACATTGAAGCCGTAGTCGCGGCCGGCGCCGAGATTATCGTGGCTGGATCGGCGATTTTTGGCACACCCGACGCGGAAGCAGCGGTCAAAGAGCTGCGTGAAGCCACAGTACAGTGGGTTTAAGCAATTTTGAGGGTCGCGGCGAACCGCATCGCTCGAAATTGAATCCGATAGCGGTACGTCTCACCACTGTTTGTGCCTTTTTGTGGCTAATGTATTTATTTGGAGGTTGATCTTATGAAGTCACGCTTTTCTATCCTGGTGGTTCTCTGTGCACTGGTTTTCGGGCTGCCAATAGCTGGATTTGCACAGAAAACCGGCGGACAGACGGAGTTGTCAACCAACCAGCGGCTTGACGTGATGGCCTCAAAAATCGACTTGATGCGCCGCTCACTCAACAGCGCGCTCAACGCGATGGACGACACCAGCAAAGACAGCAAAGACAAAAAGCCCAACGCTGATGATCCGGTGGTGCGACTGAAAGGCCTCGAAAAAGAGGCCTCATCGCTGATGTCAGAAGTGAACGACATTCGTTCAAAGAACGATAAGGGTGAAAAGTTTGACCCGACCTCGGTAGATCGGCTCGAAACTGCCGTCGCGGAATTGAACACGCGAGTCGAGAGTGGGCTTCAGGAAACCGCCAGCGCTCGCAAGGCAAGTCCCGCTACAGCTTCGAACAATAAAAAGAAGAAGAAAGGTCACTTTTTCGGACTCTTTGGCGGCGGTGAAGACAAGTACGCCGACCTGACTGGCGCTGCTGTGGCCGGTCGCGACCGCGTTCTTTTTGAAGAGGCGACAAAAGAGGTTCGCAAAAGCCATTACGACACTGGCCGCCTCCTCTTCGCAAACATCATCAACACTTATCCGGACTCACCTTTCCTTGCGCTTGCAAAACTCGCGATCGCTGACTCGTTCTTTCTCGAAGGCACCACGAGCTCGTTGATTCAGGCGGCGCAGGCTTACCAGGACTGGCTGACGTTCTTTCCAACGGACCCGTTGGCTGACGATGCCAGTTTGAAAGTCGCAGAAGCAGAGATGAGACAGATGGGTCTGTCTGATCGCGACATTTCGCACGCGCGCAAGGCCGAGCAACGACTCAAAGTTTTGTTGCAGCAGTATCCGAAGAGTCCGCTTCGTCCAACCGTCGAGGAGCGCCTGCGCGAAGTCCAGGAAAATCTGGCGATGCACAATCTCCAGATCGCGCGTTTTTATTACGACGTTAAGTTTTCGACTGGAAAAGGTGGTTTGAAGGGTGCGCAGTCGCGTTTGAAAGAGATCGTCGACAAATATCCGTGCTTCTCGTACAACGACGAAGTCTTTTATCGTTTAGCGTCAACTTACCAGGCTGAAGAAGAGCCTGACGAAGCCGCGAAGTACTATCAGAAATTAGTCCAGGAGTTTCCTGACAGCGAATATATCGAGAAGGCACGCGACCAACTGAACATCATCGGCGCGCCGATCCCCGAGAAGGGTACGCCAAATCCATGTGCGAAGCGCGAGACGCAGAGCTTTATGAGCAACTTGATGCAGCAGGTGTCAGGCCGCGCTGATGTGACTGTCAACAAGAACGGCATTCTGATCAGCAAAGATGGGAAAGAAGGCACCGACCTGATCGACGAAGCGTTGCGTTACAACGGCACGCTTCCGGCGAACGCGACACCCGAAGCGCCGACACAGCGTTCGACGAAACCGGCGCCCGCGCCAGCAGGCGATTCGAAGACGCGGAATGCCAGCACCGGCGCTACGCCCTCAGCCGTAATCAAGCCTTAGTCGGTACGGCTGCTCTGATAGGAGAGTCGACAAGTTGGAAGCCACCTCGCCAGAAGCGCAGGCGGAATTGGCCCGAAGACACAAAGCCGCGGCCACGACTGTGCTGGGTCTGTTGGTAGCCACGATTCTCCTTGCCGTGATTGCCTTCCTCGCCCGGCCTTATTACACCGAACGACCAAATGTAGTGGTTGACATGGCGGTCAGGATTGTCATCCTGATCCTGGGCCTGGGTGCAGTCGCCTGGAGGCGCACGAAGTTTCAGGCGATGAGACTTCAGGACATCGCCGGCTTGTCGGGTGTGACCGGTCTGCTGCAAACGCTCGAGGGAACGACGATTCAGCTGGCGTTGTTAGGGATTGCGATAGCTTTGGTCGGCTTCATCGCGACGCTGGTGACGGGAAATGACCGCTACACTTACTGGGCTGGGGCGATAGCGGTTGTCGTGTTCGTTTACTGCTATCCGACCCGCTCTTCCTGGCTGCGGACCGTATACCGATTCACGGAAAATCCCGTTTCATCTGTGGCAAACAGTGTTGACTGACGTTTGACAGGTTTGATAGACTGGAGGCGGTATGTCGCGCCTCCTGCCATTTGCTGCACTTATTCTAGGTATTCTGTCGCAGTCTGCTTTTGCCCAGGCGCGGCTGGTTACGACGCTGACTCCCGTTACTGTCAGCCGTTCCACCGCCGCGGTACCGGTTGAGCCCAACGACATCGAAAAACGGGCCTTCGATCAGACCAACGTCGTTCGAGTGCAGAACGGCCTGCCGCCGCTCACCTGGGACTCCGACATCTGCCGCATGGCTCGTGTCCATTCGGAGAGCATGTCGCGCCAGCAGTACTTTTCTCACGTAACACCGGAAGGACTGCGTCTACGTGAACGGGCCCGCGCCGCCGGCATAGTGCAATACTCAGTGCTTGGCGAGAACATCGGCTACAGCAAAGGCTACGATGATCCCGGCGCCTTGACGGTTGAAAAATGGATGCAATCTCCGAAGCACCGCGCTAACATCCTCTCTCCGGAGTTTCGCGCCATGGCGATCGGCAGTTACGTCGCGCCGGACGGCTCGGTTTATCTGACACAGACTTTCATCACGCGTTGAGCACAACCTCTCTCAGACTCCCTTCCTTCGCTAAAATCAATTGGCTTTTACAAATTCTGGGTAAACGACCGGACGGTTATCACGAGATCCTGACTATCCTGCAAACGATTTCACTGTCAGACGAACTCAGTTTCGATCTGAGTGAAAACAGCGAAATCGTACTTCAGTGTGACGATCCTGAAATTCCTACTGATGACAGGAACCTCATCATCAAAGCTGCACTCGCACTGCGAGAACGTCTTCAGAGCACACGTGGGGTTCATATATCGCTGATCAAAAAGATCCCGGCGCAAGGTGGTCTCGGAGGTGCATCGTCCAACGCAGCCGTCACATTGCTCGCGCTAAACGTCCTGTGGCGGGGCGAACTGAAACGCGATGATCTCATGGGAATCGCGAGTGGTTTGGGAGCTGACGTTCCGTTCTTTCTTGCAGGTGGCCGCTGTGTCGGAACCGGCACTGGCGCGAACATTTCCGCGCTCGCGGATGGGCCGAAACAGCACCTGATCGTCGTCACTCCCAAGGCTGTTGTTTCGACTGCGAATGCCTATGCTTCATTAAATGCTGGTTCCTTGACAACTTCTAACTCGGACTCTATTCTTTCAAGTTCCTTAGCGGAGCCGGTTTCGGCCGACAGCGGCCAGTGGCCTCTGCGCAATGACTTTGAAACGGTGATCTTTGAGATAGAACCTGAGATCGGGCGCGTTAAAATTGCGTTGCTTGAAGCAGGTGCGCGGGGCGCTTTGTTGGCTGGAAGTGGTTCGAGCGTGTTTGGCGTCTTTGATAACGAGGCGGCGAGAGATCGCGCTGTTGACAAACTGAGATGCGAGGCAGGATGGAGAGTATTTTCCTGCGAAACACTGGGACGCGCTGAGTATTTCAGCGCAATGAATTCATCGGGGTTCCCGCTTTTTACGCTCTCTTAAAACTGCAAAAGATACTGGGGCGTAGCCAAGTGGTAAGGCACCGGTCTTTGGAACCGGCATTCGTTGGTTCGAATCCACCCGCCCCAGCCAAAATCGTATTGCCGATTTCCAATTGCCGATTGCCGATTTGTTTGACCGCACGGCATCCAGAAATCAAATTGGCAATTGGCAATTGCAAATTGGCAATGAATTTATGAGCACAACTGGCGGCATCAAGGTCTTTTCCGGAAATGCAAATCCTAAGTTGGCGGAAGAGATTTGTCGCCAACTGAGTTGTGACATGGGCAAGGCGTTTCCCGAACGTTTCTCTGACGGCGAGTTCAACTTTCAGATTGACGAGAACGTCCGTGGCGGCGACGTCTTCATTGTGCAGCCGACTAGCCCGCCGACTGATGCGCACCTGATGGAGTTGTTGGTGATGATCGATGCGTTTCGTCGATCGTCAGCCGAGCGCATCACCGCCGTGATTCCGTATTACGGCTACGGCAGGTCTGACAAAAAGGACCGGCCGCGAGTTCCAATCTCGGCGAAGCTGGTCGCGAACCTGATCACTGTCGCCGGTGCGCAGCGACTGTTGACGATGGACCTGCACGCCGCGCAGATTCAAGGGTTCTTTGATATTCCGGTGGACCACCTTTATGCGGCGCCGGTTTTTATTGGCTACTATCAGGAGCATCCGTTACCCAATTTGACGGTAGTTGCTCCGGACACCGGCGGCGCCGAACGCGCTCGTGCTTACGCGAAACGGTTAGACGCCGAACTCGCGCTTTGTGATAAGCGTCGTGAGAAGGCGAACGTTGCGGAAGTGATGAACGTAGTCGGCGACGTTCGCGGCCGCAGTTGTTTGATTGTCGATGACATGTGCGACACTGGTGGGTCGTTGACAAAGGTAGCACGTGCTTTGAAAGATGCGGGCGCCGAACGCATTCATGCGTGCTTCACGCATCCGGTCTTTTCAGGAAAGGCAGTTGAGCTGCTGCGTGAATCGGATATTGAAAGAGTGATTGTTACGAACACCATTCCGCTACGCGATCACGCGTGCGAATTGGAGAAGATAAAAGTACTGAGTATCGCGCCACTTCTGGCGAAAGCGATCAAGTCGATCCATGAGGAGACTTCGGTTTCCTCGCTCTTCGTATGAAGGGCAAACACTGATGGCTTAAATGAAGACCATCAGCGGCGAATCATTGCCGATTTCCGATTGCCGATTTTTTCAATCGACAATTGACGATCGAAAATTGGCAACGGTTCGTCGCTGAAAGTTTGTAGAGCGATTTTCAAATCGGCAATCGGCAATAGGCAATACTTTTAGGGGAGTAAATCATGGCGGAACACAAAGACCTGAGGGTCCAGGCAAAGCTGCGCGATGGCCGCGGCAAAAATGATGCGCGCCGTGCGCGCCGCGCAGGAATGGTTCCCATTACCGTTTACGGAGGAGGCGGCGAGACTGTTGCTGCGCTTGCTCCGCTGAGTGAGTTGGCTGCGCTGCTTCGTTCCGAAGCGGGACGAAACACGATCTTCACGATCGAAGTCGAGGGCGTTGGCGCAAGCGAAGTGATGTTTCACGATCGACAGATCGATCCGGTTAAAGGCCGCCTCATTCATGCTGATCTTGCGCGACTGGTTAAGGGACAGAAGATTGAAGTCACCGTGCCGCTTCATCTGATTGGCGAGCCGTTTGGCGTTAGAGAGAAGCAGGGCGTGCTCGAGCAGGTCCTGCGCGAGATCGAGATTCGTTGTGAGCCGCGCGAGATTCCCGATGCTCTTGAAGTCGACGTTACTAATCTCGACGTACACGACACTCTGCACGTTTCTGATATTCCAGTCAGTGAGGCGGTCGAGATTCTGACTGACGCTGAGCTGGTGATTGCGACAGTCGGCATCATTAAGGAAGAGGTAGCACCGGCGCCGGCAGTTGAAGGTGAAGAGCCTACTGAACCCGAAGTGATCGGTAAGGGCAAGAAGGAAGAGGAAGGCGAGGAAGCAGAATAGGGCCACAAAAAGGCACACAGATGCTTATTGTCGGCTTAGGCAATCCCGGGAACGAGTACGAGTGGTCGCGACACAATCTGGGATTCATGGTGATTGACAAGTTGGCCCACGACGAAGGAATTGCGGTTACGCGCCGCGAATGTAGCTCTCTTGTTGGACGCGGTGAAGTTGAGGGAGTGCGGACGAAACTGGCAAAACCGCAGACCTTCATGAACCTGAGTGGCCATGCGGTTTCATGTTTGTTGGCGAAGCTCAAGACTGAATCGCCGCTCAAACAGTTGGTAGTGATTTCAGACGATCTGGCGTTGCCGCTCGGAAAGATTCGCATACGCGAGCGTGGCTCAGCGGGAGGGCACAATGGGCTGAAATCGATCATCGCGGCGTTAGGCACGAATGAATTTGTGAGACTGCGGATCGGAATTCAGCCGGAGTACCCGATCTCGGATGCAAAGGGATTCGTGCTCGACACGTTTTCACGAAGCGAGCGAGCGCGTGTAGCTGAGACGGTTGAACAGAGCGCGAAAGCAATAAGGACCATCATCCGGGACGGCCCACTGAAAGCGATGGCCGAATTTAATTAATCGCGTTAATTGATTTTGCGGAGGTTTGATTTGGACAACAATAAACGACAGTACGAAGTGGTTTTCATCGTCGACCCAACGGCCGACGAGGAAGTGCCGAAGCTCACTGACAATTTCACGCAGATCGTGAAAGACCAGGGTGGCGTAGTGACCAAAGCCGAGACGATGGGCAAGCGCCAGCTCGCCTACGAGATCCAGCACCACAAAGACGGCACGTTTGTGCTGCTCGAGGTCGAAGGATCGGGTCGTGAGATTGCTGAGCTCGAGCGTCGCATGCGCGTCAACGATCGGGTTCTGCGTTACATCACTGTGCGGGTCGACGAAGATCGACGCCGTGCTGACAAGTTGAAAGATCGACGTGCTCGCAAGGCCGCGAGACGTCCGGCGCCAGGCACTACGCCGCGTCGTGGACCAGCAATGGAGTTTGCCGACACAGGTGAATAGTTTCGATCGATAAGTTTAAGAGGATAATTTATGTCAACGAATTACGATGACCGCTCGCGCGGCGGCGGCTACGACAGTGATGAGGATCAGGATCGACGCCCAATGGGCGGACGCGGCGGCGGACGGCGAATACACCGGCGACGTGTGTGTCGCTTTTGTATCGACAAGGTGGATCTAATCGACTTCAAAGACGTCAAGCTATTGCAGAACTACTTGCCAGAGCGAGGCAAGATCCTGCCGCGACGAATCTCCGGTAATTGTGCAACGCATCAGCGCATGCTGGCGGAGGCGATCAAGCGCGCTCGCAACATCGCGTTGCTTCCGTACACCACGGACTAACGGTATAGCAGGGGAAGAAAGAAATGGCACATACGAAAGTACTTTTGCGTGAAGATGTCGATGATCTCGGAGCCCGTGGCGAGATCGTGCGAGTTCGAGCTGGTTATGCTCGCAACTATTTGCTGCCGCGAAATCTTGCTGTTGAAGCGACTGCCGGTAACGTCAAAGGAATCGAGCAGGAACGCGCTGCGCTGCTGCGCAAGGAAGCGAAAGAGCGTGCGACTGCGGAAGCACAGTCGCAGCAGATGGGAACGCTGGAGCTCGAGTTCAAGCGAAAAGCAGGGGAGCAAGGTCATTTATATGGATCCGTAACGAGCATGGATCTGGCTGAAGCGCTACAAGGGCGTGGCTATGAGATTGATCGTCATCGCATTCATCTGCGCGAGCCGTTGAAGCGCGTTGGTGAGTACACTGTTCCCGTTAGACTTCATCGCGAAGTGACGATCGATCTGAAGGTCAAAGTTGTGCCTGAGGGCGAGGTGATCGTCGGACACCTGACGCCTGAACAGGAAGCACAGTTAGCCGCGGATAACACGGATAACGCGGATTAAATCCGTGTTCATCCGCGTAATCCGCGGCCCCTCTTTAAAACCGAAAATTTTTTGCACATTATGACGTTGCATGTTAATGACACGTCATGGCCACTCCTGATCTCATTCGCGACCAAGCCTTCGAACGCGCGCTGCCAAACAGTTCCGAAGCTGAGCGCGCGATTCTCGGCGCCATTCTTCTCGATAACGGCTTAATCAGCCAAGCGATCGAACAACTCCGTCCCGAAGATTTTTACGTTCCCTCACACCGGCGCATCTTTCTCGCAATGATCGCGCTGTTCGAACGTGGCGCAGAGATCAATCCGATTTTGATCGGTGAAGAGCTCAAGAAAGAAAACTCGCTCGAAGCGGTCGGTGGTGTCAGTTTCATCACCAACCTCACTTACGGTCTGCCACACTCGACCAATATTGCTCACTACGTGAAGGTTGTGCGCGGCAAGGCGATGCTGCGCCAACTAGTGAAGACTACAAACAAGGTCGCGCAGGAAGCACTCGCCGAAGAAGACGAGCCTGAAGTGATTCTCGATCACGCCGAGCAGGCCATCTTTCAGCTCGCCGACGAACGTATTCGCCAGGGCTTCATGCACGTCAAGCCGATCGCGGAACAATTGCTCGAGAAGATTCAGGAGATGGAAGGTCGAGCGGCTGTTCTGACCGGACTCACTACCGGTTTTTCCGATCTCGATAAGATGACTTCTGGTCTACAGAACTCCGACTTGATCATTCTCGCGGCACGTCCTTCGATGGGAAAGACCAGTTTCGCCTTAATGCTCGCCGAGAATGCTGCGATCCAAGCAGGCGCAGTGGTTGGCATGTTTTCACTCGAAATGTCGAAGGAGTCGCTGGTGATGCGCATGCTCTGTTCGCAGGGCAACATCGACGCGCAGCGCTTTCGCAACGGGTTTCTCTCGCGACTCGAATGGGCTCAGATCGCAAAGTCGCTCGGTATTCTAGCGGACACGAAGATCTTTTTGGACGACACTCCGGGGCTAACTGTGCTGGAGATGCGGGCCAAAGCGCGTCGACTCGCAGCGGAACAGAAAAAGCTCGATCTGATTATTGTCGACTACTTGCAGTTGATGTCGGGTTCAGGGAAGCGGGTCGAGTCGCGACAGCAGGAAGTTTCGCAGATCTCACGCGAGTTAAAAGGGCTGGCGAAGGAATTGAACGTGCCGTTGGTGGCGCTGTCGCAACTCTCTCGCGCGCCTGAGTCACGTTCCGATCATCGTCCGCAATTGGCGGATCTGCGTGAGTCGGGCGCGCTGGAACAGGACGCGGATGTGGTGGCGTTCATCTTTCGCGAGGAGCAGTACAAGTCGCCAGAAGAGCGTGAAGCGATACCGGAGGATCGAAAGAACGTTGCCGAGCTGATCATCGCCAAGCAGCGCAATGGTCCAACGGGCACGGTCGATCTGCGCTTCACGCCCTCGAGTATGCGATTCGATAGTTTATATCGCGAGTAAAACTATCCACAGATTACGCAGATTATTAGTCCTGTAAAGCTTCTTCCAACAACGCCGCGAGACGCCAACCGCCTTTCTGAATCTCGTCTTTCACCACACCCTTGGCCCAGACCGCGTAGAAAGTTCCGCCGGCTTGTTTCTTTTTCTCTTCCGCGCGGCCGCTCCTGATATCTGACTCCCCTGCTTTGCGTACGATGTTTTTGAATTCGAGTCGTTCATGTGCCTCACGCGCGATCGGCATGATCTCATTTGCCAACTTTTCGGCCCACGTTTCGATTCCGCCGCTTAGCTGCCAATTGTCCGGTTCGGTTGCCGCCAATCGCTTCGCGACCGCCGCATCCTGCGTGTTACCAAAAGCATTGTTGACGGCCTGCGTATCCCAGTAGCTATGAAATTTTCCCGCCGAAACTCGCTGGCCACGAACGAATACAAACAACGTCAGCAAGTTGCCGCCCTGATCCGCGAATCCTTTGTTGTTAGGCTGCGGCTCAAAAGGATTTCCAGCGTTGTTGAAATACTCCGCGCCGACGTGAAGCGGCTGATGTATGTCGCCTAGATAATGCGTGAGGAGGATAACTGCTACAGACTTCGTGATCGCGTGATCGTTGTTCTCCGGCTCCTGGCCCTTCAGCACGCGAATGCAGAACGGAATCATGTGCACGATGTCAAAATCCTCGCGACCGATCTCACCGTCTGCATAATTCTCGTTTCCGAAAACGGGTACGTCTGTGAAATGAAATGAACCATGAGGAGTGTGGTCACCGCAGTTCGCATTCACAAACGCCTGCAACTCCCGATTGATCCGGTTAGGACCCTTCGGCGCGTCTCCACAACCCCAGCCTTTGATTTCATCGGGAAGTGTGGCCGCTCGTTGCAAGGTCATGCCATCGAGTAGATCTCTTACCTTATTGGCAATCGTCGGGTTCTTCTTCAATCGTCTGTCGGCGATTGCGCCGACGAGTTGATGGCCACGTGGTCCATAGGCGAAGCCGTTAACTGAGAGGAGGCAAACAATTAATAAAACAACCAGTAGTCTGTTCATGGGGGTAAACTCTCCTTTGTGGGTGCCTTTTTGTGGTTCCACATAATATGCGTCAGAAGCTCAAAACGTTTTTGCGCCGCAATGGCAATAAGGCGCCTCCTTGGAGTGCGGCGGCCTGACGCCGCTTTGTTACGATCGCGCTGGATCAATACCAAAGCGGCGGCAAGTCGCCGCACTCCAAGGAGGCGCTAACTCAAAGGTGAGGGTTTGTACTCCTTAGTTGCCGACTACGAACAGGTGCCCCGCATTCTGAGAATAGATCTTTCCATCAAGTCCGATTGATGCGGGAGTGTAGGCGGCGCCGAGAGCAAGCTGTTGGAAGATCTTCTGTTTCAGCGTGCCATCGGGATTCACCGCGAACAGATTCCCATCCTCGCTGTTGGCGTAAACGACACCGTTGGCGTCGATGGCCATTGCATTCACACACCACTCAAAGCCGTTGGGGTGATCGTTAACGCATGTCACCGAACCATCCGGCTGCCGAGTGCAACTGAACTGATTTGTGTTTTGGAACCGCCACTCAACGTTCAGGTTATGATTAAGTTGAGTGATGAAGTACGCCTCAGGATAACCAGCAGAGTTTGCTACCGTGCGATCGGAAGGACAAACGCTTTCCACATCGCAGTACGATCCTAGCCCTCCGTACTGATTATCCTTGATCACGACGGAATAGGTGCCCCCATGACCTGAAATGCCCGGCGTGAGGTCCCAGCCAAACCTGTAAGCGCCGAGATACGCGCCCGTGGAACTGAAATGCATCAAGTGACCCTGTGCATAGTTATACCGGGTGTAGGCGCCGTAGAATATACTTCCATCCGGTGCGACGGTTGGAGAAGCTGAAGAATCGTCCAGAACGCGGCCTCCGCCGGCATGATTCAGACCAGGATCCACACCGAAATTTGCTCCTGCGCGGCAGCCGCCCGGTTGTCCATTCGGAGGCAGAACACCTCCCGAACTGATGGGCACTCCACAACCGTCAGTCAACCGATTGCTCAAGGAAGCAACCCACTTGGAGGTTAAATCCGGATTAACTGCGACGAGGAATCCACTCCGATTGGCAAATGCAGCATGTGAACGCGCGATGCTATAGATCGTTCCATCCGGCGCAATCGCGGGCGCAATATTGAGCGCTACGCGCATTGGACCACACCTAACCGTGGGAGGAACCGCTGTCGGACTCGGTGGCCACGGGGCTTGGGCTTGTGGAAACGAGATTTCGCACGGATCGTTTGGACCAGGCGTGCCGGGCGTAAGCACGGAGTAGCTTACTTTGGTTATGCTGTTGCTGGGCGTCACCTTCACCAGCCAGGAATCGACCGAGTCCTTACTGTAAAAGCCGCCACCTGGCTGAAGTTTGACGACGTTGTAATAGAGATTGCCGGAACTGTCGGCGCTGATCGGGCCCGCCGTGTAGGTATTAGTGTCGATCGTGCCGAAGGGATTGATTCGCACAACCTGAGCACCAGTCGATTTGTCCACTCTGAAAATCGTGCCTCCAGCGCCCGGCACGTATAGTGATCCGTTGGCCAGCACCGAGTGGAAAACGGGTTCCCAGAAATCAGCATAACTCCCTGGCGCCTTCCAATCACTGGGAAAACTCCAAACCTGCACCAATGCGCCGTTCTGCCAGCTCAGCTTATTCTCGGCCCAGTTCATCTGCGAGAAAGTGTTCTTGCTGGCGGTGCCGGATTTGAATTCCATGTAGACATCGTTGCCGTCGATAAGAGGCACCTGATAGTGAACAAGCAGATCAGCTTCCCCGAACACTTGGTTCGCTGCCTGTAGCTCACCAGGCACGGTCGAGTCGTAGATGATGTTAGCTATATTCTGATTCAGGTTCTGAGCCGCGACGTTGATTTGGCCTGTATGTTGCGGATCTCGCCCCCACTGTGGCCAGTCTTGAGCAAGGGCAGATGTAATTAGCGCGGTTGTCGCGCCTAGTGTTAATGCCAAAAGGTAAACGGTTCTTGCGATGGTTTTCATCACTGCTCCTTTCATTTGACGACGGGTGAACATTCAGAGGTGTAAGCCTCTGTTTACTCAATGCCAGTCTGGGCAGTGCCGGCAGGAAGATAGTTACACTGGGCGCAGATAAAGCTTGGGAGGTTGCCAGTTAAAGAGGCCGCAGACTATAGCCTTCATTTTCGCTTGTCAAGCTACGATTTGAAGATCGTTTGATTGCAAACCCACAGATTACGTAGATTGATTTAATAAAATCTGCGTAATCTGGGGATGAAGTAAACTAGCAGCATGTCGTCTTCTCAGGACCAGCAAAACGAGCTCGCCCGGCGGCCGACGTGGGCTGAGATCGATCTCGACAAGCTGGCGTCGAATTTCAATCAAGTCAAGAAACTCGTCAGTCCGTCGGCGCGCGTGATGGCGGTGGTGAAAGCAAACGCTTACGGCCACGGAGCAGTGCAGTGTGCGCGCAGGTTGGTGAATGAAGGCGCAGATTGGTTTGGCGTCGCGCTTCCCGAAGAAGGAATTGAATTGCGCGCGGCTGGGATTAGCCAGCCGATGCTCTGTCTCGCGGGGTTCTGGGCGGGACAAGCCGAACTGTGCATCCAACAGCGATTGACTCCGGTCGTTTACCAGCTCGACGTGATCGAATCTTTCAATCACGCGGCTTCAAATGCGGGAGTGGTGGCGGATGTCCATGTCAAAGTCGATACCGGCATGGGCCGGCTCGGCGTTCGTTTCGACGAGTTGAGCGAATTCGTTGTCGCGCTAAAGCAGTTTCGAAATATTCGTATCGACGGCCTGATGAGTCATCTTGCTGCTGCTGACGACGATTCATGCGAACCATTGACTCACGATCAAATTCGTCGGTTCGAAGATGCAGTCACGGTTTTTCGCGATCATGGCTATCGCCCGACTCATCTGCATCTCGCAAACTCCGCCGGCATTTTTAGTCATCGCGAAACCTGGGGAAACATGGTGCGGCCCGGTGGGGTTTTATACGGCTTGTGGCGTGATGTTCTTCCGCCTACGACAACGCATCCTGAGTTGCTGCCGGTAATGTCGCTGCATTCGCAAATCGGTTTGTTGAAGTGGGTGCCGCCTGGCGAGACGATTGGTTACGGTTGCACGTTTGAAGCTTCGCGCAGGAGTTTGATCGCGACCTTGCCGATCGGATATCACGATGGTTACATGCGCGGGCTTTCGAATCGCGCTCACGTGATTGTCCGCGGCATGTACGCGCCGGTGGTGGGACGAGTGTCGATGGATCTGACGTTGATCGATGTGACGAATGTTGCGGGTGTAGAGCTTAACGATCAGGTCACCTTGTTAGGATCAAGTGCTGAGCTAACAGTTACCGCCGAAGATCTCGCGCGAATCGTCGGAACGCTGTCGTATGAAGTAACTTGTGGCGTTTCTGAGCGCGTCCCGCGAATTTATTACGCCGAAGGCGTTCGCTAATGTCAGCCCAGGGTTGGAGCGCAGCGAAAACCCTGGGTTACCGGTCAACACATCTAATCAACCCTGAAAGGGTTAGCGTTGCACATGCCTAACGCTTTCAGCGTTGAGGTTCTTTTTCATACTTAAGCTCCCAGGGTTTCGCTGACGCTCCAACCCTGGGCTGAGATTAGCGAACGCCTTCGGCGTATGATCTCATTGACTCTCCCTTCAACCGTTTACTACTATTCCACTCCCTCGCTGAAGCGGTAAATAAACAAAGGAGATCCCTCAATGACTTACACGGTAAAGGCCGGTGATACTCTCTCAAAGATCGCAATGCGCAACGGAGTCAGCCTGGCGCAGTTGCTGAAAGCTAATCCGCAAATATCCAATCCGAATAAGATCAAGGTGGGCCAGGTAATCAATTTACCAAACAGCATCACCAGCACAGACACCACACAACCGCTACCATCCAACGTCGTTCCCGCAATCTCAACCGCAACCGCGCCCGGCGCCTTGGGGCAGGCGATCGCAGAAGAACTAGGAGCACTGTCAGCAAAATACGAAACAGGTGGACGCGGACCGGGCACGGTCTCTACCGGCGTGGGAGATCCAGGAGGCGTTTCCTATGGCTCGTATCAGATGGCCACGAAGATGGGCACTGTCAAGCGCTTCGTAACTCAGCAGGGATTTGCCTGGGCACAGGATTTTGCAAACCTCGCCGCCGGAACAGCGCAGTTCACCGCCGTCTGGAAACGAATAGCGGCAGATCAAACGGATGCGTTTCAAAGCGCGCAACACGCGTTTATTAAGAAGACTCACTACGATTTGCTGGCGTCAAAAATCTTGACTGACGACGATCTCGACGTGAACAGCCGAAGCCGTGCCCTGCAAGACGTTGTGTGGTCCACTGCGGTGCAGCATGGCGGTGCAACACCAATCGTGCATCGTGCCTGCGCAACACTAACCTGCAAACAGACCGATCCCGACTACGACGAACAACTGATTCGCGCCATCTACGCCGAACGCGGAAGAAAGAAAGCTGATGGCAATCTCGCTTATTTCTCCAAGAGTTCTCCGAATGTGCAAGCAAGCGTCGCAAAAAGGTTCAAAAATGAATTGCAAGATGCGCTCGCGATGCTCGCCAAGGAAGTCTGATCGATCCAAACATGCCAGACGAAGCCGAGAAACTTACTGTCGAGGTCAACGATAAAGAGGCAGTCACGGCACTTCTTTATCCGGCTGCGAAAAAGAACCGCGCCGGCGTCACGCTCATTTTGGGCCACGGAGCAGGCGCGAACCAGACTAGTGGTTTCATGCGTCTGTTCGCGAATGGTCTAGCCGCGCACGGATTTGATGTAATGACTTTCAACTTTATCTACATGGAGCAAGGGCGCTCCGTGCCGGATCAGAAGGGAAAGTTAGAGTCGTGTTTTCGCGCTGTTATCGAGGCCGCAATAAAACATAAGAAACTGAAGAAGAACGGATTGATTGTTGGTGGGAAGTCGATGGGCGGGCGTATTGCATCGCAGGTGATGGCGGCCGAAGACGTTCCCGAAGTTGTCGGTCTCGTATTTCTTGGGTATCCACTTCATCCGCCCGGCAATCCGGCGAAGCTTCGCGTCGAACATCTCGAACACGTTCACAGGCCGATGCTGTTTGTGCAAGGCACGCGCGATTCACTCGGCACGCCTGAGGAGATTCAACCATTCGTCAAGAATCTTCGGCCGCCAGCGACGATCTACGCGATCGAAGGAGGCGATCATTCTTTCAAAGCGCCGAAGAAGTTTGGTCTGCCGCAGGAAGAGGTTTACGAAGCCGCGATGGATGAAATCGATCGCTGGGCCAGATCAATCTAGCCACAAAGAGGCGCAATGTCTTTTCAGTCATGTGCCTCTTTGTGGCACTCGTTTATGGCATTACGAAGTTGTACGTGATAACTCCTGAGACCTTAACGGGTTGATGACCGAGCATCGTCGGCGAGAAGCGCGACTGCATCGCTGCTCTTTTTGCTTCGGGAACGAAAAACGGGTGGCCTGAAATCACTTCGGCTGACACCACATTTCCCTTTTCGTCAATCAACACCTGCACGACGACTCTTCCTTGAAGTCGTATCTGGCGGGCCATTTGCGGATAGTTTGGTTTCGGCAATGAAATGGCCTGACTCCTTACCACCGACTCCGACACCTTCAGAATCTTTGGGACTACAGGAGTAGGAGCTGGTGTTGGTGGAGGTGGTGGCGTGTCAGGAATATCGACCACCGGCGTGCTGCCTGTTCCGCCGGGAACTCCACGATTACCGACTGGTGACGGTGGATCAGCGTTTGTAAACGAGATCACGGAATCTGGTCGGGCGGGGGGCACAGGCTCAGCTACGGTGCCGGGCTTGTCGGGTACGTGGGTTGGATCTGAAGTACTGCTGATTAGTTCTGTTCGTGTCGAACGAGCAGGAGGTGTTTCCGAATTTGACGCAGGACGAATTGTATTTCTAATTACTTCCGGCGCTACTTCGGTTGGTAGCAGCGGCAACATCGTGATCTCTATCCCGGTACTCTGGGTTTCGAGGTGTGCATCATAGGCGTAAATACTGATCACGCCGATGACGACGAAGAGCAACGCATAAATGCCTGAGGTAAACAGCACGAACGATCCGCGTCGCTTAAACTCCTTCGCGTGCGAGGTAGATTCAATCAGGTTATTAAACATCGAGTTCCTCCGCAGGTTGCCGGTGCCGTTCGGGTCGCGGGAGCTACTTGGCTGGTTTAGACACCACCCGATATGAGAGTGTTCCAATCTGCGTAATCTGTGGACAAACTTGCTATTTCACGTTTTCACCCCTTAGGATTATCACGCTCTCCGAAACCCACACTTTTTCTCAGGAGCGAATTGCATGGCGACTCAAAGAGCTTTCAAGGAAGAACTAAATCCGTTCGAAATAGCAAAGCAGCAATTCAACCGGGCAGCTGACTACCTGGATCTCGAAGCATCGATGCGGCGTGTTTTGGAGAATGCCAAGCGGCAACTAATTGTGTCGATTCCCGTCA
This sequence comes from Pyrinomonadaceae bacterium, assembly GCA_035248565.1. Lineage (GTDB taxonomy): Bacteria > Acidobacteriota > Blastocatellia > Pyrinomonadales > Pyrinomonadaceae > PSRF01. The sequence continues at coordinate 51,641 of DATFHH010000034.1, read as the reverse complement.
AGATGGATGGCGGCGACGTGCAGGTGTTTGAAGGTTATCGCGTGCAACACAACATCGCGCGTGGACCAGCAAAAGGTGGCATTCGCTATCATCCCAACGTCACGTTGGACGAAGTGAAAGCACTCGCTTCGTGGATGACCTGGAAGTGTGCGACGGTCGGCATACCGTATGGCGGCGGCAAGGGCGGTGTGGTTTGTGATCCCAAGAGTCTCTCGCGAAATGAGCTCGAACGTCTGACACGACGTTACGCTTTTGAGATTGCACCGATCATTGGACCAGATCGAGATATTCCCGCGCCTGACGTTTACACTGACGAACAGACGATGGCCTGGATCATGGACACCATTTCGATGGTGCGTGGTCATACAGAGCTCGGCGTCGTTACCGGCAAACCTATCTCGCTCGGCGGATCGCAGGGACGCTCGGAAGCCACGGCGCGCGGTTGTCTTTATGCATTGCGCGAGGCGTGCCGAGTCAAAGGCATTGATTTGAAAGGCGCACGCGTCGCAGTTCAAGGCTTCGGAAATGCGGGCGCGAATATCGCGCGACTTGTTGCTGAAGATGGCGCGCGAGTCGTGGCAGCCTGTGATTCGAAAGCCGGAGTCTACGCCGAAAGCGGTGTTGATATTGTTGAGGCGCTGAAACACAAAGCCGAAACGAAGTCGTTGGCCGGTCTGCGCGGTACGAAGGAGATGGATCCTGACGACATCTGCGCAGTTGATTGCGACATCCTCCTGCCCTCGGCGCTCGAAAACGCGATCACACTCAAGAATGTCGACAAAGTGAAGGCGAAGATCATCGCGGAGCTGGCGAATGGACCAACGACGCCTGGCGCCGATCGAGTGTTGGCTGATGAAGATGTGTTCCTGGTGCCTGACATTCTTGCGAATGCGGGCGGCGTCACGGTGAGTTACTACGAGTGGGTGCAGGACCAGTATTCGTTCTTCTGGTCAGAACGCCAGATCAATGAGACGCTCGAGCAGACGATCCAAACCGCTTTCAATTCGGTGCACGACACTGCGCAACGTTACAACACCGATATGCGCACCGGAGCTTACATTCTCGCGGTTGGAAGGGTTGTGGAAGCGACGAGTGTGAGGGGGATCTTCCCGTAAATAACATGGCACAGACGATTACTGTTTACGAAAAACCAACTTGAACGAAGTGTCGCGAGATGGACAAGCTGCTCCGTGAGAGCGGCATTCCGTTTGAAAAAATCAATTACTACGTTGAGCCGCTGAGCCGGAAGAAACTCACGGAGCTCGTTCGCAAGCTGAACATGAAGCCGCGCGATCTGTTGCGGAAGAGTGAACCGATTTACAAGGAGCTCGGACTGGCGAACGGTGAGTTTAGCGACAGCGAGTTGATCGATTTGATGATCGAGCATCCTGACTTGCTACAGCGGCCGATCGTCGAGCGCGGCGATCGCGCTGTTCTCGGCCGACCGGTCGAGAACGTAAAAGAGTTGTTGAATTAAGCGCCTCCCTGGAGTGCGGCGGCCTGGCGCCGCTTTAACGTAAACTTGCGCGCTCCGCGCGCTAACAAAGCGGCGCCAGGCCGCCGCACTCCAAGGAGGCGCCCTGAAAAAAGAAACACTTTTCGTCTGTCAGAGTTGTGGGTATCAGTCTGCTAAGTGGCTCGGCAAATGCCCTGAGTGCGGCGAATGGAATTCGCTTGTCGAAGAAAAGTTGCAGCCCGCGCGCAAAGGACGGAATGGGTTTCAACTCCGCGACGTCTCCGCAGTTCCTTTCACCGAGATCGAGTCGCAGGACGACGTTCGCGTTCCCTCCGGCGTCACTGAATTCGATCGCGTTCTCGGCGGCGGCATCGTTCCCGGCACGCTCGTTTTGATCGGCGGCGATCCAGGCATCGGCAAGAGCACGCTGCTGCTCCAGGTCGCGGACAAACTGAGCGCTTCTGGATCCATTGTGCTTTACGTTTCCGGCGAAGAGTCGGAACGACAGATCAAGTTGCGCGGTGAGCGACTCGCGGTTGAAGCGAAAAACGTTTACCTCCTGCCTGAAACCAATCTCGAAAACATCATCAACGAGATCGAACGACTGAAACCGGGCGCGATCATTGTCGATTCGATCCAAACCGTCTTCTCGAGCGCCATCGAGTCAGCGCCGGGATCAGTGTCGCAGGTGAGGGAAGTGGCGCACCAGTTTCTCTTACTGGCCAAGAATCGCGGCATTCCGATCTTTTTGATCGGACATATCACCAAGGAAGGATCGATCGCTGGGCCAAAAGTTCTCGAGCACATGGTCGACACGGTTCTCTATTTCGAAGGTGAACGCCATCACAATCATCGGATCGTGCGTGCAGTAAAGAATCGATTTGGGGCGGCGAATGAAGTCGGCGTTTTCGAGATGACGGGCACTGGGCTGAAACCGGTCGCAAATCCGTCGCAGATGTTTTTACAAGAGCGGCCGCAGAACGTCGCCGGCTCGATCGTGACTGCTTGCATGGAAGGCACGCGGCCGTTGCTGGTTGAGATTCAGGCGTTGGTGTCGGGGACGAAGTATGGAACCGGACGACGCATGACACAGGGCTTGGACCAGAATCGCGTCGCGTTGTTGATAGCGATGCTCGAGAAGCGTGTCGGATTTCAACTCACCCGTGACGATGTGTTTGTAAATATCGCGGGTGGGTTGGAAGTTGACGAACCGGCAGCGGATCTGGGCGTTGTGACGGCGATCGTTTCGAGTTTCAAGAATGTGACGGTTGATCCACATACTGCGGTGTTTGGTGAAGTTGGGTTGACTGGCGAGGTGAGGGGCGCGATGCAGGCATCGGTGCGCGCACGCGAGGCGCAGGCGCTTGGGTTCAAGAAGATCGTGATGCCTGCGTCGAATGTGTCGGGGCTGGAGAGATTATTGGGTGTGCGTGTTGTTGGTGTTCGTTCGGTCGAGGAGATGATCGACGAGGTATTTTAGCCGCGGATCCGTGTCATCCGCGGCTATAAGTCTTCACCGTCAGGCCTTTGTCGAGGGGTTGCGTATCAACTGCCTCAAAGCCGTCTAAATAACCTTCCGGCATGAAGGCATCGGCGCCGGTTACTGTCAAAGGCACCTCAGTAATAATCCACTTCTCAATGTGCGGCAGAAAGGCTTGATAGATCTGCGCACCACCGATCACAAACAGATTAGTCGTCAGTGAACTGTTGAACGACAGCACGGATTCGATATCGCTCAGCACGATCAACGACTCCTGCGGTTCAATATTTGAATCGCGGCTCAGCACGATGTTGAGTCGGTTCTTGAGCGGCTTGCCGATCGTGAGCCAGGTCCTGCGGCCCATCACCACTGCGTGACCAGTCGTCGTCTCACGAAAAAACTTCATGTCAGACGAATAGTGCCACGGCAGCTTGCCACCCTTTCCGATTGCGCCTTTGCGATCGACTGCTGCGATTCCGATGATCATGAGTTTCGGATCCATTCTTTGTCTGTATGTTTGAATTGCTCTGAAGTGGAAAGAGCAAAAGACGTTGTCGACGAATTCCAGCTAAATCTTTCAACAGTTATTTTCGGATAAGCAATGCGAAGTAGATTGAACGAGTTTGCTTCGCCTCTCTCACGCGTCGACGTGGCCGTGCCTGCTTGTACGACGAGGGCCGAGTGTCCCTGGATCTTATACCGCTTCGTGTGACCCGTATGGCTAATATGCAAATGACCGGCAAGAAAAAGATCGGCGCCGCATGCCGCCAGCTCAGTCATCGCCATTCTTGCACGGCCCACGAGATCACGTTCAGTATAGCCGTCAGGCAAATCAAATGGATGATGAGTTACGATTCCTTTCACTACTCCACTCGCGAGCGAGCAAAACTTATCTCGCAAACGACTAGTCTGAGATTTGTTAATGCGTCCACCTTTGAAGACTGACGAACGTGCCGTGTTCACGCCTACCAGAACCATCTCTTCATCCTCGTAAACTGGCTGCAGGTCATCGGTAATATAGCGTTTGTATTTCGTAAGTGGTTCAACAAAACGCGCAAATACATTATGCAGCGGGATATCGTGATTGCCGGGGACAATTATCTGTGGCTTTGGCAAAGCCTCCAGAAACGTATGCGCCTGCTGGAACTGATACGAGCGTGCGCGCTGTGTCAGGTCGCCGGAGACTGCGATCACGTCCGGCTCAACTTCTTTAATAGTTTTTATCAGAGGATCGATCAGGACCGGATTCACGCGGCCGAAGTGCAAGTCAGACAGATGAACTATCCTTCGCATGCTCTCGTGTCACTCAGCTTCTGTCTCTTTCGGAACAATCACTCGCAATGCGCGTGAACGAACGCGATATTGAAGCGGAGTCTTCATGATCGTAATCTCGCCGTCGAAAGCAACACGCAGGTGTTTGTGTTGTGTTTCTATCTTCACCTCGTCAGCACAAAGAGCCAGAAAATCTTTGTCGTCACGTAAGCGCCCGAATATCGCACGCAACGCGAGACCTATCAGTCTCAAACGACTCGTTCTGTGCGTGATGTAAATGCATAGCACCCCGCTATCGAGGCGATGACGCAAACCGATATTGAATGAGTTCATTGCATATTCGTTGTTTCCGACAAACACAAACGGAGTTGTCCGATCCACAGCTTCATCGTTGACACGCAGTCGAACTTCGAGAAATGGATACCGGCGTAATGCCTGAATCGTGGCCCAAACGAATGCGGGCCATCTTCCAAGACCAAGTCGTTCACGCTTTTCTCGTTCGCGAACGATGGTTGGATACAATCCCAAACTCGAATTGTTAATAAAAACCCGATCGTTTACTTCTGCAACATCAACTTCGGCAATGTGACCAGCGACAATTGTGTGCACGGCCGCTTTCAGATCGAAAGGAATTTTCAAGTCTCTGGCGAAATGATTAAGCGTGCCGAGCGGCAAGATTCCGAGCAACTTATCGCTACCGGCAACCATCGCGGCTACTGAATTGACTGTTCCGTCGCCGCCCGCTGCTACGATTACCTTGTATGGACCATGCGCAGCGTCCCGCGCGAGTTCAGTTAGTTCAGCACCGTCATGGGCGAGCGAGATATCTATGTCAATCTGATTTTGCTTGAAGATCTGATCGAGGCGTTCGCAGACTTCATTTTTATCGCCGGCGCCCGCACCGGCAGAAACGATGATCTTAACTGGCGTCGACGTCATCAAAGCGAGTGGAACTAAACCGCTACAGGAGCGACGATCTTGCCGTGGGATTTGTAGCCGATGAGGTTCAGGTGTTCGTACTTCACTGACAGTAAACCTTCCAGCCCGCGCAACTTGTTCTCCGGATCGTTGATCTTCAATTCCGGCAGTGGCAAAGACTCGCGCGAGAGTAGTTCGTTAACCTGCTCGCGATGGTTTTTGTAAATGTGGTAATCGCCGAGCGTGTAGACAAACTCGCCAACCTCCAACTCCATCACATGCGCGATCAGGTGAGTCAGCAGCGCGTAGGAGCTGATGTTGAACGGCACGCCGAGAAACGCGTCAGCAGAGCGTTGATAAAGCTGGCAATGAAGCACGCGCCGGTTTTCTACTTTGAACTGGAACAGCGTGTGACATGGAGGAAGATCGACGTTGTCGGCTTGTCGCGGGTCCCAGCCGGTAACGATCAGTCTCCGTGAATCAGGATTGGTGCGGATTAGGTTCAATAGATTTGCGATCTGGTCCACGCCGTTCTTGTTTGGATAATTGCCTCCAAACGATCGCCAAAGATAGCCGTACACTGGACCAAGATCGCCTGCGCGTCGTCCGAACTTTCCGGTGTGTTCCTCGTCAGCCCATTCTGCCCAGATATCGACGCCGCGCGCGCGCAGGTTTGATTCACTGGTATCGCCAGATAGGAACCAGAACAACTCCTCCGCAACCCAACGAAACGGAACCCGCTTCGTCGTGACTATGGGAAAACCCGCGCGCAGATCGAATCGCGTTTGAAAACCGAAGTGTGAAATGGTGCCGACACCCGTGCGGTCGCTGTGTTCGTGACCATTTGCGAGAATCGATCGGAGCAGATCGTGATATTGTTTCATAGTTGTAGGTCTTTGGTTTTAGGTCTTAGGTCTTTGCTGGATTTTCAAAGACCAAAGGCCCAAGACCTAAGGCCTGCTTAAATCGCGTCTAATGATACATGAAAAGATATAGAGTTTGCTTTCTCGGTTTTGGAAATGTTGGGCGTGCGCTGGCGCGGCTGCTGGTGGCGAAATCGGCGGAGCTGCGCGAGAACTATGGAATTGAGTGGGAGATCACGGGTGTTGCGACGCGGCGTATGGGATGGCGCGCGAGTGATGATGCGATCGACGTTGCGAAGTTGTTAGCGGGCAATGATGAAACTGCTGCGGAAAGCGGCATCAACGAATGGCTTACTCGCGCCAGACCTGACGTGGTCTTTGAAACTACGTCGCTCAATCCCGAGACCGGTCAACCCGCGATCGATTATCTCAAGGCTTGTCTGCAACATGGCGCGCACACGATCACTGCAAACAAAGCGCCGATCGTCTACGCTTACGACGAACTGAATGAGATCGCAAAAACTCAAGGCAAGCGATTCTTGTTTGAGTCGACGGTGCTCGACAGCGCACCGGTGTTCTCGCTCTTTCGCGAAACACTACCCGCCGTGAAGATTCGCGGGTTCAGCGGCGCTTTCAATTCCACGACAAACGTAATTCTCGAAACGATGGAAGCAGGCAGAAGTTTTGCCGAAGGTGTGAAGACCGCGCAGGAGCTCGGCGTCGCTGAAACTGATCCGAGTCACGACGTCAATGGCTGGGACTCGATCATGAAGGTCTGCGCGATTGCGAGAGTCATTTTACGAGTGCCATTGCTGCCGCGAGACGTGCGTCGTGAAGGTATACGCGGCTTGGATCCTGCGACGCTGCAAGCAGCGCGAGCTGAAGGCAAACCTTACAAGCTACTGTCACGCGCGATCGTAAGCACCGATGGCTCCGTTACAGCTTCAGTGAGGCCGGAACAGATCGCATTGAGTGATCCACTCGGCGCCGTGCGGGGCACCTCGCTCGCAATCCACTTTGAGCTCGATACGATTCCCGGACTGACGATCATTTCTCACCGGCCAAATCTACAAAGCACCGCGTACGGACTGCTGGCTGATTTCATCAACGCCGTCGATTAGTCGATCGATCTCTTCCTCAGTTGTGTAACAGGCACAGCCCGCTCGAATTAGTCCTTCAGGCCCTAATCCAAGACGCTCGACGACAGTCGCTGCGTAAAAGTCGCCGTGCGATAAGAAGAGACCTTTTTCAGAGAGACGTCGAGCCGCGTCTGTCGAAGTACAGCCGTCAATGGTGAAGGCAATAGTGGGCGTGCGCGCCGAATCGGTTGACGGACCATACAACGTAATTCCAGGTATCGAGCCGAGGCCGCGCCACAAACGATCGAAGAGTTGAGAGTTGCGTAAGTGTGTTTTGTGAAATACGGAGCGCAGGTTCTCGCGCAGATTTGTCTGCGCGCCAAGCGAGGCGAGAAATTCGATCGCAGCAGCAGTCCCGACGATGCCTTCCTGATTCTGCGTGCCGGTCTCAGCGTTTTCGGGCGCGTAATCAGGCGCGGGTACCAGCCTCGGAAAATTGATCTGTTCGAACAGAGCACGCTTCGCAAACAGCACTCCCCCGTGTGGTCCATAAAACTTGTACGCCGACATTGCGAGAAAGTCGCAATCCAACTCTTTGACGTCGATCAGCGCATGCGGCGCATAGTGCACTGCGTCAACGAACGCGAGGGCGCCGGCGTTATGCGCGAGCGCGATCGCGCGTTCGAGATCGTTGATTGTTCCGAGAGCGTTCGACGCCGCTCCGATTGCCAGGAGTTTGGTTTTCGATCCAACGTAGCGTTCGAGGTCGTCCCAATTGAGCTGACCCGTCTCAGCATTCATTCTCACGGTGCGAATCGTTATGCCGCGTTCTACTGCAAGGCGACGCCACGGATCGATGTTGGCGTGATGATCGAGTTCAGTGACAACGATTTCGTCGCCAGGCTGGTAGTTCAGACCGAGAGCGCGCGAGAGATGAAGCGTCAGCGTCGTCATGTTGTTGCCAAACGCAATCTCGGCCGGCGAGGCGTTTAGAAATTCCGCGCAAACCTCGCGTGCGTGCTCGAGGGCGGCGTCCGTCTCGGCGCTCGTGGGATAAGCCCAATGAGTGTTTGCGTTGTGGTGGTAGAGATAGTCACTCATTGTTTCCACCACTTGCCGCGGGACTTGCGTGCCGCCTGGTCCATCGAAGTAGGCTACCGGATAGCCGTTGTGCACGCGCTCGAGCGCTGGGAAGTGTTTTCTAATCTCGCTGACTGACGAAACTGTTGCTTGTGGCAGACGGGAAGTTGTGGACATTTGGCTCATCATAGCAGAAGCCATCTTCGAAAACCTGCGGCGAATTTCTGTTTCGTTTTTTCCTTCAGCGCGCTAGAATTAGAGCGGCAGTTGACCTGTTCCACCGTGCGGGATGACGAGCCGAATCGCCCATTAGCAGTTGTCCAATGAGGCATCCTCCTTGTACAAATGCCTCAGTAAGTTCGCCGAGCAAACTGTCTCATGAGTGTTATGACATGAGTGATCGTAGACGAGAAGAGCGAGTCGAGGTTTGTCTTGACGCTGTCTGGGATGGCCGCAGCGGGAGGGTCACCGCGCGTGTTACCGACCTGTCGGAAGGTGGTTGCTACGTCGATACGCTGGGCGAGGCTTACATCGGTGAAATCCTGAACATCAAACTGCCGCTTCCAGCAGGTGATTGGCTCGAGTTAACCGGAGAGGTGGCACATCACAGTCCGCCGATGGGATTTGGTGTTCGGTTTGTTAATTTGTCGGAGCAGCAACGCGAGAAACTTGACTCACTTCTCGCCAAGAGTGAATTGAGCCGCGGATGAACGCGGAAAATACGGATTCACTTATTGACTCATCTTTTGTGCCTTTTTGTGGCGACTATTTACGTTTCCAGCGGACGCCGTCTTTCGTGTCTTCGAGGATGATGCCGCGGTTGGCGAGGTCGTCGCGGATCTCGTCGGCGCGGGCGAAGTCGCGGCGGCGGCGAGCTTCCTGTCTTTCGTCGATCAACGATTGAATCTCGCTGTCGAGCATTTCACGTTTCTGCTCACCAAATATATTCAAGACTGTGTCGATGCGGTCGATCGCTGCTAACAATTCCCGCTGATCTTCCTGACGTACCTTTTTGCGCGCGAGCGCCGTGTTTACCTCGCGCGAAAAGTTATGGACCACCGCCAGTGCGACAGACGTGTTGAGATCGTCGTCCATCCCGGCTTCAAATTCCTGCAAAGCTCGCGCTGCCGTTTCCGACAGTTGCTCGTTCCTGCCCGGCTCGGTCTTCGCTTCACTCAGACGCGCACGAAAGTCACGCAGGCTCTCAACGGTTCGCTCAGCGCCCGCCATCGCATCGAAAGTGAAATTCAACTGCTTGTTGTAAGGCACGCTGAGCAAGAAGTAACGAATCGCAGCCGGTGAGAAACCCTTTGCGGCAACATCGCGATAAGTGTAGTAGTTGCCCTTTGACTTCGACATCGTTTCGCCATCGACTTTCAGATGTTCGAAGTGAATCCAGTAACGGACAAACTGCTTCCCAGTCGCGCCTTCACTCTGGGCAATCTCGTTTTCGTGATGCGGAAATACAAGATCGATACCGCCGGCGTGAATGTCGAACGTCTCACCTAAATACTTCATCGACATCGCCGAGCACTCGATATGCCAACCAGGACGGCCACGACCAATCGACGTGTCCCACGCGGGCTCGCTTTCAGTTGCCGGATCTTTCCAAAGCGCAAAGTCGCGCGCGTCTTCCTTTTCATACTTGTCGGTATCGACTCGTTCACTTGCGCCCGCGATATTTCCCGCGAAGTTGATCTTCGAAAGTTTTCCATACTCGGGAAACGAAGCAATGCGGTAGTAGATCGAGTCTTCTGACCGATAGGCGTGATTGGTGGCCAGTAACTTCTCGATTAACGTCGCCATCTCGGAAATATGGCGCGTGGCGCGCGGAACGACCTCGGGCCGCTCGCAACCGAGCGCCTCGAAGTCTTCCCAGAAAGCATCGATGTACTTAGCTGTGTAATCGTCGATGCTCAAACCGGCTTTCTGCGACTCGGCGATGATGCGGTCATCAACGTCAGTGATATTCATCACATATTTGATCTTGAAGCCTTTGAACTTTAGATAACGACGCAGAACGTCGGCAGCAATGGCGCTGCGAAAGTTGCCGATGTGACCGAAATTCCAGACGGTTGGACCGCAGTAATAGAAGCCGACTTCGCCCTCTTTCATGGGACGAAATTCTTCGATGCGGCCGGTGAGCGTGTTACGAAATCTAAGCATGGTCAATCCACAGATTACACAGATTACACTGATTTTGTAATCTGCGTAATCTGTGGATCAGAAATGTTTCCAGCCACCGGGCTTCAAATCCCAAACGCGTGAGCCTTCCGAGATCTTGATACCTTCGGGCGCGCTGGTTACTTCGCCGATGCGTTTGATCTCGACTCCATCGACGCGTCGCGGCAGCCGCGCAACATTCGCCGGCTTCACTGTGAACAGCAGTTCAAAATCTTCTCCACCATGCAATGCAAGCTGAAGTGGATCCAGTGCGCGGCGACCGCACAATTCCGCCACCCGCTGATCGATCGGCAACAAAGCCGAATCAATCCTTGCACCTACGCCGCTCGCCCGACACAAATGATTGAGATCTGACGAAAGTCCATCACTTAGATCGATCATCGCAGTGGCAAGCTGTTCATCGCCGAGCACGATTCCCCAACCAACGCGCGGCTCAGGTCGAAGCTGGCGCAGCAAAACGTGATCGAGTTTTTGTGAATCCTCATCCGCGAGATTCTGCTCGGCGAGATGCGCGCCACGCTCGATGAGACGCAAACCAGCAGCAGCGGCGCCGAGTGAACCGGTAACAAAGATCTGATCACCGGCCCGCGCGCCTGATCGTTTGACTGACATACCGGCCGTGCACTCACCGGTAACAATCGAGTCGATCACGATGTTTTCAGTTGTGCGCGAGGTATCGCCGCCGATTAACTGCACGCCATAGCGATTCGCCAGATCGATCACGCCTTCGTACAAACGATCCACAAAATCCGTTTGCCAGATATCGTCAGGCACGCCGATAGAAATCAACGACCACTGTGGTCTCGATCCCATCGCAGCGATATCTGACAGAGAGACTGCCAACGCTTTATGGCCCAAAAGATATGGCGGTGTGGTGGTGCGACGAAAGTCAACGTCTTCGACTAACAGATCAGCGGTGATAACTGTTTCTTTGCCAGCTGTGTTGCGAATGACCGCGGCGTCATCGCCAATGCCTGCGATCAGTGATTGAGTAGCGGCTGGACCGACACGTTGGCGCAACGCGTCTATGAATTCGAATTCACTTCTTGACTGGCCAGAAGTGATGGGTTGTTTCTTTTCGTCTTCCATCCTTAAAGATTACGACGAAGTGAATCAAGCCCTGCTTCGATGGTTTCGATTGAAGTGGAAAAAGAGAAACGCAAATGACCTTCGCCTCGGGCACCGAAGACGATCCCGGGAACGGTTGCGACCTGAGCACGGTTCAACAAGATGTCGGCTGCTTCGCGACTGTCTGTGTTGATGCGGCTGACGTCGGGAAAAGCGTAGAAAGCTCCTGCTGGAGATGCGCAAGTGAGACCAATCTCATTAAGACCTGACAGGAGTAGATCGCGTCGTAAGCGATACTGGTCTCGCACCTCTGCAAGAAGCGCAGTGTCGATGCCCAACGCAGCGAGTCCGGCCCATTGCGTCGGCGTGGAGACACCGTTGGATGAATAGAGAGTTGCTTTGCGCAGACCGGTCATCCACGGCTCGCGCGCGACGGCATAACCGAGTCGCCATCCAGTCATCGCATACGATTTCGAAAACGTGAAGGAAGTGATGGTGCGTTCAAACATTCCGTCGAGCGAAGCTATTGAAACGTGTTCACCATCGTAGACCAGATCTTCATACGCTTCATCAGCGACGACGAACAAGTCTCGCTCTTGCGCGAATGCTGCGACTGCTTTTGCCTCGTCAGCTGTGAAGACAACACCGCTCGGGTTCTGCGGAGTGTTGTAATAGATCGCGCGAGTTCGCTCGGTTGAATAACGTGCGAGTGTTTGTTGAAAACCTACTTCGCGCGCTTCTCTTGTGGGCACGAAAACACAACGTCCCTGACAGTGTGCGACAAGATCTTTAATCGGCGTCCAGTAAGGCGAGAAGAGAAGCACTTCATCGCCGGGATTCACGATGGATTGAAACGCGCCGAACAATCCTTGCATGCCGCCGTTCACCACGATCACGTCCTTCGACTCTGCGGGAATGCGGTTTCGCGTGCGCAACTTTTCGGCTATCGCTTCGCGAAGTTCGGATATGCCGGATGAGGGCGCGTAACGTGTTTGATTTTCATCGAGTGCACGCTTGGCCGCATCCTTGATTAGTTCAGGAGTCGGCATGAAAGGCTCGCCACCTTCGAACTGGTAGACGGTGGCGCCTTCGGCGCGCAGCTCCATGATACGGTTGCGAAGTTTTACGATATCGGAGAAGCCGACTTCGTCGAATCGTGAAGCCAGGCGCAGCACGGTTGGCGAGGTTGTCACTGTTTGGACTCGTTTCCTTCCGACGTTTGTTCGTGGGAGCTTCGGATTATAACAGGTCTCCGCAGATTACGCAGAATGGGCGCAATCTGTGGAAGACCTTGAGACGATACTTTTAAGAAAGAGTTTTAAGTTACGCGGGCTAAGTGTAAGTATTGACACGCCAAACTCCGCACGGGTAACATGTCGCGTCGCACAAATGCTGGCGAACTCGCCAACAGACTTTCCAATTCGCAACGCCCGATAAGAGAGCCGGCTCCTAATTCCGATCGAGACTTAAGCTTAATGAGTCGCCCCGCTGTAGCCATACCCGAAAAACTATTTTTCAAGATTGGTGAAGTGTGCGAGCTCGCCGGCGTGCAAGCTCACGTGCTCCGCTATTGGGAGTCGGAGTTTCCGATGCTCGCGCCGCAAAAAAATCGCGCGGGGCAGCGTGTGTACCGCAAACGCGATGTTGAAATGGCGTTGCGAATCAAAGAACTGCTTTACGAAGATCAGTACACGATCGCTGGCGCGAAGAAGCGGCTGACGAATGAGTTGCGCGGTGGAAAACTGAAGGTCGTAGGCGTGAGTGACGAGGGGCAGGTTGACACTCCCAGCGCTGCGGAAAACGGAGACGGTTTGTCACAGCAGACGAGTTATGCGCGCGCGGTGCCGTCACGCACTGCAGAAGAGCGACAAGGATTGAAACAACTCGCTGCGGAGCTGCGCGAACTATTGTCGTTGCTCGAACAGGAGAACAAAGGCCGAGCGAAGTAAAGTTTAGGTCGCGCGTTTGACATTTGTTCTTTGGCAGGATAGTAAGTCAGGGAGACGGGACGTGGCGCAGCCTGGTAGCGCGCACGCTTGGGGTGCGTGAGGTCGCTGGTTCGAATCCAGTCGTCCCGACCATTTTCTATCAAGCACTTACGGCTGCCAGCTTTGGCAGCCGTTCTGCTGTTGTGGCAGATTTGTGGCAAACATTTTCCCGCAACACACGCACGGCCTCCACAGCCGCTCGTTTAGCGCGGTCTGTGGCATGTGTGTATCTGCGCGTGGTTTGCGGATCAGAATGTCCCATTAGCGACGCGATAGTGGCCTCACTGCAACCCGCTTCGGCGAGCCTCGTGCCGAACGTGTGACGCAAGTCGTGCCAATGCAGATCACGAATTCCCGCCATCCGACAAGCAGTCCCGAACGCCTTCTTAAGATCGGTGTAGGGCTTCTTTGTCTTTGGATTGATGAACACGTAATCGGAGCCATTAGCTTCAGACCGAAGCATAAGCAGCGTGTTTCTAACGTCCGCATTCATCGGGACGCCGTAGTCTTTCCCCGTTTTTGAATTTGGTACGTAAATCACATCACGCTGGAAATCTACTTTCTCCCATCGCAATTGCAAGGTCAAGGGACGTAACGATGAAATCCGGGCGGAATGCCTTTGCTCCCACCGGTGTCACTTCTCTATCGCGAGTAAAATCAACACCAAGAGTCCTAATAATGTTTTCAACTGCATCTTGCACATCTTTTTCCGAAGTTGGTGGCCCAGACCGGAAAGACGGCCTTAATGCACGCTCAATCGCAGCCTCTATATCAATGGCTTCCTTTGACTTTAGCGTAACAAGACCTTCGTCAGTTTGTAGGTGTTCATAGACGCCAATAGCCTGTTCAATAGAATCCATTGCCGCAGGAATAAGCGACATACCATAGAGATTCTCAAGAGGTTCTGGAAAGGGTCTAAATTATGCATGATAGCTCCGCCAATGGCTGGTGGCGGGCCTATACTAACTAACTTCATCGTTCCTGCTTCAAGAACTCCGTTGCGGGCTGCAATTAAATTGCGATTGATGAACGAACGAACTTCGTCTCTACCATCCGACCCACCCTCACCATTAAACCAGCGGTCAAGCGCATCATGAAACTGCCGAAGCAATTCGAGTCGCCTTTCTATAAGAACTTTATTCTTTAATCCATCCACTCAACACACTTCCTGCGCCTAATACCCGCCATCACCCACCGCGCAACACAACGTGATTACAGCCTAGTCTAGCATGAGAGACTAGCCGATTCGCGGTCGGCATACTGAGGTAGGCTCGCGTTGGAGCTTCAGCCATTTCGCTCCCACTCTTGCCAGTTGGGCGGCGGCCCATCGTAGGTACCAGCCCGTTCAAGCAAGATGGCTGCGTTTTTAGCACCGCTGGCCCAAGAGAGCGCTAATACCTTTTCGCAAGTGCCAGATCTAAAAATAATAGCTTCGGGGTGAAACAGACCCATGTTCTCGGGAATGTCCGGTTTGCCGAAACACAACACCATGGGGAGGCCGCGCATGGTGAATCTCGCAGCGAGAATTAACTGTCTCGCCGGATCAACTTGCGTTTCGATTAAGAAACTGTCTGAGTGATAGATAGGAGCGTCAGCGGATAGAGGGAAGTACAAGCCCCAGCCTTCGGGCCAACTTATTTTCCCAAAAAGTAAGTTAACGCACTCGGGTTTAACATTCGTTATGTTCAAGTTCTTCGACGTCGTTAAACCCAAAATGCACTTCACCATCCAGCGTTCGATATCATCACCGGAGAAACTTCTTTGCTCTGAGGTTTGAGTGGCCGTGTTTGCGCCGAGAGCCGCGTCATACGCGCGAATGGCCTCGGAAAATAAACCCATGCAGGCATCCAACGGGCTTAAAGCGTTGTTGTGACGCTCGCACAGAATGGAGGATGCCAGGCCAGAAACCGGAACAAGACTGAAGCTATCTTTTTGTTGCCATTTAAGGCCTGCGATTTTGGCAGTGTTGTTGAGTTGAATCTGATTAAGAAGAATCTCTGAAATGAAGTGTTCTTTTGAAATTTTTGGAGAGCAGTTGTGGTCAGCACGGGCATAACACTTCGGGTGCTGATGTCCGGTAATGGGGTTTAGTGGATGAGTATTCGTTTCCATATACAAGCGAGACGAACCTAACTCATTCTTATCTGATTCGGTATAAAAGCAGACCCTTTCTTACTAGGATCTTGGCCGCTCATTGTCACTCCGATCACTGTGCCACAATCTACGCTGCCTCGTGGCGTCTGATCAATGATTAGTTCAGGTTATGCGGGAGATCACGCCGATTTGCCAGAACACGGATCTTCAGATCAGATTCGCATCGCGCATTTTCATTCCGTTGTCTTGTAGTTCAACCTACGACCACCGGAATCGATGTTTGTGGAGGTCGTGGAGTGGTTCGCCCTAACTGATATTGCAAGTTGGATAGGGCGATTGCTGGCAACACTATGAAACAGACAAAAGCAATCGTCGTTAGAGTAGTTACGAGCAACGGCTTTTTGCCGTATGTAATAACCTAAGAGTAGCCTACAAAGAATGTCATTATCAGTCTCCTGTGTGTACACGAATAGAAACAAGTAGCACTTTCCGCTACTGGTTTTCGTGGAATGGCTGTTACATGTGCGGGGGAAAGTGAATAGAAAGAGACGCTCAACGCGCGTGCATTAATCGTGCAATAATACTTCTTAGAGTACCTTTGACTACCTTACGGTGCTATCCATGCCGCAAGTTGTCCCGACCATTTCTATCAACCATCAACGCTGTCGGCTTTGGCAGCCGTTCCTCTGTTGTGGCAGATTCCTTGCGCAACACACGCATGGCTTCCAGTAGCTTGTTTAGCGCAGTCCGTAGCATGTGTGTATCAGGGTCGTCTGTGGATCAGAGTGGCTCATTAATAAGGCGGCGGAATGACACCACTCATTTATGCGGAAGGGAAGGAAGTGCTAACATCGCTTCCGATTTTATCAGATCAGGATACACATAGTTACGCGACATACGAGCATATCGTGAGCAATGTGAGGTTAAACAAGGGTTCGAGATGCTTCGGCATAACTCGCAATCTACGTCGTTGCCAACGCCAAGGGATGTTTCTTTGCGCCGATCATCGCTTTCAACCGATTACTTGGTTTTTTGGCGCGATTGGTATATTGGCGGCCGTGATCGGTCTTACTGTCGATCTTCCAACTCTACTCGGACGCTTCTCTGGTAACAACTCCGCGTCGTCTGGAGTACATGCCACAGCTGAGATTCCATATGTGTATCCGACCGATATTGGTGTGTTTTTTACTGTAACGTTCCGCAACCCGACGTCTACACCGCTTACCATTTCTGCCATTCGGATCGGAGCGATGACTAGTCCTCGCGATCCAGTCGTCGAGTTTTGGCAGGAATGCGAGCGGTCGGAGCCTGACGGTCGACGGCCATCGCGAGCCTATCCCTTCGCACCTATGGACTCGCCTCTCACGCTTGGCCCGGCGTCCGTCACAGAATATTCGTACGCTTGCAATAGATTTTTCGAGAAGCCACCATTCGCCAACGGATCTGACTCCACTATGATCAGGGTCGACTTCACAACACCAAACTCTACGACCCTCTCTGCACGTACGAGCTTGTTCAAGTTGGTGCCGCGGGCCGTCGTCTCGCAGCCGGTTTATGAGATGCCTGGATCGTTAGCAATAGATCTCAAACCTGAGCCTAACGTTCACTAACGTTACATAATGAATTTAGAATTGGTGTGGAGTAGTGATTGAAGCTCCGCTACAACGCAAGGAGCCGCCACACATTCGCGTGTTGAACTAAGCCGGTTAGTTTGAACTGCTCACGAACTTGGCCCGAAAGATAGACTACAGTGCTTTGACGGGCACGAGAAAATCTTTGCACGCAGGCAGCCAGCGGTGCTCACTGGCTTGAACGACGCCGTGAAGACCTTTATTCTGATGAGCTATGAACACCGAGTTTGAGCCACTTTTTAAACTCAGTCGCGCGGAGCGCCTTCAGCTCGTTGAAGACCTTTGGGACAGTATTGTCCAAGAGGACGCAGAACTGTCCGTTTCGGAGGAGAAGCGCGCTGAATTACGCCGGCGCAAGGAACGTTTTTTACAGCATCCGTCATCAGGTCGCACGTGGGAGCAGGTGCAGCAGCGGGCACGGACGCAGCATGATTGAGCGCGTTATTTTCACACCAGAGGCCGACGATGATGTAGCAGGGTCCTATGATTGGTATGAGAGCCAAGAGCCTGGCTTGGGAGAAGATTTTCTTCGCTCGGTTGAGGTTTGCGTCAGAGGCATTCAGCGTTATCCCGAGATGTATCCGGCCGCCATTGATGAGTTTCGGCGAGCGCCGATTCGCCGCTTTCCATTTGAGATTTTCTACGAGGTGACTGTCGATAGCATTACTATCTACTCTGTATTTCACTGCTCACAAGATCCACAAAAGTGGCGCAAGCGTCTCGGCTATTGAACACACGCGCCTAAACATTGGGCCTATAGCCGATTGCGCAGCACCCGCTCGTACTTCACTGCCAGCTTCCGGTAGCGCCAGATACCGGAGGTTAGGTGACAATAAGAAGGCCTTGGCTCATTCGTTGTGGCAGGATTGTGGCAGGAAAAAATAGAAAAGCGCGGTAAGTGAACGGAAGCGGATGGTAACAAATGTAAAAACCCTTGATTTTGCTCGTGGCTGCATCTCGATGCAAAATCAATTAGTTACATTTAGGCAGCCCGCGTGATTGGGGTGTGTGAGGTCGCTGGTTCGAATCCAGTCGTCCCGACCATTTCTATGGACCACAGAACGGTTGCCAACTCTGGCAGCCGTTTTTGCGTGTTGTGCCAAGTTTGTAGCAGCCTTCACGCACAACTCACTCACAGCAGCTCGTTTAGCGCGGTCTGTGGTGCGTGTCTATCGTCGCGCGGTTTTTGAATCGGAGTGGTCCATTCGTGAGATAAGGATACCTAGTTACGTGCTAGCATAACTTATAAGCAAGATCGAGGTGCCAGCATTGAAAACGAAGCGCCGCCTCAAAAAAGAGTACGGTTGGTTACTCTGGCCCACCATTATCACAATCTTGGCTGTGTTCTTTGCAGCGTTTTTGATAGCTTCTGACAGGAGCGGTGCGTATAACGTTCGGATAGAATTAGCGAAGCTTTTGATTCAGCTTGTTCTAATCGTGATTCTCGGCGGGGTCGTGTCCCTCGTTATTCAAGGTTTTAACCGAAGACGTGAAAGAAATCTGGCTTGGAATGAGTTTAGAAGAACAGTTCTAAGTAGATTGATTAGAGCCTATTTTGATACCAAAAAGGCGCGCCGTATCTTAGAGACGAATTTGGTCGTTAGCGCCAACAACGGTGAAGAGATCAGGAGAATTCCTTTCGAGGTGTGCGATAGTCAGTTTGAGTGTATTAGTGTTGCGCAGTTAGAACTTGAACATCTCGTATACGAGTTAGAAACATTCGATCATGTATTCTCTGAAGAGAATAGAAAATCAATTATCCAGTCCATCAGGAGTATGGAGGAATCTCTTAGTGACTTAATGTTTGAGTACCGTAACTTGAAACAAAAGACCGATAGTGCTATCGAACATTTGGACCTTGGAACATTTCCAAAGCTTCGGGCAGCTCTTACTGTCGGCAGCCCTAAAAGTAGTGACGACATATTCAAAGAGATATTTGTCCAGCCATTTCACTTGTCGGTGAACTTAATACGAAAAGACATCTTAAAAATATAAGTAGGTGCCTTTAATGGTTCGCGTTGGTGGTCGAGTATCTTCAGGTGCGCGATAACGAACTCCTCTTTGTAACTCGACCGCTTTCGGAATCCTCAAATCGATCGTCAAACGATTGCGCGTTGGTTCAAGACGCCACAAAAGTGCCATGAACAAAACAGACTGGCGGAATGGCACCGCTCATTTTATGGAAGGGAAACGAAGTGCTAACATCGCTTCCCGATTTTATCCAGATCCAGATACACAAAGTTGGCTTTCGGTATAAGTAGATACGGGCTTTGTCTGATCGGAGGTAGATAATGAAGCGAGTCACCGGCATCGGCGGCATCTTCCTAACCGCAAAGGACCCTGTTGCCCTTCGTGCTTGGTACAAGAAGCATCTGGGCATTGACGTCCAGGACTGGGGCGGCACTGCGTTTCAATGGGTGGACGACTCGGGTAAGCCCGTCGGAGGAATGACAGTCTGGTCAATTGCTGGCGGCGCA
The DNA here is from genome assembly GCA_035248565.1 of Pyrinomonadaceae bacterium. GTDB lineage: Bacteria > Acidobacteriota > Blastocatellia > Pyrinomonadales > Pyrinomonadaceae > PSRF01. Next base: position 32,051 of record DATFHH010000034.1, on the reverse strand, counting down.
GATCCGTTCGCTCCGAGCAAGTCTCCGTTCATGGTCAACTATCGAGTAGCTGACCTCCACTCCCTACTCCAAGTGCTTCGTGAAGAAGGTTGCGATGTCCTGGACAAGACGGATGACTCCGAGTACGGCAAGTTCGGGTGGGTGATGGATCCCGAGGGGAATAAGGTTGAGTTGTGGCAGCCTCCGGAAGGACAATGACCGCGATGGAAAGAGCTATACCAGTTCTGCCCGCAGACGATCTCCGCGTCGCCAGGGAGTTCTACGTCAATCGCCTTGGTTTCGACGTGCGTTTCGAAGCGACGGAGGATGGGAAAAGAGGTCTCTTAGGCGTTGATCGCGGGACGATTTCGCTCACGCTCGATAGCCCGATGTCGGGTTATGGCAGGAGAGGCTTGTGTCTCTCTTCAAGTAGAAGACGCCGATGCGTACTACACTGAATGGCGAGATCAAGTCGACATTCGACACGCGCCCAAAAACGAGCCCTGGGGTGCGCGGACGTTCGACTTAATCGATCCCTTTGGGAATACGATTTTCGTGATGGGTCCGATCAAATAGCTGGCCGATCCCTTCGCGCAATTCACTTAGCAGCAACTCGTTTAGCCCAAGCTGCGGCGTGTGTGTATCGCCGCGTCTTTTCGACGCTCGCCGCTGATGCCTGGCGTTGATGTCTTTGGCGAATTGCGCGGGCCAGCCGCTGGAGGGCAGTGTTCGATGCTTGATCTTTTCGTTTCGAGAAGATGAATTCCTTACACCTACTCTTTTTGTTGGCCCTTCTCGTTGGACCTTTAATCGTGACCCATAGTGGCCGCGATGTTTCTATACCGACGCAGGTTTTTGACCAATACGGTGCAATCAGTTGGGAGAACGAGAAAGCCCGACTCGATAATTTCGCAATTCAGCTGCAGAACGATGATCGGCTCACCGGTTATATTCTGGTGTTTGACGCCGTTGGAGGATGTTCCGGTGAAGCTCAAGCACGCGCAATTCGCGCCAAACGATACGTAGTTGAGCATCGAGGTGTTGGTTGGAATCGTGTCATCTGGAGGCGCGAAGGGTATCTTGATGGTCTAACTACTGTCTTGCAGCCCGTGCCTCGCGAACTCAGTTTGCCTTTCCCGTTGCTCTCCACCGTTGCCGGAAGTGATGCGCCTTTGAATCGAGGCTGCAAGGCCAGGCTGCAAAGAATTAAAAGCAGCCGATGGTAACGCTGTATCGAACAAGCGCTTGCAATAGTTGCGTAAGCGAGCCGCTGAAGCGCAGTGTTAGGCGGTACTAGAGTTCACGAGCAACATGCAGGTCACGGCGAAATCCTGGCGGCTGTCTACGGCCATCTACCGAATGCTCGTCGCCGCGCAAACGATCGCGTGGGCGGCGATGGCCGCGGCGAACGTCATCTCCCGCCGGCCGCGCGCGTCGTTGGCCGTCGATCGAGTCGGGATCGCGCTCGCCGTCGGCGCAGTCGTCGGCCTCGCAGGCGGGCTCCTCGCGTACTACCGTCCCGGCGCCCGGACAAGACCCTCCGAACACGAGGCGGTCATCGTCACGTGGGCGTGCTTCCAAGGCGCTGGTCTGTTGGCGCTCATGGGTTATGCCCTCACTGGTGCGGTAGTCTGTTTCGTCGCCGAGCTCGTGGTGCTGGCGTTGATGCACGCGTTCTCGCCGAACCGCCTGCCGAACACGCATAAGCAGCCCGAGGGCTGATCGCGTCGACCCACATGCTGCCTAATATCGCGCTGAAACTTGGCAAGTAAACGATGGAAAAAATCGCATGAATCTGAATGATATTCGCCAATTCTATGCAGAAGAAATTAGTGTCGTGTCGAACATCCAACCTGCTTCGCTCCGGCTTCCGGCAGCGGCGGAAGGTTGGCATTAAATTGCTTTTTTGACTGATGCTGGTTTCCAGAAGGTGTACGTCAATTCGGCAGAGAGGACAAAAGATGACGCAAGCTATAAAGATCGAACAGATTCTTCTGTGGCTCTTCGTGATTCTGGCAGGAATTGTGATCGGTGCCGGGCTCTACGAGATGCGCGTGACCGTCCCGCTCTGGGCTCAATCACCGCCCGAATCGGTTTGGTATTGGGAGGCGCAGCGAATCGCCAATCCGCAGTACGTCCCGAACGCGGGGATGAAGTTCTGGATCTTTCTGTCGCCGACACACACGCTCCTGGCGCTGGCGACTCTGATCGCCGGTTTAAAAACGCGTGGCGAACATCGCAAGTGGGTTCTGATTTCAACCACGATTATCTTCCTCATGCATCTCACCGCCTTCGTCTGGTTCGTCCCCACGTTAAATAAGTTGGCGAGAAGCCGCGAGCTTGGGCTCAGCGCGGCGAACGTGGCGACGACGGCTCGTCTGTGGGCGACGCTGAGTTGGTTTCGTGCGCCGATTGGATTGGTTGGCTTTATCGCGGGTCTGCGGGCATTGACCATTCCGCCTCTGCGAGAGTGAGATCATCTCGTCGATACTTCCGGTGATACAGAAAAGAGGTGGGAGAAACAACGAATATAATGGCCAAAGTAGTCACCGGTCATATTTACTTGATGCATATCAAAGATGAAAAGTCAGACTTCTATGCGATGTTCCGAGTGGAGGATTTCAAGCAGGGGCAGCCTGCACTATAACTTGGAAACGGAAGCCAGCGCCTAAGCAGTGAAAACGCATCCAGCGGAGATCGCGAAGAAGGTTTCTGATCGTATGAAAAGGATGTCGCCTCTTGCAAAAGTGACCGTACTTGTCGACCATGAATGAAAAAACGGAAAAGATCGATCTTGAGCGAAAGCATTTAGAGGGACTGCTTAAAGATCGAATCAACTTTTACCTCGTCTTCGTCTCCGTATTTCTCCTTGGCCTGTCTCATCTCGACTTTCCTGAACTTAGAATTTACTTACTTGGAGCGGTCACGCTCGTATCGGCCGCGATCAGTATCGCAGTTTGGCGAACGTACCGGTTGGTGGCGAAGGCGCTAAAAGCCCTGCCAACAGATCATCCCTACAAGAAATTTCGAAAGGAAGTGTGCTTTCCTCCAAATGCCAATTGGTTTTTGGTTCCCATTCCTTCATTTCTGACTCTGTTGTTCTTGATTTTGACGATCATATGCATTGTTCAAAAAAAATGACGCCGCATACAGCCAGCTCTACGTCGAGAGGAGATTCTTATGGCTATCTGGTTTTGGTTAGCACTCGCCTCTAACATCGTTGTATGGTCCATCTTTTTCCTGTTGCTTGCTCGTCACCATTGGAAAGGCGTGTCCCTTATGGTCGGCATATTGCACATGCTCTTTGCCGTGATAGTTTCGGTCGCTCCCTTTCGGTCAATCCTTGACCCGAACTATCCCGGACTAGGACTAGGATTCCTGCGCCTCGAAAAGTCGGCGGCTACTCTGCCGGCGACTCTTATCTTCTGCTGGGCCGTAGCCGCTGCTCTGATCGCGGTAGCCAAGGGCCGTGGACGCTGGCTGTCGCTTGTGTTAATTGGCGACCTCTTTCTCGCGGTAAACTTCGGCGGTTCGACGCTACTCGAAGGGCGCACTGATAACTGGCGAATTGAGTTTGGTGAAGGCAGGGCAATCAGTGGCTTCGCCGGTGCGGCAGTCTTATTGGTGCTCTTCACCGTGCCGTTTGTTGCGAGCGCAATTTGGGCAGCGAGGAATAGCCGCGCGAATGGGCCTGCCCCGCCGCTGACTTCCGGTTTGGAAAGAGATCGCAACAAGCGAGAAGAAAACACAAAGGACGACAATAGCTTTCGCTTCTCTGAGAACGGCGTCGTGTCAACTTCACCGTTAGGTCTCTCTTGAAATGCCATGCAGACCGAAGTCATAGTGCGTCAGGCTGTTGCTTCCGAGCAGAAGCAGCTCGAAGCGCTTCAGTGGCGCGCGTCGCTCAACAACCCAGGGGATCGTGATGCCCTGCTCGCGAATCCCGACGCCATTGAATTGCCTCTTGAACAGATTAGAGATGGAGGAGTTTTTGTCGCTGAAGTTGCAAATTCGGTGATGGGGTTCGCAGCCATTCTTCCACGCGAGAACGGCGATTTTGAGTTGGATGCGCTATTCGTTGAACCCGACGCTTGGCGACAGGGCATTGGTCGTGCATTGATCGAACACTGTGCAGCGGCAGCAAGAGCCGCAGGCGCCGAGTCGCTGCACGTCGTAGGAAACCCGTATGCCGAAGGCTTCTACAACGCTTGTGGATTCAAGATGTTTGGAACAAAGCAAATGCGCTTCGGTATCGGCTTGCTAATGAAAAGGGCGCTGCGTTGAGATCCGCTCCTATCTTATGAGATCAAAATTTCATCTCGTTGCCAGCGTAACCTATCGAGTTGTCTTTGCCATCGCGCTCGTGATGCTCTGCGGAATATCCGCAGTGCCACAAAACAGTGGTTCAACTATAACCGGCCGATGGATCTGGAAGCAGGTTGCTCGCAAGAACAAACCTCAGACCCAATTCACACTTGTCATTCGCCGCGATGGAAATCTTGTGAGTGGAATATACAGCGTAGATGAGTTCGTGAATGGGAAATGGCAAGGTGAAGACGGCAATCAAACCCCATTCGTCGGTCGCCTGAAGGGAAGCGAAATAGAGCTCGAGTTTGATCCCCTGGCTGTCCATCCTGGTTATGAGCAGAACGTCTCTTATGCGGCGCCATCAGATGGTCGCAAGCCGAGTCTGGTGAATATTAGATATAGTGAGACGATCTTGCGGTGGCGTTTAGTTCGTGGACCAGGCATCCAAGGTGTTCCGGCAAACGTAGTACTACGGCGAGAGCTGCAAGGCGACCGCGTTGATTTCAGCGAAGGGCGTAATCCATAGGCGCTTGCAGCATACTCGCCCATGATATCTCTTCACTCTCAGGGAGGTTATATGAAAAAGCAACTCACGTTACTCACGGTGTTGTTTGTCCTCGCCCTCGGCTGCTCCGCGCCGAGACCAGTAGGTTCGCAAGACAAGAAGCCGGAAAGCCGTGCAACGCCGAGCAATGTCGAATCTTCGGCCCGAGCGGCGGAGGCGATGAAGGGGTTGAGAGACAAACTTCTCACGTCATCGGCGGAGGAGATAGGCCTCAGCGGGGAAGACGGGAAGGCGAAAGTCTGGGGCGTCCTGATGGAGGTAGCATTTCCCTCAGGCGTTGGCACAATCGTTTCCCTGCGCGATGGTACGGCGAGCCTCTACGGGAGCTCGGGCGGCGGACTCCTTGGCGGCTACAGCGCGCGGGAGCAGGCCAAACGATTCGTCGCGGAGGCTGAGAAGCATCTCGCGGGTATGAAGCTCACGAAATCTTTTCCGTATCCACCGGTCGGGCGCATGAAGTTCTACGTGCTGACGCGGGAGGGCGTTTACACTGCCGAAGCCGACGAAGAAGAATTGGTGCGTGGCCAGCACGCCCTCTCGCCACTTTTCCTCGCCGGGAATGAGGTCCTGAGCGGATTGCGAACTGCAAGTGAACAGGCGAAGCCTACTGCCACGCCGTAGATCACAGGGCCGGAATACCTGGATCAAATGAAGCAAGATGACGAAAGGTTGCCGCGGCTTCGCTACATCTACTTGTACGCGGCCGCTGGAAATGTTTCCGCGGGTGTGATGAGTTTCGAAGAATTGGAGCGAGTGGTGAAGGGTTTCAGCGGAAAAGAGATCGTCTTGCCGTTTCGCTCGATAAAGATGGACTGTCACGGCGACTTCAATTTCATTTGCGCTACGGAAGGCTCGAAAGACAGGTTGATCGTGGCCGCCACAAATAAGGCGGGCACCACCATCCATGCGTTTGAGTACGTCCAGCTCAAAGAAAATTCGACGCGGCAAGTCACCAGGGAGAGAATGCCTCCCTCGGCGGTGTCATCGATGCGATTAAGTTGAACCCCAACAAGTCAAGGTTTCTCGTCATGAGAATTTATATCACCGGCGGCTTTGTCATGCTGCAGGCGCAGATTCAGAAGCAGGCAAGTATCCCATAGCACGCAGGCTAACAAGCGGCTCAATCGTGCGACACTGGATAAGAAAGATCCTCTTTGCCATCGCTTCGCGTCTTGGTCTTCGAGGTGCGGAGGCGCAACCCGAGCGCTACGGCGTTGACACGGCTCAGGCCGTATGGGCCGTAGTCGCAAACGTGAAACGAAGTCGCCCCTTCGGACCTGGCGGTAAAGAAATACGCTCGGGGACCAGGCACTTCGCTTGCGAATCTCAGCTTTCCCAACCGGAAGTCGACGTCCGACGAATGGTGAGTTCGTCTCCTACACACTCGGCCTTTATGGTAAAAGTATCGTGACCTCAATAGTATATGGAGTCCTTATGATGCGTAAGAAGCTACCAGTCTTGATCGCTTTGTTCACATTCTCAATAGGTGTTGTACTTTCTTATGGCTGGTCGCCGGTGAGTAACTGAGTAATTTTTCCTGGTTGCGTGGACGGATGCTCAAGCGCACGTTCGATACCTTCTACTCATGAAGCTTCGAAAACTTACGTTTAGGATCTTGTTAGGTGGACCTAAAGCTGAAAACTAATTCTTACTCGATCCCCTCCCGGCCCTCACCTTTGGAACAAATGCGAGAGATCACCGGTACGTTGTTGCTGTCTGACAACCATAAGGAACTCAATCACGCTGTCTTAAAGCTTCACTCTTTACTTTCGGGGATTTCAGGCATTAATGACGATACCGTTGATTCTTCCGATTCCCTTAGTACCGCCTTACCGTTTGGCGAAGCCCTCTCTCCGATAAATGCTGCGCGGTGTGTGAGCGATGCTGCCCGAACGTTAAAATTTTTTCGAGGAATATACGCTGCATGGCTGGAGGCGCAGCAGCGTTTCACTAATGACGTAATTGAAATCCTTTACGCCGGGTGTGGACCATTTGCAACTCTGGTTATGCCGTTGGCCACGCAATTCAAAGCTGACCAGATTCAAATCACGCTGCTCGATATACACGCTCGATCACTGGGGTCCGCACAACATGTTATTGAGACGCTCAGGCTGAGCAACTACATTCGGGACTATATCCAGAGCGATGCCGCTTCGTATGTTCATCCCCGACCGCTCCATATGGTGATCACTGAAACCATGCAGAAGGCGCTAAGTAAGGAGCCACAGGTGGCGATCACCCTTAACTTAGCCCCACAGCTATGCCGGGACGGTATCTTCATTCCGGAACGGGTCACCATAGATGCTTATCTCTGCGACCCGCACAAGGAATATATGGTAGGAAGTCGTGGCCGCAAGGGAGCACAGGGAGTGGCTCCGCGGGTTCAGGAGGATAGGATCAAACTTGGCAGAGTCTTTGAGTTGACAGCCGAGAAGGCAATCGAGGTTACCAGGGCGCGCGGCAATCGAAGTTACGATGCGCAGGCGAAACTGTCGGCAGAGGCAAGGAATCTCCCAAAGGAAATAGCTGAGCGGCTAAAATTAATGTTAGCAACAACCATCACTGTCTTTGACCGGATAGTGATAGGTGAATATGAATCGGGACTAACACACCCACTATGGTTTTATGATTTCAGCGGAGCTAACGGCGGAGACAGAATAGAATTCGAGTACGATTTCGGAAGCAGCCCGGGATTCAACTGGCAAATACCCTCGACTCGATGAAGGTGGATCGACTCACCGCTTGACGAAGAACAGTGACGCTGGTTTCGAGATCATCAAACTAAATCAATGGCGGAGTACACCAATGAGAATAATCGCTGCCGCAGCCGTCCTTTACGTCCTGTTACTTACCGCCGGATTTGCCCAGGTCAACTCAACATCTTCTCTTCAACCTACAGTACTCGAAATATTCGCAAGGCAGCCCACTGCACGGATCAGGTGGTCCAAGGAAGTCGGACGCATCGAAAGCCCTGAAGTTGGTGTGGTTATCACAGCGCTGGTTATTGAAGATGCGGTACACGCTCCCGGTCGAATGCGTGGAGTTAGGATCGACCTGTTCAACAAGAACGCAAGAGATCAGGTTTACCTTGAAATGGCCAGGCTTGGACCGGTCAAGAAGGCTCTAGATGAGATTGAGAGTGAGATAAATGCTTTTCAGAAAGAGCAAGCAGAGGGAACATACCGTTGTCGCGGCGCTGCTGAATTCTGGCATCCTGACCAGAGGATACATACTCTAAACGCCGCGTATTGCATCGCACCTGATTGGTCAGGACTTTCACTGTCCGCCTACAAGGCGCAAGGATTCAGGTTTACTGGTCACAGGCCATCTGAGTTAGCTGCAGCAATTGGCCGCGCGATGGAGGAACTCGAACGGCGCTCGCGCTGATGCCGGGCGTTCGGTCGCTACAAGGTTGCTACAAGGTATGGTTGAATTCTGGGCAGATGTTTTCATTCATTTGATTCCCACTGAATCAGGTGGTCGAACCGCGCCGCTCGATCTCTGCAACGATCGGCCGGGTCAATATCGCCCGCATTTACGAATTATCGATGGTTCGTCCGAACTGCTTGGAGTCGCCTTCATGGATGGTCCAGATGATCCAATCCTGCCCGGAGGCAGCACGCATGCGACAATAAAATCACTCTACGAGCCAGGTGTTTCGTATGAAGAGTTGGTCGAAGGCGCTCGCTTTGAGATTCTCGAAGGCCGGCACGTTGTTGGTTATGGCGAGGTAATCCGCCGGCTGAGTTGAAAGTGGATCCACTGCGGCCGACAAGGGCCTGCAGCGGACGGCGCGCGGCACGATATTGAGCACGCGCCACAGCTCGGCGTTCGATTGTTTTCTCTTATGCCCGCAATAGAGGGTTTGCCTGCTTGTCAAAGCCAAGCTCAAAACTCAGCGAACATCGCGTCGTCCTCGTAACGGCTTTGTTCACTCAGCTTGCCGTAACGCTCGCCGGTATGGCCGTCATCTACTCGTGTACAAGCGGAAGCGCCTACGTAAAAAACCCGCTCTCGAACGCGGTCTTCTGGGGGATCATAGCTCCTCCGGGCCTGATGTTCGTTTGGGCGCACGTCACCGTGATGGTGGTCGGGTTCCTGTCTGTTCTGTTCTTTCTTGGGCTGCGGTGGCGGAAGGTTCGCTTCCTCTGGTTCATCGGGATTTTACTTTGGGGAGCGTGGTGGGTCTTACTGACTTACATCCCATGCACGGGCGATTAGGCGTCAACTCAACCGTTCGGCCGGAGGAGGCCTCGCATGAAACGCATCTGGACGATAATCGGAGTTAGCGATGTGCTTAGCAGCTTCAAGTGGTACCAGTCGCTGCTTGGATTGTCGGAGACGGCTCCCGCCCATGACTACTTTGGGCAAATCGTCGACTCGGATGGGACTGTCTTGCTCTGTCTCCACGAGTGGGGTGCCCACGACCATCCCTCCTTGTTGAGCCCCGATCACTCCCAGCCTGGCAACGGGCTCCTCTTGTTTTTTCGTGTCGACAATTTCGATGTGGCCCTATCGAGCGCACGGGCTCTCGTAAGTCGCCTCGAAGAGGAGCCGAATGTGAACCCGAGCACTGGAACTTCGGAGTTCTCACTCCGAGATCCAGACGGGTACTACGTCACGATCAGTGCGCTCTCAGAGTCCTAACAATTTATTCAAGCCATCAGAGGTATATCGAGTAAGTGAAAACTCATCAGCGAACACTATCGGATGAAGAAAAGCAGCGGCTAAAGCGCAGCCTTCCTTGGTTTGGTAAGAGGAGACAAGATCGGCTTGCCGATATTGAACAAGGGCTAGCTGATGTCTATGAGTTTGAAATTAATCGAATATGGGATATAAACGGCTGCCGCCCGCCTTGCTGTCCATACACAATCCTCTTTGAAACTACTGACGATTTGTTCGTCTACATCGAGAGTTGGGATGAAATCGAGCGACAAGAAAACGTCACGGACGAGAGTGAGTTGGTAATAGAATCAACTCCTCTAGTTAAGCGGCTAATCAAATCAAGAATAGAAGGACAAAGGCCAATAAATAGAAGGTACGGATGCTGGTTCGTTAGTATCCTGCATTCCGGGCAAGTTGGCTTACTTCGAGATGGAAGGTTTCGATGGAAGGTATCTTCTCGAAAGGTGATTAATTCCTCCAATCGCGCTGTCGAACACGCGCTTGGAGCGCACCCATCATGAGCACGCTTCTTTGTGAAGTTGCGTGGGCGAGCCGCTCAAGCGCAGCGTCCGATGATTGAGGCGCAAAAAGGTACAGACAGTGGAACATCCTGGCGAAGCGGAAATCAAAGCGTGGGAACGCAGCGTCCGAATCAAGAAATGGATTCTGGGCTTGGCCCTTGCTTTTATCGTCGTTGGTCTCGTCACGTTGATCTCGTTCGAATCGTCAAAACAAAACCGCAGCTCTGGCGAAACCATGTATCTTCCGTCATCGGCGTCTTCTTCTTCGATTTCGTTGTCCCAACCGACGAAGGAACTGAGGATTTTGCAGGAACAAAAAGTTGCATCGGAAAACATGACACGTCGCGCGGTCGAACTAATCAAGGCCAATCAAATGGCAGCCGTGCGCCAACTCTATAAAGATCGCTGGAATGAACTGGTAACAATACGAACCAATGTCGCTTTGGATCGGGAGTTGACCGCAACCGAAAAAGAAAACATCGACCGTGCCCTGCGTACTGACCAAGAGGCGGTTGCGGAAGTTATCGCTAAATACGATCGCCTCTATCCATGACGCCTCGAATAAATCGTTGGCCTGTCTAACTAAAGCTCTTCGATTAAGGTTCGATCCCAATCCAAGTAACATGCCACTTGTTCTGATTGGCTTGGGAGGGCGTCAACGGCGGAGCTTCCTGTCCCGGCTTATTGTACGAGAACCTGAGATAAACTCGGAACTTAGTCGGTGTCGGGTTATAAATGGCAGAAGTTCCAGTAAGCACCCAGTGATCAGTGTAACCGCAGAGTGAGATGACGTAGTTCGGCGTCTTCGTAAAGCCAGCCTGACTGGTGTCGACATCAACATAAATCCCGCGACCGGGAATTGTGCTGGTCGGATCATACGGCTTCCAATCAGTATTGCCGGCCTCGGTGCTGCCGCTGCCAATGCGCATCGAACTCACATTTATCGAAGTGCTCACATTCACCTCCGCGTTTGTCGCAAAGTAACAATAGGGTTGTCGTAAGGTCGTGCTTATAGTTTTACGATTTTGTAAGGCAATACTATGTTCAGCAATCGATATGCCGAAGCTAGCTGATGTGAAAAAGTCAGAGTCAGCGACAATCTTCGAACGCGACACTACTTTCTGTGTCTCTAAAACAAGACCTTGATGTGGACTATTGTAGACAGTACGGAATCAGCAAGGCCGGCTCAAACGCGCCTTTTCTTTACACAATCACGATCTGGGATGTGAGTGTTTTGTGGACCGGACACTTGTGTGCGATCTCTTCGAGTCTCGCGCGTTGCTCCTCTGAAAGTGGACCAGTGAAACTAAGTGAAAGCTCGATGCGATGAATGAATCTCTCCTGATTCCGCACACACTCCTGACAATCCTTCGCGTGAACGCGGTTTTGCTTTAAACGCACAGTCACTTGTTCAAGCGGCCACTGCTTTCTGCGCGCGTAGAGCGTTACAGTCATCGACATGCAACTGCCGAGCGCTGCGAGTAGCAACGTGTAAGGATCTGGACCAGCATCTTCGCCGCCAGCAGCAACTGGTTCGTCAGTGATGAATGAATGTCCCGCGCCGTAGCGCACTTCGTTGCGCAGGTTTGTTTGCGACGTTACGACTACTTCGCTCATATCGGTCCTCCTTGAGGTAAGTATAAGCCGCGAATTAACGCGGATGAACGCCGATCGGCTCTGTGCTACACTCGCCGCGTTCCAAAAGATTCAAATTGTCTGAGGCGGTTGCATGAAGATTCATGAGTATCAGGGAAAAGAACTGTTAAGACGATACGGTGTGCCCGTGCCGCGCGGCATCGTCGCACGCTCGCCTGAAGAGGCATATCAAGCTGCAAAAGAACTCGGCGGCGAGATAGTTGTCGTGAAGGCACAGATTCATGCGGGCGGTCGCGGAAAAGGCGGTGGTGTCAAACTCGCACGCAGCGCCGAGGAAGCACGCGACATCGCGCGGCAGATGCTCGGCATGAAACTCGTCACTCATCAAACTGGTCCTGAAGGACGCGAAGTCCGTGTGTTGTTGATCGAAGAAGGTTTGCCTATTGATAAAGAGTTCTATCTCGGCATCGTGCTCGATCGATCCTCTGGCCGGGAAGTGTTCATGGCTTCTTCCGCAGGTGGCATGGATATCGAAGAAGTCGCAGCAAGCACACCCGAAAAGATTTTGCGAGAAACGATCGATCCCGGCATTGGTTTCCAATCATTTCAAGCGCGAAAGCTCGCGTTTGGTTTGGGTTTACCGGCGAGCCTTGTGGGGCAGGCAGTGAAGTTCATGCAGTCGCTTTATTCAGCTTACGAGCAGATGGATGCATCGCTCGCCGAGATCAATCCGTTTCTGTTAACCAAAGACAACCGACTCATCGCACTAGACGCGAAGATCAACTTCGACGACAACGCATTGTTTCGTCATAAGGAGTTTCTCGACCTGCGCGATCTAAACGAAGAAGAGCCGCTCGAGATCGAGGCGTCGAAATTTGATCTCAACTACATCAAGCTCGACGGTAACATCGCGTGCATGGTCAATGGCGCGGGTCTCGCGATGGCAACGATGGACATCATTAAACTCGCCGGTGGCGAGCCCGCAAACTTTCTGGACGTCGGTGGTGGCGCGTCGCAGGAGAGAGTTGAAGCTGCGTTTCGCATTCTCCTGGCCGATGAAAACGTGAAGGCGGTTTTGATTAATATATTTGGCGGAATCGTGCGTTGCGACATGGTGGCGCGCGGAGTGGCTGAAGCAGCGAGAAATCTCGGTGTGAAAGTGCCGGTGGTTGTGCGACTCGAGGGAACGAACGTCGAAGAAGGTCAACGTGTGATTCGAGAATCAGGCTTGAATTTCACGGTGGCTGATGGGATGAAGGACGCGGCTGAGAAGGTGGTTGGGCTTGCAGCATAAGCCGCGGATGACGCGAATGATCGCGGATCAGAAATTGAAATGGATCGTTCGAGTTTGTCGCTATGGTCTGGCGGCGTTGTTTCTGTTCACTGCAATTGCGAAGCTCGCGATTGTCAAGACGTTTGTAAAGAACGTCGGCGACTTGTTGGCTGCGTCGGGATTTAATTACGAGCGTTGGTCATGGCCGGCTACGATCTTCGTCATTGTAGCTGAAGTTGTCACCGCGATGTTATTGATCATGCCTCGCACGGTTCGACTCGGTGCGTTATGTGCGGCGGTATTGCTGATTGGGTTTGCGTCATACGCGCTTTACTATGTTTATGCGCTGCATGGTGAGCCGCTCGAGTGCGGCTGCTTTGGCGGTATCATCGCGAGTCAGCTGGGCGTTAAAACAGCACTGCGAAATCTCGCGCTGCTTATTCCGGCTTTGGTTGTTTGGTTTGGTTACCGAAGGAGTCTCGTAGTTGGCGAACATTGAATTCTGGGGTGGTGTGGGTACGGTCACCGGATCGAAATACCTGGTCAACACTGACAAAGCGCGAGTACTCGTCGATTGCGGACTCTTTCAGGGTCTCAAAGAATTACGTGAACGAAACTGGCAGGAGCCGCCATTCGATCCGCGTTCAATCAACGCGGTTCTGATCACTCACGCGCATATCGATCACACTGGTTATCTGCCGCGACTGGTCCAACACGGTTTTCATGGCCCAGTCTATTGCTCGCGTGGCACCGCGGATCTGCTGAAGATACTCTTGCCGGATGCGGGCCGTTTGCAGGAAGAAGACGCGGATTACCGCAATCGTCACCATCTAACCAAACACACTCCGGCACTTCCGCTTTACACCGAGAAAGATGCCTATGCGTCGCTGGAATTAGTGAAGCCATTGGCCAACACCGGCGAGCCGCTCGAAGTGGCGCCGGGAATTCGTGCGAGCTTCAGAATCGCGGGCCACATTCTCGGATCGAGTCTCGTATTGTTGGAAGTGGACCATGCCGGCGCTGACGGTCGTGGACTACGTATTCTGTTTTCCGGTGACTTGGGCCACTACGATCAGCCAATCATTCGCGATCCAACGCCTCCGCCTGCATGTGACTACCTCCTTGTCGAGTCAACTTACGGCGATCGTCTGCACGATCCCGAGGATCCAAAAGTCGCTCTGGCGCGAATAATCAACGATGCCGCGCAACGCAATGCGCCCGTGCTCATTCCGGCGTTTGCTGTCGGCCGCACGCAGGAGATCGTCTACTTGATTCGCGAGTTGGAGGACGAGAAAGCGATTCCGATTCTTCCTGTCGCAGTTGATTCGCCGATGGCTGCTGCAACTACGACTGCTTATGCAAATCGCAAGGAAGAACAGGACGAGGAATACACGAGCATACTGACACAACAACGACATCCCTTGCGAACTCATTCCATGAGCACTGCGTCGTCGAAGGAGGAATCAAAACGGCTCAACGACGCGAAAGGCGCGCGAGTAATCATCAGTGCTTCGGGCATGATGACTGGCGGGCGCGTCTTGCATCACGCCTTGCGGCTCGTACCCGATCCGGAAGCGACTATCGTTTTTGTCGGGTATCAAGCTGCGGGCACAACCGGGCGTCGCATACTCGATGGTGAATCCGAAGTAAAGATTATGGGCCAGCGGATTCCAGTGCGTTGTCGCCTCGCAAAGATTGGAGGCTTTTCGGCGCACGCCGATTGGAAAGAAGTGCTGCGTTGGCTTGCAGGCATGGAGAGCGGCGTACCTCGTCAAACGTTCCTGACTCACGGCGAACCCGAGGCCGCAAATGCAATGGCCGGTCACATCAAAGACAAGTTCGGTTGGAACGTCCACGTTCCGCAGTATGGCGAGCGGTTTCAGTTGGTGTAGACTCTTGTGTTTTTTGTGCCTCTTTGTGGCAAATAACCGATTCATCTCGAGGAGCATTCATCGTTGAGCGTTCTAGTTGATAAATCTACGCGCCTGATTGTGCAGGGAATCACCGGGAAAGAAGGAACTTTCCACACCAAGCAGATGGTCGAGTATGGGACCAACGTCGTTGGCGGTGTGACGCCCGGAAAAGGCGGAACCACGCACGAGGGAATTCCTGTTTTTAATACCGTCGCCGACGCTGTCAAACAAACAGACGCAAATGCGGCTGTGATCTATGTTCCGCCGTCATTCGCTGCTGACGCCGTGATGGAAGCTGCTGACGCTGGAATCCCGGTGATCGTTTGTATCACTGAAGGTATTCCCACACTCGACATGGTGAAAGTGAAAGAGTACCTGAGCGATAAACCGACTCGTCTGATTGGTCCAAACTGTCCCGGCATCATCTCTCCGGGCAAATGCAAGATCGGCATCATGCCTGGTCACATTCATCGCGAAGGAAACATCGGCGTCGTTTCACGTTCGGGAACATTGACTTACGAAGCCGTCGGACAACTGACCGCGCTCGGCCTGGGCCAGTCGTCGGCAATCGGCATCGGCGGTGATCCCATCGTGGGCACTAGTCACGTCGATGCGCTGCGACTCTTCGAAGCAGACGACGAGACGACTGGCATCGTGATGATCGGCGAGATTGGTGGCACTGCCGAAGAAGAAGCTGCCGCCTTCGCGAAAGAGAACGTGACGAAACCGATCGTTGCATTCATTGCCGGTCAAACCGCGCCGCCCGGAAGACGCATGGGCCACGCTGGCGCGATCATTGCCGGTGGGAAGGGAACGGCTGCCGAGAAGATGAGGGCGCTCGAGGATGCTGGTATTCGTGTCGTGAAGTCACCGGCTGAGATCGGAAAGGCGATGAAAGAGGCACTCTAAACAAAACCATCCACAGATTACGCAGAAAGAAATCTGTGAAATCTGTGGATGGATTGGTCAATATATGAACAATCTGACATTTGGAATCATCAAACCCGACGCAGTACGTGCGGAACACACAGGATCAATCATTCAAAGTATTCTCGACAACGGATTCAAGATTCGTGGAATGAAGTTGGTCCACATGACCAGGCAAGAAGCAGAAGGTTTCTACGCCGTTCATCGTGAGCGACCGTTCTTCGCCGGCCTGACCGAGTTCATGTCGAGCGCGCCATGCGTGGTAATGGCGCTGGAAAAAGAAGGCGCGGTTAAAGCGTGGCGCGACTTGATGGGCGCAACCGATCCAAGCAAAGCTGACGAAGGCACGTTGAGAAAGAAGTTTGGGGGCTCGGTTGGTGAAAATGCAGTTCACGGTTCTGATTCAGACGAAAACGCGAGCATCGAGATCTCTTACTTCTTCAGTCGCCTCGAATTGGTCTAACCAAGGATGAAGTATTGTCCACAGTGCAAGAGGCAATATACTGAAACGTGGCTTGCCTTTTGTTCAGACGACGGTACGCCGCTAATCGAGGACCTGTCACCGCCTTTGGATCCAAATTGGGATCCAAAGATTCGCGAACCAAAAGTCGACACTCCATCCGAACAGCAAACTCAGTGGCTGCCACGCCAACCACCGACTCCCGGTGGTTGGATTGCTCCCGACGAGCGGCCACCGATGAGTCCAGGTCCATGGCAACCTCCGCCTCCGCCTCAGGTCTATCCTCGAACGAGTAATCAAACGAGTCAGGGACTCGCAGTCGCGTCAATGATCGTCGGCATCGTCGGAATCGTAACGGGAGGTTGTTTTGGTCCAATTCCGGGCATCATTGCGCTCATTTTAGGACTGACGGCGCTGTCGCAGATCAAAAAGTCGCCGGAAAAATTCAGTGGTAAGCCGTTCGCAACCGCTGGAGTGATCATCGGTGCGCTGAGTATCCTTTTTTATGTCATCCTAATGATTTGGTTCGTGTTGTCGCTGGCCTTTGGGTGATTTCCTCAGCAGTGGTTTAGAATTCATCTTAAGATGAAGCGCTGTTCTACCTGTAACAGGACTTACACCGATCCCACCCTGAGCTTTTGCATCGAAGACGGCACGCCGCTGACTCCGATCAACTCTCCCGATGAGTCGACGGTAGTCTCATCGCGCGATGTGGCGCCTTATCAGCCGCCGGGCACGTATGTGCCGCCAGGCGCGCCAAGTCGTAAGCGTCGCGTCTGGCCGTGGGTGCTCGGAATCGGCGGCGCGTTTATTCTTGGCATCATCGCGATCTCGATAGCAGCGGCGATCCTCGTGCCGAGACTCGCTCGCTCATCAAGAGAACGAGCAGAGCGAATCGCCAACGAGTCGAGGAACGCGAACGCTAACGAGTCGGCAAACACGAATCTCAACGAGCCGGCGAATGCGAATGTCAGCGTGCCGGCGAACACGAACGCAAACGTCAATACAAACGCGAACGTAAATGCGACTGAGAACGTCGAGGTTCCGCCACCAACAGATCACGATTTGGTGTTGGGCCAGTTGAGGGATCTCGAAAACGAGTGGACTGTTGCGAACATCAACGCCGACAAGAAGGCGTTGGATCGAATTCTGGCGGATGATTACGTTGGTCAGTCCGAGAATGGACTGCAAAGCAAAGCCGATTACATCCGAACGATTCAGCGCGATACGAATGTCGAAAAATGGAAGTTTGACGATCTCAAGGTGATGTTGGCCGGAGATCGAGCGACGTTGGCAGGAAACATCACGTATGAGACGCAAAGTGGCGAAGTAGTTTTTGATTTCAAAGATAAGTTTGTCTGGCGCGATGGCCGCTGGCAGGCCACCGGATCCGAAGTCACGCGAAGAGAGTAGCCGCGGCTAAAAGAGAGCACAAACAAAAATGTCAATCATCACAGACGTAATCGAATCAACTAAAGCGATCATTCAGGGAATGGGTGTGACGTTGTCCTATATTCCCAAGCGCAAATGGACCGTGCAATATCCCGAGGAGCCCGTGACGCTGCAACCGCGTTATCGCGGACAGCACCTGCTGCACGTCGACGAACTTGGACGAGAGAAGTGTGTAGCCTGTTATCTCTGCGCGGCTGCGTGTCCTTCCGAATGCATCTACATCGTTGCCGCTGACGATCCGCGGCCACCCGAAGAGCGCATCGGCGTCGATGAGCGTTACGCCGCCGTTTACAACATCGATTACGGCCGCTGCATCTTCTGCGGTTTCTGCGTCGAGGCTTGTCCGAAGGATGCCATCACTCATGGCTACAACTTTGAACTGTCTGTGTATAGTCGCGCGGACCTGCTCAAGACCAAAGATGATTTGCTGATTACCAAACAGCTTCAGTCGAAAAACTACCGGGTCGCGCTGTCACATGAAGACGTCGACTCGGAATACAAAGAGGTCTGATCGGTCAACGAGTACTTGACCAACAAATCCATCCACAGATTACACAGAAAAGAATCTGTGGAATCTGTGGATGGTTTTTCTGCTTTTCCGATGATGCGCGAGTATCACAAACAATGGGAGTTTGATCTTAAATCGAGTCCCGAAAAACTTTGGCCCTTCATCGCCGACACCAACAGATTCAATCGCGACACCGGTGTTCCGAGTATCGAAGTAGATCCGGCAGAGAAACGGCGCCGCAACGCACGTCGCAAGGTGCGGCTCTCGCTTTATGGTTTGCCGGTCGAATGGGAGGAACAGCCTTTCGAATGGATTAAGCCTTCTCGTTTTGGGATTGAGCGTGTTTACACTAAAGGCCCAGTGGCGCGCTTGCGAGTGTTGGCTGAATTGACGCCAAGACCAGGGGGCGGCACGCATTTGATCTATCAGGTATGGTCCACTCCGCGAAACATTCCGGGCGCTGTTGCGATACCAATGCAACTCAATCTCATCGTTGCGCGCCGGTTTCGCGCCTCGATTCGAAAATACGATGAGCTGGCTTTCAAGGGCGCTGCTGTCGAGACATCCGAACCTAATACTTCACAGTCGTCATTTGATCTACAACGTCTTACCGCGCTCAAGTCCAAGCTGCTAGCCGACATCGAAAGTACCGAGGCAGCGACGCAGAAAGCTGCGATCGCAGAGCGGCTGGTTGATTTTCTCGAACACGGCGACGATCTCGCCGTTACACGCATTCGCGCATACAAACTGGCTGATGATTGGAATGAGCCGAGGCGACTCGTGCTCGAGGTTTGTCTGCGCGCAACCAGGGCTGGCTTGCTCGATTTTCAATGGGATCTGCTTTGTCCTTTGTGTCGTGGTCCACAACAGAGCGGAGTCTCGTTGAAAGATATCGAGAGCAACATTCATTGCGAAACGTGCCAGATCGATTTCACTGTCAACTTCGATCGATATGTTGAGTTGACGTTTCGTCCGAATCCCGCCGTGCGGCGCGTGGAAGTGCCCTCTTATTGCATCGGTAGTCCGCACTGGACGCCGCATGTAGTCGCGCAACAACTACTGCCGGCTGGAGACAAGCGAGAGTTAACGTTGCCGCTCGAGCCGGGTAACTATCGTTTGCGGGCGCTCGAACTTTCAGGCTCGCAGGACCTTACTGTTTCTCCCGACGGCGAAAGTGCCGCGCAAGTTACGCTCTCGAATAACGGTTGGAGTCGAGACTCGCTGCATGTTAACGAACGCGTCTCACTGGCGTTAAAGAATGAAACGGAGGCCGAGCAACTTCTGATTCTCGAACGCATGGAATGGAGCGATCAGGCGACGACCGCGGCTGAGGTGACTGCGTTACAGATGTTTCGCGATCTGTTCGCCAGCGAGGCGCTGCGTCCCGGGGAACAGATCTCGGTGGGAACGTTGACTGTGCTGTTCACCGATCTGCGTCATTCAACACAACTCTATCGAGAGATCGGAGACGCGACGGCGTTTGGTCGAGTGATGAGCCATTTCGACGTGGTGAGAAAGTCGATCGTCGAGCATGACGGCGCGATCGTGAAAACGATCGGCGATGCGGTGATGGCTGTCTTCCGATCTTCGGTCGACGGTTTACTTGCAATGCTCGAAGTGCAACGAGTGTTGGCTGAACCGGCGGACGGCATTATACCGCTGCAACTTAAAGCCGGACTGAACACCGGTCCATGCATCGCCGTAACGCTCAACGATCGTCTCGACTATTTCGGTTCGACAGTAAACATGGCGGCTCGGCTCGAAGGCTTGTCGTCAGGTTCTGACGTGATAATCTCACGATCAGTTTACGAAGACGCGAAAGTGCGCGAGCTGATCGACTCGGGAGAGTTGACTGCCGAAGAGTTTGACATGTCGCTGAAAGGTTTCGAGAACGAACGTTTCGAGTTGTGGAGAGTTAGCCACAAACAGGCACAAGAAACAACAAAAAGATAAAGAATGCCCGCCTTGCTCGCCGCTCAGGAAGTTTCCAAAATCTATCAGATGGGCAGTAACAGTGTTACTGCACTCGATAACGTGTCGCTCGACATAGGGGAAGGTGAGTTTGTCGCGATTCAAGGCACGTCAGGCTCGGGCAAGTCGACGTTGCTCAACATGCTCGGCGGGCTCGATCATCCAACCAAAGGCGAAGTCTTCTTCGCTTCAAAACCGCTGGGTCCCTTCAGCAAAAAAGAGATGGCGCGTTATCGTCGTTTCTCTGTCGGTATGATCTTTCAGAATTTCAATCTCATTCCGACGATGACTGCGCGAGAGAACGTCTCGCTGGCTCTTGCGTTCGGAGGACTGCGCGGACAACAGCGACGTGCGCGCTCGAGTGAATTGCTGGCGCGTGTTGGTCTTGGCGATCGGTTGTCGCACAAGCCGTCCGAGCTTTCAGGTGGTGAACAGCAGCGTGTGGCGATCGCGCGTGCGTTGGCCAACAATCCGAAGGTGTTGTTGGCGGATGAGCCGACGGGAAATCTGGATTCTATACGCGCGCACGAACTGCTCGCGCTCATGCGCGACATGGTCAATCAGGATTCGCTGACGATTTTGATGGTCACGCACGATCACGAACTGGCGAATAGTTTTGCGGACCGGATCGTGTTGATGAAGGATGGAAAAATCATCTCTGAATAGGTCCTATAGGACCAATAGGTCTCATAAGACCTATTAAATTCCGCGGAGGATTGCCATGTCACAGTCCAATACTCAAATGACGCTCGAGGCGCTTCGCTCGGTGCCGCTCTTTGCTTCGCTCGACGACGAAGCAACAAGCGATCTGCGCAACCTGCTTTCCGACAAAATCGTGCCGCGAAACACGCGTCTCTTCAGGCAAGGTGACAAAGGCGACGCCATGTATCTGATCGAGAGTGGGCGCGTGCGCATCAGTATTCGTGACGACGACAAACAGGAAGTCACGCTCGCCGAGCTTGCGCAAGGCGACTTCTTCGGTGAAATGGCGATCATCGACGGGCGGCAACGATCCGCTGACGCTCAGGTAATTGAAGACGCGCGTCTCGCGATTCTTTCACGAGAGGCGTTTCTTTCGTTTGTGCGTGCGAATCCTGACGTCGCACTCGAAATGCTCAGCGCACTGACTGACAGACTGCGCCGTACAGATGATCTGCTGCGTTCGCGTGTTTCGCGCAACGTGAACGAAGAGGAAAAGGCGCGTTTGACGGTTGCCGATCGCGCAGCAGACATAATTGCCGAGTTTGGTGGAAGCTGGAAGTTTATCGGGGTCTCGATCGGATTGATCATCTTCTGGATCATCTTCAACTCTTACATCCTGGTGCGTGGTTTCGATCCGGCGCCGTATCAAATGTTGAATCTGGTCTTGGCTGTGATCGCCGGCATGCAGGCGCCGATCATTATGATGTCGCAGAATCGACAAGGTGAGAAAGATCGTCTGCGAGCCGATCTCGATTACCAAGTGAATTTGAAGAATGAACTCTCGCTGGCGGAAGTGTTGCGCCGGTTGGACGTGCTTGAAAGCGAACGTTTGCCAAAACTGATCGGCGATCTGAGAGCGCAGAACAAATGATCAAAGCCATTTTTTTCGACTTCAACGGCGTCATCATCGACGACGAAAATATACAGATGAAAGCGTATCGAGAGGTCTTGCGCGGACATCAAATTGATTTAACTGAGGAGGCGTACTTCAGCGCGTTAGGGATGGACGACAAAACTTTCGTGCAGTCGATGTTTGAGCGCGCCGGGAAACCTTTGAATAGCCCGACGTTGGAGTCAGTGCTAAGTGCGAAGACCGACTTGCACCGAGAGATGATTGAGGATCAACTGCCTCTCTTTCCCGGCGTGCTCACGTTTCTCAAAGCCACTTCGCGTCACTTTTCGATTGGTTTGGTGAGTATGGCGAATCCGACAGAAGTCGGTTACGTATTTCAGCGCGCAAATCTGACGCCGCTCTTTTCTGTGATCGTAACGTGCGAGGATGCGTCGGTATGTAAGCCCGCGCCTGATTGTTATGTCGCGGCGTTGACAAAGCTGAATGAGCAGCGACAGCACGAGCGCCAATTGCCGTTGTTGGCTTCGGAGTGTTTGGCGATCGAAGATTCGCCACCAGGAATCGAGTCCGCGCGTGCCGCAGGCATGCACACGCTTGGCGTCACTAATACTGTTTCCGCGGAAGCGTTGCGCGCTGCTGGTGCGGAAGTTGTGACGGCGAGTCTGGCGGACTGGAACATCGATGCCGTGAAAAGATTGTATTAAGACATCCGCGTCATCCGCGTCATCTGCGGCTAAAATATTTATGAACTTCTTCGACATCCTCCATCTCGCGTTGCGAAACTTGCGGCAGGCGAAACTGCGCGCAACGTTGACGACGATGGGTGTCATCGTCGGCGTCGCGGTGATTGTGACGATGGTCTCGTTCGGTCTCGGTCTCCAGAGCAACATGCTCGCGCGTTTCAAAGCGCTCGATCTCTTCAACGAAATAAGTGTCTTTGGCCAGGGGCTCAGCAACCTCGCCGGACTCGATCGCGCTCCGCGCCGCGAAGAAGGTGAAAGACGAAACGGCCCTCAACGCCCGAACAGAACTCCGACACGCATTCTCGACGACGCGGGCATTAAAGAGATTGCGGCAATTCCCGGCGTCGCTTACGTCGAGCCAAACGTCAATTTCGGCACTTACGTGCGTTCCAACGGCAAAGTGCTTTCGCAGTTTATCGGCGGCGCAAATATTCCGAACGCCTCAACCAGATTTCAACATTTCGCTGCCGGTAAGATGATCTCTTCTCCGACTGCCAATGAAGCAGTTGTTTCAGAACGTTTCGTCCGCGACTTCGGTTATGAAAAACCCGCTGACGCAGTTGGTAAGACTCTCGACCTACTCGCGCCGCCTGATGAAAAGGGGAAGAGCGAAGAAGAGACGCCTAACTTCTTCGGCATACCGCTGGACGATCCCGGTCTAGACGCTTCGAGTGAATCGGTTCAGAGTAAAACGTTTCGCATCGCGGGTGTTCTCAGCACTGAGATAAAGGAAGGCGCCGGCCAGGGTGGTCTGCGCGGCCTGATGCCTGGCGCTGGTATTTATGTGCCGTTGCAGGTGGCCCATGATTGGACCACCGAACATCGTGGTCCAATGAGTCGAGTAGCGCTCGCGTTGGCGCAACAGAAAGGAAATCTGGGTGCGGGCCAGACGGAAGGTTACGACTCGGCAGTGGTGCGCGTCACCGAACCAGTGAAACTGACGGAAGTGAGGAACAAGATTACGGAGCTTGGCTTCGGCAGCTTCTCGATCGTTGACGAGATCGAGCAAATCCGAACTGTCTTTCTTATCATCGATTCGGTGTTGGGCTTACTTGGTGGCATTTCACTGCTCGTGGCGTCGTTTGGAATCGCGAACACGATGATCATGTCGATACTCGAGCGCACTCGCGAGATTGGGATTATGAAAGCGATCGGGGCTGAGGACCGTGAGATCAAGTTGATCTTCTTTGTCGAGGCAGCGGTGATTGGTGTGCTGGGTGGTGTGGTGGGCGTGTTGGTGGCGTGGGGAATCGATGGCCTCGCGAATCGCTTGGCTTATCGCTTCATACTCAAACCTCAAGGTGCTTCGTTTATCGATTTCTTCTCGCTGCCGCCGTATCTGTGGTTGGGTGCGATCATGTTTGCTTTGATCGTTTCGATCCTTGCAGCACTTTATCCGGCATCACGCGCCGCGCGCATCGATCCGGTGCGCGCGTTAAGGCATGATTAAAGCCGCGGATTACGCGGATAAAGCCGTGCCGCAGCGATTGCAGAAGCGCGCCGCGAGATCTCTTTGCGCGACGCCGCACGATGGGCAGTTGCGTCCAACCTTCAAATTAGCGCCACACGAAGAACAGAAATCCGAACCGGCAATATTTGCTGCGCCACAGGTGCCGCAGCGTCCGGGCAATGGTGGAACATACCCGCCCGCTTTGCTTGCGATGTGATCTTCGATTATCTTCCACGCGTCTTCAGTGAGTCTGTATTGCCAGTACGCGCCGAGTGCCGCTAACGCAAGGAGCGGTGCGAAAACAATAGCTCCGACAGCGGCAACGGCGGCTTTGTCGAACCACTTCTGCATTCCGATCTCGACGCGCGTGCCACCCGGTTCGGGCGTGATCTTGATCGTGAGCGCTGACGAGAGTCCGGTGAGATCTCTTAACGTGTTGGACTTTCGCGCCTGAATGATGCTAGTGGTCGACACCTGAAAAGACTGCACTTCATAATCGCTGTCAAAAAGATTTCGCAGTTCCGCATTTAATTTAGGAATGTCGGCTTCTACATTCGGATAGTATCTGCTGTCCATCGATTAGTTGGCTTCCTTTCGCTGCGTTCATTGTACGGTATTGATGTCCTTATTGTTCACGAACCTCCTTGGAGTGCGGTGCCTTGGCACCGCTTTGGCCAAAGCGGCGGCAAGCCGCCGCACTCTAAGGAGACGCCATATGTTACGAATATGAAAACCATTCTAATTCTCTTTCTACTTGTTGCTTTCGCGTTGCCAATCCCAATCGCGTTCTCGCAGACTTCTCCGATCGACGGTTTCACCGCTGATGGCGCGGGAGCCGAGCGTCGCTGGGAAGAACAGTTTCGCGCGGTTCCCACGCCGCAGTCTGCACGTGAACACTTGCGACGGTTAACACTCGAACCGCACATTGCCGGCAGCAAGGAAGATTACGCCACCGCGGTTTACGTTCGCGATCAGTTGCGCAGCTATGGTCTGCCGGCCGAGTTGAAGGAGTATGAAGTTTGGCTCAACTATCCAAAGATGCCGACTGTGCTGGAACTGATCACGACTCGCCGCCAGCCATTGAATACACGCGAAGCAGTTGTATCCAGTGACCCAACGTCGTCAAACCCGAAAATTACTCCGCTCTTCAACGGCTACAGCGCAACCGGCGACGTGACTGCACCAGTGGTCTATGCAAACTACGGTTTGCCGCCCGATTACGACGATCTGAAGAAAGCCGGCGTCGACGTCAAAGGCAAGATAGTGATCGTGCGTTACGGCAATTCGTTTCGTGGCGTGAAGGCGAAGGTCGCCGAAGATCACGGCGCGGTCGGTTGCATCATCTACTCGGATCCCGCTGACGATGGTTACATGCAAGGTGACGTGTATCCGAAAGGACCGTGGCGTCCAGTTGCATCAGGACAGCGTGGATCGGTCCAATATCTGTTTGATTATCCCGGCGATCCGCTGACGCCTGGCCGGCCCGCAATTCCGGGTGTGCCTCGTCTGAAACCCGAAGAGGCAACAGACCTCACGCACATTCCCGTGCAGCCGATCGCCTACGACGTCGCAAGAACGATTCTTTCGCAGTTGAAAGGACCAGTACGACCGCGCGGTTTTCAGGGCGGCTTGCCGTTCGCATATCACGTCGGCGGCACCAATGAAGTCAAGCTCCATCTCAAAACTGACATGGACTACAAGCTGAGGACCATCTGGGATGTCGTTACACGGATCGAAGGAGACCAGGAAAAGGATCGTTGGGTGATTCTCGGCAATCACCGCGACGCGTGGGTGTTCGGCGCAGTCGATCCAAACAGCGGCACGTCAGCCTTGCTGGAGTTGGGCCGTGGGTTTGGAAGCTTGTTGAAAGCGGGTTGGAAACCTCGCCGCACAATCATCCTTTGCAGTTGGGACGCCGAAGAATATGGGCTTGTTGGTTCTACTGAGTGGGCTGAAGAGATGGCGCCGGAGCTTAAAGATAAAGCTGTCGCCTATTTAAATCTCGATGCGGCTGTTTCAGGTGCGAACTTCGGCGCTTCGTCGGTGCCATCTCTATGGAAACTGATACGTGCGGCGACGCGCGACGTCATAGATCCAAAGACGGGAAAGAGTGTCTATCAACAATGGCAGGACCGCGTCCGCGAGGATCGATCGGAAGAGGAAAGAGTCACGGGCGGTGAAGCGCGCATCGCACCACTCGGCTCCGGCTCGGATTACACACCGTTTCTACAGCACCTCGGCGTTGCTTCGACTGATATGAGCTTCGGTGGCGATTACGGTGTTTACCATTCCGCTTACGATTCATTTTACTGGATGGACCACTTTGGCGATCCCGGCTTTCGTTATCACGTAGCGGCAGCGCAGCTTTGGGGCACGCTGGCGATGCGCCTGGCCGATGCAGATGGTCTGTCGTTCGACTACACGGACTACGCCCGCCAGATTCGAGATTACTTCAATGAGACGATGAAGCTCGCGCGTCTACGAAATCTCGCAAGCGGATTGGATGAGAAGTCGATGACAGATGCGATTGATGACTTTGCGAAGGAGGCGGAGCGAATTGAGAAGAACCGTCAGGACGCGATTCGCAGTTCAAACCGCACACGTCTCGCGAAGATTAACGATGCTCTAATTCAGACTGAACGCGCCTTTATTGATCAGCGGGGTTTGCGCGGGCGTTCGTGGTACAAGCACGAGATCTACGCACCGGGTTTCTACACCGGTTATGCAGCCCAGCCGCTGACTGATTTCCGGCAAGCGATTGACGATCGGAATGTCGCTAACGCGAAGGAGTCATTGGAGCGAATCGTCGAAGCGATCAAACGCGCCACGAACACATTAAAACAATAATCCGTGTTCATCCGCGTCATCCGTGGCTACTTCTTTTCGTTCTTTTTTGCGGCCTTCTTGTCGACTTCGGGCGGCAGCTTGTTCGCCGCCTCGAGGATCGATTGCGCATCTTCATTCAACGACTCGAAGCTCGCAACCTCTGCATCGCTCTTCGCGTTCGCGCTCAGTGGCTTCAACTGCGCCATGATCGTATTCACTGACTGCGCGAGTTTTCGCAGTGACTTCGCAATCAGCGGATTTCGCTCGTCGCGCCCGCTGACGTCGTCGATGTTGGTGATTGCCTCATCAAGAATCCCCGCGATATCTGACACGAGCTCAGCGCGCGAGCCCGTCGGCAGTTCACCCCAGGTCTCGGAATCTTTCTTCAACTGCTTCGCATTAGCAGCAGCCGAACCGTTAATCACCATCAGACGACGTTCAGCGGCTTTGATGAAGACATCGATGCGCTTGTCGAGCACCTGAGCTTCTTTGACGAGGTCGACTTCCTGAGGGGTGAGATGATCCCGAGTTTGGGCAAGGACCAAACCTGGTCCAACTAATATTAGAAACAGCAAAGTAACGGCGAGTCGGGTGATCATGGTTGATTACTCTTCGGGGTTGGACTTTCTTTCGGTTTTGCGTCGGCCTTTTGCGGCTCGCGCACGACGGTATGCCCGTAGAACGAATTGAGTGCTTCGGTTCGTCCATTGCGCGCGAAGTCTTCCACCTGTTTGATCCAGACTGCAAACTCGAGTGGGGTTGTGCGGCGCATTGCGGTCAGGCGTGGACCATGACCGCGAAGTGCAAGCTCTAGACGTTTATAAAGATCGCGTGTCTTGTTGCTGTCGCGCTTGAACGTGTTGAGAAACTCCAAGGCGTTTTCGATGAGTGCCTGATACATGCCGACTTCCGCGGAAGCAGCTTCGTAATTTGACCGTGCTGTGTGATCTTCGGCACGTGTCAGATGGGCTGTCGCAAAGTCGAGGATCAGACGCAGCCGTTTTTGCGCATCGTTCTGCGCCTCAATCTGGTCCCGCTCTTCTTTAACGATCATCTTAAAGGGTGGCGGCGCAGTGAGCGGTGTCGGCTGTGGCTGTGGATCCTGCGCTCGCGTTGTCGTTATGAAGATAAGCGCAAGCCCACAAAGCAGCACCGATTTTTTCAATAAACTTTTGGTGCCTTTTTGTGGCATCTTGTTAAGGTTTCTTCTTCGCGCCCTCTCCCAATTGAATCTGACGACGAAGCGTTGGCAATCGCAATTTAACTTTGTCGATTTCGAGCTGATTCGTCCTGGCGTCAGCTACTGACAAGAACTTTTCATATGATGCGAGCGCTTCCGGATATTCTCCAAGATAATCGTGCGACGTGGCAATAAAATAATGCGCCACCGCCACGTCCGGTTTCGCGCTCAAGATCCATTCATATTCCGGAATTGCTTCCTGGTAACGTTTGGATTCGTACAAAGCCGTCGCCAGGTTTGCGTGTGCCGCGTAGTTTTCGGGACTGACTCTGACGACCTGTTGCAGTATCCGCGCAGCGTCCGCAAAACGGCGGGCCTGGACCAACGCGGCAGCATAACCGAGAGCATATTCGGGTGCATCAGGCTGAATCTCCGCCGCTTTTTTATAGAACTCGAGCGATCGCGCAGGATCGACGGTGCGATATGAGGCGCCGAGACGTCCGAGCAGCATCGCGTTACGCGGATTTTTTTCGAGAAGTTTTTCGAGTGCTTTGCGCGCAACGGCCGGATCAGGACTATTCGCTGCTTCGATCTCCTCAGGCGTTCCGATTACACCCGCCGGCGTTCCCGCTTGCTGCACTTCCAGGCCAGCAGCTTTGGCTACTGCATTTGCCTCGTCGTTTTTCCCTGCTTGTTGCAAAACAAAAGCGAGACGTGAAGCTACAGCCTTATCGGCTGGCTTCAACTTTGCAGCGGCCTTTAAATCAGTGATTGCTGCATCGAAATTTTTTTCGTCGGTGAAGAGATCAGCGCGCTCCAACAGGGCTGCGAGATTTTGCGGTTCGTCCGTAAGCACGCGGTCGAGCGCTGTCTTCGCGGCGACTTTGTCTCCATTCGCTTTCTCAGCCGCTGCGAGACCAATCCACGCCGAAGCCGGAGCTTCCGCGATCGCTGTCGCTCGTTTCGCGAGTTCGAGTGCTTCTTTCGTATCGCCCGCGCGCAAGCGTATTTCGGACAGCAGGCGCAAAGCCACACCGTCTTTACTATCGACGGCGAGTGCTTGACGGAAGAATTGCTCCGCGTCTTTGTCACGGTCTTGTCGCATTAGCAATGCTCCAAGCGCGGAGTAAGGAAGCGACCAGTTTTTCTTGTACGAGATCGCTTTTCGAAAATCGGCTTCCGCTTCTGACAATCGTCCCAACGATACGAGCGCATTGCCGCGCTGAAACTCCGCTTCGGGAAATTCAGGCCGTACTTTGAGCGCCTGTTCGTAATAGATGAGCGCCTTTTCAAGGTCACCGCGGGCATGTGCACTCTGTCCGCGTTCGAACAATCTGACTGGATCGGTGGCGTCATCGCCGAAAGGCTCCGCGGTTTGGGCGGCAACGCACATACAAAAGAGTATTACCGTCGACGCGGTAAGCAAGGTCCGCTTCCAGGTTGAGGTGTTCAGTTCGAGCATTGAAGAACAGTCCGGGGAGGTCTCGATGTTAGCACAGCCACAAAAAGGCACATAAGGCACAAATGTGTTACCATGCGAATATCCAATGAACATTGCCGCTAAGGAAGAAAGTCTGCGAAAGATCTTTCGCGAGCTGGAGTCGGTTATCGTCGCTTACTCAGGCGGCGTCGACAGCAGTTACGTCGCTTACATCGCAAACGCTGAACTAGGACCAAGCGCTCTCTGCATCACGGGACAATCGGCAAGTTTACCTACTTATCAACGCGCGGAGATCGATCGCGTCGTCAAGCAGTTCGGCTTGCAACACGAACTAATTCGGACCGAAGAGTTGGAGAATCCCGGATATCGTGCGAACAACGCCGACCGCTGCTTCTTTTGCAAGGACGAGTTGTATACGAAGTTGGAAGCGGTCGCTCGCAGTCGTGGCATTCAATATATTGTCGATGGATCGACCGTTGACGATCTCGGTGACTATCGCCCGGGGCGTCATGCCGCAACGCAGCATGCGGTACGCAGTCCGTTGATCGAAGTTGGTTTGAGCAAGAATGAAGTGCGCGAACTGAGTCGCAAAGCGACGCTGCCCACCTGGGACAAGCCGGCAAGTCCTTGTCTTTCGTCACGCATCGCGTATGGAACGACTGTAACCATCGAACGGTTAAGTAAAGTAGATCGCGGTGAAGAGATCTTGAGAGAGTTTGGTTTTCGAGAGTTCAGAGTGCGGCATCATGACCAGTTGGTAAGGATCGAGATCGCGCCGGCTGAGATGCACCGCGTGTTGCGAAGAGAAGTGATTGATGAATTGGCGAGACGATTTCGTGAGTTAGGTTTCAAGTATGTCACTCTCGATCTGCAAGGCTTTCGCAGCGGCTCGATGAACGAAGTCTTGTCTTAAATAGAGAGGCTCCCAATGGCCACAATGTATTCCACCACCAGTTATTTTGATGATATTCGCGAGATCAAAGAAGAGAACCCGTTCGAGTCGATGATGTCGCGATTTGATCGCGCCGCACAATTGCTCAACCTCGATCCGGACTTGTACGCCGTCTTGCGCGTCCCTAACCGCGAACTGAAGGTCTACATTCCCACCAAAATGGATTCGGGCCGCATTCAGGTCTTCGAAGGTTATCGCGTGCAGCATAACTTCGCGCGTGGTCCAGCCAAAGGCGGAATCCGCTATGCACCTGACGTTACGCTCGACGAGGTACGCGCGCTCGCGGCATGGATGACGTGGAAGTGCGCGGTGGTCAATGTGCCCTTCGGCGGAGCAAAAGGCGGCATCATATGTGATCCACAACAGATGTCGACCGGCGAGCTCGAGCGCATGACGCGACGTTACGCAGCCGAACTGCTCGACTTCATTGGACCAGAAAAAGATGTGCCTGCTCCCGATATGAACACCAACGAGCAGACGATGGCATGGATCATGGACACCTACTCTATGCATGCTCGCCATACCGTCACGGCTGTAGTCACCGGCAAGCCGATCGATCTCGGCGGCTCATCAGGACGACGCGAAGCGACAGGTCGCGGCATACTTTTTGTGATTAACCA
Source organism: Pyrinomonadaceae bacterium (assembly GCA_035248565.1). Classification (GTDB taxonomy): domain Bacteria; phylum Acidobacteriota; class Blastocatellia; order Pyrinomonadales; family Pyrinomonadaceae; genus PSRF01. Next base: position 1,146 of record DATFHH010000034.1, on the reverse strand, counting down.
GGCGATCAAGCGATTCAAGATGACGCCGAGCGAGACCCGCGTAGTGGTTCAAGGCTCGGGAAACGTTGGCGGCATCGGCGCCCGTCTGTTGCATGAAGCGGGCTACAAAGTTGTAGCAATATCGGACATACATGGAGGAATTTACAATCCGGCTGGCATTAATATTCCGGAGGCGTTGCAGTATTTAGGGACCACGCGATCCTTCGAGGGTTACGACCAGGTCGAGTTTGTGAACAACCAGGAATTGCTGGAGCTCGAATGCGACGTGCTGGTGCCGGCGGCGACTGAGAACCAGATTACGTCGCAGAATGCTGACAAGCTGAAGTGCAAGGTGCTGGCTGAAGGCGCCAATGGACCGACAACGGCCGCGGCGGATCAGATGCTTCACGAGAAGGGCATTTTTGTCATTCCGGATATTTTGGCGAACGCAGGCGGCGTGACAGTCTCTTATTTTGAGTGGGTCCAGGACCGGATGGGTTATTTCTGGCGTGAAGATGTAGTCAACGAAAGACTACAGGACAAGATGGTCGCCAGCTTCAACGATCTGTGTCGTTATGCCGATGCACACTCGGTCGATACGAGGACCGCGGCGTACATGTTGGCGATAGACCGTGTGGCCTATGACACGCGTATGAGAGGCATCTACGCGTGACCGAAAAAACATAATCAGAATGCCGCTAAATAGTGAAAAAGGCTTGATTTCCATTTTAAGGTAGAGTATGGTCTGGCATGATTTACGTGTCGGACCAGCGTTAATATTTCTCAATATTTACGCGATGGTTTAACGGACGAAATCGTTGACAAGGGGTTGTTCATTTTCTATAAGAATGAACTCAGTTCAGGAGAAACTCGGGAATAGCAATTGATGAAATAGGATACTACGACAAAGGTCGAAGTATTCTGTTTTCATCGCGGTCCGAGGCCATCGTTGGATCCTGTTGGTCCAAGCGGTTTCTGAATTGATAACTGTAGTTGGGGCCTCCGCGCGACAAGGTGGTGGTACTTGTTGGGGTACGGCGGCACTATTACGAATTCTTTATTACTCATTTCGCAGGAGGAATGCGATGAGACTCGCAACAAGGGCGCTTATAGGTGCGCTCGTTTCGTTGGTGCTGTGTGCCGCGGTATCAGCACAGACTTTGCGGT
>DATFHH010000033.1:0-25969 GCA_035248565.1 Pyrinomonadaceae bacterium | reverse complement strand
CAGTGGCTTCCGGCCAAAAAAAAAAGCGCCAGCCGAGTGCTATTGCCTCGGCTGGCGCGGTTCGTTCTCAGGGATTGTTATGCTGTCACGGGAGCGATTTCGGAGCGTCCTGCGCGGATGATTTGATCGGCGGCGCGGAAGATTTTTTGGGCGCTCTTTTCTGGTATCATTTCCGAGTCAGAACCGCTTCCACGGCTGAGCCAATTCTGCACGTAACCCCTGCAATACTCGGCTCCCTCAAGGCCCAACGATTCGCAACACAAAAGCGCCACCAATTCGGCTTCTACTTCGCGGAGGTTTCGCGGCGTGGCTTCTCCGTCAGTGAAATCTATCTCAGTGCTATGGCCCAATATTACGTGACCAAGTTCGTGACAAAGAGTCTTAAAAGGCAGTTGCGCAAGTGGATTAATCGCTACCTGGCGCTGCTTTGCAAATCCCTGAATATTTCCGTCCGTGTGATCGAAGGGAACGCGCTCGATACTCTACACAGCAAGTGCCCGCTCGGCGTCCCACTCCGGGATCGTAAGAGGCTCAAGTTCTTGTCCGTCAGTCTGGCTCAAAGTAAACCAGCGGGCCTTGTAAACAAAGCTGGTAAATGTGTGTTCCTCGTCCGAGTTTTCCTCGCGGCGTTTGCAAGTGATCGGCATGCACAGAGTCAGCGCACGTTCGCCACGCTTCACAAAGCGGCCTAGCTCTTTCCACTTCGGAAAGGTGTTGAGTGGACCGGGCTGTAATCCCCGCCTCTGAATCTGAAAAAGGGCCAGCATCTGATTAGCGCAGGAGTAGGGATGGAAGGCGCTATATGCCTTCATAATTAGACCTGGCTTAGTGACTGCTTCGATAAGTAGGGTGGACCACTTCGGGATTGCGGGTGATTGGTAGACCTGATTTTCCATCTGTTTGCGTGCTCCTTTTCGGGTGACTTTTTCGAACGAAGTTCATCCCTCGCAGTCACTCCCGAATACCGGCAGGCGCAGCGCAACGGAGCACTAAAAGCGGAGCCAGAGTTGTGTGGATGGACTGTCGCTTACGATGGAACCGAGAGGGGATGGATTTAGGTAACTCAGTAGCGACGGCGGGGATTTCAGGGGTGGGCCCTGTGGGTAGGCCTAACAACCTAAAGAGTCAGTTCATCGTCTACGATTCTCTCAAGCGGAATAGCTGCGACGCGGGAATATGCAAGCAGCACAAACAGCGGCGGTTCGTTTTATCCGATGCATATTTTGAGATGTTCGTGTAATCCCGGACACCTAAAACCTTCGCCAATTTGGGCTGAGATATTCCTAAGCTATGGCGGATCTGCAAGAGCTTTGCAGCAAGATGTTTTGGACGTGGTCGCGCGTGTCCCATGTTAGCTACCCTATGGATAATCGAGCACTTGTGGATTGTGTAACGCGTCCGCAAACTCCGTTATAAAGTCCTCTGCCTGTTTCCTGTCTTTGAACCTGAAAGCCTCGGTCGCATCGTTGGTGAAGAACTCGGGAACGCCTCGTATGTAACCCTCAAACGTGACAACCATCACGCCTTCGGTGGTGCCGATCCCTGCTCCCGCTTTATGGATCTCAACCATTCGCTCCATCATATCCCTGCGTCGCCCGCTGAATGTCGCAAGGTCGATGTCAATGCTTTCGTCTGAAAGGTCGCCGACCAAGAAGTCTTGAACTCTTTTGCCGACCATTGCCACCAAGTAAATATCCTCAATTCCGATCTCTGTGTTATCAGGCAAATCTGCTAACCAATCGATCAGTTTCTCTCTCGTGGTTGCCATAAACGTGCTCACAAACTGCGGGATAACTGCCTCCGCAGAATATCGATCCTATTCTGTATCCTGCCGCGCCTCTGCCGCTCTAAAAGTTCCGTTACTTGTTTCGGTCGTTTCCAGCTTTCAGGAAACTTCAATTCACGACTGTCATCAGCCAATACGTTCACGGAGACGCGCGCCAGCTCTGAGTATTTCAGCAACGTCATTAAGTCCGGCTCGCGATTGCCGCGCTCGTATTCGGAAATCCGAGCGACGCCTTTATCAAATTCCAATAGCTTCGCCAGTTGCGATTGACTCACTTCCAACTTGAACCGTATGGCGAGTAGTTTTTCACCAAGGCGTTTAGGCTTTTTTCGCCCTCTTTGGCCCACGGCTCTCTCCTTTCTCAATCAGGTCACACTCCTTAGTCAGAGCATCACGGAATCTTGTGAGCACGTCGATCAACAAATTGATTTTTTGCAAACTGCGTCGCCGGGCTTGTTTAGTGCCTAGAAAAAATTCGACTTGTATGCGGCGACGACAATCAGCGATCGTGAGCATGTAGTGGCCCCACTTATACTCTCCACCTCGGCTTGATTCGACCTCAGTGAAAATGTAGGACGTGTGACCCGTCGAAATCGGATTCAGGAATACTCTTTTCCGGTGAGAGAAAATTGACATAAGTGACCTTTCAATTAAGTTGATATGCGGTTTTCGCATATCGCTGGACGTGGCCGTATAAATGTTTCCGTGAAGAAAGCGACCTACCTGGCCCAGCGAAAGAGACTCCTCGCCCTCTTACGCGAAACGAGGACTAAAGCAGGTCTAACTCAGGCGGAACTTGCCTCACGTTTACATCGAGATCAAACCTTCGTTTCCAAATACGAAACTGGCGAGCGGCGTTTAGACATCTTGGAACTGCGAGATGTGTGCCGTGCTCTCAGCGTAGACTTCAAAGATTTTGTCCGAGCCTTAGACTCCGAATTGCGATAGCAAGCGGCGCTTATTTGAGCAACGCTTCGGTAACTTCAAGTTGCTTTGATGGCTGCGCATCGTATGCGATTTTCGCATATCCGTCAAGTTCCTCATATAAGGTGGTCGGTGAAAAAGAATATCCGCCTGGATCAGCAAAAAAGGCTGCTTGTTTTATTGCGCGGGATAAGAGTTGATGCGGGGTTGACACAGAGCGAGCTTGCATCACGTCTCTCCCGAGATCAAACCTTCGTCTCAAAGTACGAAAGCGGAGAGCGGAGGTTGGACGTACTTGAACTACGCGAGGTGTGTCAGGCGGTTCGTACCGACTTTGTTACGTTTATCCGTAAACTCGATAAAGACCTGAGAACGGACTGATCATGAATTCAGCTTTGAATCATGACTAGGGCAGTACATGTACTGTTAACTCGCTGAGTATTTAGAATTTAGAACCGCTTGTGGCGCCGATTGTCTATTGGCGCTGGGTACTTGGCAAATTCCTACTGAATTGTGGGGATTGCCAGTTTCTTCGCGGAGATCGGGTAAATGGTGAATGCAAGGAACAAGTTATTCCTAGAAATAGAGCGGGAACCGAAACGTCGCCCCTATGGAGCCTACGTCGATTTTTTCCTCAATGACGATGACATTCAGTTTTCTTTTGATGGCCCAGCTGCGGTTTTTGCCTCAGACGATGCAATAGTACAATTTGATTTGACGCCCGATCAGCCTCTTGGTCCGCTGCAACACTTAAAAAGCTACAGAGCAAGCATCGAAGGTTTTACGACTGCCAGTGAAGCCGAAAGCATGGGGGTGAAGTTGTCTCTTGCGTTGCTTTGGTCTGCCGTGACTCAAGACTTTGGGGTGCGCCTGGACTATCATTCTGCGCTTCCGTGCACTGTTTATGATCGTACTGAGTGGCAGTGGGGTCCTTCTACTCGTGGGCATTTAAGCAATCATTATCCCGCTACCGCGGGTGATCTCGGCGAATTGATGCGGGATGTACTTACAAGCACGATCGAGGCTGATCGGCAATTGGTCCTCTCTATGGAATTGTATGCCGCCGCAAGGCTTGAAGTTTCCGATAGGGCCAAGTTTCTGGGCCTTGTGTCGTCCCTCGAACCACTTGCAGAGCAAGCCCTACTTCCCCTCGGCGTGCGCGGCCTCATAAAAACGTTTCGTGATCAGCTCGGGGCCATTGAGATAAATGAATTACCATCTGAAGACGCAGCAAAGCTAAAGACGTCGCTAAACGGTCGCCTAAAACATCTTGAGCGTGAATCGATTCGACAAGCTCTGTTGCGAGTCATTCGAGAATGCTTCCCTGGAGATGGGGACTCCGCTAAGGTAATCGACGCGGCATACGGCTTGAGGAGCGACATGCTCCATAAAGGTACTACCGATCCTTACTTGGACCGCAGGACTCATGCTATTGAGCAGATCATTCGTCGGTTGTACGCTGCGCGAATAGGTAAGCCGTTAAGGATCGGCAGCTAGGCTAGTGGAATGGGTCACGGTACAAAGAGGTTTAAGACGCTTCTAGTACGCATTGCGCCATTCGTTGGAACCGGGGCGGCGGAGCGTGTTTGTAATTACGCTCATCCAGCGTGGCTTGCGCGGATTCGCCGATTACTCTGACGTTCGGTGGCTTCACATTAAAAACCGATGAACGAAAGAAAGAATCCCATCCCAGTACTTCCGGTTCCAAGCCTGCCACCCATAAGAGAACATGAATCCCCGAAAGTGGTTCTCATTCTGGACCGCATCAGACGAGAGCTGGACGAAAAGGATGGTCTCGAGGAGTTCTGTTGGTTTGCTCGGGAATATCCGCGCTGTTATCGATTCCATTTCAACGGAGCAGATTTCCGACTGCGCACCATGCATGTGCTACTACGAAGGGTTTATACGGAGCTCGCTGAACGCGCTATAGATTCGACTGAGGACATGTTTGAAGTTGCCACTGGAAACGAGTATGTGGATCAGTTGTATTGGGACTTCGAGTCCTATCTATCCGAAATCAATGTTGCCTTGGATCTTCTTGCGCGCGTGGTTGGTCCAGCCTTTAAGCAAGAGTCGCCTCCATCATTCAACAAGTTGTGCAAGCAAAACCAGCAGCACGTAATAATAGATCTTTTTCAAAAAGCTCAACGCATGTGGGTTCAGCGATTGAAGGACTACCGAGATTGCTTTATGCACTATACACCGGTCGATACTTTGCTGGTGGTGACGTTACGAGAGTATCGGACAGGATGGGAGATTCGGGCCAAACTGCCTGTTAATCCAAACGTTCGGGAAATCCTTGGATTTCGGTATTCGCGACGAGTCGAACTGATGCGCTATGCAATCACAACGCACAAACACTTGGCGACCTTCGACGGCACTGTTGCTGAGGCAATCTGGAGACTTTATCGGAATGGAAATTTCCCTGTACGGAAGAACCATTTGTTCTTCGTTGGTCGTAGGACGCGATGACTCTTGGTGGAATTTTATTACTGTATATGCGTCCCTGCCTATATTCAGGATGCTGATAGACCAGTCTTTTCTTTCTTTGTGACCAGTGACACGTCTTGGCCCGTCACCTGAACTACGGGATCTCCGGTCTTTACATAGCTTTCCTTCTCATCCAGATCTTCCCAAGTCTTTTCTGTCGTTTTCAAAGTCTCCTGCTTGTTTACGTATTTTGGCGGCAGAAGAATGTCTGACAATCTTACCGTTGGAGTGATCCAATCGGGGCCACGTCCGCCGACGTTAACTTGAGTTTCTCTGAAGGTAGAAGCAACGGAAAGACGCTCTTGAGTGCTTTTAATTTTCACACGAACTTTTGGCCTCTGCAACGAGCCAAGCGTTTCACCTGTATCGGGATCTTTAATATCTTCTCCCTTCGGATCAAGCACATCAAAATCCATTCCTACAGTAACACCATCTTTCGATCCTAGATTGATCACAAGTTCCGTGGAATTGAGAATGCGAGCTACCTTACCGCGTAGAGGTTCCTTCGTGCTCATCTTGTAAGCCTCTGTTTTTGGGTTCGTTCTGTGAACCGCTCTAAAATTTCAGTTACATCCTCAGGCACAATATCTCGCCAATCCTCTAGTGCATCGTCTACTGTGTAGATCTGATCAGTAACCATTGCTTGTAACTTGTCAAGGACGTGCGGCTGAGGTTCGTTACCGGCAGGTTTGGAAGAATCAATAGCAAGTGCAATGCGAGATAAACTCTCATAGACCGATAACAATCTTCGAAAAGCTGATCTAGCGTGAGGCTTAATAATGTCCCGCGCCGCTTCCCGAGCGGATTCCCGACCTAAAATGTACGAACCAAGGAACCCGAAGATCATAGAGAATAGTTGCAGAAGCACATTCTCAAACCCTGAGAGGGGACGAACTAAAGACGCCACCACGTAGACGACTGTTATGATAACTAACGATATAACGACCAGCGCGACTCCAGTTATCTTTGGCGTGAGCTGTTGAGGCTTGGGGATAGGCTTCTCAATCATGCTATAAATTTACCACAGTAAATAACCGAAATACCGACAACGCTGTACAAGTTCTCGTCATCCCAGGGCCCAAGCAGCGCAACTTGCATGGCTGGCAGCGGCGTTAACTTTTGCGCAAGTGAAAGGTTAGATGCTAGTATCATATCGCCAGGCTTGGTCAGCCTGAGGCAAACCTGTTTTTTGAAAATTGAAAGGAGACATTCCTATGGCTAAAGTGTTTCTGTTTGTGTTGAGGGCCAACAGTGGAACCCCCACTTTCGCTTGAAGATTATATAGAGATCATTTTTCCATTCGTAATGTTTATAATACCGATAGTGATGGAGCCAACAAATACTCCGACCAAGTATTTGATGGCCTTTTTGAGCGCCACTTTTGCGATTTACAGGTTCCTGATAAAGAGAACATCCGTCATCAACGACGAACACTTCGACAATCCTAAGATTCTAAAATAAGCACACACCCCGCTGCGGCGGGGTTTTTTATTGCCAAGCCACTTGCGGGATCTCGAATAGACTTGCCGGACTACAACGCTTCTTGTTGCAAGAAACTGAGCGTTTCTGTCGTTGGAGTCAGAAACAAGTTGCGAAGAGTGTCCACTGTGGGCTGCCAACCCCTTTCATCCAACACTGGTCCGCAGACCTGTCGTTAGTGCATCTCTGCCTGAGTCTCCCGCATTCTTATTGAAACTATGTCCGTTTGACTTTATTATTCGTACGTCGGTCTCGCGTTCCGTGCGATCTTTGAAAAGCGAATAGCACAACCACTGGCAAGCATTTCGGAGAGATTCCAGTGGAGCTTTTTCTTAGCATACTACTGAAAATTGGCTTGGGTGTAATCGTGAGCTTAATAGTTCCGCCTATTTCCAAAGGAGCCAAAACAGTGGGATCACGTCTTCTGTTGTTCATTCGAAAGCGTAACAATTCACCGAAAAAGGTAGAAGATTTGCATAAAACAGAATAGCTCTCAATTTCATTGAGATTGAAAATCAACCGAAAGCTCGGAGTATGAAAATGCTGCTGGAGCCATTTTTGAGCCACGCCGGTCAACCACTTTCCCGTAGTGTGGCTTGAGTGCAACTATTAAGTTGTAGCTGGGAGTTGACCAATAATTACAAGCGCGTCAATTACGAGCGAGCACCTTCCTAGAATTCTCAAAGATCGTATAAACCTGTGCCTGTGGTTCTGCTATTCCTCAGTTTCGTAGCGTAACTTCACCTTCAACTTACAGTTGACCGAAGCTCGCTTTTGTGTTTGGCGGGTTAACCGATCCCTGCGGTGACTTACTGATTGCCGCCAGGCTTCGCATTAGAAAATGATGAACGAAAGAAAGAATCCGATCCAGTACTGGATTGCTGGCAGCACTATGAAACAGCCCACAGCAATCGCAGTGAGAGTAGCTATTAGCAGTCGCTGTTTGCCGCGTATACAATAGCCCACAAGAAGTCCTAGTATGAATCTCATTGTCAGTCTCCTATTTGCACACGTATGGAAACAAGTAGCATTCTCCGCTACTCGCTTTCGTGGATTGCTGTTTACGTGCGTGAGCGAAAGTGAGTCGGTCTTGAATTGAAAGCGACGCTTAACGAGGGTCCATTAAGGGTCCAATAACGATTCCTGAGAGTACCTTTGACTACCTTACGGTGCTATCCATGCCGCAGGTTTCCTTTGAATTCCTGTAAATCGCTTCTCTTTCACGGCGGCGACACGGGTTCGATTCCCGTACGGGACGCCAAAGCTATCAATCACTTACAAGAAATCCCGTTTTCACCGAATTTTAACGTTTGGTATTTTCCCATCTCCACTTGTCAATTTTGACCCTATCCTTACTCTCTGAACATATTTCTGCGTGGTCGTCTGCGGAAAATCTTCTTAGATATGATTGTGGAACGAAATGCTGACTCTTGTAATCTGGCACTTTCTAACCCCTTAAAGTAGCAACCTAACGCCCGAATTCAGCGGTGAGCGCTCAAGCATTTTGCATGAAGGCAACGCTGTGGCGCGAGTCCGCTGCAATGAGTTTAGCGTCCGCTGCAAGCGCGTGCCAGCTGGCCTTCATAACAACCTACGCCGGGCCTTATCTTTTCTCCTGCAAACGATTCCGAATCCAAAGCGGATCTCGCCGCAGATCCAGAATCGCATAAACGTAGACTACATCGTCTTCCACCTCATAATAAATGCCGAATGGAAATCGCTTCGACAGCATCCGATGGAAGCCAAAGTAGATTGGAAGAACACCGGCAAAAAGAACTAGAGAGTCAAGATCGGAAAGGACTGAGTCGAGAAAGTAGTCGCCAACTCCGGTTGCACGCGATTCATAGAATTGTGCACCCGACTCGAGGTCTTCCGCCGCGTCCTCGAGTATTACTACGGTTGTCATTCAGAGCTTCGTAGACGGGATCTGAGTTGGTCCAGAGTGAGAAACTTTGCTTCTCCGCGCTGGGCTCGCGCCTTCCTGTCAGTCAAAACACCTTGATGCCAGTCCGGTGAGGGTATCTCGTCGCCACAGCGATTCAGTGAGTCCCAAAGCTGGTCCAGTGCGCGTAGCCGTTCTGTTACTGACATCCTCTCTAGCTCGGATAATTCAATCATGTCGTCACACTACCACCTTGAGCCCTTGTGCCGCAAGACGCACTCGCGAAGAACTTCACGTGACTTTACTTAGGTGTGCATTCCGCTCCTTCGCGCGTCCATTAAGGGTCCAATAACGATCCCTGAGAGTACCTTTGACTACCTTACTGTGCTATCCATGCCGCAGGTTTCCTTTGAATTCCTGTAAATCGCTTCTCTTCACGGCGGTAACACGGGTTCGATACGTCAGCATCTTTCCCCGCTAACAAGAATCACATTGGCCCATCCGCAGTGTCAGTTATGATAGCCAAATCCGGCCATCGCACTGCAATAGTTTGATCGACTTCGAGATTCGACCAGTGAGAGCTCAAACGATCCAAGTGTTTGCATATTTCGTCCAGCTTACTCTCGTTGAGGGCACGTAATTCTTTACTACTGGCGGCTTCTCTAACTTGCCTCGCCTGTTGGGCCATCTTCGGATCACTGGATTGAGATCGAGCCAGCCATTCGTACCAGCAAATGTATGTAGCTCGCTCAGAACGCGCTGAGTCGTGTCGCCCTTCTTTCAACAATTTCTTGCCGCGTGCTCTCACACGATTTGCGAGCCTCACTACCTCTCGCGAGTTTTCGTCCCGCTTCAGAGGAAGATGAAAAGTACCAGCGTCTCCCCCCGCCGCCAATTGACCAAACACTCCGCGAGTGAGTCCAAGCTGAGCCTCTACTACTAAATGCATCATGTCGTGTGGTATGAGCCGGTCATAACCTGGAGCTGGATTCATCACAAGGTTAGGGAAGCCCAGGCGTTGCGCCTCGACCGCATACCTTCGCTGCCCAGTGCGCCGAAACACAAGTATCATTTGTTGCTCCCCGTGTTGCTGTGAAACTCTTTGCGTAGCCATTCCCATAGACGTCTCTAAAAGAGGAATGCGCCAGCGGCTATAGGATCTTGTTCTTAGAGGTTGCCAGCCAGCGGCCAACAGCATCCTTCTCGCCTTGTCGTAAGTCAACTCCGTTATTACCGAAGGCCCTCGCGTGCTTCGTCGGGCACCACGGCTTATCTTGTGCCCGCGCAATGCCGGTTGCCAAACCCGCAAATAAGTACCGCAAGCGCTCGAAGAAATACTTCGGCCCAACACTCAGTTAGCTTGCAACTGCTTCTTCGAGAGCTGCCAGAGTTACGAGTATAAACTTTCGTAACCCCAAGTCTCGCATGACCTATCAGGTCCTGAATCTCGATCGATTGGAGTGTTTGCCAGCGGTTGCTACACGCACAGACAAGATCAATATATCTTTGCGCTCGCGCTGATATGTTTTCTGCAGAGCAAGGAAGTTTTTCAGCGAACGCAAGGAAGGTTTTGATAGAGCTGAGAAGTTCTCAGCAAAGTTTAACGTGTTCTGCTTGAGAACTTCTCTGCTTTCTAACTTCATTGACAATCACGTCAAATATGTGTTCGAACACGTCAAACTGAGACGCGATCACGTCAAGCTTCGTCTAAAACTTCCTTGCTTAAGCGGGATCAAGTTGTGATCTATGCTTCGCGTTTGTTACTTGCAATTTTTGTTGGAACGTTTGGATTTGCACTGGTCGCAAAACTCACCAGTGGTGGGCTTCTGTGTGCGAGACTCGTAATCCTTGGTGGGCCAATGACGACAATTCTTACAGAAATGCCAGGTATCTTTACTCGAGTTGTGCTCTGTCGTGGGCATCACAGAACGGAGCGCGGTAGCGCCGGGTCAATCTTATCCCGCGTTCGTTTGGGGAAATTGACCCGGCGCTACCGCGCTCGGCTCTGTTTGATTTCAGAGTGCTAGTTAACCAGCAACTCGCTTTCGATTGCGGTAATCTGCGCGTCAACCATGCCAAAGCAGTTCAACTCACCGCAGCGAGTGAACGCAATGTGCTTTACATCATTGGCAAGTACTTTCGGCTGGGTTGAATTTTCAAGCGTCGACATTAGAACGAGCAGTGCCGCCGCTCTGGTTTCCGACTGATCACCAGCGTGGCAGATCATCTCTGCCAGGCGTTCGAGCTTTTCTTGTGTTGAAATCTCTTCAGAAGGTTCCAGCAGGTGTGAATCGTCGATGATCGGTTCACCGGCATCAGCACGGCGGACCAGTTCCGGAAGCGCGGGATCATTTATTTCCAGTGCGTAGCGAAGCCAAATTCGTCCGTTTGCGTCGATGGTCTTGTCATTGATGAGCAACTGCGCCCGACGTTTGACAGCATCGCTGATTCTTTGGTTTGTGGTTGAGTTTGTTGCGTGAGGTGTTGCTTGGCGCTCGGGTGCGCTACTACTATGCGTACTCATAACTGTTAGCCTTTCGGTAGAAGGTTAATGGTTTAGGGCTGGCTTTGTGTTGAAGGCACAAGGTCGGCCCGCTGCATTTTAAAGAGGGGTTGCGGCACTCTAGCGGTCAGATTTTCGTCTGTCAATGAGGAAGTTTATCCAGGTTCAGCTCGATGCCTCAACGATCCAACCATCCTTATCGCCTGAATTGGCCATTACAAACTCCGGAGGTAGACCAGTTGCACCATCCACAATGCATCCGCGCGCTGCAGTCTGAAAAATCACACGCCCGATTAATTCGCCGTCGCTCGTCCGCCAGAACCCGACAACGTTTTGAGATTCTTGGATCGCAAGAATGTTTCCGCTGGAGCTAAACGCAGCACCGCGGTCGTCGATTGTATGTGAAAGTTCCTCCCGCCCAAGGGGGCGACCCAGGAAACCACGCAATGGTATGCCCTGAACTGAGCTGCCATTGCGGATCGATGCCGTTTCCACATCGTCAAAGTTTCCCGAAATCACAGCAAGTCGCTTCCCGTTTTTATTGAGAGCCATCGCTCGTAATACTGTGCTCGCTGAAATATAAAGATCACTTGTATCGTGCATTTTTTGGTTTAGTAAGACCTCCTGTGTTGCCTCGACCGTAACTTCAATGTCAAGTATCTCGACATCTCCATGTGCTGCATATGAAACCGTAAACGTACTCTTTATTCCATCGGCAAGTTCAGAAGTTGTCCAATCCCACCCCGGGTACCATCCGTTACGGTCAAGAGATACACGACCAATGTCGCTTCCCAGATCTAATGTTTTAAGTTCCAATAGCCATGCGGCAAACTTTTCACTCGTTAGCTTTTGATCCTCTGGATTAGGTTGGGCCAACGCCTGCACCACCAAAGTCTTTGGAGTAATAGCAATGAAACGGCCGTCGACGAGGACAATGAGAAGTATTTCTTTGTCACCCTTAGTACACCAAATCCCGCCGATAATATTTATGTAGTGCGGGCTCACTTCAAAGCTGCTGTTAGAAAGATCAGCATCCCGAAGAGTCACATCAATGAAGCTGACTCCGGAAAACCAGGCTCGGCGAAGTGAAGTGTGATCAAACGATACTTGGCCAAAACTTCCTTCGAGCCATGATGAGCTGGAGAGATCGACATTGTTCAGATTACAGTTTCGCAGATGACAATGCCTTACGATCACTCCTGCCAGATCAGCCCCCTGTAAATCTCCCGAAAATGCTGCCATCTCCAACGCTCGAGCTGCGACTATTGCATCAATGTAATCGCATGAAGTTTGGCTTTGGACGTAACGTAACAGCGCGCTCTGTCCACACATCAAAAAGATAAATTCACGTGTCGCATCATCAAGTGCGGCTCGCACCCATGTCTTTCCGAGCTCTTCGGTTGACTCCTTAGCGAAACCTGCGAGGGGGGCAAGAACTTGTCCTTCACCACCGGTTGCGCGAAAGTAGACGGACCATGGCTGCGCGGCAGGCTGAAGATTCTTATTGATTTTCGCGTGTTTCCTAGCCGCTTCAACATATTCTTCTTTAAGTGCGCCAATCGCCGCCGCCAATTTGTACGCCGAGAAAAACTCAATGAGAGATTTGTGGGCCGGGCGGTAATATCCGTCATCGTCACGAACGAGCATTGTTTGCGAGAGCAGATCGTGACGCCAGTGATCTTCCTCGGCCGTTGCCACGCGCGGTCCAAAGTACTCACGAATCCGTTCAGGAATCTGCTTGTAATTGATCTTCAATTCCTGAGTCGACAGCATTTCCCATGAGATCTCGCACATGAAAAATATCTTGTCGGCCATCGACGTAAACGTGCGCCCGAGGCTTATATCGCGCTCCATCTTGCGCTGCACAGCCTCGTAGTAAACCTTCGCAAGATCGGCGTCCTCTGCTTCGAGGCTGGGCATCGCTTCAATCAAGAGGTCGACCATCACCGGCCGCCGGCCAAGATCAATGAGTCTCTGATTCGACAGAACTGCCTCAATCAACTTTTCATCATTTGAACGCCGCCCAAGCACAGTCCTGAGTCGTGCTTCATCGAACATCTCAAGCGATGCGACCTGGAAGCGCGTGGTTTCGAATAATTCTTTCATCGAGCTGCCACGAAGATTACCGCTCAATACTTCGCGCGCCTGTTTAGCGAACTGAAAATACTCGGTACGACAGGTCAAAATGGCCTTGGAGCCGGGGCCGAGGACCGACGCCAGTGACCAGAAGTTGTCAACCATTTTCTGCTGGTCCACGCGCGCCGCCATCTCGTCAAAGCCGTCGAAGATGAATAGCAATCTTCCCATCCGGTTGAGAGTTTCGAGAACAGCGAAACTGCGGATGTTGACCTGATGCTCTCGGAATACGAACTCGGTCAACAACGCGCCGACGTCTTTGAACCCGCGCGCATATTCACGGAGCCGGATCAGAAGTGGCACACGCGGCCTCGTCAGACCACGTTGTTGAGCCTGTCGATATCTGTTAACCATATCGTGGGCATACTTGAAGGCAAACCAGGACTTACCGGTCCCGAACTCTCCGAGTAAGCTCAAGTGCTCACCGTCAGTATCTTCCATCCATTGATCTACATAGGTGGAAATGTCGTCGTGGGTACTATTGGACCGAAGCGTGCCGGAGGCGTCAATTTCGTTGACGGTAACGGCTAAGGGAACATAAAAGCGATCAATGTCGGCGGCTTGAACCTCCGCGTCTAACCATTCGAAATAGCGATCAAAATCAACGTCCTCCTCGATAAGCTCGTCGAGGGTATACAAGTGCACATTGTCGTGTGTCTTGGCTCCTTCTCTTGCCGCCGGACTCACACGGCGAAGAGAAACTAACCACACTTCATCCAAAGACTTTTCTTTGGCAGCGGCATGGGCGAGGTCGACGTCGGGACTCTGAATCTCACCAGCTATGGCCCTGACCAGCGTCCGCGTGAATTGCTTCCGGCGTGCGGGAATGCGAACTGTTAGATCTGTATAGTCCGGCCCTGTTTCGGGTTCAACGTCGAGTGGATACTCGAGCGCCTCAAACCACTGTCGCAGTTGCCACGCAAGTAAGTCAGATGAATTACCGCTCGGTAGTGCCTGGGTCGTACTCGCGGCTAACCTTTTCAGGCTGTCTTCAATCTTTCCCGTTCGCCGTGAGGACTCGGGCGACGCTGAGCGTTCGGCAGAGAGGCGCCGGTACTCTCTCACAAGCCATCCGTAAACATCCTTTGCGACTTTCTCGGCGAGATCGACCGCATTCTGAAACGTGCTCCGGCTTGGCACTCCGCGAGGTCCTGACAGCTTATCGATAAAGCGCTGTAACTTCTCATCGGTAGTCGATCTGCCAAGCCGTTCATATACCAGGCACGGCTTATTTAATTCTCGTGCCCTGTCGTATTCGCGCTCTGTAATCTCTCCATAGGATCTTCCAATCACTAACAGGAAAATATCCGTCCGCTCTACCTGGAGCAGCGATACTGTCTCCGGATCGTCCGGGCGTGCGCCTAGTTCAACCTCGTAAACAAATGCGTCGATCCTGACTTTCTCGAGCTCCCGATGCAGATGGGCACGGAGATCCTCGAGCTCCTGCATTCGCGAGCTGATGAAAACGTGAAGCTGGTCGGTTTGAGGTTTTAGGAGTTCTTGTACCTTTGAGTGCCTTGCGGTGCTATCCATGCCGCAGGTTTCCTTTGAATTCCTGTAAATCGCTTCTCTTTCACGGCGGCGACACGGGTTCGATTCCCGTAGGGGACGCCATTAATCTAGTCTCCTTTTGAAAGACATGAGATCATGAGTTCTGCACTGCTTACGTAATGTCATAATTCCTAATGAGATCTCCCAAAGCTTCGCCATCCTTCAAAAAAAGTCGCAACTGATTTTCGGGAAGGGCCTTCTCTTGTAAAACGCCCGCGGTAAATCGACCCGAGGTTACAAAAAGCAACGCAGGAATTTGGCGGTTCTGCCATAGTGCTTTTTGAATCTCCAGTCTCGCGATAGTTCTACGATGCTTTACCTCCACAGCCATTAGCAGAGGCTCCTGGCCTGGAATTAACTCTCCTCTTGCAATTATATCCCGTCCACCTTGGGTGTTTCTCGAACTTTGTGTATCTCGAATATTTTCCAGGACGCGAATAGTTGCTTGGTGTTCTGATTCGGATGCGTTTAGCGAGGCGAACAGAAATCCAGAGTCGAGCAGGACGGCCATCATTAATTCGTTGTCAACCCACGGTGATTATCGACCTCGGCGCGGAGGATCTCATCGGCTCGGGCAGCGGTGTTACCCGGTCCTCCGGAGTAACGACCCGCCATTGACAACAGCCACTTGGCAGCCGGTGAAGTTTGATCTCCAATTGTGGATGGGGCTACGGCTTCGCCCTCTTGTGGCAGGCTTTCTTGAAGCAGTCGAAGCACTCGGCGACGCTCCTCGGCTGGCAACTTGAGCAGTTCTTCGATTTTTTCTCTCTGGATCATGGCAATCGACATTTTACCTGACTGAAGGGTTGATGAACAGCACCGGAAACCCGGCGCAGACACGCTTCACGCGGGGTCCATTATGGGTCCACTAACGATCCCTTAGAGTACCTTTGAGTGCCTTGCGGTGCTATCCATGCCGCAGGTTTCCTTTGAATTCCTGTAAATCGCTTCTCTTTCACGGGGGCGACACGGGTTCGATTCCCGTAGGGGACGCCAGTAAATTCCTCTAACGCGATCCATCTGTAATTGTCTTGTCCTCCAAGCCCCCATATAATCCGGATGATTGTTTCCGCTCGTTTCCGTTGTTGCTTCTCTCCGGCGCAGACCCAAATGAGAGACCTATTCCCAGGTTTTTATCGACCTTCTGAAGAAGAGTTTCACCGTGTGTGGCAAGATGGGATATTTGTCCTCGACACTAATGTTCTTGAATTTGTACCGCTACCCAGAAGAGGCGCGCAATGAGTTTCTCAACCTCATGCGCAATATTTCAAACCGTCTTTGGATTCCTAATCAAGTAGGTCTTGAGTTTCAGCAACAAGCCTTTTCCTGAACGGACAAACTTAGATTCTTCGTCTGTTCTGTGGTCGAAACTCTGCAATAGATTACCGCTCCAGGCATCAGTTTATACGTTCACTCGCGCGCGCGAGGTCGATCGCTCTCCTCTCTGCGCCGACTGCGATGCAGTAAATTTGGGAACTCACTCTACTGTGTTTTAGTGGAGAGTAACCGCGTCAATGGTTCACCCAATCAAAAGGTAGTTTGCTATCTGGGTAGCCTGGACGAAGGCCGCCGCGAAAGTATGTGGACTCGAGTCGATTTTTGGGATCGCGCGACCGCGAAGCTCGATCAACTCCAACTTACTCGTCGAGAGCGAACGAAGATAGAAGAGTCGATCAGCCGTGTCGTTTCGCGAGTACCGGAGGAGGAGGCTGCGACCTTCAGACGAGAGAGGCAGGAATTTTTCGATGAACTCGACCGACTGCTTAGGCTTAGGAAGATGATTTCAATTTGGAGAAGAATGTTTGAAGGGAAATGAACGTATCGAGTGCGCGTAATCGTTGACAGCAGAGCGTTCAACGCAGTATATAAGCATTCACCCATTTATAAAGAGACGACTAGTCAATGGCTTCCCCTCCCAGCACCCAGAAAGGAAGTTCTGTATGTCGAAGATTCTCTGCGTATTTGCCACTCTATTAATGATCGTTGCATTGACCCCTGCAACCGCTAGCGCCGATCCACTCGTTATCACAAGCGGTACTCTCTCCGTCACGGGACTCACTGGCGGACCGTTCTACGGTTTCACTGGACTAAACTTTTTTGCAGCGGGTGGAGGAGAGCAAGGTAGCTCGCACCCTCAGATGTTATGCTCTCCCTGCGTGAGCGGCGCCGCCATCGATCTCGGCGGGTTTTTCGCCGGTTCGAGCACGATTGGTGGCAGCGCCACCATTAATGGCACCTCCTATCCTATCGTCGGAGGAACATTCATCCTAAGCGCCCCTACAATCATTGTGCCGAACAGCACGTCGAACCTTACCTTGACGAGCCCTTTTGTCTTTTCGGGTGATATGCACCTCTGTCCATCGAACTGTGGTAACAGTCCTCCGTTCTTCACTGTTGATCTGGTCGGCAGCGGCACTGCAACTCTTAACCTCCAGGTCTTTTTTCTTTCCAATGGAAATCCAATCTTCCAGTTCAAGAGCGTTACTTACGACTTCCAAACGCCCGAGCCAATGTCGATACTGTTGCTTGGAGGAGGGTTGGTTGGTTTGGCTGCAGAGCTACGACGCCGTCGATGGCGGCGTTGAGGCAGCATGGTAACTGCGCCGACAATTCTAGTTTCTGTTTCGTGGGTCTACCATAGTATAGAGACCACCACAAGACCCACAAATTGACCTTTAGTTTGCTTCGTTTGCCTCAACAACCGTTTCCATCATGGGATTATGAGGCAAAGCCAACCGTGACCTTTCCGGCGCTGGTCCTAACCTTCACCAGTCGCGATTCGGCAATCGTGAATACAGCGAATCTTTGCGCTTCATCACCATGCCCTCGAGATTGAAGCCTTCAAGTTTTGCAAACAGGCCTTCACCATTGCCCGCGATGTGATCAGTAAACCGTCTGCCACCTCTGTTGTCTTTTGGCAGGAGGCGCCGTAACAGTGCTTTGCGCTTTATTAGAGGACAGCTCGTAAGATCGAATCCGTCAAGGTAAAGAAGATCGAAAGCATAAAAGACTACCGAGCAGTTACGGCGCCTCTATCGCAATGCATCGAATCGTGGAAATCCGCCTTCATCGAGAGCCACGATCTCACCGTCGATTAACGCAGATTCAGCTTTGATCAGTTTGTCAAGATCGCGCACCGCTCTGCGATTAGTAACGTCAACAGTCGCTTCTCAGCGTTAGTCCACCCGTGATTGATTCGATCAGTTTATCTATCTCGATTATTATTCTATCTCTCAACCCGCCTATTCGTTCGACGTACTCATCATGAGCTCGTTCCAACTCTTGGATCCTATTTTCGGCCTCGATCAAGTCCTTACCCTTGCGGCCCCAACCGCCAGTACGATAAGCATCTTCCAGCATTCTTGCCAGCGTTTTTTCCGCCTCGCCCTTTCGGTGGTCTAATAAGTGAATCTGATTGTTAAGCCAGTTCAGCTCGCTGCTTAACAGCGGGCCAAGCCTGTTGCCTTCTTCATCTTTTGTATCCAATTCATTAATGGCATCCTCCAATTTGATTCTTGCGGAAGTATGACTACAGCCGAGCCTCTTTGCGCGTATCTCGGGTCCGCAAAGGCCGACCCTCTCATAGTTGCTTTCTGTGAAGCGGCAAATTACAGGCAGCTTGGGTTCGCCCGCTCTTATAACCCGCTCGTGAGACATGCGGCACTTCACAACGCATAACGCGGCGATCTCCTCACGCAAGGAATAAAGATGACCAAGGGGGCGCTGGTGTTTCACCGGTTCAATCAGTTAGCTTCGCTTCTACCAAGCTCGGTTCCGCAGGTAACGTTTTTCCTGCGGGAGACCCATACGGCGATAATGTATCGATAACAAGCCCGCTGAATTCAATCGCGTCCAATGGTACGACGAAATATTGGAAGACCTGCGGAAACAAAGTTCAACGTCGGACCGATTTGGGCGAGTACTTTTCAACAACCCAAAATGGCGCCATCTCCATCAAATAAGATCAGCGCCACACCTACTGTGATACTCCTCGACGACCACGACAGCACGACAAGTTTGATCGCCGCTTGTCAATTCCTGCGCAGAATACCGGTGATGCCGCTGACGAATAGGGTAGTAAGAATCCAACCCAAGCAGATTTGGATCCACCTGAACACTCGCAAGAACCCTGGCGCACTAATTTCCTGCAGCACACGGGAGGTCCAACTGCAACACGAGCAAGCCTGCACGCGTGTCTCCGGAGCAGGCGCCCACTTGTCTTGAATACCGAGTTTGATTAGTGGAAATGAATTCTCGAGCGAATAGGGGATAGTATGAAAATGCTCGTATTCGCTTGATACTGTACAGTTCTTTTCAAATAAAGCGTACGACTCTTTCTGGATTGGGACGATGCTACCCATATTGTAAGCCACCCAGTAGACACCCGCTCCCACAAGAACCAGACCCAAGATCAACCAAACAGCTCGCAGAGGAAAGTAGCCGTAGCCGATTGTGACTCTTAGTAGCTGGCTTATGAGGCGGGCCGGCCAGCGACGCTGACGCTGACTCCATGCCGTCCGTTGCATATCGCTTAGGATTCGACGCGCGCCTAAGTCGTCTCCGGCGTTGCCCAGAACGCTGGCAAGCTGACGATAGGGTTGCCGCGCAAACGAGGGCTGCCGTTTGATCCATGCCAACCTCTTGGAGACATCGAGCGGACCACCTGAAATCCGGCCGTAAACAAATCCATCGAGAAGAAGATTTCCCGCCTTCGGCCAGCTTCCCTCATCGTCGACGATCGAGCCAACAAATGCGTCGGTTAGATCCACGCGCTCAAATGCGGCTTCGTCGCACGTCAGGGAGCCACTAATTCGGGCATTGACCATACCGACAGCGCGGAATTGTTCCCTAAGAACCATGCTTCCTTCGATATGGATACCTTTGGTATCGAGCGCGACACCACTGTCAGGAATTTTTGCGTTCGCTGGATCCTGAGATTTACTGCCATCGCAACTAAGATCGCCTCTAATCTGTGCGTTGAGCAGCCGCACCTCTCCTTCCGGCAAGAAGTTGTTGTTAAGAACAACAGGACCACCGACTTTGGCTAACTCCGCATCCAGCGCCACACCGGTGCCGGGAATGTTTGCCTTTGCTGGATTCTGAAATTTCCCGCCGTTGCAATCAAGACTCCGTCCTATCTCAGCGCCAAACAGCCGCACGGCACCATCAGCTACGAAGTCCCAACGTTGAAAATAGTCTCGACGCAGAAAAACAGAATCTCCGACTTTGGCTCCCACCGCATTCAGTGCCGTGCCACTACCAGGAATAGCCTTTGCTGGATTCCGAAATTTGCCGCCGCTGCAATCAAGATCCCCTCCGATCTCCGCGTTGAATAAACTCACTTCTCCTTCAGCCGAGAAGTCGTAGCGCACAAAAACAGATCCGCCTATTTTCGCACCTTCGGCATTCAATGCCATACCGCTGCCCGGAATGTTTGCGTCCGCTGAATTCTGAAATGTGCTGCTCCCGCAATTGAGATTTCCTCCAACCTGTGCGTTGAACAATTGCACTTTGCCCTCAGCCGAGAATTTGTTGTTGAGAAGAACAGAACCCCCTACTTTGGCACCCTCGGCATTCAGTGCTATACCGCTGTCCGGAATGTTTGCATCCGCTGGATTCTGAAATGTGCTGCCACTGCAATCAAGATTGCCTGCAATCTCGGCCCCACGCAGTTGGACTGTGCCCTTGGCGCAGACAACCTCCTTCAGGGTGACGCTGCCCTTTACTTTAGCCACGTCAGCAGTCAACGAACGCACCCAGGTTCCGGTGAACTGTATCGAAGGGATCTCAATGTAATTAAGACTCCAATTATCAGATAGGCGGCATCGAGACAAACGAAGAGGAAAGGGGACAGTAGCAAAGGAAAGGTCAAGCGCGCCGCTTATCCGTGCACCGCATATTTGGATCCCTCTTGGATCCACGCAATCTCTCGCGGCTTGATTGATGCAGAGCCAGCGTATCAAGTCTGAACGAATCTGCCGGTCGGCGGACCAGTTGTCTGAATCAGCCGGATTGTTTGCGGGATTATCAATTTGACTCGGGCCGCAGAAGGCTGTTGTTCCGCTGGCAGCGGAGTGAAGCATTTTGAATTCAGCCGCGGTTAGTAATGCAAAGCGTGCTACAGCTAGTCGTTGGAGATCTACAGATTCGCTCATAGTCAGCCTCATCCCTCTCTCAACCGCCTTCATAGCGTCAAGAAGTCCAGGGGACCTTCGGGACCGACGCTTGTCGACGTGGATGGGCGCTGAAGGCATCGGTGTCAGCCCCGACGAGTTACCCGTCCAGCGTACGTGGAGGACCCGCACGTAAGCGACATCCGACATACCGCCCTATAATGCCCTGCCCGCAAGTTGAGGGGAGCTATGCGACTTCTGAACATGATGATTTCTCCTGGTGCGCCGGGATAAGCCAGAGGCATGAGGCCCGGCCGAAGGGCTGTGATTTCAGGAAACTGTAAGGCGAGACACTACATAACGCAGTTTTCTGTTTAGGTCAACACATTTTGATAAAGCTTCCTTCTGTGATGTTCAGTTCCATAGCATTAGCTTTGAAGGCAAAACTTACGGGGTTTGCTCATTAAGGAACTTCGGCCGACCCTAAACCGTCAACCTTCTCGAGAAAAACTGAACCATATGGACCAGAAATGCGCTTCAGTAGAGCGAGTTCACCCATCCTAACCTGAGCAGGTCAAGCCATTCGAAAAGAGGTGTTAGCATGGAAGATGAAGTGCCTATCTGCACTTTCGCTGCGCTGATGCCATTGCCCGCAGTCTCCTGAGTCTTAAATACCAGATAGTATGGATAACCCTTATTGGGATTGCTGGTCGTATAGACTATCTGGCCGTTCTTTTTATAAAGGATGTCTCCATTGCTCGCGATCTCGATCCTGAATATATCTCCGGCGACGGCCGAGCCGTCCGACTTGTAATTTCCCTGCTCTCTTATTGAGTAGCTCGTGGCACTTCCGAAGCTTAACGCGAAGTCGAGATCCAAATAATATGTCGATAGCGCCTCGTCATTGTTATTGCCCAAACCAACAACGCAATACTCGCCGTCAAAGCGCCACTCAAAATAACCAGGACCTGAAAGTGTTTGTTGCGACTGCCCTTTGGCAAAATAGCCGCCGCCGTTGTCCTCTATGTTGTTGCCGGTTGCAGTCGCATTCGTCAACGATGTCCACACGACGTCCTGTATGCCGGAACCCGGCGAAGGCGTTGGTGTCGGTGTTGGCGAAGGTGTAGGTGTTGGAGTCGGCGAAGGCGTTGGCGTAGGGCTTGGCGTTGGCGTTGGCGTAGGGCTTGGAGTTGGTGTCGGCGTGCCTGTCTGCACTTTCGCAGCGCTGATGCCGTTGCCCGCAGTCTCCTGAGTCTTAAATACCAAATAATATGGATACCCCTTAGTAGGATTGCTGGTCGTATAGACTGTCTGGCCGTTCTTTTTATAGAGGATGTCACCATTGCTCGCGATCTCTATCCTCAATACATCGCCCGCGACAACCGAGCCGTCCGACTTGTAATTTCCCTGTTCTCTTATTGAATAGCTCGTGGCACTTCCGAAGCTGAAAGCGAAGTCGAGATCCAAATAATACGTCGATAATGCTTCGTCATTGTTGTTGCCTAAACCAACAACGCAATACTCGCCGTCAAAGCGCCACTCGAAATAACCAGGACCTGAAAGTGTTTGTTGCGACTGCCCTTTGGCGTAATAGCCGCCTCCGTTGTCCTCTATGTTGTTGCCAGTTGCGGTCGCATTCGTCAACGATGTCCACACGACGTCCTGTATACCTGAAGGCGAGGGCGTTGGTGTCGGTGTTGGAGTGGGTGTCGGCGGCGGCGTCGGGCTAGGTGACGGTGTGGGCGTTGGACTAGGTGACGGCGTCGGAGTTGGTGTTGGTGTCGGCGAAGGCGAAGGCGAAGGCGTAGGTGTAGGCGTTGGCGTTGGCGTTGGGCTACCGCTAGTCAGCGCAAAATTCTGCGTAGTCGTACCACCCGAAGAAACGTTTACATTGCTGGCCGCGGCACCGGAATATCCTGCCGCCGACACATTCATTTGATACGAACCTGTCGGCAAGTTACTGAATCTGTAGAAGCCGTTCGAATCAGTTTTCAAAACGTGAATGCCCGCGCTCACTATCGCACCGCTGATCGCATTCGTCGTGGAGGCATCGGTAATGGTTCCCTGGAGAATACCAACCGTGTTCGCTGTGCACTGGGAGAATTTGAATGCTCCGATTCGAGTCTTCCAGTTGTCCTGTGCAAGGGTTGCCGGTTTGGAATCGTAGTACTCATTCGTATACCAGAACGTACAACCGTCAGAGTCGATCGTCATGGCGGTATAATCACCCCAGCGGTTGTTGACAGTTCCATCAGAAAATAGACAACACTGGTAGCCCGTTCCTTCAATCATCGAGGTTTCACCCTGTCCGAGGGTGTTGAGAGGATCGTTGACGAGGCGTCCTGCGTAACGAATTGATGGGTACATCGTTGCGTCAGAGACAGTGTACCCGACGGCCATATCACCATTCTTATCTAACGCAAGACTTGGCATGAATCTATTCTTCGAGTCTGGCGACCACGTTCCTTGCTGTACTGGACCAGACGTGACGACAGTGCCACTCGTTACATTCAATTGATACCAACGAATCTGTGCGATGTTGGGTGTGCCGCCGTTACCAACTGTTTGCGTTAGCCACAACGACTCGATCCCATTCAGGTTTTGATACTGGTTCTGCATCATCACTCGGTAGGTTAGCGAATCGAGACTATTGCCATCCTTCTCGGGCACGTTACTTGGTCCAGCACTAAACGTAGGAATGGTGACGTTTGATGGACCTGTTAGACTCGAATTCGCGGGCACCACGTAATCCGCGTGGAATTTCCAAACGCGAGCTCTCGCAGTTCCCCAAATCGACGCGAAATAGTTCGGACTGCCGGAAACAGGTTGGCTCCCATTGTCGCGCACGTTGCTAGGCAGCAAACTGAAAATTGTAACGCCCTGAATGGTCTTCGGCAGATTAAAACTAACGGCATGGGCTGTTATTCCACTTTCCATCTCGGTTCTGTTGAAAGCCCATACTTGCACGTTTTGGAACGACTGACTTCCGGTCGTCGCAAAGACATTCGCTGACATATAAATCCCGTCGGGCCAAACCGCAAGTTTCGGATAATCCGGGATCTTTCCGCCGGACGCCGTCTGCCAGGCATAAAAATACCAACCACCAGAAACGGGGTCGCTGGTTTGCGACACGGCCATACATTGATACATCGCGCCGGAGGCGTAGTTTGACCACGCAAAATCGCTGATGATCCAACGGTCGCTGAGCGCATCGTACAGCGCTACCGGATCACCCTGATTTGAGTTGTCGCAGGGTGTCCCTGTCGGCTGTTGAGAGAAGAATGTATCGAACGTGAAAGCTGCTAAACGCGCACCGGTAGCTTTATTGAAGATTCCTATGGAAGTGTTCACCGTCTGAATGTAGTGATTCGGACCGACGTCTCCATTCGGGTCAGGCGGCCATCCGTTACCCCAACTGGCAAAATCGAGACCGGCAAAAGATGAGCTGGGCATCGGTGCTGGAGCGGCCGGAAGAAAAGTTTGCAGCGCGGTATCTGGTGTGAGTGTGGACGAAAGTTCGGCAGGGGGCTCCTTCGGTTCCGGTCGTGGCTTTTTAATTTGCGCCTTAACGAGAGGAAGTCCGCGTACGTCGCCATGGAAAATCTTTGGCTTTACGGATTTCACATCTACGCGCGTTGCTCCTGAAGGCAACGCCGAGTCTTGGTTTGAACGGGCAAGAACCAGAGGCGACGTCTTTAAGCGGTCGGCACCCGTGTCAGCGGGGGTGGCTGTGTTTGTATGCTCTGCAAAGACAGAAGAAAGAACGAGCAGAGATCCTATCGCGGTGATAATGAAGAGAAGAATCAGTCCGCGTGACCAATAGGTGCTGAATGTGTTTCGTCGTGTACTGGCAAAGCGAGACATCTTTTTGGGAGGCTTCATAGGGAACTTCCTTAATAATTACTCGGGGTAAGTGCAATCAGAATAAAACCTCTTGCACGTTGTAGTTCTGGCGCATCGGACCATTGACTGGGCGTTATAGAATTCTTCATGGGAGAAGGCGCGACGCCAATCGCCTCGATAAGCATCCTCCTCCTCACAAAGCACGTGGAAGAAGTCCACAATTGTAGGCAGATTGCAATCACACGTAAAGACGAAGCAATCTTTCGCGATTAGATCTTTGCTCTCGCAATCCTTCACCTGTTTAGTTTTTGATGCGATTGATAAGAGACAGGAAGAAACCAGCGGGAATCTAAAACTCGGAAAATTCTCAGGCCGCCACCTCCTCCAGCCGACCTATCGATGTCGGACGTAGTAGCGCCGACACCCTAATCTAGTTAGATATCAGTCCGCGTTGGAATTCCCTTCGGTGCGAGGGGAAGTGATCTTAAGCGTAAGCCGGTGGCGTTGAAGATGGCGTTGCCAACGGCTGGCGCCAGCCCGACGATTGGCGTTTCACCTGCACCTTCCGATGGAAGATCCTTTCGGTCTACCAGCACAACTTCAATCATCGGCGTGTCGCCGAAGCGGGGCAATCGATAATCAGCAAAACGTCCATTCAGAATCTTCCCGTTTTCAAACTGTATCGCTTCAAACAAAGCCCCGCCAACCGCCTGCACAATTGCTCCTTCAATCTGATTCTTCAAATGAAGCGGGTTAACAACGGCACCACACTCGAACGCCTCGACAACACGCACAATACGAACCTGCGAATTTTTCCTGTTCTTCGCGTCTCGTTCGATTGCTATCTCCGCGCAAGTGGCAACGTAGCTACCCTTCTCAAAACCACACGACAAACCAAAACCACGACCTGCGACAGCATTTGTTTTCGCCCAGCCGAATGCTTTGGTGGCGGCCTCCAACACGGCGCGCAGTCTTTGGTCTTTGATGTTCTTTAGACGAAACTCCAGCGGATTCATCTTCACGGCATTTGCCAACTCATCCATGTGACACTCACGCGCGAAGTGATTTGCTGTGGCTGCGAGACCGCGATACGAGCCCTGTCGCAACGGTGAATTCGATTGGTGAAACTGAACGTCGGTGTTTGGAATGTCGTATTTGATTTGAATGCCTGAACTGCCTGAGTTGTAGTTGTGAAATTCCCACGCGGTTATCGCCCCGTCGGCTTTAACGCCGCTCTTGATGTCAATCACTCCTGCCGGACG
>DATFHH010000032.1:0-25155 GCA_035248565.1 Pyrinomonadaceae bacterium | reverse complement strand
CTGTGTTCCTTGAATAACCGTCTTGAGATTGTCGAGCACATCATAAGCATAGGTGGTTTGGTAATTTAGTCCTGGCGTGGGATCTTCAAAGACATCAGTTAAGCGTCCGAGTGCATCGGTTAGGCTCTTTCGCTTTTTGCCTGCTTGATCGGTGACCGTCACGGTGTTGCCACTGTAGCTCGTACTTACAACAGCACCATCCGATGTCGTCACGAATGTCACCCGACCGGCGAGATCGTAGTCAGTCGTTGTGTTGACCGCCGTTTCTGTCGCCGGTCGAAAAGGATTGCTTGATTGTGTGACGCGATTCAAGCAGTCGTAGACAGTTACGACTTTCACATCGCCCAGTGGATCACGCTTCCAGGTCTCTTTGGTCCTGCCAAAGCCATCTGTCACAGTCCAGGATCTAATGCTCGCGTCATCAAGTGTGTTTAGATCAGTGGCCGTCAGAACGTCATTTCCCGCCAGCGTAATTCCAAAAGCGGTTGTTGGCGCGTAGTAGATCGTGGCGTGGTTTTCCACGCCGCTTACACCTAGTGCAGATTTCACTTGCGTGGGCCGATTGAACGGATCGTTGTAAATCGTTTGCGTGACGATGTCGTTGCGATCGCGAAAGCCCACCAGCAGACCGGTAGAGTAATCATATTGGCTTCGGGCGGTATGAACCGGCGCACCGGGCAAGGGCGGAGGGCTCGTGATCAGCGTTGGCAGAGCATACGTGGGCGTGGCAGGATTCTCTGTCGGACTCCCAGGAGTCTGCCCCGGGCCAAAATCATCTGCAAAACTAACGCTGGTAACGTTGCCGTTGGGATCTTTCGTAGCAACTACATTTCCGAGCGTGTCGAAGCGAGGGTATGAGTAGATGAAAGTGCTGGTTGTCTTTAGCCATCGCCCTATTCTGGTGACATTGCCGCGTGTTGTCTTTGCAGCTCCATAGGTAGAGTCGTGCTGGCTTACCACACCATAATCGGTTAGCAGAGCACGATTCCCGTCATCAGTGTAGTTGTCATACTCGTTAACACTCTGAGCGATCTGAGTGCCGGCGCCATCGAAGACTGTTGTCGTGACGGGTAGTGACAACAAATGAATCGCATCATCTGTCGCATAGTTAAAGCCATTATTGGAAGTCAGGTAAGTTGTCGTTGTTCGCCGCTTGAGTAATTGATCGAAATCATATTCACGAACTTCCGTCGGATTGTTGTATTGATCGTAACTAGTGCCAGTTTTAGCGATCATCCCGTTGTCTAGGTATCGGCGTTGCTCATTTAAGCGGTTGTCATTTTCCGGCTGCTCTTGCGCATAGGTCGTATAAGCTGACCAGCTTAGTGAAGCACGTTGCGTCCAATCCTGCTCGCTCGCGGCGATCACGGCTGTTCCAGCGGCATCGAGCGTCTCGGTGCGCCGCTCGATGCCAGTTGACCACAATGAATAGCCCGTACCCTCAGTTCCACGATCTGGAACTGGACCAGTGCCAGCAGGCGAATTGAGATAACGACCCGAAGCCAGAAAATAATGCTTTTGATTGAGCAGAACGGAGCCGGAAGCTGAAACGGCTGTCACTTGCGCAGTTGTGCTCGTGTAAGCGTAGGTCCAACTTCCTTCGAGCGTCGCGCCGTCAGCGTAAGTACGCCTGGCGACTACCGCTCGGTCGATGTCGCTTACGTTGCTATCAAAGTAAGATGTTATTACCTCACCTATGTGCGATTTGCCTGCGGGTAAGGTGCCGACATATTGATAGTCGTACTGGAGTTTACCGCCAGTCGGCAGCCACACTTCGGCCACCTCTCCAAACTCATTGTAGTAAAACTCGATTGAGCGGCCATCCGGTAATACGAGTTCGCTCATGACCATTGCCTGGTCTATTTGTTCTGCATCCAGACCATGTGAGCGCGCAAAGAGCCTGGTTGCGGTGCCCCACGAGAGACCCCAGCCCATTGGGTCATAATCGCCGTTAATTACCGGCAAAGTGGGATTGATCCCTGGCCGATATCGCTGGTTCATTACGACGGATTTGATTTTGAAATAACGGTTCTGTCCCTGATAGCCCGGGATGGTGATCAAGAAAGCCAGATTCACCGAAGGATTGTCGGGATCCGGAACGTCTTTCTGAATTTTTGTGACGCGTCCGAGCTGATCCGTGTAGCGAACTTCGTTGGCTGACGGATAAGTGAGAGTAATCAGATTGCCATTGCGATCAGTAATCGAAGTGGCGCGAGCGAGAAATTTCCCGCTCCCCATCAAATTAATGGGCGGACTGCCGGCTGGCGGGTTGTAAAGGCTGGAAAAGCGATAGCGTGTGCCATCCGACAGAATCAGCACGCCGTTAAGGTCGCCACGTACGATGCCGTTGTCACTGTCACTGATGAAGACCACGCCGGAACCATCAGTAGCATGCCAGCGTCGTCCGCGATTTCCATCTCGCGCCATGCAGTCAGTGGGTGGGTCGAGCTGTGCTGTGAGCGGCGCTCCATCAGTTGCATCATCCCGCAGTTGAATCTCGCCTTTGTCGGGCAGCATCACAGACAGCTTTGTCAGGGCAAATTTAAAATCGCCGGCGCAGGTTGTGGCCGAATTGTCCTTGATGCCGTTTGCACGCATGACCAGCGTGGGAGCTGCGCCTATGGTCCAACCGGGCCCAACACGGCTGTAGATGTCCATTAGATTTTCGATATCAGCATACTTGGCATAGGCAACAGGGTGATAGCCCGTCTCGTCGGCGAAATTGCTGTCGCGATTCGCCGACCATATCTTGCTGCTGTAATTCAGGGTTAACGGCACAGAGAAGCCGCGACCGCCTACTGACGCAAGCGGTAGGTTGATGTTGAGCGCGCCATTACTCAGATTGATTGTCCCAAGATCCGCTGACGTGTAACTGCCGAGCGAAGAAACTCCCGCAGCATGTTGCGGTGGCGTGCCTTTGTCAAACTGGCCTGACTCCTGTCCATACGCAGTTGGGATATTTATAAACAGAACGATGGAGATAACTGCAATCTGCGCGCATTGCAGGTGAACTGTTTTGAGCGTCGCCATGAGATTGACTCCTCGGTTAGAACAGTCAACAGAAACGGTCGGAAACACTGGTTGCGTGTTAAGGCTCGACGATCAGCAGCGCTCGATTGTCTCGCCGGTTGGCGTCGGTCAACTCATAACGGCCTGCCGGCAGGAACAATTCGGCACGCGCACGCAATAGATTCGTTGCTTTGCTAACCACACCTGCAGGCAAACGCACAGTTGCATCCAGGCGGTCAATGATTAACCCGGAACTTGACCCTGTTAAATCCTCGATTGATATAGTGATGGAACCTGCTGTTGCGCGTGCTTCTTGCGGATAGATACCGACATCGTAAAGCGTGAAACACACCACTTGAACGCGTCGTTGAAGAGGGACGAGTGATTGTTGAACTGCAGTCGCGTGCGCCAATCCCGAAGTACCCGCTTTTCTGTAGCTGGACGCGGCAAAGACAATTCCGGCAACTGAAACGACAACAAGAATCAGCAACAAATGTCTGGTTTTCATGGAGGGCTCCTGGGCTGTGGAAGCTGCTTACCCGCAGTTTTATGGGAGTGCGGATCAGCAAACCTTAAGTTGAACCACCCTTGCTCGTTCAGTTGATTAGCTGTGCGACCTGTGGAGGAGTCGCTGGTTGTTGAGTGGGGGAATTAGGAGCCGCACTTTACGCTGCACATGATCTAGTGTCAACGAAAATGTTTATTACAATTCAATTGCACGTACTTCAGTTAGACCAGTTGCGCTGTCAAAAGTTCCGTGCTGTTGATTCCTATTTCAGCTAACGGGGTTTGAGGATGAGGCGCTTGTCGCCGGCGCGGCGGGTTATTTGTTCGCGGTCGAAATACTCCAACAGCGGGATTGCATATTTGCGCGAGACACCGGCGAGATCTTTGAAAGCGGCGACGTCGATTAAACGCTCTGGTTCGTGCTGCGAAGCGTAAGTGAGCAGACGGGCTTTTAAGTCTTCGATGACTCGCGCGTGCATGAACATCTCACCTTGAATTCGCACAAGTTTTCGATCGTCAATGAGCAACTGCAAGATCTTCCGCGCCTGCGCGCGCTGAGCCGCCGCGACTCCAACCTTCGTTAACGCTTCGTCAACCGAAGGCGCTTCAACTCCCGCTGTTGAATAAAGTTGTTCAATACGTCTACTCAGCTCCGCATCCTTCTCAGACAAACCAACGCTGTGCCGGCTCAAACGTACGATGTCTTTCTCAGAAACAACTTCACCGCCCGTTTCGAGTCGCACAATCACGCCCGAAAACACCTCGGGCAACGCACGCGAGAAGATCTTTTCACGCAGCGTCTCACGCAACATGCCGCGCGCCAATGGTTCGCGCTTGTGATGCTGGTCCAACTCCACGACCACAGCACGACTCAAATGATCGAGGCTCTCACGCGCGAGATACACACCACCAACTTCAATTACCGAACCCTGCGCCTGGACTTCAGCCGCGACTTTCGTAAGAACTTCGTCGGTCCAACCCGTCGCCGCTGCAAGATCCGCCAGCCGCAAACCTCGCTCGCCTGCAGTTCGCACAAACGCCGCAAATTTCGCTGCGCGATCGTCGCTCAGCAACGAGCGAAGCAGTTGCAAAACCTGCTCCATCTCTCGCCCGCGATGCCTGACCGCAAAAGGATCGAGTATCACTCCGCCCGCAATCGTCGCAGCGGGCGAGTAACTTCGCAAAATAAAATGATCGCCATGCACAGCGACCACCGGAGCCTCAAGTCGCAACTGCGCAAAGCCACCACTCCCGGCGGTAATTTGAGACGATTCTTCCAACACTCTCACGCGCCCCAGCACTTCCGCTGCTCCAATGTGAAAACGCACTCGCGAACGCGAACGCAACGCGCGCGACGCACTCGGCAACATATCGATCCAAACATCAATAACCTGCGTAGGCCGCAGACGACCAGCCGGAGCCAGCACCATTCCGCGTTCAATCTGCGCAGTGTCGACACCTGCTAGATTCACTGCCGTTCGTTGTCCCGCGTGCGCTTCACGAACAGATTTGTTGTGGACCTGCAATCCCCTCACTCTGACGTTGAGTTTTGCAGGCAGCAGTTCGAGCTCATCACCTTCTGTAATCTTCCCGGAGATCAAAGTGCCTGTGACAACTGATCCAAATCCTTTCATCGAAAACGCGCGATCGATCGGCAAGCGCATCGTGAAGTCATGTGAGCGCGCGGGAACGCGGCTTCCCATCTCAATCAGGCGTGACTTCAGCTCATCCAAACCAGCGCCTGTTCGCGAACTCACCGTTACCAGCGGAGCACCTTCGAGAAAAGATCCGGTCACCAACTCCTGCGCTTCGTCCGCCACAAGTGTCAGCATTTCTTCGTCTACGAGATCCTTTTTCGTGATCACTACAAGACCGTTGCGCACACCGAGTAGGCGACAGATGTCGAAGTGCTCGCGAGTCTGCGGCATCACACCTTCATCGGCGGCAATCACCAACGCCAACAGATCGATGCCGTGCGCTCCCGCCAACATGTTCTTGACGAACCGTTCATGACCGGGAACGTCGACGAAACCGAGTCGAAGATCGCCGAGCTCGAGATCGGCAAAGCCGAGATCGATCGTGATGCCACGTCGTTTTTCTTCGGGAAGGCGATCGGGATCGATGCCGGTCAAGGCACGCACCAGAGCGCTCTTTCCATGATCGATGTGACCTGCGGTGCCGACGATAAGAGAAGAAATACTAGCCACGGATTACACGGATTGTTTTGCGATCACTTGCTCGTAGAAATCGATGTACTGTGGGATAACCACGTCGGTGCGATAACGAGTGATTGCGGATTCGCGCGCGCGCACGCCCATTTCGCGGCGCAGCTTGTTGTCACTGAGCAGGCGCGCAGCATCTGCGGCCATCTTGTCAACATTGCCAACGGGGCTCAAAAATCCTGTCTCACCATCTTTTACAACTTCCGGCAGACCGCCAACTCGCGACGCGATCACCGGAACCTCGCACGCCATCGCTTCGAGTGCCGCGAGTCCAAACGACTCCTGATCCGACGGCAACAGCAAAACATCGGAGGCCGAAAGATAGTCAACAATCCGTGGCTGCTTGCCGACAAACGAACACTGGTCGTAAATACCAAGACAACGTGCACGATGCTCCGCGTTCGGCCGCTCGCTTCCGTCGCCGACCATCACCAGCCGCGTCTTCACATTCTTCTTCAACACGCGTGCAAGGATCTCGACGCAGTCGACAGGCCGCTTCACCGGGCGAAAGTTTGAAACATGGACCAGCAGCGGTTCGTCATTCGGCGCGAGTGATTCGCGCAGGCTCTTCACGTCGAGTCGCGTGTAGTCGTACTGGCAAACAAAGTTCGGGATCACTTTGATGTCGTCGAAGTGAAATATCTCGCGTGTGGCTTCTTTCAGATAGTGCGAGATCGCCGTGACGCCATCAGACTGCACGATGCCATAACGCGTAATCGGCAAATACGATCTGTCTGCACCGACAAGCGTGATATCGGTGCCATGCAGAGTAGTCACTACGGGCAAACGTCGGCGCGGTCTCAGCGACTCGCGCGCGAGGATAGCGCTGATCGAATGTGGAATGGCGTAGTGGACGTGCAGCAGATCGAGATTCTCTTCTTCCGCAACCGTCGCCATTTTGGTAGCGAGTGCGAGCGTGTAAGGCTGATGCTCAAACAGCGGATACGACATCATCTCAACTTCGTGAAAACGCACGCGCTCGCTGAGCTGAGTCAACCTGGTTGGCAAAGCGGAAGCGATGAAGTGAACGGTGTGGCCACGTTCTGCCAGTTCCTTGCCGAGTTCCGAGCCAACGATGCCGCTGCCGCCGTAGGTGGGATATACAGTGATGCCGATGTTCAATTGCGTGCCTTGGGTTTTTGGTCTTTGGTCGTCGGATTTCTTCTCGCAAAGAATACTCGGACGCTGCACAAAGACCAAAGACCCAAAACCAAAGACCTAAAAACTGAGAGGCAGGCGACCCTCGCTATCGCCTGCCTCTATTCTCAACTTGACTCACCTTCTGAGAGGGGGGCAAGTGAGGGCGGGAGTATAAGCCCGTCAGAGATTTTTAGCAATGATCCCTGCAACACCTTTTCGGCTTTTAAGAAAGAAATATTTAGCGGACGCCATCTCGCCGGTTTTGACTGGTTCGCGCAGACTGCGACTACCGGCCAAAAAGGCTATAATGTAACCGCAAAAACAATGGTTTCAGGAGTTTTTAATGCCGAAGATTAGCGATATTGAAGAGACACCAAATCCGAATGCCGTCAAATTTATTTTGCGCGAGCCGGTCAGCAATGGCGTCGCCAGGCAATACGGGTCGGCGGAACAAGCGACAAACGATTCGCTCGCGACGGCTCTGTTCGACGTGGGTCATGTCGTTTCAGTTTTCTACATGGACAAGATGGTGACGGTCGAAAAAGACGACGAGGGTGATTGGGACGAACTCTTGCCCGCGCTGGCGGTGCCGATTCGCGCAGCGGAGGCGGTGAGTTCTGCGGCGGCTGCGGCAGCCGCCGTTGGTGGTCCAATTGCGGCAGTGGCAAGTGACGACCCGCGCCTGCTCAGAATCAACGAAATTTTGGACGAGAGAGTAAGACCGGCGTTGATGGGCGACGGTGGTTATCTCGAGATTTTAGGTCTAAGCGATCACACCCTGAGCATTCGTTATCAGGGTGCTTGCGGTAGTTGTCCCAGTTCGCTCACCGGTACGTTGATGGCGATCGAAAGTATGTTGAAGCAGGAAGTCGATCCCGAGCTCGAAGTGGTTGCAGTTTAATCCACAGATTACACAGATTATTTTTCGGAACTGAGGCGCTTCCTCCGCGTGTGAACTGTCCGGCTATTTCCATCCCGCTATACCGTCCAACAGGAGTGTTCTATGTCTTGCCCACTAGCTCGCTTCGTCTTTGTGCTGAGTCTTTGCCTTAGTCTCTCTCCCGCAACAACGCTCGCACAACCGAAAAAATCAAAAACAACCAATACTGAAGAGGCTGACGCCGAAGCAGCCCAGCAACGCACGATCGCGATTTCACTGGTCACCACTCTCGCCGACGAGGCGCGCAGTTTTAAGGACCAAACGCGCCGGGCGCGCGTACAGGCACGAGCCGCGGATGTTTTATGGGACAGCGATCCCGATCGCGCTCGCGAACTTTTTCGTCGCGCGTGGGAAGCCGCCGAGATCGTCGATACGGATACCGCCAAGAAACGCGCCGAAGAAATGAAACGAATGCAAGACAGCGGCGAACCGGTCGTCGTTCGTGGCGGTCCGGATTTGCGTAGTGAAGTTTTGCGACTCGTAGCGAAGCGCGATCGCAAACTCGGCGAAGAGTTTCTCAAAGCTCTCGACGAAGCCGCAGAGAAAACACGCGCTGATGCTGAAGCCGATCAACGCAGCAGTCCTGGAAATCGCATCGGCGGCTCGCAGCGTCTGCAACTCGCGCGCAGATTGGTTGAAGATGGCGAGATAGAACGAGCTATCGAATTTGCCACGCCGGCGCTCGATTCGGTCAACGTCGATTCGATCTTCTTTCTTTCGGCGCTGCGCGAAAAAAATGCACAAATCGCCGATTCTGCGTATGGTGCTTTGCTAGCACGCGCCGTGAACGATCCATTTTCAGATGCGAACACGGTTTCAGGTCTGTCGTCGTATCTCTTTACACCGTTTTTGTACGTCACCTTTCAACGAGATGGTGGATCGAATCAAAATCGGCAAAGAGGCCCGACGCCTCCGCCAACCGTTGACGCAACACTGCGAAATAGCTTCTTAAAAGTCGCCTTTCAGATCTTAATGCAACCACTGGCTGCGCCGGATCAGGATCGTACCACCTCCGGCCCGACTGGAAAGTACCTGATTATCAAACGACTGTTGCCGCTCTTCGAACAGTATGCAGCAGATCTCGCGCCCGGTTTGCGCACGCAGATGACGGCGCTCGCTTCGTATGTGCCGAGTGAGTTTCAACAAGGCGAAAATCGCGCGGTCACGGTCGGAATTCAGCCTGAGTCGTCTGAAGGCGATCCTTATCAACGAATGCAGGAGCGCCTGGACCACGCGAGCAAGTCTGACGATCGCGATGCGATCTATGCGGATTACGCTGTTGCTCTCATTCAGGATGATCCACGCGCGCGAGATCTGGTCGACAAGATCGAGAACAGTGAACTGCGAAAAAGCGTCAAGGCTTACACCGATTTTCAACTGGCGCAAGCAGCGATTCGCAAAAAAGCCGCCGCCGAAGCAGTGCGCATAGCCAAGAACGGCGACCTCACCAGCATTCAGAAAGTTTGGGCGCTGACAAGTGCTGCGAAGCTGGTGATTGCGACGGAGCGTTCGCGTGCTGCCGAGCTGCTCGACGAGGCGTTGGCCGAGAGCCGCAGAATAAGTGGCAGCGATCCGGATCGCGCGCGTGCACTGACTGCCGTGGCGGTGGGTTTGGAAGCGATCGATCGCGTCCGCGCTTGGGAAACCCTCGGCGAAGTCGTCAAAGCTGCAAACAATGCCGACGGTTTTACCGGCGAGGACAGCCGCATCTCCGCGAGCCTGCAGACAAAGTTCATGGTGTTGATGACCAATGCGACTGCCGAAGACTTTGATTTATTGGCTGTTTTCAGGCATCTTGCTCGCGCCGATCTACTGCGAGCGGTTCAGGTGGCCAAGACGTTTACTGGAGAAGCGCCGCGAGCTGTGGCCACGCTGGCGATTGCGCGCTCGGTGTTGGAGAAGCGTAAGGAGCCGCTGGTCGGAGGAGCAGGTTGAGCCACAGAGAAGCACAAAAATCAGATCGAAATCAGTTCAGACTTTTGTCTCTTTTGTGCCTTTTTGTGGCTTCGTGCACTGTGGCTCAAGCGCAAACGACCGAGAGTAAGCAACAGGCGGCAGAGAAAGAGCGGCGCGCCCGCGCTCGATCGCTGCTAGTCTCACTCTCCACCGACGCGCGCACATTTCGCGATCAAACACTTCGCGCACGTTCACTGGCGCGGATCGCCGACGCGTTGTGGCAAGTCGATGCCGAACAGAGCCGGCTGCTGTTTCGCAAAGCATGGGAAGCTGCGGAAGTTGCCGACCAGGAGAACGATAGAAAACTCCAGGAAGAAATCAGTCAACAAAGAGCGCGCACTGGCGGCGGCTACGCCATCAACCTGCCGCCTAATCTGCGTCGCGAGGTGTTGAGACTAGCTGCGCGACGCGATCGCGTACTTGGTGAAGAGTTCCTCGAGAAGTTCAAGGCTCAAAAACTCGACGCGGCCAACTCCGCCACCACAAGACCAAATCCATCGCGCCTCGGCGACGCCTTGGGCCAACGTATCTCACTTGCACGAGAGTTACTTGAAGCAGGCGATGTCGATCGCGCGCTACAGTTTGCTGAGCCGGCACTCGGTGTCGTCACTATAGAAACTATTAACTTCCTTTCAGACTTGCGCGAGAAGAACCCAACTGGCGCCGACACTCGTTATGCAGCGCTGCTCGCCAGCTCAGGCAACAACCCGCAAGCTGATGCCAACACTGTTTCGCTGCTTGCTTCTTACATCTTTACACCGCATCTGTTCGTAACGTTCAGCCGGAATGGCATGTCCAGTTCCCAAATGACCTCGACGATCACGCCCGCTGCGGTGTCACCTGAATTGCGCGATGCATTCTTCCAGTCAGGCGCCGCGATTCTGTTGCGGCCTTTGCCAACTCCTGGACAACCGGATCAAGGCTCACCAGGCACGGATGGAAAATATCTGGTTATCAAGCGATTACTGCCGTTCTTCGAACAAGCTGCGCCCGCGCAGATAGTCGAATCTCTTCGCGGCCAACTCAACGCGCTGAATGCTGTTGTTTCGGAGAGTACACGGCAGCGTGAGGAAGATGCGATAAGCAGAGGTATAAAGCCCGAAGCCGCGGCTGCAAATCGCGAACAGGCGCTCCTCGATCAAATCGAGCGCGCCAAGACTTCCGATGAACGCGACTCACTATATTTACAGTTGGCTTTCACGGTTTCCGGCAGAGGCGACATGAGGGCGCGTGAATTCATAAGGAAAGTGGAAGACTCCGAAATACGCAAGCAAGCGCAGACTTATATCGACGCTTCGCTTGCGATCTACTCCGTCGGAAAGAAACTCACGGACCAAGCCCTGGAGTTGGTTAATAAGGGCGAACTGACGCATATTCAAAAAGCCTGGGTTCTCACTGAGTGCGCCAAGATCCTCGATAAAACCGATCATGACAAGGCGCTGGAGCTGATCGACGATGCGGCGACGGAAGCACGGCGCATTGAACCGTCAGATCCCGATCTTCCTCGCGCATTAATTGCAGTTGCCAACGCGCTGAAAGTGATCGATGCCGGACGTGTTTGGGATGCGACGTTTGACGCCGTGAAAGCTGCTAACTCAGCAGAAGGGTTCAGTGGCGAAGACGGTGAGATAGTCGCAAAGTTTCAAAGCAAAGGTCACTCGTCAGTTCATACTAACGACGTGCCGCAGTTTGATCTTGAAGGCATTTTCAAGGACCTCGCCGTTCAGGACTACGATCGCGCGGTCGAGTTGGCGCGCGGTTTTCAGGGGGAAGGACCGCGTGCTGTCGCGACGATCGCGATCGCACGCGCGATCTTAGAACCCAAGAAGAAATAGGTCCTATCGGACCTATTGGACCTATTCAAGAATAAATATTCATTGGGCGCGTCAGCAGCGCCAGCGGATCGTCAACATTCAACGCCTCACGCACGTAGAATGGCTCACCGGCCGCGACGCCAATCAGCGATCCAAAGTAACGCATGCGGTATTCAATCTCATCCAGAAAACCATGCTTGCTTATTCGCGTCCCTGGCTCTTTCGAATCCACGCGATAGAACTGCGACGCATAAGCCCTGATCGCGTTCATTTTCTCGTCGATAAACTGCGACACATCCACTACAAACGACGGCACAATTCGTCTCGAGAAAAGCGAATGCATGATGGCCGGCATCGGCACAGGCGCAAGACTTGACTCTTCATCGTAACGGGCCATCGTCGCTAATCGCGCTGCCTGTCTGACGATGATCGAAGTATTCGCATGATCCGGATGTGGATCGTCTTCATGCGTCGTCAGCAACACTTTGGGTTGGTGTGTTCGCAACACTCGCACGAAGGCAATGCGCGCAGTCTCGTTCGGCGAAACGTGGCCGTCGGGCTGTTCAAGATTCAAACGCAGATCGAGTTTCAGAATGCGCGCGGCGTCCTGTGCTTCTTTGGCGCGAATCTCGGGCGTGCCGCGCGTTCCCATCTCTCCGCGCGTCATATCGCAAACGCCGGTGCGATAGCCGAACGATTTCAGCTTCAGAAGCGTTCCGGCGACCGACAACTCCGCATCGTCCGGATGAGAAAAGACCGCCAGCACATCGAGTTGGTTTTCGGTCGGACTCATAACCGAAGTTTAGCTTAAAATGTTTACATGAAACTAACGATTCTAGGTTCGGGCACGTCTGTGCCACATCCGCAACGCGCTTCGGCGGCGCACTGGCTCGAAACCAGCAAAGGCACTGTTCTGCTCGACATCAGCGCCGATGCGGCCCATCGCATGGCCGAGGAACATCTTGACTGGTCCAATCTCGATGCTATTTGGATCAGCCATTTTCATCTCGATCACATGGGCGGTCTCGCTCCGTTTCTTTTCGGTTCCAAGTGGGCATTACAAACCCAAAGCCGCACCAAGCCGTTGCGAATTTTCGGTGGGCAAGGTCTACGAAAAATCATCGAAGCGGTAAGTGATTCAAATGATTATGAACTGCTGGAACAAGCATTCGAAGTCGAGATCGTCGAGCTCGCGCCAAATGCCGATTTTGAGCTGTTGCCCAGACTTGCGGCCACGACTCTGAAAACTCCGCACACATCAGAAAGTCTGGCTCTCGGTTTGAAAGACGAGGACTCTAAAATATTTGTCTACACTTCTGACACCGGTTTTTCGGATGATTTGGCGCCGTTCGCAAAAGACGCTGCTCTGCTACTGATGGAATGTTCTTTCAGGAGAAACAAACCTGTTGAGAAGCACCTTGAATTGGCGGACGCGATGCGCATTGCGCGCGCGTGTGAGCCGAAGAAGTTAGTGTTGACTCATCTCTATCCCGAATGGGACAACATCGATCTCGCCGCCGAAGCGCGATCGCTTTGGGCGGGTGAAACGATCGAAGCAACAGACGGGTTAAGGTTGGAGGTTTAGAACGATTTCTCACGCAAAGGCGCAAAGGCGCAAAGCAGAGACGCAAAGCACAAGTAACTGATTTATCTTTGCGCCTTTGCGCCTTTGCGTGAGAAATTCTCAGCAATCACGATGATAAAGTTTTTGCTTCTCATACTATGTCTCCTGGTTCAACACACCGATGGTTCGCTGCTGGAAGTGGGGAGAGGAGAAAGGTTAAAAAAACCGGCCGCGGCGGTAAGCGAGATTAAGATCATTTCCTACAACATTCGTTGGCGCAGTGGTGAACAACTCAAGCTCCTAATCAAGTTCTTAAAAGAAGATCCTGAAGTCGGTGGCGCCGCGATTCTCTGTCTACAGGAAGTCGACCGGCGTAAGAAGCGCACCGGCAATGCCAACACTGCAAGAATAATCGCCGATCAACTCGGCATGCATTACGCGTGGGCGGCGCCGCCAACTGCGAAACCGGGAGACGAAGAAGAGACAGGCGTCGCGATCATGAGCGTCTATCCTCTTTCTGATGTGCGTCGCATCGTTTTACCGCACAAAGGTCCGAACGGACGGAGTCGTGTTGCACTCGGCGCAACTTTGGAAATCGGCAATCACCGCTGGCGCGTTTATTCGGTCCACGCTGAGACCAGAATATCGGTTGATAAGAAGCTCGAACAGTTCAAAGCGGCATTGCAAGACCTCGCGCAATATCCAGCAAATATGCCTGCGATCATCATGGGAGATTTCAACACCTGGCAACCTAATATTGACGGCAAGACGACCAAACTGTTCCTGGATGCTGGTCTAAAGACGCCATTCGGACCTCAGGCAACGTTCCGGCGGCGCGTGCTTTTTGTGCCAATCGAATTAAAACTCGATTGGGTTTGGCTTCGTGGTTTGGAACCTGCTACTTTTGGTATTGATCGTAAGATCGAAGTTTCGGATCATTGGCCACTATGGACCAATGTGAAGGTTCCACAATGACGTGTCCTAATTGCACGAGAGTCATCAGC
The DNA here is from genome assembly GCA_035248565.1 of Pyrinomonadaceae bacterium. Taxonomy (GTDB): domain Bacteria; phylum Acidobacteriota; class Blastocatellia; order Pyrinomonadales; family Pyrinomonadaceae; genus PSRF01. The sequence continues at coordinate 10,999 of DATFHH010000032.1, read as the reverse complement.
GGGATGCGAACCAGCTGTCCTGCTTGTAAAACCAAGCTGCCGGCATGGTACGTATTCGTCACCATCGGAATGGTTGTTGGGATATATGCCGCTTACCGGGTTGTCGAAATACTTCTCTGAATATTTTCACGCAAAGGCGCAAAGACGCAAAGAAATCTTCCTTTGCGACTTTGCGCCTTTGCGTGAGAAATTCTGCGGTTTAATGCGCTCTAACTACAATACTGTTGACCCGCAGCGCATTACCAGTCGCGCGTTGTAAATCCGCAATCGCCTTATTCAAATCCGTCTGCGCCTTCAACTCCTGTCCACGAGAATCAGTCAAAGCATTCTGCCGTTCCAACACGAGAAACACTGTCGACTGTCCCGCATCCAACTTTCTTTGCTCACTCGCAAACTGCTGTTCGTTGGCCTGACGCGTCGCCACTGCCGCGCGCAGACGCGCTTGAGAACTTCGCACCGCCTGCAACGCGTTGCGCACGTCTACTTGAATCGTCTGTTCGAGTTGCTCGCGTTGAGTTCCAATGCGCTCACCTTCAACCAGCGCTCGGCCCAACTGCGCCTCCGCAGTGCGATTGCGCAGCGGCAAACTGATCTGCACTCCGACTTTGAAGTTGCTGTAACGATTCGCCAGCAGGTTCTGCAAGGACTGATTGTAACCACCGAGCAGATCAGGCGAGAACGTTTGTGGCGGTACGACCGGCAACGGTTCGAGTCCGGCGAGCAGGGACAGTTCGTCGACACGTTGCCGCACTTGCAAACTCGAAGCAGTAAATGGATTCACACCCGCGGTGCTGACCGAACCGGCAAGACCCGTGAGACCGTAACTTCCAACCAGATCGATCGCAGGCTTCGTCTGTTCTTTGTAGTAACGCTGATCGATCTCGTTGATCTCTTTCAGCACATTCGACTGCTGCAACTCCGGCCGATTTTCCATCGCCGTTTTCAGTGCATCGGTTAAAGAGATATCGGGCACAGCGAGATCAACTGAGTCAGTCGGCACTAGTGACTCGGTCCAGAGCGGCGATTTCTGATTCTGAGCGATCAGATTCTTGAGGTTGTTCTGAGTGCGTGAGACTTCTTCGTGCGCGCTGAACACGCCCTGTTCGTAGCTCGAGATCTGCGCTTCGGCTGCAACGACGTCGATCGGCGCGAGTTGTCCTTCTTCCACCAGACGCTTGTTGTGCTCGAGCTGTTTGCGCGCAGTCGTTACCGCGTCACGCTGCACCTGGAGATTGCGCAACGCAAACACCAGGTCCCAATAAGCACGCTGCACGTTGGTGATCGTGTCGATCGCGCGCTGACGAAACTGAGCGTCAGTCAATGAGAGGTTTTTTTTCGCAATCTCAATCTGTCGACGGCTGTTGTCGAACTTCAATCCGCGCCAAAGAGGCTGCGTGTAAGTGAACGTCAACGCCGTCGGATATTGCGGGTTCAATGCCGTAAACTGATTGTTCGTGGTCAACCTGATGGACGAGAAGTCGAGACGATAATTACCGCCAAGGGCTGGCGATTGTCCTTCGAGTCTCATCGTTCCGGTGTAGTCGCTTTGAGTTGTAGAACCGTTTTGACCACCGCTGAGAAAGCTCGAGATCGGGTTTTCTGCACGTTCGTAAAAAGCTGTGGTGGTCAGTCGCGGATCGTAAGCACCGCGCGCGCCGAGTAGATCGAATTCAGCCACGCGCACGTTTTCACGAGCTACCTCGATGTCTTTGTTGTTTTCGAGCGCCATCGACAATGCTTCGCGCAGCGAGAGTGGGTGCTGCTGATTCATGTCAACGCCGACTATCTCCTGCGCCGATGCAACCGAGCAAACGCTCAGAATCAAAACGATTAATAATAAAATTCTCTTCTGCATTGCTTTTCCTACCTGTATCCACAGATTACGCAGATTACACAGAGCGAGATCTGTGTAATCTGTGGATGGATCTACTGTTTTGATATTAACGACGTCGCAGCACTCACAGCCCTCCGACGCACGCGTCCAAACACCGCGTGCCCCGCAGCATTGATTCGTCCCCAAACACGACTGCGCGCCAAGTCATCAAACAATGAATAGAACACCGGCACCGCCAACAGCGTCAGCAACAGACACAACGTCTGTCCGCCAACCACCAGCACGCCGATCGATCTGTTCGTGCCTGAACCTGGACCAGTCGAGATCGTCAACGGCAACATACCCGCGACCAGCGCGATCGTCGTCATCAGGATCGGCCGCAAGCGATCGCGATTTGCGCGAACGATCGCTTCGAACCGCTCCATGCCGCGTGCGCGCAACTGGTTCGTGTGATCGATCTGCAAGATCGCGTTCTTCTTGACCACGCCAAACAGCAGCAGCAGCCCGAGTCCGGAAAAGATGTTCACCGTCTGGCCCGTCATCAATAACGACAGAATCCCGAACGGAATCGCGAGCGGCAGTGTCAGCAGAATCGTCACCGGGTGAATAAACGATTCAAACTGCGCCGCCAGCACCATGTACATGAAGACGAACGAAAGAATGAACGCCAGCACGAAGTAGTAACCGGCGCGGCCAAGCTCTTTCGAACGTCCAGCCAGTCCGGTGGAATACCCTGGATCGATTTTGATCTCCTTCGCAAACTCGTTCATCTTCTGGATCACCGCTGCCTGCGAACCGCCCGGTTTTATATTGGCCAGTAGAGTTACCTGTCGCTGTCGATTCAAACGATCGATTGCCGCAGGTCCGGTACCTTCTTCAACGCGCACTAGATTGTCGAGACTCACCCAACCGACTTTCGCAGATGAGACAATCATTCGTTTCAATCCATCGGCGCTGGTGCGAAACTCTCCGACCGCACGCACGCGCACGTCGTACTGATCAGTCCCGGCGTTGAACGTCGACACTTTCTGACCTGCGACCAGCGAGTTGAGCGCTTGCGCAATGTCACCAACTCGGACGCCGAGGTCCGCGGCGCGTGCACGATCTATCACGACGCGCAGCTCAGGCTTGCCGCTAATGAGCGTCGAATCAGCGTCAACCACATCCGGAAGCGTCTTCATCTTTGCCAGGAGCGCGTCGGAATACTCCGTCAACTTCTTTAAATCCGGACCACCGATCACGTACTGAATGTCGGCGTTGCGAAATCCACCGCCGGAGATCGCAGCGACTTGCTGCACGCTCGTGCGCAACTGATTCGGAAACAGCTTCAGATACTTGCCGAGGATTTCAGTTCGCGCGCGCACCATCAGCGCCTGTTGCGAGATCTTTCGCTCCTCGATCGGCGTCAACTTCACGTAGATCGAAGCCACGTTTACCTGTTCTTGTTGACCACCGCCGATCGTCGTCAGCGTGTCAGTCACACCGGGCAGGCTGCGCAAATCGACCGCGATGCGTTCGGCCAAAGCCGAAGTTGCAGCAAGCGTGAAGCCTTCCGGCGCGCGTACGTTGATTTCAAACTGCGCCTGGTCGTCGACCGGCAAAAAATTCTTTCCGACAAACATGAACAGCGGAACGATGCTCACGATAACGAGCAAACATGCAAGTACGATGGCCCAGCGATGATGCATGGACCAGGTCAACAGCTTCGTGTACGTGCGATCGATCGGACGATAAAAACGTGATTCTTTCGAACCGTGATCGGCAGGTTCGGTGTGTCTTTCAAGCGCGCGTTCTTTTTCGTCGTCGCTGCGCTTGATCAGTCGCGCAGCCAACATCGGCGTCAACGTAAACGACACCAACAGCGATACAGCGATCGCGAAAGACGACGTCAACCCAAACGACGACATGAACCGTCCGACGATTCCGCCCATGAAACCGACCGGCAGAAACACGGCCAGCAGCGACAGCGTCGTCGCCATGACAGCGAGACCAATCTCTTTCGTTCCTTCAATCGCTGCCTGAAACGGCGGCACACCTTTCTCTTCAATGAAACGAAAGATGTTTTCGAGTACCACGATCGCATCGTCGATCACGATGCCCACCATCAGCGTCAGCGCCAGCATTGTGATCTGGTTCAGCGTGAAGCCCATCGCCGCCATCAAGCCAAACGTCGCGATCAGCGAAGTCGGAATTGCAAGGCCGGCGATGACTGTCGAGCGGAAACTCCACAGGAAGATGAACACGACGATAGCAGCCAGAATGCTGCCCTCGATCAAGTGAGTTTGAATCGCTTCAATTGAGGCCTTGATGAAGATCGACTGATCGCCGACCACTTCCGTTTTGAAACCCGGCGGCAACGTCCTCGAGATCTCCTGCAACCGCTGCTTCACCGCATCGGCGACTGCAACCGTGTTCTGACCCGATTGTTTCGAAACGATCAGCGTGACAGCCGGCTGACCATTCAAACGCGCTTCGGTGCGCGGCTCTTCCGCGCCGTCTTCGGCGTAACCGATGTCGCTGAGTTTGACGGAGTAAGTGCCGCGATTAGCGATGATCAGGTTATTGAATTCAACGGGCTCGATGATTCGGCCCATCGTGCGCACGGTCAGCTCGCGCGCGCCTTCATCAACGCGACCACCCGGCACTTCCAGGTTTTGTGCACGCACCGCATCAGCGACCTGAGCCACGGTCACGTTGAACGCACGCATCTTGTCGGGATCGACCCAGATTTCGATCTCACGTCTGCGGCCACCGATGATCTGCACGTCGCCCACGCCGTTGATGGACTCGATCTGTTGTTTGATCTTCTTGTCGGCAACTTCTGTGACTTCGCGCAACGAACGTGGCGCTGAGACTGCAATACGGACCACCGGCGCGGCGTCAGTATCGAGCTTCTGCACGATTGGTTGTTCGGCCGTGACTGGCAGGTCGTTGATGATCAGATCGATCTTGTTCCTTACTTCCTGAGCCGCAATGTCAGGGTTCTTTTCGAGCAGGAAAGTGATGAAGACCTGCGAAACACCTTCGACTGAGGTCGAGCGCAGTTCGTCGATGCCGGAGATGGTATTGACCGCGCCTTCGACGCGATCGGTGATCTCAGTTTCGATCTCCTGAGGCGACGCGCCGGGATTTACGACGGTGATTGTGATTGTCGGTAAATCAATCTTGGGAAACAGATCGACGCCCAGCGACTTGTAGGAAAACAACCCGACGACCGTCAGGCTGAGGATCAACATCGTCGCAAAAACCGGGCGGCGTACACAGATTTCAGCAAGTTTTTGCATTTGGTTTTGGTTTGTATTTAATCCGCGTCATCCGCGTTATCTGCGGCTAATAAGCACGGATGACGCGGATGACGCGGATTTATTTCATTGTTTTATAGCTGTGCCGTCACTCAATTGTTCGAGGTTGCTAGTCGCAACAAGTTCATCAGCAGCGACACCCTGCTTGATCTCGATCAGGTCGCCTTCCGTTTGACCGATCTGGACCAGGCGCTGTTCAGCGTGTCCATCTTTAATCACGAACACGCGATTCACACCCGCTTCATTCACCACCGCACGCGCCGGAACAAGCACGGCGGGTTCGGTGTGCTCCTGAAGTATTCGCACTGTCGCAAACTGCCCCGGCTTCAACGCGGCGCTGCTGTTCTCGATCTCCGCCTCGACAGTCAGCGTGCGCGACTGTGCAGAAACATTTGGCGCGATGCGCGCAATGCGCCCGGCGAAATTCTTGTCAGGCCACGCGCTCGTCGTGATCGAAACCGATTGGCCCACTCGCACTTCCGGAATCGCCTGCTCGGGAATATCAATGCGAATTCGCAGTGGATTCGTGCGAACAATCGTCGCTACCTTTTGCTGTGGCGAAACGTACTCGCCGAGATCCGCAGTGCGCTCCGTGACAAAGCCGTCAATCGGCGCCGGAATTACGGCGTAAGCAAGATTTTGCCGAGCCAGCGCCAACGCGGCCTCAGCATTTGCGACGCTCGTTCGAGATACGTCCACCCCCGCATAATTCTGTCGCGCCTGGGCCAACGCCACGTCGTACTGTTCTTTTGATTGGTCGCGTTGCGCGCGTTGCTGATCGTAAAATGATCGCGAAACGTCGCCTGATTCGATCAGCTTCTCCGCCCGACGAAAGTTCTTTTCGGCAAGCTCATACGCAACTTTTGCGGCCGCGACTTCCGCCACGCGATTTGGATCGAAGGCCTGCCCGGGTCTCAAACCGATCTTTTCTTCCGCCTGTCTAACTGCCGCCTTCGCCTGCTCGAGCTGCGCCGATGCTTGCTGGACGCGTAGCTTCAATTCGGAGTCGTCGAGACGCACAAGCATTTGACCACGTCTGACGTAACTGCCGATGTCAACGCCGACCGCCACCACCTTCCCGGAGGTTTGCGGTGCAACGTCAGTCTGCTGATCACCGGCGAGGCTGCCTGTCGCTTCGAAGAAGCGCGGCAGATCACGCTTGATTGCCGCAGCAGTCGTAACCTCGACAACGTTAGGCTGCGCTGATTCATCTTTTCTTACGTTGGCTTTCGATCCACCACACGACGCCAGGAAAGCTCCGACGGCGAGGAGTAGCAGAATCAAAACCGCCGATTTCAAAAAGTTCACTTGAGATTGCATATATGTCTTTAACTGTTCCTTGTGTCGTTAAGCCTTCGCTGCGGGCGAAGTAATTCCATATAAGAGAATGTCAGTAAAATATTTTGCCGCGCTCTCGTTTGAGATATTCAGCAAGCGATGTTTTGGGTCCCAAAGATTGTTGCTTAGTGAGTGGTGCATCACCATCCCGATAAACGTACGAACGACGATTGCGGGATCAATCTCGATGAAAGCTCCTTCGCGTTGTCGCTCGCGAATGTAGCTGCTCAGAAAGTTGTAAACGGGACGAACAAACTCGTCGAAAAACATCTGCGCCAGCTCGTGCTTTTCGAGAGCAGAGTGCAGCAGCAAGCGTTGAAACTCGGGGTCCTTTTCGTGGTGCTTTAGCGCGCCGAGTGCGAGCGATTCGAACACCGCGCGATCATCTTTGCGCTTGATGGCCTCGGCTGCCATCTCCGCCGGATCGAACTTATCGCCGTCACAGACTTTGTGATCGAGGATCGCCGCGTAAAGCTCCTCTTTGGTGGCGAAATGACGGAAGACCATGGCCTCAGAAACGCCCGCTGCATGGGCGATTTCTTTAGTGGTCGTGCCGCGGAAGCCTCTTTCGGAAAAGAGACTCATAGCCACGTCGAGAATCTGTTGCCGGCGCTCTTCACCCGCCATCCGGGCGCTGTTCGCTGCTCCTTCAATCGTCATCTGCTTGCTCAACCTGGTGAATTTCCCTCTATCAAAGTAAGTACTTACTTACCATCTGCCGCACTCCAAGGAGGCGCGTTATGGGCAGGATGTCCAGTTCTTGTACGGATCCGATCCTTTCGCTTAGGGCTTGTACTCTTTCACAACAAATCGTGAACTGAAATACGAGACTTTTGCGCGTGAGTAGTCGGCACAAAGCTTGCTCAGCAAACTCGCTAGCCCTATTTCTAATTTCGAATCTAGAAGGAGAGTTCCGAAATGGCAGACAATCGAATCAATGAACCAACCACCGGCACCACCAAAACACCAGGATCCACCGGCACAACTGGAAGCACTGGCACCACCGGAACAGCCGGATTAACCGGAACGTCCGGAATCGGAGGAACGACCGGCAGCAGTGGAACAACTGGAACAGGGACCGGAACTGCCGCTGCGCTATCGCAAACCGCGCAAGAGTACGGTCAGAAAATCTCTGACGCCGCCAGCGCCGCGAAAGATTATGTAACCGACAAAGTCGCCGTCGTGGGTGACAAGATCAAAGACCTAAAGAATGCCGATCTCGGCGAGCTCGCGGAAAACGCGAAGGAGTATGCACGCCAAAAACCAGGCCAGGCACTTCTGATTTCTGCGGGCGTGGGTCTGTTGCTTGGTCTGATCATTCGAGGCCGGCGCTAATCGGTGTTCAAAACAAACGACAGGGGGTGAACCAACATGGCGGCAACAAGAACGAGTTTGACGAAATCTGGTGAAGTCATGCCGCGCAATGAGAATGAAAGTCTGCCAACTCTCTTTAGTCGCTTGGGCGACGACGTCATGCAGCTCTTCAACTCTCAACTCGCGTTATTCAAAGTAGAGATCAAGGAGGAGGCAAGCGCTTACGCACGTGGCATCGCCACGATCATGGTGGGCGCTGCAATCGCGGTTGTCGGATTTGCACTGCTGAATGTGGCGATCGCTTTCGCGGTGTCGACCCTGTTCGCGCAGGCAAACTTCAGCCAGCCTGCCAGTTACGCGCTCGGCTTTGTCGTAACGGGCGCCTTCTATGTTTTGCTAGGCGCTATCGTGGTGTTGCTAATGAAAAGCCGGCTAACTAAACAGGCTCTGGTACCGCAAAGAACAGTTGCAGAACTGAGAAAGGATAAGCAATGGCTGAAGAACGAACTCTAGGACTGGCTCGCGCTCCTGAGCAACCGACTGAAGAGCCTTCCAAAGAGGAGCTTCAGCGCCGCCTGGGCGAAGCACGCAACTCGATATCACACACAGTAACGGAGATAAAGGAAACCGTGGCAAACCAGGTTCAGGCAGTTAAAGACACGCTCGATTGGCGTGAGCAGTTTAAGAAACGTCCAGTTGTGTGGAGTCTTGGCGCACTCGGAGTGGGCTTTGCAACCGGATATTGCATTGCCAACTTCGTGAAGGGCGACGAGCACTACGCTTACTCATCGGCAATCGATCATTTCGGTGAAGAGTCGAAAAACTATACTTCACGGTCGCTCGCCGGGACGGCAGCGCCGTCGCTGGCGCCGCAAGTGGGTAAGCAGGCCCAGCAAGGAAACGGCGCAGAGGACTCCGGTCCGGGCTTCTTCCAAAAGATCGCCAATACTCACGCCTTCGAGCGAGTTCGCGACGAGGCTGGAAATATTGGTGATGCACTTGTGCAGGAGCTATCGAAAACAGCGAAGGCCGTGGTGTTGCCCGCGTTGATGACGTCGCTACGAAACTTTATCGGCGATCATCTTCCGAATACGCCAACAACGCCCAAGACGACGACGGCTCCGAGAGAGAGCTATCAGCCCTCGCTCGAGCGCAACCCTAGCTGAGCCACGACAAGGCACAGAAGGATCGGGCCACAAAAAGGCACAGAAAGCACAAAAGAATTCTTTCTGAGTTCTTTGTTAGTGCCTTCTGTGCCTTTTTGTGGCCGTGCTAGACTATGCGCTATGCCCAGACCCATCAAGCTCCTTGCCACATTCCTGTTTGCATCGCTGTTGCTCTCGAGCGTTGCTTTCGCACAGCAAGACGACGAAGAACGACGCCGTGCTTTCCAACTCTTCAAGGAAGCAAAATACACTGAAGCCCTGCCGGCATTTGAGAAATTGGCCGCCACTCACCCGAACGATGCTGCCGTAATTGAAACCTACGGCTTGCTGGTGCTTGGTCAAGCTGCTTTCCTCAAAGATCCAGCAGCGCGAAAACAAGCGCGCGTTCGCGGACGCGAGATCCTGCTGCAAGCTGAGAAACTCGGTGCAGACAGTCCACTGTTGAAGACGATGCTCGCCAGCGTGCCGCCTGATGGTGGAGAAGGTTCAAATTTCTCAACCAAAAAAGAGGCGGAGGAGGCAATGCGCGAGGGCGAAGCCGCCTTTTCGAATGGCGATTACGACAAAGCCATCGACTTGTATCAAAAGGCCTTGCTTGTCGATCCCGCTCTTTACGAAGCGCCGCTATTCATCGGCGATGTCTATTTCAAAAAAGCGGACCAACAGAAAGCAGGTGAATGGTACGGACGTGCAGTCGCTATTAATCCCGATCGCGAAACGGCGTATCGCTACTGGGGCGACGCACTCATGAGGCAAGGCCGAGTTACTGAAGCCGGCGAGAAGTTTGTCGAATCGTTCATCGCAGAACCTTACAATCGTTTAGCTCGCGCCGGTTTTGTAAACTGGGGCCAGCGAGTGAACATCCCGCTCGCTCATCCGAAAGTTGAACTGCCGGCGAGTGTCACGCGAAAGCAGGAAGGTGGCGCGACGATCACTCTCGATCCAAACGTATTGAAGAAGGATGACAAGAGTGGTTCGGGCGCGGCGTGGATGATGTATGGGATCATTCGTGCGAGTTGGTCGCAGAGTGAATTCGCCAAAAACTATCCCAACGAGAAGACATATCGCCACAGTCTTAAAGAAGAGGCTGCGGCTTTGCGCGGCGCGCTGAAGGCAGTGGAAAACCAGAAGGACCAAAGCTCTATTGATCCTTCACTCCAGATCCTGCGAAAACTCGACAAGGAAGGATTATTGGAAGCGTTTATTCTACTCGCCATGCCTGACGAAGGCATCGCAAACGATTTCGCGGAGTATCGGAAAACGAATATCGAAAACCTGCGCCGCTATGTAAAGCAATACGTGCTGACCGGCGGCGGCCAATAATCCGTTTTCATCCGCGGCTGATTTATCTCATCGCTTTACGCGGCAACTTCTCATCACGCATCGCAGTCTGGTAAACAAACGCCGCCATGATCGTCGCCGCCTGTTTCATGTCGTCCGCTTGAATACGATCGAACACGTCCTGATTTGAGTGGTGCGTGCGCGTGTCGTACTCGATCTCATCCTGAATAAACTGAAAGCCCGGCAAACCGATTCCATCAAATGACAAGTGATCGGTGCCGCCAGTATTGGAGATCGTCAGCGTCGCTGCGCCCATATCGCGAAACGGCATCAGCCATTGTCGAAACAGTGAACGAACTGCTTCATTGCCTTGCAGGTAAACTCCGCGAATCTTGCCGGTGCCGTTGTCGAGATTGAAGTACCCGCTGAACTTTTCGTAGTCAGCTTTCTTCACCAGCACCGGCGCGGCCTGCTGCGTGGAACCATTGCCGTTTCCGGCGCCACCGCCCATCGTGTTTGTGCTCGCGCCGCCCGTTGCGGGTACGGCGGAAGTTGTTGCTGGAGGCGTCTGCATGCTGCCGAAGTGTTCGGTCACGTAAGCTCGCGAACCGAGCAGTCCCTGTTCTTCACCACTCCAGAGCGCGATGCGAATCGTGCGACGCGGTTTTAGACCGAGCGCTTGGAGAATGCGCACGGCTTCCATCACGACTGCACAGCCGTGCGCTTGGAGAATGCGCACGGCTTCCATCACGACTGCACAGCCG
>DATFHH010000031.1:0-22489 GCA_035248565.1 Pyrinomonadaceae bacterium | reverse complement strand
GTACAGGAGTATACGCCTTCGCTCGCCTGGCAGCAGGAGTATGACTACGATCAATGGGGAAATCGGACCATCAATCAAGTCAACACCTGGGGCAATAACATTCCGAAGCCAAACTTCGGCGTCAACACAGCTAATAACCGTCTGACTGCGCCGGCTGGCTATTCAATGAGCTATGATACCGCCGGCAATCTCACGACTGATGCTTACACCGGTTACGGCAATCGCACCTACGACGCTGAAAACAAAATGACTGCCGCGCAGGACAGTTATGCAGGCTGGTCCTATTACACCTACAACGCCGACGGGCAGCGCACGCGCAGAAAGATCAACAATCAAGAGACGTGGCAAATCTATGGCATTGATGGCGAGTTGCTGGCTGAGTATCCAGCGAATGGTTCGGTTAGCAGTCCGCAGAAGGAGTATGGCTATCGCAATGGTCAGTTGCTGGTTACCGCTTCCGGCGCGAGTCGTGTGAATTTTGCCAGCAGCACAAACGGTGGAACCGCAACAGCGCAGAACTACACGCAGGACGGCGTTTATCCTGGCTATCACTTCTATCCGTCCTCAGCAATAGATGGACAACGTTATGGACACTTGATTGCCGGCGGCGGTGATATTGACGGTTTCTGGCGCGATGAACATGGGCTGCCAAGCTGGCTGCAAGTGGATTTCAATGGCACAAAAACAATTGACGAAGTTGATGTCTTTACCGTGCCGGAGTGCCCGGCGTGTTTGAATCAATCTGATCCTTCGCCGACGCAAACTTTCAGTCAATACGGAGCGACGGCTTTCGATGTTCAGTATTGGAGCGGCAGCAGTTGGGTGACTGTAACGGGAGGTTCTATCACCGGCAACAATCTGGTTTGGCGAAAGATCAACTTCGCGCCGATCACGACCTCCAAGATCCGGGTCGTGGTAAATGCCGCAGCAACTGACGGCGTGGCCAGAATTGCTGAAGTCGAAGCGTGGGGCAGCAGTGCGCCCACGAACGTAGCGCTTACGACAAACGGCGCCACTGTATCAGCGCAGAACTACACGCAGGACGGCGTTTATCCTGGCTATCACTTCTATCCGTCCTCAGCAATAGATGGACAACGTTATGGACACCTAATTGCCGGTGGCGATGATATCAACGGTTTCTGGCGAGATGAGCACGGGCTGCCAAGCTGGCTGCAAGTGGATTTCAACGGCACCAAAACAATCGAAGAAGTTGATGTCTTTACCGTGCCGGAGTGCCCGGCGTGTTTGAATCAATCTGATCCTTCGCCAACGCAAACTTTCAGTCAATATGGGGCCACGGCTTTCGATGTTCAGTACTGGAGCGGCAGCAGTTGGGTGACTGTACCGGGAGGTTCTATCACCGGCAACAATCTGGTTTGGCGCAAGATCAACTTCGCGCCGATCACGACTTCCAAGATTCGGGTCGTGGTGAATTCGGCAGCAACTGACGGCGTTGCCAGAATTGCTGAAGTTGAAGCGTGGACGGGCAGCACAGGCAGCACTACCAGTAATATCCAATGGCTCGTCACAGATCATCTCGGCACACCACGCATGATCTTGGACCAGACGGGTAATCTGGCAAGTGTGAAGCGGCACGATTATCTGCCGTTCGGTGAAGAGCTATCCGCGCCTACTGGCCTCCGCGCGTCAGCCCTCGGCTACTCAGTCGGCGACGGCGTCCGCCAGCAGTTCACCCAAAAAGAAAGGGACATTGAAACGGGATTGGATTATTTCCTGGCGCGGTATTACAGTTCGGTGCAGGGCAGGTTTACTTCTCCCGATGAATTCAAAGGCGGGCCAGAAGAATTATTTGGAGATGTCGATCCGCACGATCCACTCTTCTACGCAGACACTGCAGAACCACAAAGCCTGAACAAGTACCACTACGCGCTTAACAATCCGTTACGTTACATCGATCCTGACGGGCATCAAACCACGACAGCTGACAAGATTAAGCAGGGTGTAGCCGATTTTATTACTGGTGTGGGAAGAGGTATCACCAGCAGTCTCACGTTGGGAGCTTCCGGTGCACCCCGTGAAGATGACTCGCTTACCAATCGCGCAGGGCAAGGGGTGGGAACTGTCGTAACGGCTGTAGCTGGGTACGCTATGTTCCAAGCCGGAGGCGGCGTGACAGTTTTGAGCGGCGGTAGCGCGGCTGAAGTTAGCGTGCCTCTTGCGGTGGGTGGAGTTGTAACGGTCGCGGAAGCAACGGTTAACGCAGTGAAGATTGCTGCGACACCGATCCAAAGGAACAGCACCTCAGATGATCGGACCGGCAAAGACTTTACGAAAAAAGGGAAAGAAACAGTAATCGAACAAAATAAGGATCAGAACAAAGGGCAGACCAAGTGTAGTAACTGCGGTACTGACACTGTCCCGGGCCAACAGGGCAGGAAAGGAGTAAGCAAGCCGGCGAACGAAACACAAGTTGATCACATAATACCGAAATCAAGAGGCGGCCAAGGGCGCCCAGACAATGGTAGGGTGCTATGTCGTAAATGTAATCAGGAGAAGAGCAATAAAATGCCTGAGTAAGAGTGAGTACACAATGAGCAAGAACTTCGACGATCAGAAATATGAAAAGGTGATGTTTCGTCTGAGAAAGGATGTGGATGGATATCCGCCTGATGACTGGGAGTCGCTTTGGGCCTATGAAGTGGAGCCTGGGCTTTACTCAATAGACAATGTTCCCTTCTTTGTGCGCGGAGTGAGTTGGGGCGATGTTGTATCAGTAGAACGACACGGCGACGAGTTGCACTTCAAGGAGGTCGTCCGACCGTCGCGCCACAGCGTCATTCGCGTAATCGTCTATGACAGTTCGACGGTAGGAGAGATGCATGATAAATTGAAAAAAATGAAATGTGACACCGAGCAAAGCCACCTTCCGAGTCTGCTCACAGTCGATTGTCCGCCCACTTCGGATCTACGAAAAATTCGGGCCTTTCTGAAGGAAGGTGAAGCTGGTGGCCGCTGGACATATGAAGAGGCTTCAATCCGGGAAGCGACGGCAGAATGAACCTTCACGCCTTCTGAGCCTTTTCTAAAACAGTATCGATGAAACAGATAACGAACTCCTGTTCTTTGCGAGGGAGTCGTCTGATGTGTTCGAAGCGGAGTTGCAGTTGTGGGCTTGGGCCAGGCTTGCCGCGGGCGGCTATTGACTGACTGCCCACCAGCTCAGCGACGGACACGTCTAACGCTTTGGTCGCGCGCTGGATGAAATCGAGCGATGGATTGCCGGTGCTCTGGCTCTCAGTCACCGGCCACCGTCTTTCTTACGTAATGATCGGCAAGCGCATCCGCGACTACGCCTTGCAAGCGGAAGTGAAAGCCTCGGTGCACACCTTTCGTCACTGACGCATCTCCGCGTGGCGGCGCCAGTTTGCGCCACGTGCAACAACAACTGCTGGGCACCGCAGCCTCAACACCACCGAACTCTACACCGTACATCGAACTCCAGGACCTGAAAGACGCCATCGAATCCGCGGCCCACAAACCTTAGCCTGCGGCACCCTCCAGCGTTACAAATGCAGTTGCGCTCAGCCTCGCTTTCTCTTTAACTGATGATTTTGGTCTTGTCGCTCAGGCCGGCTGCCGTTCTTTGACAAAAAGCTCTCCTGCGGGTGGGTGCGCGGGCAGTCATTGCCCGTTCTTAACCCAAAAAAGAACGCGATAGTGAAACCGGGCTGGACTACTTCCTTGCGAGGTACTACTCATCCGCTCAGGGCCGCTTCACCAGCCCTGATGAATTCAAGGGAGGCCCAGACGAACTTTTCGCGAACGTTGACCCGAACCCCTCTTTTATGCGGATACTGCAGAGCCACAGTCGTTAAACAAATATCATTACTACCTAAATAACCCGTTGGGTTATGTCGATCCGGACGGTCACCAGACAACGGTTTGCCGACAGAATAAGGAGTGCCGCCGCTACAGTAAGGGAAGCGGCCGCCACCGTTGTACGTGCCGCAGAACCGGTAATTAATGGCGCCTCATCTGCCTGGGCAGAGGATAACGGCTTGGGTGGAAATCCGGGCCCGCAGAGTTCAGTAGGTCGCGGTATAGGTCACGCTGTTGCGTTGGCTCAGAGCGGGGCGGAGATGGTAGTTGCTGGAGGTATAGCAGTGGAAGGACACAGGAGAACCGGCAAAGGCCAGAACGTACCTGCAGCGGGCGCATGCCCTTGACCCTGAAGATCAGAGTATTACAGAGCTGTTAGCTACCATGAATTGAACTCGTTTTAGGATAACGGCTGCGATGTTCTTCCTGGTAGTGAACACTGGCTTTTGGTGACTTGATCGATGAAGACCATGAGTTCTGCTAGATCCACTCATAATTTAGATTAGAGATTTCAAGCCGGCTTGAGCCGCTTTTTTAATCGTACTGCCATAAAATAGACCCAAGACATGATGGGAAGATCATAAAGGAAGAGTATGACAACCATTATAAGAATCCAGCTTGAGTTAGTTAGCTATCGATTAGAGTATTGTTTTCTAAATCTCGATTCCAGCCGCTGTGCCCTGACGCAGACACAGTTCACCCGAAAATGCGATCGGACTTAGCACGCGTGACTGCGCCTCACGGGCAGGCGTGTGCTAAATTGGCTAGATGACCCGACGCGCGGTTTTACTCCTGATTGCTCTGCTCGCGACATCCTGCACAGGCTCATTATTCAAGGTCAAGCCTGTAACCGAGTTGCCGCCTCTTCCGCCGAACACACGTACTGCCGATGCGGGCGGCGTTACGATTCGCGTGGCGCCATTGCTCACAGACGAACAGAGCCAGGAACTTTTCGAAGCGAACCTGCCGCTGAGTGGCGTGTTACCCGTGCGGATCGAATTAGATTTTCAGAGTGGTGTGCCGGTGGAAATCAAGCGCGCAAAGTTTCGTCTAAGTGACAATCAAGGACGGGAATGGAAACTGCTCTCGACCAAGAACGCTGCATCGAGAATCATAAAAGCTAACGGCGTCTTCGCCTACAACCCAAACTCACGCAAACAATTTGAAAAGGAATTTGGCGCTTACGGCATCGATCTGAAAACGCCGCTGTCGTCGACGGATTCACGCCGGCAGGGATTTTTGTTTTTTCAGACTCCAGATAAACAGCCGGTCAGCTCGGGTCTGCAATTAACTCTTACTGTCGAGCGGCTAGCCCAATCAGCCACACTTAACATTAACTAGTTTTTATCCACAGATTACACAGATTGAATCTGCGTAATCTGTGGATTAACCACTAGCCTCTTGGGCCAGTAGCCTTGACTGTGACTTCAGTACCAGCATTCAGGTCAAGATCATTCCTGCCCTGAACGTATACGGAGCCTGCGCCTGCGCCTGCGCCAATGATCGCGCCAATCGCCGCGCCTTTGCCGCCACCCGCAATCGCGCCAATGATGGCGCCCACTGCGGTACCAATGGCAGTGCGTTGGACAGTGGTCTTCGTTTGATCGCTGTCGCGGACCGCACCTTCATTGTCTACGCGGACCACGTCACCACTCGCCGTTCGTACGCTTTCGAGAATGCCGGCAAATCGAGAACTACTGCCGTCTCGCAAACGAATCGTGTCGAAGTCGAGCGTCATTTCCGAACGTCCGCTGACTCGACCACCGCGGCTGACGTTGATCACCGAGCCCTCGATCATCGCACCCTCATACTGACCTGGCGATCGAACGGTCATCGTAAAGCGATCACCTTCATGAACGTTCTGCGTCGACAGATCATTGTTGAGCACAGCGACGATCTCTGTTCCGTTTGGAATAACAAAGCTTCCGGTTGTCGTCGCAACGCCACCCACGTTCTCTTCGCGATTCGTGTCGTAGATGTTCAACTGCGCCACATCAGAAGTGCGGTCGTAGTAAGTCCTGACCGTAATCGGCTGAGTAAGGCGATCGCTGTAAAGCGTGCGCGTGACCAACAACTCGCGGCCACTATCCGCCGGATCGAAAGTCACGGTAAAGTCGTTTGCACGTTCACCTGTCCGTGTGATCGTCAGCGTATCGCCCGACAAACTGGCACGCACCCGAACACTACGGCCTTGCGGCGTAGTCTCGATCTGCTCGCGACCATCGGCGACGAAGTTAATCTGCTGCGCCCGTGTCGACGCGATCGTCACGGAATTTCCACGACGATCGATTGCCAGCATCTGCGGCGGATCCAGTCGTCTCATTAACGCGTCGGAAACGCGCTGTCGATCAGAAAGAGAAAGGTTTCTCGTCGCGTCGTCGACTGCCCTGCGCACGTCATCGCCGCGGCCCGTGTTAAGGCGGAAAGTGCCTGTCAGATCAGCCCTCGTTCCGTAACCGCGATCACCGCGATCACTCGGATAATTCGGAACAGTGGACCAGTTCCAGGCGATGTTGTAAGCGCCGGCGAGTCGATCTAGATCGCTGCGCAATGTGCTCCAGGTGTTTTCCGTCTGATATGACAACCGGCGATCGGCAACGTAGTTGTTCAGATACGCAGCATGTTCCAACACGTTGCGTGCATCGGCCGAAGTTGACTGCCGGCTGTTCACGCGATTGCGTAGTTGGACCAACGCGGTCTCAAACTCGCTCAAGTGCTGCCGGACGTCATCGATACGATACCGACCATTGTCGTTGCCACGATTAAGGTCCAGGCGCAGATTGCGGCTAAACGTGGCGGAACGAACGTTGAGCTGATCGACCAACTGACGCATCTGCACGTCGTTGACGTTGTAGTCGCTGTATACCCCGCCACTACTTCCGACTGATCCCCACGATGTGCTCAGATTGTAGTAAGTTGCGAGTTGATCGAGATCGGCGCGTATCGCCTGCCACTCGCGTCGCGATCCACCGCCGAGTCGATTGTTCGAAAAGAAGTTGTCGATCTGCGCGCCGCGATCGAGGAGTACTTGCGCATCGGATGTAGTCGCTCGACGCGAACCGAGACGCCGATCGAGCTGGTTCGCCGCAGTCTCAAAATCCAGGATCAAACGATTGATATCGTCGACTCGATAGTTATTTCGATCCGCAGCATTCTGGACTGCGCGCTGTAGAGAGTCCGTGCGGGTTTGGATACGTCGCACGATGTCTCGAATAGCGGCATCGTTGGCTCCGAACTGAGCCATGCCCGCGGTGGCCATGCCCGTGGTCACCAATGCCAATAGGAACGCCATGAAAATTGTTTTTCTGATTACTCTCATATAGTCTCCTCCTTCCGACCTGGGAACTGCACCTCAAACTTTGTGCCAAGTGTGGCGGGGGAAGGTTGAAAATGGTACGTACCAGTGACTCACCTTGAAACAATAACCCAACAAAACCGCACTGTTTTCGGGATTCTGGAAGGATGGTATGCAAGAGCCGTAGTCATAGATCGCCAGATTGACTGGGCACCATCCACCTTTTGGGGTGTTTGCTCACGCAAAGGCGCAAAGCCGCAAAGAGGATATTTAAACACCTTTGCGGCTTTGCGCCTTTGCGTGAACTAACTCCGTTGACCTTAGGGCTCGGGCGGCGCAGGCTTATCCGTCCCGCGCTCACGATTGAAGACCGACGATGGCAGCCAGGCAGGCATGTTCTCGTCGTTAGCTACTCGCAGCCCCATCACCAACATCACTGAAGCGATCGTCCGTGGACCACTCCAATCCCAATCCGGACGAACGACGTCGCCTGGCTGGTGGTAGTCCGTCTTTTCCCACTTCTTCATGCGGCTCGTCCAACTCTCGACTGCGCCGTCAGGAGCGCCGAGAAGCATTATTCCTGGAACACCTTTCTTCACAAAGAAGTAGTGATCGGAACGGTAGAATGCTTTTTCTTCCGGCATCGGATCAGCGATAACTCTGAGATCCGTCGCCGCAGCTACTTCATTCAATACACTGCCGAGCGAGGAATGTTCAGCGCCATACCCGACGAGCACTTTCACTGGTCCATAAACTTCGGTGCCCATGCCGTCGAGATTGAGATCCGCAGCGACCTCTTTGATATTCCAGGTTGGCTTCTTCACCCAGTAGTCCGAACCGTAACCGCCGTATTCTTCACCTGTGACGGCAAGAAAGATTATGGATCTTCGCGGTTTGGCTGTGGCCCGCGACATTGCTTCCGCGATCGACAACATCTCCGCCACGCCGAGAGCATTGTCCGCAGCACCGTGATAGATGCGATTGTCTGCTGAAAGACCGTAAGCGTCGTAGTGTGCGGAATAGACCAAGGCTTCAGACTTGAGTTTTGGATCGGAGCCTTCAAGCAATCCGACAACGTTGTTTCCGATGCCCTTACTCTTTTTTAGACGGACGGTAATCGTGGCCGATTGATTGAGATCCATGGGAGTGAAGTCGTTGCGCTTCGCTTTCGCAAACGCTTCGGCTGCGGTCGTTCCCGACGCTGAAAACAACTTCTCCGCAGCCGAATCACTAACGCTGATGAACGGCGGCAGAAAGTCGGGTAACTCCGGATCCGATTCAGGTTCGACCTGCCGGCGAGTTAAGTAGTCGCCGATTTCAGCGAACGAGAGTGTTTCCGTCTCCTGACCGACAATAACGAGTGCAGCGGCGCCGCGCGCGATGAGTCCTCGAATTACATTGGCTTGGGCATGCGCTGTCTTCCACTGCTCTTTGCTGATTTCAGGTGGTGGGCCGTAACGAAGCACAACAATCTTTCCCTTGACGTCGAGACCTGCAAAATCGTCTCGCTTCAAAACCGGAAGTGAGATGCCGTAGGCGACGAACACCAATTTGCCGGTGATGTTCTCGTCGCCGCTGTAAGGTGGCGTGACGAAGAAGTCGGTTCCGGGTTTAAGATTTTCATTACCAACCGTGAAGGCAGTTTGCAGAAATTGTATCTCACGGAATTTGATCGGCTGGAGGTAGGAGTTGTTCTCGCCGAGCGGCTTGAGTCCGAGCTTCGCGAAACGTTCCGCGAGATACGCAGCCGCTTTGTCGCCACCGGGTTGCGCCGTTCCACGCCCTTGCATGTCGTCGGCTGACAGTCTGTTTACGATTTCTTTGATGCTTGCGACGTTGATGCTGTCGACAAGCTGCTGCTCGCTGGCCGATAGCGAGCGAGTTGTGAGTGGAGTCGCGGCCTGAGTCCAACCGAATGCAGTGGAGGCAACGAGCAGAATTGCGAGAAGAACGGATAGGTATTTCTGTTGTTTCACTTCTTGTGTATTCCTTTGTAATTAGCCGGTGGATCCAAAACCACCGGCGCCGCGGGCGGTCTCATCGAGGTCGGTAGACCACACCGCTTCGGGCGTGATGATCTGTTCGAGTATTAACTGACAAATCTTGCTTCCGGCAGGGAGACTGATAACTTCATCACCAGTATTGTAGAGCAAACAACAAATTTCACCACGATAATCTGAGTCTATGACACCGGCGAGCACATCCAAGCCATTCTTCGCAGCGAGTCCCGAGCGCGGCGCTATGCGCCCATAAAAGCCGGGTGGTATGGCGACGGCCAACCCCGTTCTCGCCATCACCCGCTGCTTTGGCCCGAGGTTAATCTCTTCAATCGCACATATATCCAACCCCGCCGCAAACACACTCCCGCGCTTCGGCAACACCGCCCGCGAGTCAAGTTGTTTGAAGCGAAGAACGTCGGTTATGGACGGCATTAATCGTAAGAGTCAACGCGAAGACACCGCATTTTAGCACAGAGGCACAAAGGCGCCTTCGTAAAATCTCAAGCGCGCACGGGCGTGATAGTGATATTGTTTGGCGGCAAACAAAGACCTTGAGGGAGAAATAAATTGCGCCGATTACTGACCCTCCTCATCTTTACACTCATCAGTCCGATTTTCGTGCAAGCAATCCCGCAGACAATTAAGTGCGCACCGAGTCCTCCGGTAGCCGAAGTCTCGAATGAGGTGCGCGCGTCGTTAGGTCTTCTAAAAAGTGGAACAAAACTTAAGTACTATATTATCGATTTTTTTCACTCACCAGATTCGACCGCATGCGGCCACGGACAAAAAGTTCTTGAAGTCGCGCACCAAACCGTCACGCGATACGGAGCCTCCGCGATCATCGCCGATATCGTTCCACTCGAAGCTGATTTCTTCGCCGATAAAAAAGCTAGTGCGAAACTCATCTCGGAATACATCGCGACATTCCGCGCAAAGGCTATTCGCAAGACATTGACCTCCGCTCTCAACAGTTTAGAGAAGCAGAAGAGGCCCCCTGAATCCGGAAAATACTATCTCTCAGTTCTCTATCTTCAAGCTCTTTATAACCAGATACTCTCGAAAGGCGACGCGGCCATTATCTCCACTTCGATATACGGTCAACTGCTCGACGGCTTCAATCTCCTGCCCGAAAAATTTTATGAGAAAAAGACAGATGTGATTATGCTAACTGCCGCGAGTGATGATCCGACGACGATCGAGGATACGTATCTCGAGCCGATCAGAGCGTTCTGGGAACGACGCCAGGAATACGGGCTGGTAATCGTCGGCGCGATCAATGGTAACGGTAAGTTTGGGATGACTTCACAAAACGGTGACGGCGTCACGACAGTTGGGCCAGCATCGGGAGGAGCAGTTGCCGACAAATGCTTCAATCCTGACGCCGATTGTGGTACTAGTTTCGCAACGCCCTTTGTCGCTTCCGAAATTCTGCTGGCGCGGCAATACTGGCAAGCGAAAGGCTTCAAACCTGAAGCGCGTGAAGTAATCACACGACTGATGCTCAGCTCTGATCTCAACCCGGAAGTCACCGCCAGTTATTCAGCGGGCGGCATACCTCGACTCGAAAAACTTATCCTCATTGACGGCACTTACGTGAGCACGTCAAATGGGCAGATTCAGAAAGTCAAATGTACTGATTGTTCGATCAGGATAAAGCAAGGCAGTAGCATTCAAACTTACGCCTTGCAAAGAGGACGCAACGGCTTCAGCGGTTTGCAACTATTCACCGATCCTACAACTGCGAAGCTTCGTAGTTTTATTTTTCGCGACGAGTTAATGAGATGGGAAGAAGTGGGAGTTGATTCACTCACTTTCAATTTCGTTGCGGCTGATGGCGGCGTCACAACTTTGGACAAGACTAAATTCTCTCAACAATACAAGGAGCTGTTTACGCTATGAACTATAACGACGTGCTGAACAAGAAAGTTAAGAAGTCACTTGGCGATAGTTTCAAGGACTATCAACCCATCAGTTACCCTACGAATAATTTCGGCCTCATCACCTGCTATCTTCCGCAAGGCGGCGAGACCAAGCCAAAGGACCAGGACTTCTTGTGTGACACCTGGGAATGTCTCGGGTTGAGCGGAAATATTCCAACGGATGAAACCAAACAACTCAACATCAACGACTTTGCTGCGGTCGGTGGCGCCGGCGCGATGATCACCCTGGAAGACTCTGACAAGTCGGACATCGGGTTCAAAGCACTGTTACCGAAAATTGCAGGCGTGCTGAACATCGGCGGCGGCTTCGACAAAGCAAAGACTGTGATCTCTGATCTGCAACTCGGCCGCTTCTTCCCGCGACTGCTTCGACGCGAGAGGTTTGTGAATTTCATCAACGGACTTCCGTCGGGCAGCATGATGAAGCAGGGATTCAATCAAGGCCGGCTCATCGTTGTTGTCGGCGATGTCGTTGCGACGGGCATGCAGATAAAAATCAAGGCCGACACAAACACTGGGGCAAACCTCGACGCCAAAATCGGTCCCACAACTGGTGGCGTCGCAAAGAACTTCAGTGATTCAACTTTTGGATTCAAAGTGAGCAAACAATCGTCAGGCGAGTACAACTTTCAAGTGACCGCGCCTGTAGTTGCATTGAGGCTTGCGAAACGACAACCGGGAGCCGGTGTGTTGGGCCAAGCGGAAGATTGGAGCGACTGGCCGACCGTCCAGCTTCCTACCGTGTAGACGGGATTTACATCTTAGGCAGCGTGACCCCGCGTTGGCCTTGATACTTGCCGCCGCGATCTTTATACGACGTCTCGCAAACGTCGTCAGACTCGAAGAACACAACCTGCGCGACGCCTTCGTTCGCATAGATCTTTGCCGGCAGCGGTGTGGTGTTTGAGAATTCGAGCGTGACGTAGCCTTCCCACTCTGGTTCGAATGGCGTGACGTTGACGAGAATACCGCAGCGCGCATAAGTGCTTTTGCCGAGACAGATCGTGAGTACGTTGCGTGGGATGCGGAAGTATTCAACCGTGCGCGCCAGAGCGAAACTATTCGGCGGGATGATTACTGAATCACCTTTGATGTCGACGAAATTTTTCTCGTCAAACTCTTTCGGATCAACGATGGTGCTGTTGATGTTGGTGAAGAGTTTGAACTCGTCAGCGCAGCGAATGTCGTAGCCATAGCTCGAAGTTCCGTACGATACAATTCGCTTGCCTTCGACTTCTTTGATCTGGCCCGGCTCGTAAGGCTCGATCATCCTATACTCGTTGGCCATCGTGCGGATCCATTTGTCTGATTTGATGCTCATTATGATAATTCGGAGTGCGCTATTCTAAAGGTGGGAAGAAGAAAGATCTACGAGCCGCTTCGTTTTATATTCACCACGCCGTCGCCAACCGTAAACTTGAAATATGCTCCGCCAGCGCCGGCACGGGCGCGGACAATGCGTTCTGTGATTCCGGGTTTCTCGCGCGACTCCAGTCCCTCATAACTGCTCACAATTCTTCCGCTGCGCAAGACATCTGCGTCGATATCGCCACTAAATCCGGCGGGTAGCTCGACGTTTATCGTTCCCGCTGCGATGCGAATGTCTGCGCCGCTGCCGCGCCAACTTCGCACAGGAATGCTCAGCGTAACCACACCAGCCGCAACAGTCGTCGAAACTGTGCCACCAACGAGCGTAAGCGCCGTCTCACTTTCTGTCGCGCTAACACGCAAAGCACCTTCAACACCTGAAAGTTTCACAGCGCCATGACCCGCAGTGACTTCGAGATCCGTATTGACGGGCACGCGCAGACGATAGTCGATTTTCCACGGCAGGTTGAGTAGCTTTTTAGGGAAGTTCTTTGCCGCGCGCTTCATGAACGCGCGATCGTGTGTGCCGGTCGTGAGCACGCGCAAATGATTTACGTCTTCATCAAACGCAAAACTGTTCACCGTGGCGAGTTGGTCCAGGTCGGCTTCGGTCGGTGCTTTGAGCTCAATGTCGGCCACAAGTTCGACTTCGCTGCGTGACCAACCTTCAACTGTGACCGAACCCCGCGGAGCGCCAATCAGAGTTATTGTGCCACCGTAGGCGAAGCGACACGTCTCACGTCGCGTAGTCGTGCGCGTGAGTAAAGCGTCTTGAGACAGCGCGGGTGTAACGATGATGAGGAGGGTTACTAGGAATAGAACAACTCTGAATCTGGTCATCGTGGCAATATAGCCACAAAGAGGCACTAAAAGCTACTATCTTCGCAAAAACGTGATCTGGCCGCTGAAGTTCGTGACTGACACGGACGAGCGCCCATCGCCGACATCACCGACGTACTTTCTTCCGTCCTGCGTCTTGAAGTTATTATTCCAGAAATCATTCAACACAATCCGGCGCGCGGGCGATGCGGCCACCAGACGAAATGCAGAGTCACCGGGAATGCGAATCGTGATATTGCCTTTGTTGGATTTAAACTCGTAAGTACCGCCGCTGGAAAACTCGCCGTCGAAAAATATATCGCCGATAACGTTCTGTGCGATCACATGCGACGCATTGATATTCGAAAGCGTGATGTCGCCTTCCGACGACACATGAGCTCTCACCAAGCCGCCGCGAATATTTGCGACACTGATGTTGCCACGCCTGGTTTCCAGATCGACGTTTGAATTGACGGGAACCTGGAGTTTGAAATTGATATCGCCGACGTCGCCAAGGCCGCGATTGTCGCTCATCACGTCGACTATCAGACTCTCATCGATCTGGCGGGGAACTACGTGGGCGCCCTTTGACTCGATCGTCGCCGAGAGTCGAATCTCGTCCTTGTTCCACGATTCCACAACGATCGTGCCCGAGACATTTTTCAACTCGATGCGAACATTCTTTCCTGCCGGATAACGTTTCTGGAGTTGTTGCTGCGCGTGAATACCGAGAGGTAGCGAGACCAATGCGAGGAGAGCGCCAACTGCAAGGATGCCGGCGCGAACTGATAGGCGCCAAGTTAACAATCTTCTTTTCATTCGTGTGGGGCTTTTAATCAAACAAAATTACGAGTGCACTCAGCTTTAACTGACCAAGCGTTATAAATCAGAAAACTCTTTGAGCAGCGCTAGTTTGTCATTCAAGGCTTCATTCAGCATCTGCTCTGAAACTTCATCATGTGGATTTCGGTTCAAATCGTTGAGTGAATCAGCAACAGTCTGATCTATAACTTTCAAGTTGCGCTCGAACGTCGCGCGCATATCAGGACTCCAGCGCGCTTTATTGAGCTCGACTCGTTCGTTCCAATAGTTGATCACCTGTTGTCGTTGCCACACGCGATCGTTGATATTCGAAGCTTCAACTCGAGGCGGCGTTTGCGCGACGCTGTGGTCACTCCAACGACGCAATCCGACAACGGTTACCAGCGACACCAACACCACAATCGCGGCCGTGGAAGCTGCCAATTGTGGAAGTGAAAGTTCCCAAGTGTGGTCCATCAATCGCTCAATGAACGACCGTCCCGATTTTGCGTGACCAACTTTACGGCCGGGATTTTCCGCTTCAATGGCATTACGGATGCGCAACCAAAGTGCTTTTTCATTTGGTGGCGCTTCATAATGACCGCGCTGAGTGCGGCAGAAGCCGACGATCGCCGCCAGATCCTGGCGGACGCTTTCGCAATTCAAACACTGTTTCAGGTGCGTATTCAGCGTGGACTCATCGCGCTGGCTAATCGAGCCATCGATTAGATCGTGGATGAGCTCCTGACATGTCTCGCAGTTCATTGCTTACCGCCTTCGTTCTGTCACATTAATGCGCACAATTCGAATTAAAACTGTCTCCGGACAGAACCCAAATCCGGTTGTCATCAATCAAGGGAAGACTGCGTTGGGAGCCTCGCATTCTGGCAAACTCGTTCGCTGACTCATTGCTTCGAGGCTATTCACTCGATTTCTGTTGCCTCAGAAGCGTCCGCAATTTCATCCTGGCTTTATGTAGTTGCGACTTCGACGTTCCTACCGAGCACCCCAGCATTTTGGCAATTTCCTCGTGTTCATGCCCTTCAATGTCGTGAAGCGTAAACACCGTCCGATAACCGGGCGGTAGTTGAGCAATGGCCTTATCCAAGGCAATGCGGTCAACTACGGGCATCGAATTCGGGTTTTCCGTACCTTTTACTATCTGCGTAGGCGTTTCACCGTCTTCGGTCGTCTGTTCCATGCGCACGCCGCGTTTGCGGAAGTGCATAAGGACCTGATTGACTGTCAGCCGGTGTAGCCAGGTAGTAAAAGCGGACTCACCCCGGAAACTACCGATTTTTCGAAAGAGCTGAATGAAGACCTCCTGCGCGAGATCTTCAGCCTCCGAGACATTGCCGGTCATCCTCAAACAGAGCGAGTAAACGCGGCGATTATGGCGCTGGTAAAGCTCTTCGAAAGCTCCCATATTGCCTTGGGCGGCCTTCTGCGCCAGCTCATAATCTGTCGTTTGCGATGTCTCGGTTTCGGCTGCGGTCACGTGTTCATCTGCTCGGGTGGAGTTCGGAAGAAATTTCACAACTTCCGGCTCATCGGCACGATTCTCACGCTTCCGCGAGTTTCAAGGGAGCGGCACTGTGACTTCTGAAATGCCCGCGTGGGGAAGCGGTGCGAAGGCCCAGTACCCTCAACGCGGCTGTGATGCGGCGCTTTGCGCGCGTCGTTGCCTTACCCGATTCTAAAAATAGGGATTTTCCCAGCCGAATCAATAGTTTCGCTAGTTGTACGGCTGAGTTGCAGGATAGGTGATAGAGGCCGTGCTGACAAGCCAATCTGTGTAATCTGTGGTTAAGAAAGTGGAAAAAATGTCGGCAAGTTCAGGGTGTGACTTCCCACAGGATCACAGTCTTCTTCTGTCCACCAGTCACCAGCAGTTTGCCATCATTACTCAAAAACGCCGGAAGAGTAGCTTCAGTAAGTTTCGCAAGGTGAGCTTTGCTGACAAGATCCCAAACGTTCACCGCATCAGCACCGTAAGAAACAAGCAGATTATTATCAGAGCTGAAAAGCACATAATCGATGTCCTTTCGATGCTCAGTGATATTCAACACAGGCGAGCCATCCGCAACGTTCCAGACTGCAACCTCGCCCGTGTGACCGTTTGCCGTAAGAAATCTACTATCAGAGCTGAAATTGACATGCGTCGCGCTTCTACTGATACGCAGTTGGCGGCTGAGTTTCTGGTTTTCAACATCCCACAGATCCACAATCCCGCTCCAGCCAACTGTCGCAAGGACCTTACGATCGGGACTAAACGTCGCGTAAAAGATTTGACAGTCACGTCCCCAGGAATTTTTCATCTGACCGCTGGCTGTATCCCAAACGATAACGTGACCATTCATGGTGATCGTGGTAACACTCTCGGCATCGGGACCAAACATCGCGACTAAAACGTCCGCTGGACTTGAAAACTCCGCAATGGTGTTTCCAGTACGAGCGTCCCAAAGGATTGACTTGCGACCTCCGCACGAGGTGAGAATTGTCTTGCTGTCCTGACTAAAAGATGACTTGAAGAAAGGTTCACTACAGTGACGTGATGCTAACATTCGCGCCGTCTTAGTCTCCCATACCGTAACCTTGCCTTTACCTTCACTGTTAATAATGAACAGCTCGCCGTCCGGTGAAAATCCGCGAAACAGATTAAGGCTACCCAGCAGGTTATCGAGCTTTAGATACCACCTGAGCTTCATTGCATTCAGGTCGTATAGCGACACCGACTTGAGTGAGGTCGAGACGAGTAGTCGATCGTCAACCTGAGAAAAAATGTGAGGAGATTGTCCTTCGGTCCCACTTAGCTCAGCTATAAGTTGGCCACTGCCTGCGTCCCATAGCTTGACTGGTCCACGTCCGATTCCTGTAGCCAAGAGTCGCCCATCAGCCGAAAGGGCCATAGAAGCTTTGTCCGTGCCGGATGCTTCAGGCAAGACTGCGCGCTGTCGAATTGCGAACGCAGGCGTTCCGGCGTTTTTTGGAAGAGGTTGAGCTTGAGTAATCCCGAGATACCCAAGAACACAAACAAGAAAGATTACGCGCCAAAGCATCTGACTTACCGTATCACATAACCTCGAATAGCGAAGAAAGTAAGAGCAAAGAACTTGTATCCGCTCCCGATCATCGGTCTTCCTCCCGAGCGGGCCGAGAAAGCAACATCCAACAGGTGAATACTCGGTGCATGTCTTAACAGACCGCGCACCAGTCTTCGGTCTGACGCCCGTACTCTTGCGTGCTGCACCTCGTGAGTAATTCTGTTGGGATCTCCCACAGGAAGCTTTGCGTCCTGACCAGCTTGCCGCCCAGCTACATCGTGCCCGCGGAAATCAGTATCGATATCATCGTAAGCATCTGGCACACACGGCTTGTCCGAGGGACACGGCCTGAAGTCACGTGTCTTCTCATCGTAGGTATCATCCGGAGGATTACCCGGACCACCGAAGATGCCGTAGAACGGGATGAAGATATCTTTCAACTTTCGGCTAAGATTGTCGGCAAAGCGATAGTATCCATCCTTCAGACCCTTGTAGACAGAATCCAGCAGGTTCTTTCCGTTAAAGAGCGCGTCTTGCACTCCGGATACGATCGGATCGATAACTTCAGAGAGAGCTGATCCCCCAATAGCCAAACCGATCATGGCGCCGAAGTCCTTGAAGTGACCCTCTAATAACGCACCCCACAACTGCAATTGCGATGCTATGTCAGCAACGTAGTTGTAGATTCGTACGGTCCACGACACGATCGCCGCCAGTAGGCCGTGCAGTCCCGGTAGTATAAAACCAAGAATGAACACGCCTATTCTTACCCAGCGATTGTTCAGAATCTTCGAGACTGCTCTGCCCACCGCGCTCAGGACTTTGCCGATGCTCTTAAAGAGTTTCGCAAGCCAGCTAAAGAAACCCAGGCCACTCGGGTCGGTGTGATTTACCGGATCGTTCGCACAGTAGGCATAGAGATTAAGGGTCTGCGGACTCTGAAGGTCCGTTGACTTCATACCGATGGGATCGACCTGAGTAAAACGTCCTTGATACGAGTCGTAATTGCGGTTGACGGCGTAATCAAGACCAGTTGTTGCGCTGCGGTCGTAAGACGTGAATCTTCGATTGGTCGCGCCGGTTGATTCGGCGGTGAGTGCCGTCCCAAACGCGAGAGTCACCTGTTCAAAGAAAGTGCCGGTAGCCGGATTTGTAACCAGGCGGGTGCCTAATTGATCCGGGTGATGGTATTCAACGGACTCACCGCCGCTGCCGTTCGGAGTCAGCGTCGAAAGCAGGCGACCGCCTAAGTAGACATAGCTCTTGGACCAGGCGGGATTTACTGACGCGCCGCTTTCGGTGAACTCGGCGACAGTGATGCCGCTATCACCGGCGTAGTAAGTGCGCAGGGTTCCTTCTTCGGCGATCAATCGTTCTGCGGAGTCGCCGTAGGTGTAAGTCGCCAACACCGTCGTGTTGTTATCGGCTTTCACCTTCGCCAGACGATTTGCCGCGTCGTATTGATAACGCTGCGATACGCTGCCGCCCGGCACCAGCGCACGCACCTGATTACCAGCCGCGTCGTAAGCAAAGCCGGCCGTGGTGATGCGATTTGAGGCCGCGTCGTAAGACAGAGAGGCGTGACCATCGCGTGATATCTGTGACGACGTATTCCAGGCAGCCTTCAACGAATCACGAATCTCCTGAATGTGCGAAGCTTTGATCTGAGTGCCTGCGGCTAGTGCCGGATCTGTGTAGCTTGTCGCTGCCAGTCCCAACGCGGTTCTTGCTTCCCCCAAGCGCGTGCGCATCTCAATAATGTGCGACGCCTTGATTGCCACTCCAGCGTTTACAGTTTCAGCCCACGACGCTGCTGCCAAACCAACGCGTGCTCTGAGTAGATTGATGGCGCTACGAAGCTCGGTGACATGCACCGCTTTGATCAGCGTGTTACCTGCACTTAACGGGTCGTCGGTAAAAGTTGGCGGTCCACTCTGAGGTGGAGCAGCCGGAAACAGCGTTAGCGGCGAATCTGATACCGACTTTGTCTCGTCGTGGAGAAATGGCGGAGGCTCGAAGGTGTTCTTCGCCAGCAGATCTGTAGGCGTTGCTCGCTGGTTCTTCGCCGAATAACCACTAGCCGAAACGGTAGTGCGGTTGCCGTAGCGATCGTAAGCATAGGTTTGAGTCCAAAGTGGAGCGGCAGCTGGACCACCGGTGGCCTGTACCAATCTTCCTAACGCATCGTAGCTGTAACCGCGATCCTTATTGTGATTCTGGTTGTTCAGGATCTTTGCCAATTGACCGGTGCGCTTTCCATTAGCACCCGCGTAGTCATATGACAGGTTGAGCAGCGTCGACGCGCCACGGGTCACTGTCTGACTATCAAGAAAGCTGGTCTGCGCGTTGTAGTTATAGGTTTCGGTGATCTGGTTTGTTCCCGTACCCACATTGAGCGACGTCGCATTACTGAATGCGTTGTAGCTAATGTTAGACGCTTGACTCTGACCGTCGTAGGTCAATCCATTCACGCGGCTGGCAATGTCGTAATCGTGGTGGACCAGCTTGCGTGGTGCGCTGCCATTGCCGTATTCGGCCGGATAGATCAAGTTCTTTACCCGATCCAGAGAGTCGTAAATGTAGTCCGTGACGAACGGATAACTGCTGCGACTCGTCAAAGTCAGAGTCTTCGAGCTGACGCGTCCTTCCGTATCGTAGAGGTAGCTCTCGGTACTGACACCGGAGGTTGTGACACTGTTTAATTGCGTCACATCCAGAAGCTGCGAACCGCTGGTTTTTGTCCGATAGCTGTAGCTGACAGTCGCTGCTGTCAGAATCGGATTCGCAGTGTCACCAAACCCGCTTGTGTCCCACGAAATCGATTGCAGCCGATTGAGTGGATCGTTGTTATAGCTGTAAACAGTCTTCACACCTCGTGCATCGGTGCGTGAAGTGATGTTGGAACGTTCGTCGTAGGTGAAGACGTCACTCCACGAGCCCGCGCCAACATAAGTGCCGGCATCGTTGAGTGTGGCGCTTGCTTCCGCCAGCTTCTGTGCAGTCAAACGTCCAAGCGAGTCGTATTTGAAGACCCTGGTTTGTGCGCCTTGATTGATCTGCGTCAGATTGCCCAGCGTGTTGTAGGAATAGGTGGTCACCAGGCCGCCTGTAGCGACCGTGCCATTGCCGTTCGGATCCGGCTCTACTATTTCAACAAGATGACCGCTCGCATCAATGCGTCCCCAACGTTCACGGCCCCAGGCATCCTGCACACGAGTTGATTGACCCGGACTACTCGAGGCCACACTCGGACGTGTCGCTTCGTTATAGAAGCTCTGGGCCACACTTCCATCAGGGCTGGTCACGGTCTTAGCACGACTCAGCGCGTCATAGGTTGTGGTGGTCCATTGCGGAGTATCGCCACTGCGATATGGGAAGCTCTGTTGCGACACACGACCCATGTTGTCGTAAGCAGTATCTACAAAATCCCAAACGCTGTTTGCACCCAACGACTGCTCTTGTCGAACCTGATTTCGTCCATTCAGCAGCTTCGCATTCTGATCGGCGATTCCGCCACCGTCAGCGGCAGCGAGATAAGACGTCGTGGTCAACGTCATCGCTGTATCGTTGTAGCCGAAATCGATGTGCGCTCCGGTCGGAGCGATCGAACTGGTGGGACGCAGCGTGTTAGCGTCGTAATTGCTGGTTGACTGCCGGCCGTTCGCATCGATACCCGTCAGAGCGAGGCCAGTGTTGAAATCATAAGTCGTGCTGGTAGTCACCTGCGCGTAGGCATCGGTTGCGGAACCAGCCGTCTGAGAATTCGCGTAAGCATATTGCGTGTCGACAGTGTAATTGAAGGTAGTTTGTTCGCCGGCAATACTGGATTTCTTGATCATGTTGCCGGTGATGTCGTAATTCCGCGATTCCGTGATCGCGCCGGTGAGATTGATCCCATTAGCGTAATTAGTTACCAGCGTGACGTTACCGCGATAATCGGTCGCGGGATTGTAAGTGCTGACCATGTAACAGCGCCAAGAAAGACAATCGATCTGCCAGTAGTCCCATTGATCGCAATCGCACTGCTCGTATTGAGGCGCGTACGGATTATTGGCGTCGTCATGCATGACGACATTAGGCGTGTCCGTTAGCACTTGGCCGTCGTACTCATACTCAGTGCGCGACAATCTGACGTTGTTTGGATCATAGACTTCCAATGACAAAGGAAGACTAAAAATGTGGCGGTTAGTGTAATTCGTGCTGTTCTGATATTGAGTGCGGGTGGAACGTAGCAGAACTGTGCCGCCGTAATCGTAATCGCGAATCTCGGTTACCTGGTTGTAGACCGTGCCATAACTGAACTCAGTGGCCGTCAATTGTCCGCGCTCGTCAATCTTTTCTACACGGGTCGGACGAGTGGATTCGTAAGCGCCTTGTTGCCAGGTTGAATTGCTGACGAGCAGCGGCTGTCCGTCGGTAACGTAGGTTTCCTCGTGATAGACGAGTCCATCGTTCCACTGATTGGGCGCATTGTAAGAGAGTTGTTTGCTCTTCGTGCCATTCGGCTGCGTAACAATAATCGAGCGTGGATTGTCGTTCTCGTGAACGTCGTAGCTCGTGGTAGCAGAATCAAAATTGGTCCCATCACGCAACCAACTTTCGACCTTCGACGTGTAAGTCGGCGCATCAGTTAGGCTGTAGTTCGGCGTCAGTGGATAGTTGTAGGTTTGTGTGGCCGAGATTGAACCTTGCGAGACGGTGCCCATGTCAGTAAGTGAGGAAGCTGAGAAACCCATATTCCGCTCTTCCACAACCTTGGCCAGCATGCCGTAGCTGGAGTAAGAATCAGAATCGTTGAACCAGTAGCCAGTGCTTGTGCCGGGATAATAGATCGCATCCACTACCCACGGATTCGCGTCTCTCACCGATTGCGTAAGCCCGCTGAAACCCGCGTTCAATGCCAGTTGATGATAATGAAATCTGGCCAACGTGCGCGTGCCGCTGCTGAGTCCAGGCACGGTGATGGCAGTGAGCAGGTTGTTTGAGTTGTAATAGAAACTGATGACCCGACCGAGTGTGTCGCTGACTGTTTCAATGCGCGGACCGCTGTTGTTTACATACGTGATAACGATGAAATTGCCGTTGGCGTCTTCGATCGAGGTGGGAAACACGCCGCCACCTGATTGCGAATATGCGCCGTAGTTTATAACTGTGCCGTTAGGCAGCTTCGCCTGAGCCCAGGTTATGACGCCGTTGGTGCCCGTCTGATACGTGTAGTCAATGAACGACCCATCGGTCGTGTGCATCGTACCGATCGTGCCCCAATTGAAAAACTGAATTGAGCCTGTGTAGCTGTGTCGCGTTCCGTCGGCGTCTACGAGCATGCAGCCGCTGTTAATAGTGATACCCAGCAGCTTGCCGAAACCTAGAGAAAAACCAGGG
>DATFHH010000030.1:0-8129 GCA_035248565.1 Pyrinomonadaceae bacterium | reverse complement strand
CGAGATGCGCACACGCTGCGTAGCCGTCGTGCCTTGTCCTTTCCATGTGACCTTGACTCCGCCGACTGTATTGTTCTCGCTATCGTAAGCGACTGCAGAGAAGCTCACGTGGTCGCTGAGATCAACCGTCGGATCCTTCGGGAAGATCTCGAGCCGGCTGACGCGCGCCTCGCGGTCTGTTTGCCTCTCCTGTTCTTTCGCACCGCCGAAGCTTTGGCCCTGTAATAACTTCTGCAACCCGCTTCGGTGATACCAGATCACGGCAGCGATGTTAGTTTCGTGCGCGACTGCTGTTATGACTTGTGGAGCGGCGGGGGTGGAACTCGATAACAGACAGATCACCAGTATCGCGCTCGCAATAGACCGAAAGGTGAGCCGATGAGCGGAAAAAGTGGACCACATATATGCTCCTGGGAATTTGATTTAGCTTGTCTATCCACAGATTCCACAGATTACACAGATTGATTTAATAGAATCTGTGTAATCTGCGGATGAAAGGCACAGCAGGTTACTTCCTCTCGACTCGCCAAAGCTTCACTGTGCTGTCGTCTCCACTGGTAAGGAGTAAGTTCCCATCACTAGAGAATTCAATGTGATTCAGTTGGTTCGAGATCTCATAGTCCTGGAGGAAACCCGGGCTGTGGTGCGTCTCCTGTACAAGAAGCTCACCACTCTCAATCGAAAACACGCCGAACTTCTTGTAGCCCCCGATGGCGAGTAATTTTGAATCCGGCGAAAAAGCAACGGTGTAAGCGCCACGCCATTCGCGAGGTGTCTCAATCACCGTCAATCGTCTCGCAGCGCCAACATCCCAGATCTCGGCGGCTGAACGTTCCGCTGGTTTGCCTTTATCGGTGACAGCAGCAACAGCGAGAAGCTTGGAATCATTTGAGAACCGCCAATCGGAATAGACTTCCGTGGCAAACTCTTTCTGTTCTCCAGTTTCAACATTCCACACGCGCAGCATTTGCGCATTCGAGGCTCTGAAATACCCTGCCAGCCATCTACCATCAGGAGACAGGAGAACACGTTCAGCTTCGATCTCTTCCTGCACTGCGGGAACAAATCTGCGCACCTCTTTACCTGACGCTGTATCCCACAGCCGCGCGATACCGCCGATGCTCGAGGCTAGCAATCGCCCATCAGGTGAAAACGAGAGGTCATCTACCGGTCGTCGCCAATCGTGATCGACGATCGGCAAGGTGAGTTTCTGCCGGCCGGACGCGGCTTCCCAAAAAGCAATCTCTATCGATGTTTGACCGGCAGCTTCCTCGCGTTTGTAAGCAGCAGAGAGTACTTGGCCATCCGGTGAAAGTCGTGCGCTGAGAAATAACGCTTTTGGTCGCGCAAGAGTGACGAGTGTTCTGCCGCTGCCCGCTTCAACAACATCAACGTGAACTCCATCCACTAACGCCAGGCTCTTGCCGTCCGCGGAGAAAGCAGCTTTGTGAAAACCAGCGAAGCTTCGAATCTCAGTCAGCTTCAAGAGCGTTCCTTTTCCTAAGCCAACATCAGTCCCCAAAGTGCAAGAACCCGATAAGGCGACAACGATGGCAGTCACTGCAAGAATCGCGAAGGAACATTGCATCAGGCATCGCATGCGGCAGTTACGAATGGCGTTGAAAACTAGAAGAAAACTTTCTTCGCGATCTTCGCGATATCCTTACCAATGCCAGTGGGAGCTCCCCGCGGGCTGCCACCCACCAGGCCCGTATAGATTTGTCCATCAACGTCGGCTTCCACGAGCAGTTTTCCCGTGGTTTTGTCAATAAACTTCACATGCGCAACAATCTTCGTGTCGCCTGCCAGCCCCAGTGCGAAAAATCGTTTTCCGCGGTTGCCATGTTTGTACTTAATTACCGTTCCCTTGAGTCGAAGTGTCGAACCGCTTTCACCCGTCTGAGTTTCACCTTCGGCAAACACGCGCTTGAATTTATTGATTTCGCGCAGGTCCTTAACGACGCCGGCGATCATTCGTGTCCTGTACTCGTCGGGAAATTCAAGGCTTGCTTTGACGTCAAAAGGAACTACTTCAATGTTCTCGTAACGATTCTTAAGATCGTTACTCTTTGTTTGTGCTGTAACGGTTGAAACACCAACGACAGTTAGACCAACCAGAGCCAGGAACAAACTCATGGTCTTGCGCGCGATACAGCTTGGACCAACCCGCATCAGTGTTTCGCTCCGACGAATAGGAAAATCACGACAACCAATGCAAGACCGCCTACAATTCCTGCGGCAAGCATGCCTCTCGATGGCTTCAGACTCTTAACTTCTTTGACATCCGCATAAGCGATCGAGGTAATCGAGCCACTCTTCTCGCCGGTGACCGTAAAATGATCATCCGCCACACCACTCAGCCACCCCTGAATCTTCTTGCCGTCTCGCAAGGTGACGCGCACAACCGCTTTTGGCCCAGTACCGAGTTTCGCGACCTGTGCTCTCGCTTCTTCGGGCGAAAGGTCTTTGCTTTGCGCATTGCCTGACGAAACCACGGCAAGATTGACAATCAACACTGCGATTACCAGCGCGAACAATCTCTTCAACATTATTCTCCTCTCGGTAGCAGTTCAGTTACGGTCATCTGAACAACGCCGAAGGCGTTAGCTAATTTCAGCCCGGGGTTGGAGCGCAGCGACAACCCTGGGAGCCAGAATAGTAAATTTCGTCAAACGCTGAAGGCGTTCGCCAGTTGGCTACCCCAGGGTTGTCGCTATGCTCCAACCCTGGGCTGGATTTAGCCAACGCCTTCGGCGTTATTTTTTAGAGCCGTACCACAAACTGCATCCCTACTCTCCTCGCTTGACTGTTGTCACTTGCATTCCCAATTCCTGCGCTTACCTATCGCAACAGAATCGGTGC
Source organism: Pyrinomonadaceae bacterium (assembly GCA_035248565.1). Taxonomy (GTDB): domain Bacteria; phylum Acidobacteriota; class Blastocatellia; order Pyrinomonadales; family Pyrinomonadaceae; genus PSRF01. Next base: position 5,267 of record DATFHH010000030.1, on the reverse strand, counting down.
CCTCAGCGCCGAATAGCCTGCCAAGTTTGTGCCCAAACACTTCACTGACGTGAAAGAAGATACCGAACGCACCGCGGTTTGGATTGAAGGAATCCAGGTCAGCATCCAGCTTTGTTCCTTCCGGTATGAACGAAAGTTGCAAGCTGACGTGGAAGCTGTTTTGTCGGTAGCTCTGGTCGTATGCGCCGTGCTCTCCTCCGTGATTAATGTCCTCCGCGAACGAGCTTGATGATCTCACCTGTCCCAGAAGATTTGTAGCACCAGGATCAGCTTTGAAAAATACACGCTCATGCTGAATACCACCGGCCGCCCAATCGACTTTCCATCCTTGTAATGACAGTCCCGCGCCGGCAATTGCCGCGGTGATGTTGAAGTAAGTCAGTCGACTCTTATTCGGCAGGCTGTTCCATTGTTCAGCAGTTACGCCGAGTCTCGTGAGCTCTTCCTGTCTTCTCCGCGACAGCCCGTCGAAGTCAGGAACGCGGCACCTGTTTATGGCGTCGATTAGTGTGGTGTAAGCCATACCCAGCGCTACTCCACCAACAAACATTGCCGCAAGCCCCAGTCCTACTGCTGCCGCTAAGTGAATGAGACCTGACAAAATCGCTCCTTTTGCAAAGGCTGCGATCATCAAAGTGAATTGATGAATCGCCAACGGAAGCAGATACATCACTGCGACAACAAAGGCCACAACGATAGCGACTTTGACTAAGAACTTGAAAACTTTTTTGAGGAAACTAAAGAAACCAAGCCCACTCGGATCGGTGTGATTTACCGGATCGTTCGCGCAGTAGACGTAAAGATTGAACGTCTGCGGACTCTGAAGGTCGGTCGCCTTCATGCCCGCCGGATCGACCTGAGTAAAACGTCCTTGATACGAGTCGTAATGGCGATTGACGGCGTAATCAAGACCAGTTGTTGCGCTGCGGTCGTAAGAGGTAAATCTGCGATTGGTCGCGCCAGTCGATTCGGCAGTGAGCGCCGTACCAAACGCGAGGGTCACCTGTTCAAAGGAAGTGCCAGTAGCCGGATTTGTAACCAACCGAGTGCCTAATTGATCCGGGTGATCGTATTCAACGGACTCACCGCCGCTGCCGTTCGGAGTCAGCGTCGAAAGCAGGCGACCGCCTAAGTAGACATAGCTCTTGGACCAGGCGGGATTTACTGACGCGCCGCTTTCGGTGAACTCCGCCAGCGTCATGCCACCGTCGGCGACAGAATAAGTGCGTAAGCTTCCGTCGTCGGCGATCAATCGCTCACTTGAGGCGCCGTAGGTGTAGGTCATCAAGACGGTCGTGTTGTTATCAGCTTTCACCTTCGCCAGACGATTTGTCGCGTCGTATTGATAGCGCTGCGAAACACTGCCACCCGGCACCAGCGCACGCACCTGATTACCAGCCGCGTCGTAAGCAAAGCCGGCCGTGGTGATGCGATTTGAGGCCGCGTCGTAAGACAGAGAGGCGTGGCCATCGCGTGATATCTGTGACGACGTATTCCAGGCAGCTTTCAGCGAATCACGAATCTCCTGAATGTGCGAAGCTTTGATCTGAGTGCCTGCCGCTAGTGCGGGATCTGTGTAGCTTGTCGCTGCCAGTCCCAACGCGGTTCTTGCTTCTCCCAAGCGCGTGCGCATCTCAGTAATGTGCGACGCCTTGATCACCACTCCAGCGCTTACTGTTTCAGCCCACGACGCGGCTGCCAAACCAACGCGCGCTCTGAGTAGATTGATGGCGCTACGAAGCTCGGTGACATGCACTGCTTTGATCAGCGTGTTACCTGCACTTAATGGATCGTCAGTGAAAGTTGGCGGTCCACTCTGAGGCGGAGCAGCCGGAAACAGCATTAACGGCGAATCTGATACCGACTTCGTCTCCTCGCGCAGAAATGGCGGAGGCTCGAAGGTGTTCTTCGCCAGCAGATCTGTAGCCGGTGCGCGGCGCTCGTTCTTCGCCGAATAACCACTGGCGGAAACGGTAGTGCGGTTGCCATAGCGATCGTAAGCGTAAGTTTGCGTCCAAAGTGGAGCGGCGGCTGGACCACCGGTGGCCTGTACCAATCTTCCTAACGCGTCGTAACTGTAACCGCGATCCTTGTTGTGATTCTGGTTGTTCAGGATCTTTGCCAATTGACCGGTGCGCTTTCCATTAGCGCCTGCGTAGTCATACGACAAGTTGAGCAGCGTCGATCCAGCACGGGTCACTGTCTGAGTGTCCAACAAACCTGTCTGAGCGTTGTAGCTATATGTTTCATTCACCTGGTTTGTTCCGGTGCCGACGTTGAGAGAACTAGTCTGGCTGGCGGCGTTGTAAACGATACTTGAGGCTTGACTCTGACCGTCGTAGGTCAATCCGTTCACACGGCTGCTGATGTCGTAATCGTTGTGGACCAGCTTGCGTGGTGCGCTGCCATTGCCGTATTCGGCCGGATAGATCAAGTTCTTTACCCGATCCAGAGAGTCGTAAATGTAGTCCGTGACGAACGGGTAACTGCTGCGACTCGTCAAAGTCAGAGTCTTCGAGCTGACTCGTCCTTCCGTATCGTAGAGGTAGCTTTCGGTGCTAATACCGGAGGTTGTGACACTGTTTAATTGCGTCACATCCAGAAGCTGCGAACCGCTGGTTTTTGTTCTATAGCTGTAGCTGACACTCGCTGCCGTCAGAATCGGATTCGCAGTGTCACCAAACCCGCTTGTGTCCCAGGATATCGATTGCAGCCGATTGAGTGGATCGTTGTTATAGCTGTAAACAGTCTTCACACCTCGTGCGTCAGTGCGTGAAGTGATGTTCGAGCGCTCGTCATAGGTGAAGACGTCACTCCACGTACCCGAGCCCACATAAGTGCCGGCATCGTTGAGTGTGGCGCTTGCTTCCGCCAGCTTCTGTGCAGTCAAACGACCCAGCGAGTCATACTTGAAGATCCTGGTTTGTGCGCCTTGATTAATCTGCGTCAGATTGCCAAGCGTGTTGTAGGAATAGGTGGTTACCAGGCCGCCTGTAGCGACCGAGCCGTTACCATTCGGATCGGGTTCCACGATCTCCACTACGCGGCCGCTTGCGTCAACACGTCCCCAACGCTCGCGGCCCCAGGCATCCTGCACACGAGTTGATTGACCCGGACTACTCGAGGCCACACTCGGACGTGTCGCTTCGTTATAGAAGCTTTGTACCGCGCTCCCTTCCGAATCTGTAATACTTTTCGTGCGACCTAGCGCGTCGTAGGTTGTAGTGGTCCATTGCAGAGTATCGCCGCTGCGATAAGGACGGCTCTGTTGCGATACCTGGCCCATGTTGTCGTAAAGAGTATCTACAAAGTCCCAAACGCTGTTTGCACCCAATGACTGCTCTTGCCGAACCTGACCTCGACCATTTACCAGCTTCACATTCTGATCGGCTATGCCGCCACCATCAGCCGCGGCGAGATAGGTGGTAGTGGTAAAAGTCAGCGCCGCATCGTTGTAGCCGTAATCGATGTGCGCTCCGGTGGGAGAGATCGAACTGGTGGGACGCAGTGTGTTAGCGTCGAAACTGCTGCTTGACTGCCTGCCATTCGCATCGACACCCGTCAGGGCAAGGGCCGTATTGAAATCATAAGTCGTGCTGGTGGTCACCTGCGCGTAAGGATCCGTCGCCGAACCACGGGTCTTGGATTGCGGATACGCATATTGCGTGTCGACGGTGTAATTAACCGTCGTCTGCTCACAGCACGAGCTGGAGGCCTTCACCAGATTTCCGGTGATGTCATAGCGACGAGTTTCTGCGATAACGCCTGATAGTCCGGCTGCGTCCGAATAGGTCGTCACCTGTGTGACGTTGCCGCGGTAGTCTGTCGCGGGATTGTAAGTGCTAACCATGTAACAGCGCCAAGAAAGACAATCGATCTGCCAGTAGTCCCATTGGTCGCAATCGCACTGTTCGTATTCGGGCGCGTAAGGATTGTTGGCGTCATCGTGCATGACGACGTTAGGCGTGTCCGTTAACACTTGACCATCGTACTCATAGTCAGTGCGCGAGACTCTGGCGTTGTTCGCATCAAGGGTTTCCACCACCAATGGAAGATTGAAGATGTGGCGGTTAGTGTAATTCGTGCTGTTCTGATACTGCGTCTGCTTCTTGCGCAAAAGCGTGATCCCGCCGTAATCGTAATCACGCACTTCTGTGACCTGGTTGTAGACCGTGCCATAACTGAACTCGGTGGCGACCAACTGTCCACGCTCATCGGTCTTGTCTATGCGAGTCGGACGCGGCGACTCGTAAGCACCTTGTTGCCAAGCCGAATTACTGCTTTGCAACAGTTGTCCTTCAGTGACGTACGTCTCGTCGTGATAGACTAGTCCATCATTCCACTGATTGGGCGCATTGTAAGAGAGCTGTTTACTCTTCGTGCCGTTCGGCTGCGTAACGGTGACCGTGCGCGGATTGTCGTTCTCGTGAACGTCGTAGCTCGTGGTGGCAGAATCAAAATTGGTCCCATCACGCAACCAGCTCTCGACCTTCGACGTGTATGTTGGCGCATCGGTTAGGCTGTAGTTCGGCGTCAGTGGATAGTTGTAAGTTTGTGTGGCCGAGATTGAACCTTGCGAGACAGTTCCCATGTCAGTAAGTGAGGAAGCTGAGAAACCCATATTCCGCTCTTCCACAACCTTGGCCAGCATGCCGTAGCTGGAATAAGAGTCAGAATCGTTGAACCAGTAGCCAGTGCTTGTTCCGGGATAATAGATCGCATCCACTACCCACGGATTAGCATCTCTCACCGATTGCGTAAGCCCGCTGAAACCTGCGTTCAATGCCAGTTGATGATAATGAAATCTGGCCAACGTGCGCGTGCCGCTGCTGAGACCAGGTGCGGTGATGGCCGTGAGCAGGTTGTTTGAGTTGTAATAGAACGTGAGCGCACGACCGAGCGTGTCGCTGACTGTTTCAATGCGCGGACCGCTGTTGTTTACATACGTGATAACGATGAAATTGCCGTTGGCGTCTTCGATCGAGGTGGGGAACACGCCGCCACCTGATTGCGAATATGCGCCGTAGTTTATAACTGTGCCGTTAGGCAGCTTCGCCTGAGCCCAGGTGATGACGCCGTTGGTGCCCGTCTGATACGTGTAGTCAATGAACGACCCATCAGTCGTATGCATCGTACCGATCGTGCCCCAATTGAAAAACTGAATTGAGCCTGTGTAGCTGTGTCGCGTTCCGTCGGCGTCTACGAGCATGCAGCCGCTGTTAATAGTGATACCCAGCAGCTTGCCGAAACCTAGAGAAAAACCAGGG
>DATFHH010000029.1:0-28739 GCA_035248565.1 Pyrinomonadaceae bacterium | reverse complement strand
GACCTCGCAAGGCTCGAAGCGCGAACAGAATAACTATGCTCAGTTTCTTCAATCCCGTATTGGCATTGTTGCAACAGGAAGCCGAACGTAGCCAGCTCGATCGGATGGCTGATGCGGCAACACATCCGGATCTCTCGAAGTTTCTGGTGATCGGAGCGCTGTTGTTCATCATCGGCGTAGCTGGAGTTTTGACGCGGCGAAACATCATTGTGATCTTCATGTCCATCGAGTTGATACTCAACGCTGCCAATCTCAACTTCATCGCGTTCTCTCGTTATCTACGCGAAGTCGGCAGTGTCAACGTGTTCGCCGGACAGATATTCACGGTGTTTGTGATCGTCGTCGCTGCGGCGGAAGCGGCGATCGGTTTAGGAATCGTGATCGCGCTCTACAGGAATAAGGAAACGATCTGGGTTGATGAGATCGATCTGTTGAAGTGGTGAGCCACAAAGACGCACAAATGTGACAAAGAAGCACAAGATACTTTGTGCCTTTTTGTGGCAGCGAAGCTTAAATGTACAAATACATCTGGCTAGTTCCCCTGCTACCTCTAATCGGCGCCGCGATTAACGGCTTGTTGGGCCGGAAGTTCCGCTTTTCCGAACCACTCATCGGCGGCATCGCCGTCGGCTCCGTTGCACTCTCTTTTCTCATCAGCGTCGGTGCGGTCTATTCCTACGGTTTCACTGGTAATGCACAGTGGCCCAATCCATATCTCACCAGCCAGGACGGTTTTAGTTTTAGTTGGATTCCAGCCGGTGCTGTCAGTGTGAATCAGGGCGTTGAAGCAGCACGTTTCGCACTGCTCAATATCGAATGGAGTTACCAGCTCGATCCGTTGTCGTCGATCTTCATGCTGATCGTCACTGGTGTCGGCCTGTGCATCTTTGTCTTCGCTACTGGTTACATGCACGGCGAAGCCGGGTTTTATCGCTTCTTCGCTTACATGGGTCTCTTCATGTTTGCGATGCTCGTGTTGGTGATGGGCTCAAACTTCGTCATGATGTTTGTCGGATGGGAAGGCGTGGGCCTCTGTTCCTACCTCTTGATTGGCTACTACTTCGATCGACACGAAGCCGCAAACGCGTCGCGCAAGGCTTTCATCACCAATCGCATCGGCGACTTCGGTTTCGCGCTCGCGATCTTCGGCGTGATCGCGACCTTCGGCAGCGCGCAATACACTGACGTTTTCAATCAGGCAAAAGCTTTTCCGATTGAGTTACTCGGCCACTGGGGCGTTCTCTCGTGGATCGCCCTCGGTCTCTTCGTCGGCGCCTGCGGAAAATCCGCGCAGCTTCCACTACACGTTTGGCTTCCTGATGCGATGGCTGGTCCAACACCTGTATCCGCACTGATTCACGCGGCGACGATGGTCACCGCGGGTCTCTACATGGTGACGCGCACCAACGTTATCTTCCAGCACTCGCAAACCATGCTGCTAGTCGTCGCGCTGGTCGGCGCAGCGACTGCGATCTTCGCCGCCACGATCGGCATCACGCAAAACGACATCAAGAAGGTGCTCGCGTATTCCACCGTCTCTCAGCTCGGTTTCATGTTCATGGCGTGCGGCGTGGGCGCGTTTGTGATCGGCATCTTTCACGTAATGACGCACGCGTTTTTCAAAGCGCTGATGTTCCTTGGCGCGGGCAGTGTGATTCACGGCATGCACCACGAGCAGGACATGCGTCGCATGGGCGGTTTGAAGAAGTACATGCCTTACACGTACTGGACCTTCCTCGCCGGATGGCTTGCGATCTGCGGCATCATTCCGTTCAGCGGTTTTTGGTCCAAAGACGAAATTCTCTGGAAATCAGCGTCGACCACACAGATTCCGCTCGGCTGGCTTGTTTGGCTGATCGGCACGATCGCCGCCACTTGCACTGCGTTTTACATGACGCGTTTGGTGGCAATGACTTTCTGGGGCCGTGAGAGATTTCTCGAAACGCCCGCCGGCGGTGAAGCCGACGAAGCACACGCGTCTGCTTACGACAAAGGTCTGGCGCAGCATGACGCCATGCGTCCGTCCGCCGGTGATCGTTTGCGTCACGAACCGGGTGAGCATGTTGGACCGGTTCACGAGGACATTGCAGGCCACGTCGCTACGCACGGTCACGGCGGTCACGAACATGGCGCGCACATGCCGCATGAATCTCCGCCAGCGATGTGGGTTCCACTCGCTGTCCTCGCAGTGTTAGCAGTTATCGGCGGATTGGTTGGAATTGGACCAGCCTTCAGATTCGCCACCGGAACCGAGCACCCAGGCGGAAGATTGCACATAGTCACCTGGCTGAATCCTATAATCTGGAATCCAGCTACGCGAGAGTTTAATGCTGCGGAAGGGCAGGAAGCGCCCGCAGCAGAAACCACTCACGCAGCGCCAGGCGAAGGTGCTGAAGGTACTCAGACTGAAAGCGTTTACGGAAATACTGGATTCAACCTGGCCCATTCAGTTGAAGGCGCCGCGCATAGTGAACTCGCAACCGAGTGGATCTTTATCGCTATTTCACTGATCGTCGCCGGAATAGGCATGCTGCTCGGCGGACTGTTCTACGTCTGGCGGCCACAGTTATCAGATATCTGGGCGCAACGACTGCGTCCACTCTATATTGCGAGTTACAACAAATACTGGGTTGACGAATTCTACGGCTGGGCCGTCACGCGTCGCACGATGGACGCTGCGCGCGCTGTCTATAGCTTCGACGCGAAATTCGTTGACGGCATCGTCAATGGTCTTGCGTGGCTGAGTCGTTTGTTCAGTCGTATCGTCGGTGGTATCGATAAGTATTTTGTCGATGGGATTGTCAACACAGTCGCAGCTTTCATTGTGCGTTTGATGTCGCCGTTGTTCCGCGCTGCGCAGACTGGATTCACGCAGAACTATGCGCTCGTGATGGTGTTGGGATTGATGGCCGCGGTCGCGATCTTCTTTGCAGGGGATATAGCTGCGGCGTTCAGATAAGAGCCGCGGATAACGACACTTAAAATGAATAACTACATTCTCTCTTTCATAACCTGGTTGCCCGCCGTGGGCGCGATCCTCATTTTGGCGCTCATGAAGAAAGACCAGTCGAGCTTGATCAAAAGATTCGCGACCGCATGGTTTGCGCTCGACTTCATCTTGTCGCTGTGGTTGCTGAACTACAACCGCTCGATGGGTGGCATGCAGTTTCTCGAAGACCATCAGTGGATACCGATCATTGGCGCGCGTTATCAAATGGGCGTTGACGGCGTGGCGGTGCTGTTGATTGTTTTGACGACACTACTCGGCGCAATCGCTGCCTTATCATCGTGGGATTACATTCAGAAACGAGAGAAAGAGTATTACGTGCTGCTGCTGCTCTTGCAGACGGCGGTCATCGGCGTCTTCGCTTCGATGGACCTGTTTCTGTTTTATCTGTTCTTCGAAGTATCGCTGGTGCCGATGTATTTCCTCATCGGAATCTGGGGCGGCGAGAACCGGCTTTACGCTGCGATCAAGTTCTTTCTTTATACGCTGGTTGGATCGGTAGTGATGCTGCTTGGCGTTTTGAAGATGTACTTCCTGACGCAGGACACGTCACTCACAAGTCAAATATCACAAGGCACCGTTAATCTGCTGGCAGGCAACAACCAGGCTGCGCAAATGGTGTCGAGTACTTTGCAAGCAGCGGCACAAAACGCCACTGGCACTTTCAACATCATCTACATGCAGGCGATGGGATCAGTGATGCCAATGGGCACGATGCAGATCCTTCTCTTCGCCGCGTTTGCACTTGGCTTTGCGATCAAAGTGCCGATGTTTCCGTTTCACACGTGGCTGCCCGACGCTCACGTCGAAGCACCCACGGCGGGTTCAGTTATTCTCGCCGGCATCCTGCTCAAGCTCGGGACTTACGGTTTCTATCGGTTCAACCTGCCGATGTTTCCTGCGGCTTCGAAGGACCAGAGCAGTTGGCACACGGGTTTTGGCACCTTTGGCGTGCGCAGTGTGATCGTCTTTCTCGCAATCGTCAGCATCATCTACGGCGCGTTGGCGGCGATGTATTTCGTCGTCAAGAAAGACGGCGACGTGAAGAAGCTCGTCGCGTATTCGTCCGTTTCGTCGATGGGCATGGTGATGCTCGGACTGTTCGCTCTGAATCCGAATGGCGTCAATGGCGGCGTGATGCAGATGGTCAATCACGGTATCTACTCCGGCGCGCTCTTCCTTCTGGTGGGAATAATTTACGAACGGCGACACACGCGCAACGTCGCGGAGTTTGGTGGACTGTCGCACGTGATGCCGGGCTATGCTGCGATCTTTCTCGGGATGGTGATGACTGCGATTGGTCTGCCGCTGCTGGCCGTGTTCATCTCTGAGTTTTTAGCGTTGCGCGGAGCGTTTGAGGCGAACCCTTACTGGTCCGCATGGGCCGCGCTCGGAATCATTCTCAATGCCGGATATTTTCTGTGGCTTTACCAGCGAATGTTTTTTGGCAATATCGACAATCCGAAGAACGAGCATCTGCCGGATTTGAATATTCGTGAGTGGGTTTATATGGTGCCGCTAATGATCATGTCGCTCTGGATCGGCGTCTATCCGAAGCCGTTTCTCGAGTACATTCAGCAACCGGTGAATGCGCTTGTGAAGCAAGTGAGACCGGATTATGTGATAGGAGAGAAAGAGCCACAGATTACGCGGATCCGTTAAATCGATTTTCACAGATCCGTCAAATCCGTGGCTAATTGATCGATGTTTTTTCTTCAAGCTAACGCAACCTCGATTATCAACCCCAGCGATCTGCAACTGATCGCACCGGAGTTGATCCTAACTGTTTGCGCGTGTGTGGCGCTGGTGATGGAGGTCATCCTGCCGTACCGCAAGAGCAAGCTGACAGCATATTTCTCTCTGATCGGCGTCGCGCTAGCTTTTGTCGCACTCACGGTCCAGTGGTGGTATATGCGCGGCGCACTGCCAGTCGATGGTTTCTATGGCATGGTGCGAATTGATGGCTTTGCACTGGTTTTCAAAGCAACGTTTTTAGTTGCTGCCGCTCTCGCGATCGGCATCTCAACGCGCTTTCTAGATATCGAAGGTGAACAGCACGGCGAATATTATTCGTTGATACTCTTCGCCACCGTAGGCATGTTGTTCATTGCCTGCGGCTACGATCTCATCTCGCTTTACATCAGTCTGGAGCTGATGGCCCTCACGTTCTACGTTCTCGTCGCCTTTACGAAGCGCGAAAAGAAATCGAACGAAGCAGCGATGAAGTATTTTCTGCTCGGCGCGTTTTCATCGGGGGTGCTGCTCTACGGTATGTCGTTGCTTTACGGAGTCGCAGGATCGACCAACATCGGCCAGATTGGAAGCAGGGTTTCGCCTCTGATGCTGACTATCCAAAAGGCGCTGGACGCAGCGAAAAGTTCAGGCGCGATGGCAGACCAGATCACCGGACTGCGGCCGCTGCTGTTGCTCGGCATGATCTCACTCGCTGCCGGTTTGTTCTTCAAAGTTGCCGCCGTGCCATTTCACATGTGGGCGCCGGATGTTTACGAAGGCGCGCCGACGTCCGTTACCGCATTCCTGTCAACCGGCTCAAAAGCCGCGAGCTTTGCTTTATACGCGCGCATCTTCAACGAAGCGCTCGGCGGCATGCGTGCTGATTGGGCGCCGCTGCTGGGGCTTGTGGCCGCCATCACGATCATGGTCGGCAATTGGGCTGCGGTCACGCAGGAGAACTCGAAACGGTTACTCGCTTATTCCTCAATCTCAAACGCCGGATACCTCCTGCTTGGTCTAATTGCCGACAACCTTTACGGTTATCTCGGACTGATCATCTACCTCTTCGTCTACACGTTGATGAACATGGGTGCGTTTGGCGTCATCATCAGCCTGCGACGTCGCGGCATTATTGGCGACAACGTTGACGACCTAACCGGTCTGGGCCAAAAGGCGCCTTTGATGGCAGCGATGATGGCGATCTTCATGCTGTCTCTTGGTGGTCTGCCAATGACCGGCGGCTTCATAGGCAAGTATTTTCTGTTTGGCGGTTTGATCCAGCGCGGCAAAGCTGATGGAAAGACGTGGTACTACTGGCTGGCAGGTTGGGCCATCATTAACACCGTCGTCTCGTTCTACTACTACGTGCGTTTCATCAAAGTGATGTATCTCGGCGATCGCATCGCCGACAACAGGCCACTGGCGCTCTCACCCGCGCTGCAAACCGCCCTGGCCGCCGCGGTTATCGGTGTAATCATCGTCGGGATCTATCCACAACCTTTCATCCAACTCGCGCAGGAACTGATCGGTCCCATTGCATCGTTAGGCGCAGTCGCGGCGAAGTGATCGCCGGCGTGTATCTCTACTATTTCCTCGCGGCGCTCGCCTGCTGGACTGGAATCAAATCGTTATTGAATGGCTTAAGATTCGCGGCGTATGTGCGGCGCGAAACGAGTCGTCCGTTGCCTGACTTTCAACCGTTCGCTTCAGTAATCGCACCGGGCAGAGGAGTGGAGCCTGGTTTGAGCGACAACTTGCGGACTCTCCTGACGCAGGATTATCCGCAGTATGAAGTGCTGTTTGTTTTCGATCGGCTGGACGATCCGGCGATTGAGATTGTCGAACAGTTGAAGCGAACTTCTGACGTGGCTTCAAGGACCATTATCGCTGGACCAGCAACAGATAGCGGTCAGAAAGTTCACAACCTGCGCGCGGCGGTGACTGAGATCGATCCACAATCCGAAGTGCTCGTTTTTGTTGACACTGACGCTCGACCTACTAAAGACTGGCTCAGAAAACTGGTCGCGCCGCTTGCTGATGAGACTCTCGGCGCCTCGACTGGTTATCGCTGGTTTATTCCGGAGGGCGGCGGCATTGCGTCGCGACTTCGCGGTGTTTGGAACGCGTCAGTTGCTTCGGCGTTGGGCAGTGATACGACAAAGAACTTCTGCTGGGGCGGCTCGACTGCGATTCGTCGCAGTACGTTTGAACGCCTCAACATCCGCGATCGCTTGCGCGGCACTGTCTCCGACGACTTCACCATCACACGCGTTCTGAAAGACGCAAAGCTTCCAATTCACTTCACACCCAACTGCCTCGTGGCTTCACTCGGCGACTGCGATTTCAAAGAGCTGCTCGAGTTCACCACACGACAGATCAAGATCACGCGCGTCTACGCACGCCACCTGTGGCTCCCACTCCTCCTCGGCTCCGCACTCTTCACCATTGCTTTCTTCGGTGCCTTCCTTCTGATCGGCGTTCATCCGCGTTCATCAGCGGCTTATATCTTTCTTACTATCATCTTTGCTCTCGGCGCTACGAAATCATTCATCCGCTGGCGTGCAGTCACCATCCCATTGGACCAATATCGTTCTGTGCTGCGCCGCGATCTCCCCGCGCACATCTTCCTGTGGCCCTTCGCATCACTGCTCTACCTCTACAACGCTAGCGCCGCCGGTTTCTCGCGGCGCATCAACTGGCGCGGCATCACCTATGAATTGAAATCACCAAACGAAGCTGTCATTATCTCTCGCGAACTGTAATGACCAACAAAGCCGTACAGTTTGTGCAGCTCTTGCGATCTTCGAAGCGCGAAAAGCGACTCGGCACAGTGATTCTCTTTGTCACCTCACGCTGCAACGCGTTCTGCCAGACGTGCTTCTATCACGCGGAGTTGAACCAACCCGGCGATTTGACCTTCGCGCAGATCGAAAAAGTCTCTCGAACGATGCCTTCGATAACTGACCTTTGGCTTTCCGGCGGCGAGCCCACACTGCGACGCGATCTGTCGGACATCATCGACATGTTTGTCGCAAACAACGGCGTGAATCGAGTCATCATTCCCACGAATGCGTTGATCAAATCGCGAGTTTATGAAATCGTCGATCGCGCGCTGGGAAACAATCAGCAGATCGATCTCTATCTCAACATCGCGCTGGATGGTTATGGCGAGACTCACGATCGCATCCGTGGTGTGCCCGGCAATTGGGAGAAGGCGCTCGACTGCATCGAGTCGCTCTATCCGCTCAAGTCGAAATACACCGATCGTTTTCGTCTGAACGTGAACACGGTTGTCTGCGCGGAAAACTACACCGAGATCGAGATGCTCTCGGAGTTTATGTGGGAGAACTATCGTCTCGATGGCCAGTACTTCAATATCATTCGCGGCGAAACGCTGGTTGGCGAGCAGATCAAACAAGTGCCGCCGGAAGTTTTGCCGAAGATCTACGCGCACGTTTCGAAACTGACGAAGCGTTACGGCGATCGAGTGTTTGCCGCTGACGACCGCAGTAAACGCTTTGTAAAGAATGCCGCTTACGCCGGCGCGATCACGACTCACTACCGCACGCAGCACGCGAATTTTCAACAACCAACTGCGTGGCCGTTCCCATGCACAGCAGGCGAGACGGCGGCGGTAATCGATTACAACGGCGACGTGCGCGCGTGTGAGTTACGCGAGAAGTTTGCGACGCTCGCTGACTTCGATTACGACTTCGGGGCGTTGTGGGCAGCAAACGAGCGACAGACGGAATTGACTCGGATCGATGGCGGTAAGGCGTGTTGGTGCACGCACGTCTGCTTTATTCACGATTCAATGCGACATTCACGCCGCGCGTTGCTTTACGAAGTGCCGAAGAACTATCTCACTCGCGAAAGTTGGTAGGGCATGGCCGAACAACCAGACGAGAATGAGAATCGCAAGGCCGGGTACGCATACGCGGCAAGCATCACGCTGTTTGCGTCCGTGGTCTCATTTTGCGCACTGGGATGGCTGGCAGATAGGTGGCTCGGCACACAACCATGGTTCTTGGTTGGCGGCCTCATCCTCGGCTCCGCCGCCGGCCTCTTCGAATTCATCCGCCTCAGTTCAAAAACGTACTAGCTTCTTTGGAGTGCGGCGGCCTAGCGCCGCTTTGTTATCGATCACGTCTGATCGAGGCCAAAGCGACGCCAGGCCGTCGCACTCCAAAGCCTTACTCGACAACTCACCAAAATCCCAGTTAAAATCACCGGCTTCGCAAATGCCTGACTCCATTCACACTCGTGTGTTTCGTACTATGGCGGTTACAACTGCTCTCGCGGTCGCTGTCTCTGCGTTCATCGCTCCGTGGCGCGTCACGACGGGTCTGTTGCTGGGCGGTCTGCTGGCGATCTTCAGTCATAGTTGGTTGAAAGACTCCGCCGCCGCTGCGATTGATCTTTCGATTGCGGGCGGCAGACCGCAACTGCGGCTCGTGCAATTCATACTGCGCTATGTCGTCATCGCATCGGTCGTTTTCGCGACGTACACGCTGAATCTTATTTCACTGCCGGCGGTACTGATCGGCCTGTCGAGTTTTGTTGTAGCGATACTTGTCGAAGCTTCAAGAGAGTTCTATTTCGCAATTACAAGGCGAGAGGAAATTAGTTGATGTTCTGGTTCCAGGAAGCGGCCGAACAAGCTGCTGACCATGCTGAAGAGGCGGAGCAGCATGCGCCGATCATTGTTGAGTTGGTGAACCACTGGTTCGGCGAAGCTGCACTTCGATTCGAGTTGAATTACACGAAACCGATTTGGGACAAGTTCCTGGGCTATTTCGGGTCGAACGCCGAAGCTGTGTTTGGTCCATACACAGCGGACAATGCGATCCCGTGGTACACGGTGATGTTCTTCATCGCGTGCATCTTGAGCGTGGTGATCATCTGGATCCTGAAAGGGAAGCTCTCCGAAAGCGAACCGGGCGGCGGCCAGCAAACACTGGAAGTCAGCGTGCTCGCAGTGCGCAACATGATCGAAGACATCATTGGACCACACGGTCTGAAGTATTTTCCGGTGGTCCTGACCTTCTCCGTGCTGATTCTCGTTTCAAATTTGATGGGACTGTTTCCGCTGTTCATGAGTCCCACTTCAGCAACAAGCGTTACATTTGCGCTTGGTTTGACTTCGTTTCTTTACTACAACTACATCGGTATCAGTGAGAATGGTCTGTTTGGTCACCTGAAACATCTTGGTGGTCCAATCTGGTGGATAGCGTGGCTGATCTTCCCGATCGAGCTGATTAGTAACCTGGTACGTCCATTTTCACTCGGCATTCGTCTTTTCGGAAACTTATTTGCCGATGAGAAAGTGATGGAGACACTCTCCGGGCTCGCGCCACCGTGGACGTGGCCTGCGCCTATATTGTTGATGCCGTTGAGTGTCTTCGTGGCGTTGATTCAGACGTTTGTTTTCATATTGCTCTCGCAACTTTATATAAGCGAAGTATCGCACCCGCCACATGACGCGCATGCCGAGCATGGAGCGGCAGAAGACGAGAGCGAAGAGTTTGTGGTCCCAGTTCTTACTTAATATACGGCTTTATCCCAGGCGTGCGGTGAGCGATGTGATCAACTGCGACCACAAACGTTGCCGCGCAAGCTGAGATTCATTCATTAGAGCAACACCGGACAAGTTCATAGAAATTCAGGTCTGTCTCGCAGGAGCGCCGTTGTTCGAGGGGCGGTGGATACCGGTTGCAGGCGAAATAATATCTGCCGGTCTGCTCAAAGAATGTATTTGACGATAGTTTTGAAGGAGGAGAGATGAGCAAATTCAGAATGTTGCTGTTCGCCGTGATCGGCATTTTGATGAGCAGCATGAGTGTGTTTGCGCAGGCAACAGCAGAAGCTGGTGATAATGACTTTTCGCTGAAAAAGTATCGGGCGTTGGCGGCGGGTATCGGATTCGCCATCGCGGTGTTTGGCGGCGCGCTGGGGCAATCGCGCATCGGCGCGTCGGCGTGCGAAGGCGCCGCGAGAAATCCAGGCGCGGCTGGTCGTATTCAAACGATGATGATTCTCGGTTTGGCGTTGATCGAGTCGCTGGTGTTGTTTGCACTGCTGGTGGTCTTCGCGGTTGTTAAGGCGAGCTAGTTGAGATTTAAAATACTAACTCCTGCGGGCGGGATCTTCTCGCCCGTATTTTTTTTGGGACGCCTCATTGGAGTGCGGCGGCCTGGCGCCGCTTTGTTATCGATCGCGCTTGATCGAGGCCAAAGCGGCGCCGGGTCGCCGCACTCCAATGAGGTGTGATAGGCTGAGGTTGAATGAAGAAGTGTCCAAAGTGTGGTGTTGAATATCCCGACGCGACCACTCTGTGTCCCGCCGATGGCATTGCACTCGAGAAAGACCCCGACTCGCTGATCGGCACGACCATCGCCGGCAAATACCGCATCGACGAGCGCCTCAACGAAGGCGGCATGGGCACTGTCTATCGCGGCACGCACGTGCTGATGGACAAAACCGTCGCCATCAAAGTGCTGCGTCCCGCGCTTGCTGCCGATGAAAAAATCGTGGCGCGTTTCTCACGCGAGGCGCGTGCTGCTTCGCGCATCTCCCACCCAAACGCTCTCAGTGTCACTGACTTCGGCGAGGATGAAAACGGAAACGTCTTTCTCGTGATGGAGTACTTGAGCGGCAAGACACTCAAACAACTGATACGCGAAGAAGGTCCGTTGCCGCTGGCCAGAGTTGTCGACATCACGCGACAAGTCGGAGACGCACTCAGCGCCGCACATGCGCAGGGCGTTGTGCATCGCGATCTCAAAAGCGACAACATCATGTTGCTCGATACGACATCGGGTGACCACGCCAAAGTGCTGGATTTCGGTATCGCGAAAATTCACGAACCCGATGGAAAACCTGACACTGGTCTCACGGCGCCCAATCTGGTCATCGGCACGCCGCAATACATGTCACCGGAACAGTGCTCGCAGGATTCAGAGATCGACGCGCGCTCCGATATCTATTCGCTCGGCGTGATTCTTTACGAGATGCTCGTCGGTCACGTGCCGTTCTCAGGTGAGTCGCCGACGATGGTGATGATGAAGCACTTGCAAGAGCCCGTGCCGTCGGTGCTGGAGGAGAGAAGTGATCTACCGCCGGCCGTCGCTCGTGTGGTCGCGCGTGCGATGGCAAAGCTTCCGAGTAATCGCTATCAGAACGTGGCAGAGTTGATTGAAGATCTGACGATCGCGTCAGGCATGACGATCCTGAGAATGACTCCGGTGGCAGCAACAAATGCTCGTGCGGTGGCAGATGAGCCGGACGAAATCACCGTGGTGAGACCGAGAGAAATACTGCCGGAGACTCCGCGACGAGCGCCGGTCACGGTTCCTGTTCAACCCGTTGCGCCGCCGCAAGTCGCTTCGAGTTTCGGTGTAATGAAGGTGCTGATTCCGTCGGCAGTCGCATTGTTGGTGGTGTTTGCTGCGTTCTACTTTTTGAGTTGGAACTCGCCGGCGAGCAGCATTAACACGAATCAGCAAACGCCGTCGCTTGCGGCAGATCCAAACAGTCAGCCGGTGCAACCTGCACAACCTGCGACGGGGAAACCTGAAGAAGGATTACCGGCTGGAGGCACAATCAGTCCACCGGCGAACGCGAATGCAAATCCGAATGCCAATGCAGCAGTTTCGCCGGAAGCGATCGAGGATATCAGTCCAGTTGCTAACGCGAACGAGAATACCAACGCGAACGCGAATGCAAATGCGAACAGCAACAGCAATCGGAAAGCGTCTCCGTTGCCGGAGCCGACGCGCAGCGTAGTGCCTGAAACTGTGCCACCCGCACCCGCGCCGACTGCGACCAAGACTCCGGCGCCAGCTCCAACCGCTACGCCTAACTGAGCCACAAAAAGGCACAAACAAATTAAGCCACAAAAAGGCACAAGATCAAAAAACTCACTTAATTGCGCCTTTTTGTGGCTTCATTATTGTGCTTTTTCGTGGCCTCGACTACTAAACAAGCAAACGCTTCGTGGCTTTCGATTGCAATCTCAATTTCGAGGACATGACAGGGCAAGTCCAAGGACATGGCCCGCAGCTTCACGGCGTCTTTGGCTGTGGTGACTAGCGCCTCGGCCCCTGCAGCTTTCGCGGCACGAGTCAACGAGTCGATCTCATCCTGCGAATAGATGTGATGATCCGGAAAAGACTTTTCGAGTCCGATCTCATAACCCAAGCTCCGCACGTGCCCGAAGAACGAACCGGGATTTCCGACCGCACAAAATGCTACGACCCGCGCCGCCGGCGCAAGAGTCTCTGAACCGTTCTTCAATGATGACATTCGCGCAGTCTGCATCCGCGAATTGAAGATCGGACGATTGCCGGTGAGTCGCGCGATCTGACCGCGAAGATCTTCGACGCTCTCGACCTGATCGCAGCGCGTGATTACAACGCAATCAGCTCTACTCAAGCCCTCAGGTGCTTCTCGCAGTCGTCCGTATGGAAGCAGTCTGCCGCCGCCCCACGGATTGGTTGCATCGATCGTGACGATGTTTAGATCGCGTGCGAGTCGCAGATGCTGAAAACCGTCGTCCAGAACAAAACACTCCGTGCCGAAGTCTTTGATCGCTTCCTCTCCAGCCGCTATTCGATCGGCACTGCTGATCACTGCTGCCAAGCCAGTGAGTTTTGTCGCCAATAAGTACGGCTCATCACCGGCTTCAGCCGGCGAAGCAAGCACTCCATAACCATCTGACACGATCACTTGCAGATGGGGATCCTTGCGGCCATAACCACGCGTCAATATGCAAACCTTTTTGCCTTGCGCGGCGAGTGTTCTGGCGACCCATTCGACGAGCGGAGTCTTGCCTGTTCCGCCCGTTGTAATGTTGCCGATACTGATTACCGGACGATCGAGTTTGGTAGTGTGGAAAGTGCCGCGTCGATAGAGCGAAAGACGACTGCGCGTGACTGCGCCGTACAGGAGGCTGAGTGGGGGAAGAACGATTGACCTCATGAAGTGCTAGCGTTGGCAGTCAGCACCGGATCCGCATGGGCACTCTCCACGCGTTTCGCTGACAGCAGTGGCGCGATCAGTTTCAGCGTCCTTTCGGTTGCGCCGCGATTGTCTGTGACGAGTTGTTTTGCACGGCGGCCGAGTTCGGCGCGTTCGTCCCGGTTCGCGAGAAGTTGAGACAGAACGCGTGTAAGTTCCTCCGCGGCTGACGGACCTTCGATCGGAGGCAATTGAACAATCGCTCCGCCCTGGACCATCAGATCCACAATCGCATGAAAGTTATGCGTGTGTGCGCCGGTGACGACCGCCACGCCTGCGGCGGCAGGCTCAAGCACGTTGTGTCCACCTTTATCGACAATACTACCGCCGACAAAAACAACGTCTGCGAGCAGGTAAACTGCCGGCAACTCGCCAATCGTATCGAGCAGTATCACGCTGGCGTCTATATCGCGCGATGCTGGTGGATCTGTTCTTCTTGTCCAACTCAACCCCGAGTTCTCGATCAGTGACGCGACTTCCTTGAAGCGTTCCGGATGTCGCGGTGCGAGCATAAGTCTCGCTGGCTGTTGTGTGCCGAGTTGCTTGAAGCTTTCAATCAGGATCTCCTCTTCCGGCGCGTGAGTGCTGGCAGCAACTATAAGCGGCATACTTGATTTCAAGCCGAATCGCCTCCCGATCTCATCAGTCCTTTCAGTTAAATCTGCGGCAACTTCAGCGTCAAACTTCAAATTCCCTGTGGTGAAGAGTTTTTCCTGCCGCATACCTAATGTTTGCAATCGCTCAGCATCCGCTTCCGATTGCATAACAGCAATGCTCAAGCACGAAAGCACACGCTGGAAAAAGAACTTTATTAATCTGTAACGGCGAAACGACTGCCGCGAGATTCGGCCGTTGACCAGTGCGACCGGAACTCCTTTCGCTTTGCATTCACGCAGGAAGTTGGGCCAAAGCTCAGTCTCCATAATAAGCACGGCAGCAGGATTAATTGCTTTCAGAGCGCGGCGAACTGACCAGCGCCAGTCGAAAGGAAAGTAAAAAACCGTTTCGGCCTGGTTGCGAAAAACATCGCATGCGAGCTTTTGTCCGGTCAGCGTGATTGTTGAGACGACGAGTGCGTGATGTGGAAACTGTTGTTTGAGACGTTGCGCCAGCGGCCGCGCAGCTTGAGTTTCACCGACTGAAACGCAATGAAGCCAGATGACCGGTTTATCGTTGATTGAGGGGATTGAGCCGAGCCGCTGACGCAGACCATCGATGTATTTGCCGTGCGCCAGCGCTTGAAAAATGAAGTGAGGAATCAAAACGATCAGGCCGAGTGATAACAGGAGGCTGTAAGCCAGGTACATAAATCCGTGTAATCAGCGTAATCCGTGTTCACTTGGCGCGTTCGATGTAACGCCCTTCAGTTGGGTCCACACGGATTCGATCGCCGGCGTTGATAAAAGGCGGCACAGTGATCGTCACACCGTTCTCGAGTGTGGCGGGTTTGTTGACGTTGGAAACGGTGGCGCTCTTAAGTGTTGGCTCGGTTTCGGTGACGACGAGTTCCATCGATGGCGGCAGATCGATACCGATCGGGGAACCTTCATAAAATTCAGCTTGGATCTTCATGCCGGGCGTCAACCACTCTGCGGCGTCCCCCAGATCCTCTCCACTCAGCGCTGTTTGCTCGTAGTTTTCCGTGTTCATGAAATGATGATGCGAACCGTCTGAATAGAGATATTCCATCTCGTGCTGCTCGAGGGACGCGCGATCGACTGTATCGGCGGAGCGGAAGCGGTGTTCGAAAGACGCGCCGGTGCGAATATTTCGCAGCTTGGTCTGGATCATCGCGCGCAGATTGCCGGGGGTATGATGTCTGAATTCAAGAACTTTGCACGGCTGGCCTTCGAAAACGATAACCATACCGCGCCGTATCTGTGTTGCAGGAATCGCCATAAAACTGAAGTCTCCGTTAAGAAAGGTAGGCTGTTAGCAAATCGTGTAGTCTAACGATGTGGTTCAGCGTTTGCAAGAGTGCCACAAAGAGGCAAAAAGGAGATGTTATGCATAAGCGTAAGCTGGGGAAACTGGAAGTGTCGGCGCTCGGGCTTGGGTGTATGGGAATGTCGTCCGCCTACGGACGGCTGCCAGACAAGCAGGAGATGATCGCGCTGCTTCGTGCGGCGGTCGAGCGTGGGGTCACGTTCTTTGATACGGCAGAGGTTTACGGTCCATTCACGAACGAGGAACTGCTTGGCGAGGCTCTTTCGCCGATACGCGATCAAGTGGTAATCGCCACCAAGTTTGGTTTCAAACTCGATCCGACCGGTCAACGGACGTTGACAGGCGTGGACAGCCGCCCGGCGCACATCAAAGAAGTCGCCGAAGCGTCGCTCAAGCGACTGAAAACGGACTTCATCGATCTGTTTTACCAGCATCGCGTTGATCCCGAAGTGCCGATCGAAGACGTCGCGGGAGCAGTGAAGGAGCTGATTCAGGAAGGTAAGGTTAAGCACTTCGGACTTTCAGAGCCGGGAGTCCAGACGATTCGTCGCGCGCATGCTGTCCAGCCAGTCACGGCGGTGCAGAATGAATACTCGCTGTGGACCAGAGGTCCCGAGCAGGAAGTACTGCCTGTGCTTGAAGAGCTTGGAATCGGTTTTGTGCCGTATAGTCCGTTGGGTCGAGGCTTTCTGACAGGAAAGATCGACGAAAACACGACGTTCGAAAGTTCTGACTTCCGCAATATCCTGCCACGCTTCACGCCTGAAGCACGGAAAGCGAATCAAGCGGTAGTCGATCTACTCGGCGAGATTGCTGAAAGAAAAAAAGCCACACCGGCACAGATTGCCCTCGCCTGGCTACTCGCGCAGAAGCCGTGGATCGTGCCGATCCCCGGCACAACAAAGCTGCATCGCCTCGAGGAGAACATCGGCGCGGTGTCTCTCGAACTGACAGCTGACGATCTACGAGAAATCGATAGTGCTTCGTCAAAAATTCCGGTGCTGGGAGAGCGCTATCCCGATGCACTTCAGCAAATGACTGGCCGTTAATTTGAACACCTCCTTGGAGTGCGGCGGCTTGACGCCGCTTTGTTATCGATCAGGCTCGACCGAGACCAAAGCGGCGTCAAGCCGCCGCACTCCAAGGAGGTACGAAAATGCAAAAGGGCGGCTTTCTGAAACCACTTCCAGAAAGACCGCCCTCTTTTTGAGGAGCCCACCTACCTCGTTTGTACTAACGCAAATCCGCGTGGATAGTTCCAATAACACTCACGCCGCACGCGCGCGCGGCACCCGCCGGAGTCGCGCCAGCCGCTCGAGCCATCGTTGCGCCTCTTCGTAGTGCGGGAAGCGACGCTCGTCCAGCCTGAAAGCGCTCGTATGATAGTAACGCCGGCCGTTGATCAATCGTGCCGGATGCTTGATGTGCAGCATTTCGTGATAGAGGATGTACTCGACAAACCACTCCGGCACGTCCGCTGAATCGAGAGTCTTGCTGATCGTTATGCTGTCGTAAATATGGTCGTGATGACCGAGAATGCTCTTCGTGCGCCGCTGTGACCAGGTGATCGTCGGCTTTGGAATCTCGCCGTCAAAGTATTTGCGATTTAGTTTTGCAAACATTCGATCAAGATCGTAAACCTCGCCATGCGCGCTGGAGATCATCTTTCGTCCACGTCCACGGCGCGCGAGATCGGATGAACGCATCACAGACGGCGTGAGCGAATAGTCGCGATAAACCCGGTCGTGAATCGTCGGCACTCGCTTGCCAAGCAGCCGCGCTACAAGAATCCAGGCAAGCGCGCGTAAGACCTCAGGCGGAGAGTCCTTACAGATATCCGAAAGCCTTACGTACACTCGACCCGACCGCAAACGGATCGTGTGGCGCAACCCAGCGTAAGGATAAAAGCGAACTTCGATCGTGGGCACACCTCGGTTACCGCCCATATGACGAAACGCGTCGGCGAAGAATTTTCTAACTTCAGTCATTGCGGTAACTCGGAGCGGCAAATATCAGGTCAGGGGACAGTATCTTAAGGACGGCGGCTGTGACGCGTCAACCTTTGGCGGGAGGAGACTACAAGTGGTGACTCTTCAACCACTTACAGGCATCCTCAGATTACACAAATCACGCTGATCTGGGCTAATCTGTGCAATCTGTGGATAACTTTGTATACTGCAAATCCATGCTGAGGCGAGCCTCAAATCTGCAAACCGCCGACAAGGGGGCGCTCGACTCCCGTGCGGAAGTCCTACTTGCCGCCCTGATCAAGGAACACCTCGTCACTGGCGAGGCAGTAGGTTCTCGTGTGCTTTCCGACCGATTTTCGCACGGCTACGGATGGAGTCCGGCGACGATTCGCAACGTCATGGGCGAATTAGAGGACTCGGGATTTGTCGAGCAGCCACACACCTCAGCGGGTCGTGTGCCGACGGACAAGGGCTATCGTTATTACGTCGACAACATCCTCGGCGATGCTCGGCTGTCGCGCACGGATTTAAAAGCCATCGATCAACTCTTCGCCGCCAATGAAACCGGCTTGTCGCCCGACCGTTTGATGGAGGCCGCTTCACACGTACTCTCGGAGCTCTCGCAAAATGTCGGTATCGTTGTTTCGCCGTCGCTGGCTGACAATCGACTGAATCACATTGAGTTCGTTCTTCTTCCCGACAAGCGAATCCTTGTGGTGCTGGTCTCAACCGCAAACATCATCCATAACAAAGTCATCAGAGTCGCCGACGAACTGACGCAGGAGGATCTCAATCGAACGGCCCGCTACTTGAATACTGAGTTTAGTGGCAAGAGCCTCCTGGCTATCCGCGCAGAGATCGTCGAGCTCATGACGGAAGAGAAGGCTCTGTACGATCGAATGTTGCAAAATGCGGTTTTACTGTGCGAGCGCAGCCTCGAGGGTGAGGAAGGCGTAGGCGGTGACGTTTATATCGACGGCACTTCAAACATTCTTACCAAGCCCGACTTTGTCGACATCGAGCGAATGCACGATCTGTTTAGGACGTTTGAAGAGAAGTCGCGCCTCATCAAGATCCTCAACGAATGTGTTCACGATGCGGCGAATTACCCCGGCGATGTGCATGTCGTGATCGGGCGCGAGCACCCTGCAAGCTCAATGCAGAACTGCGCTTTGATCACTGCGCCTTATCGCGTTGGATCGACCGATAACATCGGCACTCTCGGTGTTGTCGGGCCGATGAGAATTGAATATGCACGGATAATGGCTATGGTAAACTACATGGCGCGATTAATTGAGAATCGTCTGACCGAACAGGCTGCACGTTGAGTCGATAGAGGTTTCTGTCCTTCCTGATGGCATCGGATAAAAGCGACAAGGGGTCACATCGCATCCCGATTAGATTCAGTGACGCCGGCGACAATGTCGGGTCTGATGATATGAGTGACGTTGAGCCATTGGATCCTGAAGTCGAAGAGCTTTCGTCTGAATCTTTCGAGGATTTCGCCGGCGACGATCCGCCGCCTGGCACGGCCGTTGATGTTGACGAAAGTGCCGGCGGGCCTGACCGCGCTGAGTTGGTTGCGACGCGGTCTGAGTTGAAGCGAGTTGAGACTGAAAACGCCGAACTCAAAGATAGGCTCGCGCGGCGCCAGGCAGATTTTGAGAACTATAGAAAACGAGTCGAGCGAGAAAGAAGCGAAACTTACAACCGAGTCGTCGCTGACGTTGCAACCAAGCTGCTGCCTGTGATGGACAATCTGAAACGCGCTTTGGAAGCAGAGGCATCGGTTGAAGCCTCGGAGTCTGACGAGTTTCGCCACTTTCTTAGCGGCGTGGATCTAATCTCCAAACAACTCAACGGCGTGCTCGAGGAGTTGGGCGTCAAACCAATAGCCGCTGTTGGTGAACAGTTCAATCCACATGTTCATGAAGCAGTGACCACTGAACAAAGCGACGAGTATGAACCCGACACGGTGATGCAGGAAATACGTGCGGGCTACCGCCTCGGAGACAAACTTATTCGCCCCGCGCTCGTGAAAGTTGCTACGCGTAAGTGAGCCACAAAGAAGCACAAATTATGCCTCTTCGTGGCTGATTCGATCTTATGGGAAAAGCGATCGGAATAGATTTAGGAACTACAAACTGCTGTGTCGCCGTGCTTGAAGGTGGCGCGGTGCAGATCGTGCCGAACAAAGAAGGCGGACGAACCACGCCTACCGTCGTCGGTTTTACTGAAAAAGGCGAACGGCTCGTCGGTCAGATCGCCAAACGTCAAGCTGTTACGAACGCCGCAAATACCGTCTATGCGGTCAAGCGGCTGATCGGTCGAAAGTTCAGTTCACCGGAAGTCACTCGAATGCGCGAGACCTCGGCATTCGAGATCGTAGATTCCACGAATGGTGACGCGCGTATCAGTGTTCAAGACCGCAACTACAGCCCACCCGAATTGTCCGGAATCGTGTTGCAACGGTTGAAAGCAGCCGCTGAAGACTTTCTTGGCGAGGCCGTGACCGACGCTATCATCACCGTGCCTGCTTATTTCGACGACACTCAGCGCCAGGCGACGAAAGATGCCGGAAAGATCGCGGGCCTGAAAGTCGAGCGCATCATCAACGAGCCGACCGCGGCTGCGCTGGCGTATGGGCTCGGAAAGTCTAATGTCGAACGGATCGCAGTCTACGATCTCGGTGGCGGCACTTTTGATATTTCGATCCTGGAAATGAACGATGGCGTTTTCGAAGTGCTTTCAACTTCCGGAAATACGTTTCTCGGTGGTGAAGACTTCGACGAACGCATCATGAGCTGGATGGCCGGACAGTTTCTTGACGACACCGGCATCGATCTGCGGCAGGATCGTCTCGCCTTGCAGCGCTTGAAAGAGGTCGCGGAACGCGCCAAATGCGATCTTTCAACTGCTACTGAAACCGCGATCAATCTGCCGTTCATCGCTGCTGACGCGAGCGGGCCAAAACACTTTAATAAGATACTTACCAGGCAACAGTTTGAGACGTTGGTCAGCGATCTCGTCGAACAGACTATCGAGCCGTGTCAGACGGCCCTGAAAGACGCGGAGCTGCAACCGTCAGACATTCACAAAGTTATCCTCGTCGGCGGGCAAACGAGATCTCCGATTGTTGAGCGCACCGTGGAAAGGATCTTTGGCCGAAAACCCTCGGCGGAGATCAATCCCGACGAAGTGGTTGCGATGGGTGCGGCAATTCAGGGGGGCGTTTTGAGTGGTGACGTGAAAGACATCGTGCTGCTCGACGTCTTACCGCTCAGTCTCGGCCTGGAGACGCGTGGCGGTCTGTTTACCAAAATCATTGAGCGCAACTCCACGATTCCTTTGCGTGAAAGTCGCACGTTTACGACGGTTGTGGACAACCAATCATCGGTCGAGATTCACGTATTGCAAGGCGAACGCGAAGTAGCGCAAGGCAATCGTTCGCTCGGTAAGTTTGAGCTGGTGGGAATTCCGCCGAGTCCACGTGGTGTGCCCCAGATCGAGGTTTCATTTGAAGTCGATGCGAACGGCATCGTTTCCGTTTCTGCGCAGGACAAGACCACCGGACGCGAGCAACAGATGCGCATCACGCCAACCTCGGGCCTGACGCCTGACGAAATCGATCGGCTGATCCGCGAAGCCGAGAACTTTGCTGACAGCGACCGCAGCGCCAAAGAAGTTGTCTTTCTGCGCAATAAACTCGATTCGCTGTTGAGAAATACGAAGAAGTCATTTACAAAATTCGGTGGTCTGTTGCCTCAGCAAGACCAGGACAACGCAGAACAGGTCTTTGTTGAAGCACAAGCCGCTGGCAAGTCCGATTCGGCTGAAGATATCAATAAGGCTTTGAACAAACTGGAACGCGTCGCCGGGCAACTCACGTCTGCAATGTTGAACCCTACACCGGACGCAACCACGACTGAAGTCTAGACATCACCGGCGGAACAATTTATATATTCGAGAGGCTATTTAATAGAACCGTATGAGTAAACGCGATTATTACGAAATCCTGGGGTTGCAGCGGAGCGCCACGGAGCAGGAGATCAAGAGCGCCTACCGGCGTCTCGCGGTCCAGTATCATCCGGATAAAAATCCAAACGACGCAACGGCCGAAGAGAAATTCAAAGAGGCCGCGGAAGCCTACAGCGTTTTGTCTGACGTCGAGCAGCGCAGGCGTTACGACCGGTTTGGTCACGCTGGAGTTTCCAGCGGCGCTGGTGCGGGAGCCTGGGGCGCGCCAGGTTTTGGCGGCATTGAGGACATTCTCGGCGACTTGTTTGGTTTTGGCGACGTGTTTGGCGGACGCGGTGGCGCTCGTCGCAGCTCGGCACAACGCGGCGCAGATCTTCGTTACGACCTCGAGATCACACTCGAAGACGCTGCGAATGGCATGACGGCGCAACTGCGCATTCCGCGTTTGGAAACTTGTGACGTTTGTAAAGGATCGGGCTCGGCAGCCGGCAGTCAGCCTGAAACCTGTACGACTTGCGGAGGCAGTGGCCAGGTCCGCTACCAGCAGGGATTCTTCTCGGTCGCGCGGACCTGTCACGTTTGTCGCGGCGCCGGCAGAGTAATTAAGAACCCTTGCACGGAATGCAAAGGCGGCGGGAGAGTCGAACGCGAGAAGCAGATGGAAGTAAAAATTCCGGCAGGGGTCGAAACGGGCTCGCGTTTACGCGTATCTGGTGAAGGCGAATCCGGGACGCAGGGGGGCGCGCCGGGTGACCTTTACGTGGTTATCCACGTTGCCGAGCACGAGCAGTTTGAGCGACAAGGTAGCAATCTGTACGAGGCGGTCCCGATCACTTTCGCGCAGGCCGCGCTCGGCGCAGAGATCATGGTTAAGACGCTCGATGGTGAAGAGAAGTTAAAGATTCCGATGGGAACGCAAACGGGCACCGTCTTTCGGCTCAGAGGAAAAGGAATGCCGGCTCTCGGCGGTCGCGGTCGCGGCGATCTGTTTGTCTCTGCGACCGTAATCACGCCAACTACACTGACAAGAGAACAACGCCGCTTGCTCGAACAATTAGCCGAGGTCGAGAACAAAGACCTCGAAGACAAAGGTTTGGTTGACAAGGTTCGAGACATCTTCGGATAACAATCCGTGTCATCCGCGGTTAAAAAGTGAGGAATCATGAAACCCCGATATTTTCTCCCGCTCGCGTTAATTGCGCTCTTTTGTGTGGCTGTCAACGCGCAGGACGCACTTGATGCCTTCAAAGAGCTCGATTTCAGCAGAAACTCCCTCAAACAATCCCAGATTCAACGTCTGAGTCTCGACGAGCTGAAGATGTTGCGAGGCATCGTCTTCGGACGTCACGGACGCGTCTTCAAAGACGCGGACATTAAGTCGTACCTCGACGAGCAATCGTGGTACAAGCCCAACCCCGATTTCAAAACTCGATGCTCAACGACACTGAGCGTCGCAATCTCGACCTGATTCGCATCGCGGAAGCGGTACAACACGACACGATCCAACCGGGCGATATGCGTTATTGGCGCGACCGTCAGATTCCGACGCGTAAACTCGGAAAGCACAGCGGCGCTGAGTGGAAAGTGTTGCTGGCGGAAGTCGAAGCGATTCACGGCAAACGCTTTGACGACGATCCCTGGTTGCAACAGTACTTCGAAGAGCGCTACTGGTATTCAGCGAGTGATAACTACGACGCGAAGAAGCTGTCACCGATTGAGCGCAAGAACGTCGAGATACTCAGCGGTGCGCAAAAGAGACAACGCAAGGTGGCGCTGCTGCCAGGTGATATGGAGTTCTTTGAAAACAAAGCGATCACCGAGCAGATGCTACACGGCTTGAGTCTGCATGAGTTGCGTCTGCTGCGAAACGAGATCTATGCGCGGCACGGGCGAATGTTTCACGCAGAATGGTTGCAGCAGTACTTCTATTTTCAACCGTGGTACACGGCGGATGAGAATTTCAAGGACGAGAGTCTGTCAGGCAATGACAAGCTGAACGTCGAAACGATCGTCAAGTACGAAAACCAAATTCACCAGGAGCTGGGCACAAAGCCCATTACGCAAGCGCTGCTCGAAGGTCTGTTTGTTGAAGACGTGAGCCAGATGCGGCAGGAGATTTACGCGCGTCACGGCAAAGTGTTCAAGGAGCCGTGGCTACAGAAATACTTTTCCAGCTTCGACTGGTATAAAGCCGATCCAAACTTCACTGACGCCTCGCTAACTGAGGTGGAGAAGAAGAACATTGCCACCATTGCGGCGTATGAAAAGCGCGCCGTAACGGCGATGAGTACGATTGAGGGTTGATAAGGCCCACTCAGGTCTCGCGTGACGAGACCACCCACAAAAAAGCCACAAGAAATTAATGGCCACAAAGAGGCACAAGAAGCACAAAAAAATCAGAATCATTTCTATTTGTGCTTTTTGTGCCTTTTTGTGGCTAAAGTCGGTATCGGGCTCCGGCGCGTTTCGCGGCTTCTTCTGCGAGATCGATGTTTTGTAAACGCAGCGTGACGTCAGCGTTCATGTCGAGAGTCCCGCGTTCGCCGGCGAGGAGTTTGACCGTTCCGGCGGCAGCGATCATCGCCGCGTTGTCGGTAGAGAGATGCGGTGAAGGGAAGTAAACCGGCAGATGCAGCTTCGTTGCCATCTCACGTGCCACTTCTCGCAACTTGCCATTGCACGCAACGCCACCAGCAATGATCAACGTCTTCGGATAGTGCTCTTCGGCGATCCGTTCCATCGTCCGCACGAGCGACTGGACCACGACGTGTTGAAAGCTCGCCGCCAGATCTTTAATTTCCTGTGACGGCTCGCCACCATTTTCATGTGGCGCGATTCCGCTCTCGCGCACGTACTTGGTCACGGCAGTCTTCAAACCACTGAAACTAAAGTCCGGCAAGCCATCGCCCATTCGCGGAATCGAAAACGGCACGGCATTCGGATTTCCTTCACGTGCGAGGCGTTCGATGATTGGACCACCGGGATAACCAAGGCCCAGCAGCTTCGCGACTTTGTCGAACGCTTCTCCTGCGGCGTCGTCGCGCGTTCGCGAGACGACTTTGTACTTTCCAGGTTCGGGAATGAAGAAAATATTCGTGTGACCGCCCGAAACGATCAGCGCTTCCGCGGGATATTCAATCGGCGGATTTTCAAACGCGACTGAGTAAATGTGTCCTTCAATGTGGTTCACGCCGACGAATGGCCGGTTCAACGCATACGCCATTGCCTTCGCATAAGACACGCCAACAAGCAGCGAACCAACCAGTCCTGGTCCAATCGTTACCGCAATACCATCAATCTCGCTCGCTAAAACACCCGCCCGCTCAAATGCTTCCGTGACAACAGGAACGATCTTGTCGAGGTGCTCGCGTGAGGCCAGCTCCGGCACGACGCCCCCGAAACGCTTGTGAATCGGCACCTGAGATGAAATCACAGAGGAGACAATCTCGCGCCCGTCACGCACAACCGCCGCCGCAGTCTCATCGCACGAAGTCTCTATCCCTAGCACTAACATACCCAACCGGATTCTAGCAGATCCGTAAAAAGATCCGTTTAATCCGCGGCATAGAAACTAAGTGCCGAATCGCCTTGTTTCAAAACTCGCGTGCGCCGCAGACTTCCGCTGATCTCCGGCAGCAGATTCTTATGATGATGTTCGACAATCAGCAACCCACCATTAGCAAGCACCTTCTTTGATCCAATGATCTCGAGCGTCTTCAAATAATCCTGCTGGTAAGGCGGATCGAAAAAGATAATGTCCCACGGTTCAGCTCTCGTCTGCCGCAAAAACTCGCTCGCCTCCGAACAGTAAATCTCACGCTGCTCGTCCGGAACCCGGCACAATTCCAAATTCGCTTCAATCAACTGGCAACTCCGCCGCGAGCGATCGACAAACGTCGCATAACTCGCCTCGCGCGAAAGCGCCTCAATCCCCACCGCGCCCGAACCTGCACACAGATCGAGAAATCGCGACTCCTGAACACGCGGCGCGATCACGTTGAAGAGTGTCTCGCGCAGCCGATCAGACGTCGGCCTCACATTCATCGACGGCGGACTCTTGAGATGTCGGCCTTTGTAAGCGCCCGCAATAACTCTCATCTGCCTTTTTGTGCCTCTTTGTGGCTAACCGACCGCTGCCAGTCCAAACCGGGGATCCTGCTTTATACGCGCGATCATCTTCGCGGTGGCTGCCGACTTCTCTTTACCAAGATAGAACTCGGCTTCGCGCTTTGCCTGTTCAAGCAGTTCTTGATCGCGCACGAGGTTTGCGATGCGAAACTCCGGCAAGCCCGATTGCTTTGTACCTAACAACTCGCCGGGACCACGCAGCTCGAGATCCTTCTCGGCGATCACAAATCCGTTACTGGTCTTCGCCATGATGCCGAGCCGCTCCTCCGCGTTCACTGTCTTCTTGTCGCTAGTGAGCAACACGCAGTAACTCTTCTCAGCTCCGCGGCCAACGCGCCCGCGCAACTGATGAAGCTGCGACAGACCAAACCGCTCGGCATGTTCAACGATCATCACTGAAGCATTCGGCACATCAACGCCGACCTCGATCACCGTCGTCGAAACCAGGATCTTGATCTCGCCGGCGACGAAAGCGTTCATCACTCGCTCTTTCTCAGCCGCCTTCATCTTTCCGTGCAGCAGACCGACGGATAGTTTCGGGAAGACTGTGTCGCGCAGATATTCGTAACGTCGCGTCGCGTCTTTCAAATCGGTCTTCTCCGATCCTTCGATGAGCGGATAGACCACGTAAACCTGCCGGCCCGCTTTGACTTCGCGCGATATCAAACGTTTCACTTCCTGACGCTGATCTTCACCAAACACCATCGTCTCGATTGGCGTGCGGCCGGGCGGCAGTTCGTCGATGACTGACACGTCGAGATCGCCGTAAACAGTCATTGCCAACGAGCGTGGAATCGGCGTGGCAGTCATGACGAGCACATCAGGATTGAGTCCACGCTCGCGCAACTCCGCTCTTTGCATCACGCCAAAGCGATGTTGTTCGTCGATAACGGCGAGGCCGAGGTTCGCAAACGCGACCGCTTCCTGAATCAGCGCCTGCGTGCCGATGACGGCGTTGATTTCACCTTCTCGCAACGCTGTTTGCAGCCGTCGCTTCTCCGCTGCGCGAAGTGAACCAGTTAATAACTCCACGCGATACGGCGTCCTTGCCAGCAGTCGTTTAATGCTGCGCGCGTGTTGCTCGGCGAGAATCTCGGTCGGCGCCATTAGTGCAGTTTGCGTGCGATTTTCCATCGCGGCAATCATCGCTATGACTGCGACGATCGTCTTGCCACTGCCGACGTCTCCCTGCAACAGACGATTCATCGGCGCGGTGGATTGCATGTCGTTGAAGATATCAGCGGTGACTTTTCGCTGCGCGCGAGTCAGCTTGAACGGCATCACCGATGCGATCGCATCTTTAACCGCTTTGTCGATGCGCACCGGGGCTTCTTTCGACTCTTTCACTCGTTGACCTCGCTTCACGCCAATCGCAAAGGTGATCCAGAAGAAGTCTTCAAAGATCATGCGCACGTGTGCCGGACTTCGTGAGAGTTCATAGTCGATCATCGAGGCGCTCTGTGTTGGAAAATGAATCTCACGCAATGCTTGCGCGCGGCCGATTAATTGTGCGCGCTGACGCAGATCCGGCGGCAGAGTCTCTTCGATTGATTTATCATCAACGATCGAAAGCACTGCGTGCACGATCTCTCGCACGCGCTTCGAGTTGAACTCACCGAGCTTGCGATAAACCGGCACGCGGCGTCCGACGTGAATTGCTGCGAGCGTTGGATCGGGCCGATTCTCTTCTGTCTGTTCCGGATCTTCCTGTTCGGCAGATTCTGGAGTTAGGAGGACCTCCAGTTCATCGGCTGGTTTGTTTAGCCGCAACTTGTACGTGTTGCGGCGCGCCTCAAATTCCCATTTACCAAAAGTGATGAAGCGAGTGCCTGGCGTTAATCGCGCTGTGTAGTACTTCACGATGTCGTAAGCGCGCGGTCCTGACACGAACCACCAAACAATCACCTCGCGACCGGTTTTCGCGGCATCTATTCCTGCAACTTCAAAAATAAACAGTCGTGGCCGTCCATAACCCGGCGCGTTTCGCACCGGATAACCGTGCGCATGCGTCACGGTGAGTTCGAGTGAGGCTTCCATCTCGTCGCGCAGATCGCGGATCAAAGCGGGACGAGAACGGTCTTCGTAGCGCATCGGAAAGTAAGTAAGTAGATCTTCGACGGTGACTTCGGCCGCATTCTTTTTGTGAGCTTGACTGACGAGCGCGCGAGCGAGTTTGTGAGATAGCGTCTCACCTAAACGTGCGATGTGGAACTTGTGAAGATCCTCAATCGAAGTGTTGAGGGAGATGGCGCTAGGCATCGCTTGGATCATAACATAGCGAACTGAGAGGGACGTTTTATGACAAACGAGAGAGCTTCTGACGCTACACGCGACGCGCTGAAGGTTTTGCGACAGGGATTGTTGCGGTTGCACAAGACGCTGTTGGACCTGGAGCGGCGCGACTATGAACGAGCGCGCGGCCGGATCAGTAACAGCTATGAGTTTCTTCAGTTGGTGTTAAAGGATCCTTGGTTTGACTGGTTACATCGTCTT
Source organism: Pyrinomonadaceae bacterium (assembly GCA_035248565.1). Classification (GTDB taxonomy): domain Bacteria; phylum Acidobacteriota; class Blastocatellia; order Pyrinomonadales; family Pyrinomonadaceae; genus PSRF01. The sequence continues at coordinate 464 of DATFHH010000029.1, read as the reverse complement.
TCGGAGTTGATCGTCCAGATCGACGAGACGCTCGACACTCACGACACTGAAAAGGCTGCGACGGAAGCCGATGCCAAGGCACTAATCGAGCGGGCCAGGACGTTGTTAGCGCCAGCCGAAACCGGCAGTGAGTTTCAGAAGAACTACTTCCTGGCGCTGCAACAATCACCTGACGTTGTGTTGCTGCATTCGGAGATGATGAAACTGCTGCGGTAAAGTGCGCCTCCTTGGAGTGCGGCGGCCTGGCGCCGCTTTCGCCTCGATCGAGCGCGATCGATAACAAAGCGGCGCCAGGCCGCCGCACTCCAAAGAGGCGCTAATTTCTGTCAGAACTATTTAGAAACGCCCTCTAGCTTAACTATTTAGAAAAGCCCTCTGAATTCCTTGGTAGCCTTGGGCTCAACGAGCCCAAGGCGGTCCCTTGCCAAAATTGAAATTGCGCCAGTGATGATTTGCTGGTGGCA
>DATFHH010000028.1:0-79585 GCA_035248565.1 Pyrinomonadaceae bacterium | reverse complement strand
TGCCACCAGCAAATCATCACTGGCGCAATTTCAATTTTGGCAAGGGACCGCCTTGGGCTCGTTGAGCCCAAGGCTACCAAGGAATTCAGAGGGCTTTTCTAAATAGTTAAGCTAGAGGGCGTTTCTAAATAGTTCTGACAGGCTTTGCCTAAAAATTCGATTCAGGCCGTACAGCGCCTTTGGTGCTGTGACGCGCTCTGCTCGGCGCTGTAAAAAGAGGTAGCCGAGTTTCGACTACCTCCACAAAGCGCGTTGCGCAAAGTCCTAAAGCCAATTAAAAGTTGAACCGCGCGGCCAACTGAATCAGACGCGGGTGACTGCTAAACACATGGGACGGGACGTCGAAGTCTGCCTGACCCACTGTGTTGATCTGGCTCACGCCCGTTGTCGCTATTGGTTCCACGCCGTTGACCGAACCAGGAACGTACTGCGGGTGATTGAAAAGGTTGTAGAAATCCGCGCGTAGTTGGAACTTCTTGCTGCCTTCACCGATCGCAAAGTTCTTGAAGACCGAGAAGTCCACGTTTTGAATCGCAGGCAACTTCAGCGTATTGCGACCCGCGTTTGACAATGCGCCTAGCCCTGCTTGAATGTACTGAGCGCCTGGATCCATCGCCAGATAACCGACGATTCGCGCAGCATCATCCGTAGCGCAGGTTCCATCTGAATTGAATACCGTACAAGTTCGGAGTAACGGTGTCACCAGACTTGATGTGTTTGCGGTTCCACCAGGGTTAACGATCGAGCGGTCCGGCGCCGGGTCGCCGTTCAGACCTGCTCACCTGTTTCGAAACTCAGTGTCCCTGCGAGGCTGATGCCGCCAAGAAAAGTTTTTGCGAAGCGGTTAGTTTTGGCGTGACAAGTGGAGTTCCCGGAAAGTTGGTTCCCACGTCGATCGTCTGATTGAACTGCGGTGGCAATGACAAGATGTAGAGGTTATCCACTATCGTGTCATAGGCCATCGCGAAGCTTGCGCGAAGAGAGCTTTGATCCGGTTCACCGAAGAGGTGATGCATTATTCCACTCCGGAAATTCGGTGCATATGCGATGCCGACTCGCGGTGCGAAATTTTTCTTCTGCGTCTTAGGCTCATTGAACTCGAGCAAACCGGGCACAGATGCGATCGCGTTGAGTGTTTGTTGTCGGGCCGTCAGCGGAACCTGTTGGTAGACGTAATTCACCCCCAGATTAAGAGTGAGATTAGGTTTCGCTTTCCAGTCGTCCTGCACAAAACCGTAGAAGATGTGTTGGTTGCCAAAGTAGTTGGAAACTCCCACAGTACGTTCGCCAAAGCTCGGTTGAACGTCGCGCAAAAAGAGATCGAGATTTGGATACTCGTATTCACCTCGCTGGCGTTGGACAAACGACTGCGGCGAAATGAGATTGCGCCAATCCACACCAAACTTCAGGGCATGCCGGCCCAGGGAGTAAGTGGCCTGGTCAACAATTTGGTAATTGTTCTCAATCGTAAACTGCGGCGCATTGTCGTCCGGACCAATTGAGAAGCCTAGATCGTCAAAGTCGATATTCGGAAATTGATCCAAGCCCGGAAACGCGAGGTCGGGAACCGGAATGTGCTGCACAAACCGCCGGTACGACAAGCGTGTTTCATTGGTTAGCCGCGGAGTGAAGTTGTGAATTAACGTGTAAGAGAACAAGCGACCATCGGTTGGAATCAGAGCAAAAAACTCAGGAAACGTCGCCAGGTTATCGATCGTGTGCTGACGATTGTAGATGAAGCGCGCGTGATGCTGCGTGTCGGAAGTTTGATTGAAATCCAGATTGAAGACGATGTTTCGGTTATTCTGGAAATTCGGCGCGGCAAAAGCGATGTTCCCTATGGGCACGTTGAGCGTGTTGCCTGCCGGGCAAGTCCCTGCAGCATCTCGAGGAACCGAGCAAATAGGGATCGTTCCAGCATTGTTGGTCGGGGCTACCGGAACGAATTGCGTGAATTGGCCGAAATTGGTTGCCGAAAGACCGGAGAGCCCTTGCAAGGTTGCAAGCCCTGCGGCGGTTGGAGCAGAAACGTTGCCGGGCGAGGATGCCTGGCCCAGGCCGATGCCTTCGTACTGGAAAAAGAAGAAGAGTCTGTTCTTACCGCTCCACGGATACAAGCGCCGGCCGCCTTCGCCAAAGCGAGGCAGGTAAAGTGGACCACCGATGTTTCCACCATAACGGTTTTGATCGAATCGCGGGTTTGTTTCTCGCGTCGCGCCCGTCAGCTTTTGCAAGTTATCCAGACTGTCCAATCTCCTATTGCGGAAAAACTCGAAAACCGTCCCGTGAAAGTCGTTGCTGCCTGACTTCGTGACGGTAACGAACTGTCCGCCGGTTGACCGTGCAAATTCCGCCGAAGCCTGATTGGTTAAGATGTTGAACTCGGCGACAGATTCGGGAGAGATATAGATCTGCGGACCTGAAACGGTTTTGTCGTTGTTGTCAATGCCGTCGACGATGAAATCGTTATCGCGTGGTCGTTGACCGCCGACCGAGCCGCCGGTGCCCAAGCCCACGCCGCCAGAGCTCACGACGTTTGGTGAAATCAGAGCCAGATTGTAAATGCCTCCATTGTTAGCCCCGGCCACGTTTGCTGTCTGGGCCAGATCGACAACCTGACGGGAGCTGAAATCCTTCGACAGGTTGAGCGTTGTTGTATCAACCAACTCCACTCCACCTGCGGACACTGTGACTGAAGCCGTTGTTTCACCTGGCTGAAGAATGCTCGGAACGTCGGTGACTTCGTTTAGCTTCACCCGCACGTCGCTTATGGTCAGCTTGCTGAAGTTGGAGCCGGAAGGCGGTTCGACCGTAATCGTGTAAGTGCCAACCAGCAGATTGTTGAATTGGTATTCGCCAGCGCTGCCGCTTTGGGCAGTTTGCGAACTCCTTGTTTGCGGATCTGTGATGGTCACTGTCGCGCCAGGGATCACGGCGCCTGTTTGATCTGTTACCACACCATGCACCGTGCCAGTCGTCACTTGCGCTCGAACAGAAGCTCCGCAAACGAGCAGGACGACGACTATTGCTGCCGGAACTAGATCACGAAACTTAAGTAGATTCCCTACCATGTAATATTCCCCCTTTGTAACCGCAAAAATTTCCTGCTTATGAATTGGTAGTTAAGAGAGTCGTTTAACAACGACCCGGAATGATGGGGAAACCTTGGTGTGATCTTGCACGGGAGTGAGTGTCGGGTCTTACGTTATTTTGCTCAAAGTAGATGTTTCTTGCGGTGGGAACTAAATTGCGGTCTTCAACCACAGATCTCAGTATTGGTGTCGTTCATTCCGATCATGGGAGTCACTCCGATAGTCGCGCTCAAGCCTGCAGCCACTACCTGATTGTGTGTGTTGCTCGCGGCTTGTCGCGCGCTGAGTCCCATCTGTCCTCCATTATCGTTCGCCGAACCGTAGTCCATTGCCATGACATTTACTACGTCCAGGCTGAGTCCGCGAGAGCCTTGGGTAGCTTGATCCCAGCGTTTCACTAACTTCCAAATCGCGATCCCAGGGTTGTCGCTGTGCTCCAACCCGTGGGCTGAAATTAGTGAACGCCTTCGGCGTTACTGAAACTGCATCACTACCTGCTTTCTGTGCTTCTCGAGGTTGTGCGCAGGAACTTAGGTCGCCTGCCTCTTGCTCTCAGTGGCGCGCCATTCCGGACTGCGATCTTTGCTTGCCTCGGACAACGCTTTCTTAACGCCTTCAGCGTCGAAGTCCTTGGCATAGACCGGTGTACCAGGCTGTTGCCTCCAGGAATCGTCAAGCCCACCGGCATCGACGCCGTCAAATCCGAGTTCGTTAACGAGTCTTAAAACTGTAGCTTTCGCTTCCGGATCGTCGCCTGCTACTGGTAAGGCTATTCGTCCCGGAGTGCCTTCAGGTTGGCCCAACTTGAGGAGATGCTCGGCGTAAATATTATTGAATGCCTTTACGACTGGGCGGCCCAGCTGCTGCGACACCCAACGGCTTTCTGTTGTCCCATCCTCAATGGCTTTTATGCGGCCGTCACGTTGCTGCGGATAGTAATTGCCGGTATCCACTACGACGACGCGATCAGACACTCCTTCAAACAAGTTAGAAGGAAGCTTTGGGATGTTCTTCTCGGGAATGGTGACGATGACCACTTCGCCTTTTCGCGCCGCCTCAGTAACTGACAGAGGCTTCGCGCCTGTTTCCGCAGCCAGATCCGCGAGAGTTTCCGGACCGCGTGAGTTAGCAACGTACACCTCGTGCCCCAGTTCACTAAACCGTCGAGTTAGCGTGCCACCGATGTGACCGGCGCCAATGATGCCGATTTTCATGTGTGTTTCCTTTCTATTCGATCCGATCTCTTAGGTTCATGGATTTGTCGTCTGATTATGTCCTTCAGTCCTAACGGCTTCAAGCGTGCAAACCTTCGGTAAGTTGCGGCGTTAGATTCTCAGCGGCGGAGTACAGCTACTCGCAAGAGATTTGAGCGAGCAATAACAGACAGCCCGAATGCATTGTGTTCGGGCGTGGAACTCCAAGCACTTGACGATGCTGCCGCCAGAAACCATTCTCGGTAACAACGAAGACGCGAGGAAGGGCAGTCTTCGTCTTTGGATCGCTCGTGCAGGTGAACTTTACGATGAGAAGGAAAACAGGTTTCTTATTTGATGTAGATAACACGTTGCTCGACAACGACCGAGTGACTGCTGACCTGAAAGATCATTTGGAACGTGAGGTTGGCCACGAACGGCAAGAGCGCTACTGGTCCATCTTCGAAGAATTGCGGACCGAGTTTGGGTACGCAGATTACCTTGGCGCCCTTCAACGTTACCGTGCAAATTACCCGCGAGATTTGCACGTGCTTACCGTTTCTCATTTCCTGCTGAATTATCCATTCCATGAGCGACTCTTTTCCAATGCGCTTGACGCGGTTCAAGGAGTTAAACAGTATGGGCTGCCGGTAATTCTTTCGGACGGAGATGTCGTCTTTCAGCCACACAAGATTCGCCAAGCTGGACTATACGATACTTTTGACGGAGCTGTGTTGATCTATGTCCACAAGGAAATCGAATTGGAAGACGTGGCGCAGCGGTATCCGGCAGACCACTACATTTTGGTCGATGACAAACTACGCATTCTGGCTGCTGTTAAGGAAGTGTGGGATAAACATGTCACTACTGTTTTTGTGAGACAGGGCCATTATGCGCGAGACGAAAAGGCGATCAGCGGCTATCGCTCAGCCGACTACACAGTCGAGCGCATCGCAGATTTAATTCAACTCGACTTCGGCGCGTTCACGTGAAATTCGTTCACAATCTCATGAAGGGTCACAAGAAGAGAGTAGCTACTTGCATCGGAGCGCTGCTCATTAGCCTCAGCGCTTGTCAGCTGTGTGAAGCTCAACGCAGATTTGTCAACACCCGCGGCAAGGTCCTAATGGCCCCGAGTGGTCAACCGTTTTTCATTGAATGAGCTTACGCAAGCTTTTGCCCTGGTCCAATCAGCAAGTTGGAGTCTACATGAGTCGTCACTCAGACTAAAACCCAAGCAAGAGTGAACAGTATTGACGAAGCTTGACTCTTATGTGAAAAGCGTCGCCGAAAGACCCAAAGTCCCAACTCCTCTAAAAATAGCCGTTGACATTGCATGCGACGGTACTATAATCCTTCGCCTCTGCCAAAAGTCTACCCACGCTGGCCTGCCCGCCCGTGCACAGACTTCTTTTCATGTTCAGGTGACCAGTCGAACATGCCAGCGGCAGATAAAATCAAACTCGTGACAGTCTTGCGAGTGCGGCGCACCCTTAATGGGTAGATGGACTAGTCTCGGGATCGCGATCTTTACCTGCCTTCCCATTGTCTCTCTCATCGATCCGCGCTCAACATTTCAAAAGAAACAGCATTGCCCTCGCATCGCCGTTTCTGATGCATTATCGCCTTTGCGCAACGCACAAGAGCCTGGGGGCCCAGACCTCAATGGGCCAGGTTACCTGAGTGACGCATCGTTGGTCATAAAGGAGAACTGTTATGAAATCGGCCAGGATCCTGATCCTCAACCTCAATCCCTCAGATTGTCTTGGTGAGGAACTCCGCGCCATTCTTCAATCACAGTTTAAGGTGGAGGAAGTTAAAATCGGCGAGAAGATCGGCCCTGATTCGGCGGCGACGGAATGCGGCAAGAAACTGGCGCAGGTCATTTCTCGTTCCGAATTTTCCGTGATTTTCGTCGTCCAATCCGCCGATCGACTGAAGCACACCAGACGCTTTTTTCTCGCTCCGGGAATTGAGATTCCGACGACACCACTGCTCGTAGTCGTCGATGAAGCCGAACCCGATGAGATGATCGAGTGGATCAGAGAGCTGGCAGCCGACTTCATTACCAAGCCACTAAAGACGATCGATGTGTTGCCTCGTATCTGGCGTTTGCTGCACCAGTTTTCCGAGTCTGAAACCGAGTTAATGCAGATTAAGGAAGAATTGGGAATGAGGCAGTTGGTAGGCGAGAGCGAAGCGTTTCTCGCTGAAATCGAGAAACTGCCGCTGGTGGCGAGGTGTGATGCCAGTGTGCTGATTACCGGTGATACAGGTACAGGGAAGGAGCTCTGTGCGCGAGCCATTCATTATCTGAGCCCACGCGCCAGCCAGTCATTTCTTCCCGTTAACTGCGGCGCGATTCCGGCGGAGCTGATTGAAAATGAGCTGTTCGGTCATGTCTCAGGGGCCTTTACGGGCGCCAAGACAACGCGACACGGCCTGATTGATGAGGCGAATGGCGGAACACTGTTTCTGGATGAAGTGGATTGTCTTCCACTTATGGCGCAGGTCAAATTTCTGCGATTTTTACAGGAGAAAGAATACCGGCCATTAGGCGCCACCAGGACTCATAAAGCTGACGTGCGCGTGATTGCGGCCACTAACATTCGTTGTGAAGACGCCGTTCGCGAAGGAAAACTCCGGCAGGATCTGTACTACCGTTTGAATGTCATTCAACTGAAACTGCCTTCGCTGCGCGACCGTCGCGAAGACATCCCATTACTGGCGCACCATTTCCTGAATAAGTATGCGCTCGAGTACAACAAACAAGTCACAGGCTTTTCTCCTGACGCGATTCGAAAACTCATTCTCTATGAATGGCCCGGCAACGTTCGCGAATTGGAGCACGTCATCATGCGCGCCATTGTTCTTTCCTCGAAACCCATAATTTATGCGGCAGGGATCGCGATATCCGACTCCGAGACTTTGCCGTTACCAGAATCTTTTCAGGAAGCAAAGAACAGAATGGTGGACCAATTCGAGAAGACCTACATCAAAGGACTGCTGCTTTCAAATCACTGCAATATCAGTAGATCCGCTAAAGCGGCGCAAAAGAATCGCCGCGCTTTCTGGGAGTTGATTCGCAAACATCACATTTCGGTTCAGACGTTGAAGTCCAGAGCTTCTTAACCAGATAGGTCCTGCCAGGACATCATTGTCCTACTGCCCCAAAGAAGCACCAAAGGAACAAGAAAACTTTTGGGCCCTTCTTTGGGGCTTTTTAGGTTTTGGTGTAGCGCTTGCTAGTGCGAACGAGCGACTGTGCCTGCATGAAGCCCCCGGATGAAAAGAAGGAGGAACTCGCCAAGAAAATACTCCGATATTTACTGGCCAATCCATATGCACAAGATACTCTCAAGCACATAGTCAAATGGTGGCTTTTCGACCAGTATCAAACGAAGTTAGTAGAAGACGTGCTGAACGAATTAGAGGCTGATGGTCTGGTTATTGCACAGGACGTAAGTCCCTCGGAGAAACTTTACAGAATGAATCGTCGTCGACGAAAGAGAATTACTTCAATAGTTCAGCAAAAATCATAGCACCCTATGAAACCTCTCATTAGAACTACGCTCATCTCAGTTAACCCGGCAGTCGTACCAATCAGGCAACCACTCGATTCCAGGACAAACGAGTCCTTCTTTTCCTTAGCGCTTCAATTCGATGAACTAGTGCTTAACATGCTGCGGCGCTGGAGCATTACAGCCTTAAGGTTGGCTCTTGGCGCAGTGTTTCTGTGGTTTGGCGCACTCAAGATCTTCGGCAGCAGTCCAGTAGCGGCGTTGATTCGCGAAACTTATTCGTTCATGCCGATCAATGTATTTGTGCTGGTGCTGGGTGTGTGGGAGATGGCGATCGGAATTGGAATCATCTTAAAGCGCGCGCTTCGGTGTGTATTGATTCTGATGGGCTTACATCTTATTGGGACTTTTACAGCGATTTTGTTCAACCCGAGCGTGTTCTTTGTTCGAGGTGTGCCGTTTTGTTTGACGACTGACGGCGAGTTCGTAATGAAGAACCTGGTACTCATAGCAGCAGCGTTGGTCATTGCAGGTTACGAAGTTAAACCACTAGCCGCAGATGAACGCGGCTGAATTGGACCATGGACACAGTTGTCCACCCGGTTTTCTCAGCCTAGTCACGTGGTTTGGACCACTTTTCGCTTCTTTGCTCCTCAATCTTTGAAGCTCATGTAGGACAAAATGAGCTTACCTGCACGACGCTTATGACTAGCTTGCGTTAAGAAACCAGAAATTTCATCTGGCATAGTGGTTGTAGAAAGAACCTCTCACCCGAATCAATGAGCATACGCGGGAAATCTGCCCCTTCTCATCAGGAGGAACAAAATGGACAAACGATTACGACCCCTGTTCAGCTTTAGCCTGTTTCTGTTTTTTCTGGCCGCCTTTTTAGTCGGATCTTCCTTTGGGCCCGGCTCAAGGCTCATCAGCAGCTCAGCGCAGCAAACCAGGAACGAAGGACATGCGAGTAAGAGTGCTAGCGCTCCCGCTCCCAAAAAACCTTCAGCACCACGACCGGAAGAGATGGAGTTGACGGTGAAAAGCCCTGCCGCTTACGACGAGGATTGGGACCGTGAGTATCCTCAGGACCAACGTAAGAAACTACTGCCGTTTCCAGACCTCCGGCCCGGCGACATCCCGCCTGTTAAGTTGTACCTCTATGGGGGCCCGGCGAAATCGTCGTATGCATCAATCGACGATGTTGGAAATTTTAATGAGTTCTACACGCGGCTGAGCGAGCAAAAACCGGCAGTGATGGCTCGTTGGAAAGCTTATTTAGACACCCGTTATGCTTTCACTGGCAAGACTGACCCAACTGTGACCATGACACGAGGAAAGCCGCTCCCCGTTGGACCAGTCGTAAAGCTGCCTGAAAAGATGACGAGTTGGGAAGAGCTGGCGAACCTGACTCCGGAAGAGATCTACAAGCGGGATCTCTTCCCCGAAGGCTTTCGCCCGTTGTCGCATCCGCTCCAGTCGACCGGTCACATGCTGTTTTCGCAGACGTGGTTAACTGCACACCCTGAAAACACTCGTTTCGACGTCGACTTCGATATTCCAGCAGCGTATCTCCCGGAGTTTCCTCCGCCTCTCTTCCTCACCACGCGACCTGACCTCGGCGACGTATCGCGCGGTGAGGAGATCACCGAGGCAAATTTCTACCGGTTGTTCAATGGCATTCTGACGCCGGAACAATTGAAGGGTCTCGAAAAACTGGTTATCAAATCAAACACCAGTTGGTTCAACCAGACGAAGCACCGGCTCACGAAGCTGCCGTCACAGGGTGTTGCCTGTTTCGATTGTCACGTTAACGGCCATACAAACGCGACGATTGAGATGGATCCGGGAACGCGTCCAACACTCGCCCGCGTTCGTCTTGATACACCCACTTTGCGCGGGAACAACACTTCCCTCATGTATAGTCTGCGTCGTTCCATTCGCTCTGTCGATCATTTCGCTGAGGTCGAGGAATACTTTGACGGAGATATTGGCTTGGCCCAACAGATTGGTGGACGCGAATTCAACAAAGGCACCACTAACGTGATGGGCGACTTCAATAACATCATCGCTTTTCCACCGGCACCGAAACTCGATCGATACGGCCGGCTGATTCCTGCTAAAGCAACGGAATCTGAGTTAAAAGGAGAAAAGCTTTTCTTCGGTAAAGCAAATTGCAGCTCGTGTCATGCGGCTCCTTACTATACTGATAACCAGATGCACGATCTGCGGCTGGAGGATTTTTATCTTGGGCGTGCGGAAGGCTGGGTAAAAACCTTCCCGCTGCGTGGTATCAAAGATTCGCCACCGTATTTTCACGACGGTCGCTTGCCGACCCTTGAAGACACAGTTGAGTTCTTCAACCTGGTCTTTCAATTGAAACTGGCACAAGACGAGAAGAAAGACCTCGTCGCTTTCCTGCGCGTTCTGTAGGAAATTAGCTGCGTCCATCTGCGGCCCAATCGGAGATCAACCATGAAATTCGTTACCAGCATTCTGTGCTTCGTCGCGGTTTTGTTTCTCGCGCCGCTTTTGTGTCTGGGACAAAGCAACTACGCCTCTCTGAACGGCACAGTTTTCGATCCCCAACAACAGGTAGTTCCAGGCGCCTCACTGCGTTTGACGGCACTCACTACTGAGGCGACTCGTCAGATTGTGAGTAACGATCACGGCTTGTATCAGATCACAGGTTTGCTGCCCGGTGACTACAAGTTAACGGCAGAAGCCACAGGGTTTGCTCTCTGGAGCCAGACGTTAAGCCTGGAAGTTGGACAACAGATGAAGTGCGACGTAATGCTCGCGCTTTCGTCAGTGAGTGGGGTGGTCCAGGTTGAAAATCAGGCGGCCGTACTGCGGACCAGTGACGCAAGCGTCGGAGAGGTTGTGGAGCGAACGGCCATTCGCAACCTGCCTCTCAACGGGCGCATGTTAATCGACCTGATACTCACCACGCCCGGCTCGCACGAAAGTCATGGAGCACAGACGGGTGATATGAGCCCGTTGTATTGGCGCCCCGGACAGCGATCAGCCGTCAGCATTGGGGGCAACCGCCCCAACGCGAATTACTTTCTGTTGGACGGCGCCACCAATACCGATCCGACGTTCAATACGCTCAATCTCAGTACATCTCCCGACAGCGTGCAGGAATTCAAAGTTCAGACCGGAAGTTACAACGCAGAAATGGGCGGAGCCGGTGGAGGTCAAATCAATATTGTCACCCGAACGGGTTCCAACGACTTTCACGGCACGGGCTATGAGTTTCTGCGCAACGACGTCTTCGACGCGCGCACGTTCAATGAGATGGATTCAGGGAATCATCTCGTTCGAAACAATTTCGGAGGCTCGCTGGGTGGCCCAATTGTTCGCAACAAGCTTTTCTTTTTCTTCAACTACGAAGGTTTGCGGCACACGAAATCAGAAACCATGATTGAAACAGTGCCGACCGAGGACGAGATCAACGGCGACTTCAGTAAGAGTGGCGCAACGATCTTTAATCCTTTCAGCTCGCGACCCAATCCAAACTTCGATCCAACAAAACCAGTCAGCCCGCTCAATCCGCAGATCGTTCGCGACCCGTTTCCGGGAAACGTGATCCCGCAGCAATTGATAGATCCCAAGGCGCACTTGTTCTTACGCAAATACATCCCGCGACCAAACATGGATATGGGAATGATGGGCTGCGGCATGACGATGATGGGAATTCCGCAGGTGACCGGTGCAGGCGTGGATTGCAACAATCTTCTCGACGTAGATAACGCACATCATCAAACCGACCAGGCCACAATACGTGTCGATCAAACGTTTAAGAGAGGCGATGCTTTGCTCGCTCGTTACTCGTTCAGCAGCGAAAAAGGTTTCATGCCGCAGAACCTGCCGGGTTTTGGTGCGTTGCATGACAACCTGTCTCAGAACGGCACGGTCAGTTGGACCCGGCTCGTCAGTCCCAAAATGGTAAATATCGCCAGCATTACATTCTCGCGTCTGGCAATGCATCGCACGTCTGAAAACAGCTTCACGAACGATATCGTCTCCGAGTTGGGAATAACCGGCATTGGTTTCGGTGGCAAGGGTGCATGGGGTGCGCCATGGTTCAACGTGCAGGGTTTCTCCGGAATGGGCGACACCTACATCGCCACTCCTATGCATGCATGGGACACGATCCTTGAAGCGCGAGACGCTGTAACCTGGCAGTTAGGTCGTCACAGTTTGAAATTTGGTGGCAGCTATCGATACTTCATCTGGCCTATGTGGGGCTTCTTCCAGAATCGCGGCTATTACCAGTTTACCAACGGCTTCACGACTCAAACGGCCACGAACGACGGCACTGGCTCCGCGCTTGCAAGTTTTCTTCTGGGCCTGCCTGCGGTTAAGCAACGTCAGGCCGGAATTCCGCAGATGCAACTGCGGCAGTGGTATGCCGATGCGTTTATTCAGGACAGTTTTCAGTTGTCTCGCAATACCACGCTCCAGGTTGGATTGCGTTACGAGTACATGAGCCCGCTGGTCGATATTCGTTTCGCGAACACGAACCTTGTCTTCAACAACGGTGTTCCTTCTGTGTTCGTTGGCGGGCAGCAAGGGTTTCCAAAAGGACTGAGTAACGCGAATAAGCTCAATTTCGCGCCTCGCGTTGGAATCTCTCATAACTGGCATCAGCATGGGATCGTGTTGCACGGCGCATTTGGAATTTTCTTTACACCAGTGGATATGAATACGTGGTGTAACCAGCGTCACAACGTTCCATATGTATTTCCGGAAACGCAGCAAAGCGATAACTTCATTCCCGCAGCGGGAGTGGTTGCGAGTCATTTGAACTTTGGACCGGCGGTATTAGGCGTCACCACGGTTAGCTTTGCGTCTTTCGAGCTGGATGCGCCACCGCAATCCATCCAACAGTGGAGCGGCTCAGTCGAAAAGAGTTTGGGTGCAGAGACTACGTTGGAATTAGGGTATCTCGGCTCCCATGGAGTGCACCTGCAACGCTCTCACCTGATCAATAATGCGCAGCCCGGTCCAGGAGCCATTGGGCCACGCCGGCCGTTCAGGACTTTAAGTTTCCTTCCAGGGATGGTCCTTCCCGATAACGTAACGGTCGTTAATACGACTTTTCCCGTAAGTGGCATCAATCTGTTGGAAAACTCCGCGCAGAGTTGGTATGAGGCTGGTTACGTCAACGTGCGAAGACGTTTTGCTCGTGGCTGGACCTTCCTCGCAAATTACACCTATTCAAAGAATCTCAGCGATGCTCCTGATTTTCGCTCGCCGATGTTTGAATCGGCAGCGCCGCAAAATAATTCGAACCTGGCTGCAGAGAAGGGACCTGCGTGTGATATTCGTCATCGCTTCGCGCTGAGCACGGTTTATGCCTTGCCTTCGGTGGGCCAACACAATTTCGTAAACAAACTCACGAAAGACTGGCAGCTCGCCGCGATCTACCAGTTGCAAAGCGGATTTCCGTTTACGATTTCAGTTTTTGGCGACACAGCAAATGCGGGAACACTGCTGGGCGAGAATCCAATCCGGGCGAACTACACAGGCGCTCCGGTTTTTAGTCCAGGCACCAGAACCGCCGATCAATGGTTTAATCCGGCGGCATTCTCAACGCCGGCCGCTTTCACCTTCGGTAACGTCGGGCGAAACACGATTTATGGTCCAGGCCGGCAGACTCTCGATCTGGCGCTGCAACGTGAGTTTTCTGTTACCGAGCAGGTGAAATTCCAGGTGCGGGCTGAAGCATTCAATGCACTCAATCACTCAAATCTCGGGACGCCCAATCGCTTCGTCAACACGCCACAGTTTGGAACAATCACGGAAGCTGCTACACCCGGCCGTGAGATCCAGCTTGGCGTGAGACTCTCCTTCTAAAAACGTGAGACTGCCACAAAAAAGCACAGATGGCGCAAAAATTTCAGTGAAGCCATCTGTGCTTTTCGTGCTTATTCCGAAAGTAGTCAGCGGTGTAGCGGTATTTGTTTCGAGTCTGGTATTGCTGGGTTGGACACTTAATCTTCCGCTCCTCCAAAGTATTGTGCCGGGCCAACCGCAGATGGTCCCTCTGACTGCGATTTCTTTTATCCTGGCGAGCGCGTCTCTTGCGACGTTAAAAAAGAAGCGAAGACTTGCTATTGTGTCGGTACTCTGTGCCCTCGCCGTCATTCTGATCGCAGTGCTCATAATCAGCGAATATCTGGGAAAGCTCGATCTTGGCCTCGACACACTTCTGTTCAGTCGTCGCTTGGAGATTAGTGATCGTTCCTTTCCGGGGCGTCCTTCTCCTCATACAGCGATAGATCTTTTGCTTATCGGCAGTGCCCTGCTGTTATCCAGGAGAAGCGGTAGGGCTTACCGCCTGGCCCAGCGATTGGTATTGGGAGCGGCCTTGATTGCCTCGATGGCTTTAGTTGGCTACATCTATGACGTTGCCTTCCTTTATAGCATCAGCTCCCACACTGGAATGGCGCTGCATACGGCGCTCATCTTCATTGCTCTTAGCCTTGGAATACTCTTTATCCATCCGGAACAGGAGTTAATGATGTTTATCCTGAGCGACACCGCGGGCGGAATGATGGTGCGACATCTTTTACCCGCCAGCATCGCGATTCCGATTGTTGCCGGCGGCCTAATCATCTTCGGCGCGCGCGCAGGTTTGTACGACATGGCTTTTGCCGTGCCGCTATGTGTAGTGGCGAGTATCGTTGTGCTCACCACGCTCATCTGGCGTAACTCGATGGCACTGCATTACTCCGATGCAAAACGAAGACAAGCCGAAGAAGCACTGCGCGATGCTTACAACGATCTCGAGCAACGAGTTGAAGAGCGCACCAGGGAACTATCGAGAGTAAATGAAAACTTACAGACAGAGATTAGCAAGCACAAAGAATCCGAAGCAGCACGTTTGGAACTACTCCGGCGCCTCGTTACTGCACAGGAAGAAGAGCGGCGACGTATTTCCCGTGAGTTGCACGATCAGACGGGCCAACATCTTACAGCACTCCTTCTCGGTCTCAAGACGCTGAACAATTCAACCGACAATGGATCGACCTCGCTGCACAAGAGTCTATTTCAGTTGCAGAAGTTGACCGAGCGACTCGTGGAAGAGGCGCATCACCTCGCCTGGGATTTGCGACCGGCAGTGCTCGACGATCTGGGACTGGAAACCGCGATCTCGAACTGCGTGGAAAAGTGGTCAGAACGGAATTCGATCGCGCTCGATTTTCACAGCGGCTTGAAAAAGCTCCGACTGCCACCGCCAGTTGAAACGGCCGTTTTTCGCATCGTTCAGGAAGCGCTCACGAATGTTCTGAAACACGCACAAGCCACGCGTGTTAGTGTGATGCTCGAGTATCGTTACGATGAGTTGTTGGTGATTGTGGAAGACAACGGCCAGGGTTTCGAACCGGAAGTTCCACTCAAAGTGAAAGAACACGGTGGACTGGGACTGGTTGGCATAAACGAACGTGTCGCTCTGGTGGGCGGCAAACTCAATATCGAATCTGCGCCAGGTTGCGGCACTACGTTAGCCATTAGGATTCCCGCTTCCGCATCCGTGCCACAGGAAACCTTCGCTTATGAACTCGCTCCGCATTTTCTTAGCCGATGATCATACTGTCATGCGCGAAGGGTTGAAGTCCCTTGTCAACGCGCAGGCAGACATGGACGTCATTGGTGAAGCTGACAACGGCAGGGCCACTCTGCAAAAAGTGAGGGAACTGCAACCGGATGTGATCATCCTCGATATCTCAATGCCGGATCTGAATGGCATCCAGGTGACCGAGCGCCTCAAACGAATGTGCCAGAAGGTCACAGTACTTGTTTTGACAGCTCACGACGACAACGGCTACCTGCGACAATTGCTCGAAGTGGGCGCCTCCGGTTACGTGCTGAAAAAAGCGGCTGCTGAAGCATTGATCAATGCGATCAGGGTAGTTGCGGCAGGTGGTGTTTACCTTGATCCCTCACTGGCAGGTAAGGTCGTCGGTGGATACCTGAACAATCGTCGACCCGGATGCAAGCCACAGTGCAACGACTTGAGCGACCGTGAGGTAGAAGTGCTGCGACTCGTTGCCTGGGGATACACGAATAAGGAAGTGGCAGCCTATCTACGAATCAGCGTTAAGACAGTGGAGACGCACAAAGCAAACATAATGCAGAAGCTCGACCTCAAGAGCCGCGTCGAGATGGTGCAGTACGCACTACGCCAGGGCTGGCTCCGCGCCAACTAGGCTAAAACTCTTCTCGCCGGTCAGGGAATTCCCTGATGAATCGTGGACTTCCTTGAGAATCCTTACCCATCACCCCGATAGACGCGCACCCCGCTCCAGTGCGAAATACATAACCATCTCGCGACAGGAGATTTTAGCTATGAGCACGAACGAGATCAGGGCGAAGATCAAAAAATCAATCGCCACGATCACCAGCTTGAGTCCCGAAGAGATCACCGACACGGCCTCATACAAAGATGACCTTCAACTCGACTCGCTCACCATCCTCGAGATTGCAGTGGATGCCGAGTACCAGTTTCAAGTCAAGATTCCCGACGAAGTTCTGTCGGAGATTCGCACCGTCGACGATACGGTGAGAGTCGTCCAGCAACACCTCGAGTTGGCGGTGGCCTGATGAAACAGCTTCGCGTGGTCGTTACAGGTATCGGTGTCGTCACTCCGATCGGTACCGGTCGCGAGCGCTTCTGGACCAATCTGCTCGCAGGTCGCTCCGGCATTGGTCCAGTCAAATCTTTTGACACGAGTGCCTACAGCGTTCATCGCGGCGCTGAAGTGCATGACTTTGAAGTAGAGAATTATCTTTCGAATCTCGACGCGGCTCACCTGGGACGCGCATCGCAATTTGCCATTGCTGCCGCTCGTTTAGCGCTGGCGGACGCGAACGTGGAAATTGCTTCCCTTGATCTCGAGCGGGCTGGAGTTTCAATGGGTACGACCTCAGGTGAGCCACGCGAGGTAGAACGTTTTGACGACCTGTTTGTCAGCAAAAAGCTCAACCGCGTTGGGCCCGAGTTTCTAGCACTTTATCCGAGCCACGTTATCGCTGCGCACATTGCGCGTGAGCTGCGATTCGCCGGCATAAACATCATGATTCCGACGGCCTGTGCGGCAGGCAACTACGCAATTGCTCACGCGTTTGACGTGTTGCGAGCGGGTCGTGCTGATCTAATGCTGGCGGGTGGCTCGGATTCCTTTTCTCGTATCACCTTCACCGGCTTCGCTCAACTCGGAGCAATCGCCCCCGAAGTTTGCCAGCCATTTGATCGCTATCGAAAGGGAATGATTCCCGGCGAAGGCGCAGGCGTGCTCGTGCTCGAGCCGCTCTCTTCGGCCACACGCCGTGGCGCGCGCATCTACGCGGAAATCAGTGGTTACGGTTTGTCGTGCGATGCCCATCACATGACGGCTGCACACCCAAACGGCGAGGGTGCTGTACGCGCAATGCAACAAGCACTCGCGCAAAGTTCCATCAGTCCGCAGGACGTTAGCTATATCAGTGCGCATGGTACGGGGACCCCAACTAATGATCGCCTCGAAACGGTGGCTGCAAAGAGAGTCTTCCGGGATGCCGCTTACAGCATTCCGATGAGCTCAATTAAATCGATGCTCGGTCACACGATGGGTGCGGCGTCCGCGATTGAAGCCGCCGCTTGTGCCCTCGCCGTCTATCACGATCGCATTCCCCCAACGATCAATCTGAGAGAGCCGGATCCTGAGTGTGATTTGGATTACGTCGCCAACTGCGCGCGTGAGCACAAAGTTCGAGTTGCCATGAACAACGCGTATGCGTTCGGTGGCAATAACGCGTCGCTAATTCTCAGAAAGAGCCACGAAGAAGCACAAAAAACACAAACGAGATAATTCAATCATTTGTGCTCTTGTGCCTTTTGTGGCTGATGAATCGATGAGAAATAGAGTTGTTATTACTGGGGCCGGTGTTGTTTCTTCGCTGGGCGATTCGTCCAGCAGTCTACAGCTCGCCCTATGCTCCGGCCGCCGTGCAGTCAGACCCGTCGAACTCTTCAACACGGCCGCTCTTGGCTGTCCGTTGGGCGGAGAAATCCCTTCCTTCGATGCAAAGAAATATCTCGGCCGTAGAAACCTGCGCCCGCTGGACCGCACCTCGCGGCTCGTTGCATCCGCAGCGCAACTGGCGCTGAACGATAGCGGCTGGTCCGAGTCGATGAGAAAGGAACAGGAAGTCGGGTTAGTGCTCGGGACGATGTTCTGTAGTGTGCATACCATCTCGGAATTTGACCGGCGTGCACTTGAAGTTGGACCCGCCTATGCCAGCCCAATGGACTTTTCCAACACCGTGATCAATGCGGCCGCAGGCCAAACGGCCATCATGCACAACTTGCGCGGCATTAATACGACCATCTCAACCGGCATAACTTCCGGGCTGCAAGCGATTGCTTATGCGACGGAAGTAATTCGCAGCGGCCGCGCTCGCGCAATCCTCGCCGGCGGTGCTGATGAGATGTGTTTCGAGTCGTTCTATGGCTTCGATCGCGCCGCACTCTTGTGCCGATCAGAACAACGCGCTGGCGACTTTCCGATTCCCTTCGATAAGAGACGCAATGGGATCGCGCTCGGGGAAGGCGCTGCACTGTTGATGCTCGAAGACGCGCACTTCGCTCGCGACCGAGGCGCACGCACGCTCGCAGAGATCACGGGTCATGGCTGCGGCTATAACTGTTCGCAAGATGAAGATGAGGAGTCAGCGGTAAATGCAATCGCGCTGTCTATTCGACGTGCGCTTAATGATGCCTTCATCGGTCCTCATGAGATTGATTGTCTCAGTGCTTCTGCTAACGGCAGCTACACCAGTGATCGCCACGAAGCCAAGGGTGTCTTCCTCGGCCTCAACGGCCAGACTCGCAAACTTCCGATAACAGCCATCAAGTCGATGCTGGGTGAAACACTCGGTGCTTCTGGTCCAATGCAGGCTATCGCGTTGCTGGAAACGATGCGCGACGGAGTGCTTCCCGGTATTAACGGCCTGGAGCAGGTCGAGGACGACCTCGCATTCGACATGATTAGTCGTGATAACACCGAAATCGATCTTGAAGCCGCGCTCATTAACTCAGTTGGCTTTGATGGTCATTGCTGTTCGCTTGTGCTGGCAAGGGTGCAATGAGAACTGAACGAAACATAAGTCAGGCTGCGCTGCCGCTCGTGCCAAGAATGGAGCAGCAAGGCTATGCCCAGCCTTACGTCCAACGGCGACGTCAGTGGCTGGAAGAGAGAACCGGCTGCCGGCTGGCTCACATCGGCGCACATTCGATACCGGGCGATGAGATGCGCGGCAATATCGAGAACCCTGTTGGCGCAGCCCAGATGCCGCTGGGTGTGGCTGGTCCATTACTGATCAACGGCACGAATGTACAGGGAGTCTTTTACGTTCCGCTGGCCACGACTGAAGGCGTCTTGGTCCGCTCGTATGAACGTGGCATGGTCGCGCTGACTCGCTCAGGCGGTGTCACAACTCGCGTTTACGTGGATGAGAATCGCGTCTCGCCTGTGTTTCTCTTCGAAAATGTCGCGCGGGCGCATGAGTTTGCAGTCACTCTTCCAGGCAAGTTCGAAACGATTTGCGCGGAGGCTGAATCCACCACACATCACGGCAAATTGCATCGGATTGAGTGTCACGCAATTGGACGAGAAGTGATCGTCAACTTCTGTTACTTCACCGGCGATGCCCAGGGAATGAACATGATCGTGAAGGCGACTGAGAAGGCGTGCGAATGGATCATGGACCATTGCGACGCTCTTCACTTCTACGTCTTCAGCGGCTTCAGCTCGGAAAAGCGGGCGAGCGGATCACTGCTGGCCGGCGGCAAGGGCAAGAAAGTCACAGCGGGCGCGCTGCTGCCGAAGCACATCGTCAAATCGTACTTACACGTCACGCCTGAGAACCTGTTGCAGATGCGGCAGCACACGATGCTGGGCCACTTGCACGCCAACGCAATCGGATACAACGGCCAGTTGGCTAATGGTCTGGCAGCCATCTTCATCGCCTGCGGGCAGGACGTTGCGAATATCGTGAACTCAGCAGTCGGTATCACGAATTTCGAGTTGGACGAAAACGGAGATCTTTACGCAAGCGTCACCTTGCCATCGCTGACAGTGGCGACTGTAGGTGGCGGCACAGCGTTGGGGACCAGTCGTGAGTGTCTTGAGATTCTCGGCTGTGCGGGTAGAGGCAAGGCGGGCAAATTCGCGGAGATCATTTGTGCCACGCTGCTGGCAGGAGAGCTTTCAATGGGTGCAGCTATCGCAAGCGGCGAGTTTGTCGCTGCACATGAAAGGTATGGCCGGAATAGACCGACGTTGAATGCGGTATGAAGAGACTTTTCAGAGGATTGCGGGCTAAGCCGCCCGAGACGTCTTACGATGCCGTGATTATCGGCGCCGGCATCGGAGGCCTGATCTGCGCAAACCTTCTCGCGCGTGAAGGGCTGCGGGTATTGCTTGTCGAGCAGCACTACATGGTCGGCGGTTATTGCAGCACCTTCCGTCGCAAAGGCTTTACGTTTGACGCCGCAACTCACTTCTATCCATTGCTTGGTAACCCCGCGACGATCACGGGAAAGTTATTGCGCGACCTGGGTATGACGAACGGATGGGTGAAGATGGATCCAGTCGATCATTTTCACTTTCCTGATGGTTCCACTTTTGCGGTGCCCGCCGACTTCGATACTTATCTCAGCAAACTCAAGCAGGATTTTCCACACGAAGCCGAAAGCTTGGATAGGTTTTTCGCGGTTGTCCGTGAAGTTTACTTATCAGGTTTGCTCACCTATTTCCGCTGGCGCGAAACAGATCGGCTCGATGACTACTCCGGGATGACAGTACGCCAGGCGTTGGACCAGCACTTCGGCGATCCGAAACTGAAACTGCTCCTGGCCGCTGATTGCGGCCATTGGGGATCTCCGCCGTCACGCACTTCGTTTGTCTTCGATTCGATGCTCAGACTTTCCTACTTTCTTGGTAACTACTACCCGCGTGGTGGCTCGCAGGCGTTTGCTGATGAGCTCGCGCTGCGATTCGAAGAACTCGGCGGCGATATCCTGACGAGCACAAACGTCAACCGAATCATTGTCAGGAGTAAGAGTGCGTGTGGTGTCGAAATAAGCACTCGCCCTGCTGAGACATATCGCATCAATGCCGGCGTAGTCATTTCAAATGCTGATTTGCTGTTGACACTCGAGCGGTTGATTGAACCTGGCTACGTCGATCGCGCTCGAGTTGCTTCTGTCCGGACGCTCCGGCCCACACATCCGTGTTTTCTGGTCCATGTCGGCCTTAAAGACATCGCAACGGACGTCTTGCGTGCAGCTCACGGCTATCACTGGGACTCCTGGGATTCAGATCGAGTCGCAACTAACTCCTTCAAGATTTTTGTGCCGACATTGTACGAGCCGGCGATGGCTCCGCCGGGTGGACATATCGTCATCGTGCAGAAACTGACTGACATCGACTACGACACTATCGACGATTGGACCACACACAAAACGAAAGTTGAAGCCTACATCATGGAGAACCTTGAGCGAGTAATGCCGGGTTTCACGGAGAAAGTTGTCGTCAAGCTGAGTGCTTCAGCTCTGACTTCGCACCGGTTCACGTTGAATCACAAGGGCGCGATGCTCGGCTGGGAGATGTCGCCAGATCAACTCGGCGACAACCGCCCGGCACTGAATGGGATGTTGAAGAATTTGTATTTCGTGGGCCATTGGACACAGCCCGGTGGTGGAATCACGCCGGTCATCGTCTCGGCCATGCAGGTGGCGCGGAAGATCATCGGTGGAGCAAATACGCCGAAGGCGTTCGCTAATTTCAGCCCAGGGTTGGAGCGCAGCGACACCCCTGGGCTCGCATACGAATTCATTTACTAACCTTGAAGTTCGCCGGTTGGCGAACGCTTTCAGCGTTTTGATCTCTTTCCTATCTGGTGCCCCAGGGTTGTCGCTGCGCTCCAACCCTGGGCTGAAATTAGTGAACGCCTTCGGCGTAAGTTAGGCCAACACCTTTGGCGTTGTAGGCCGTAAACCAATGAATGGAAGGTCGAAAACGAGACTTCTCAAGACGCTGGCGATGCTGACCATCGTTCTGCTGGTCATCGTTGGCTGCGTCATTGCCGTTGCACTCTACCTCATGGCACGGAGCGACAAAGAGCACGCGAAGTTTTTCAACACGGGAAAATCAGTCAACGCTTTCCTGGGCAACTACACCCGTGCGCTTCGCGAGAGTTTCGACAAAAAAGATCCGGCGCCCGTCATGAGTCTTTATTCAGATCGTTTCTGGTCTCCCGGCCGCGGCCATTGGCAGATGGCACCCGCCAGCGAAGAAAGCGACGTTTCAATCTCCCGCATTGTAATCAATGGCCGCGATGATCTCGACAAGCAGCAGCTTCGCGGCGAGGTCGTGAATTACCTCGACAGTATCAACTCAATCTCAAACATCTGGACCAAGATCGATATGATCGAACAAGTCGATCTCGAGCGACGCGTGGTGTTGCGCGTCAAATTCATTCTCGATGGCGTAGATCCACACGGCGTCGTCTTTCAGGACCGTTATTTCTACCGCTGGTATCTCGTCAATGAAGGCACAGCCAGCGGGTTTGATTGGAAGATTGTCAAAGACGAGCTGGTCGAAAACGCCGGAATGCTCGAGGGTGTTCGCGTCGCAGGCGACGGCGCCGGCTTCAAGGAAGTAGATCTCAAGGCGGCCGGAATCGACTTCAAACACTCGCGCGATCCCAAGCTCGACGCTGAAAAATACTCGGCGAAGATGAAGTTCGACATCATCGAACATGGCTCCGGCGGAGTAAGCGTAACTGATTACGATAACGACGGCCGCCAGGACATCTTCTTTCCCGACGGCGTGCGTTCGCGTCTGTATCGAAACGTGAGTGATGGTTCCGGCCAGGTCAAATTTGTCGATGTCACTACCGAGGTTGGTCTTGATGGAATCGATCAAGCAAACGCAGGCATATTTGCCGACGTCGACAACGACGGCGACGACGACCTCTTCGTTGCTCGCTACCTCGCGCCAAACAAGTTTTACCGTAATGTCGGCGGCAAGTTCGTCGATCAATCAAAAGAATTCGGTCTCGACTTCAACTCGACCAGCGTCACCGCCGTTTTCCTCGATTACGACCGCGACGGTTATGTCGATCTTTACGTCGGTCTCTACGGCAACGCCTTCACAGACGTTCCGCGCCTTCCTTTCTTCGCTCAAAACGCGCAGGCGAATCATCTCTTTCATAACGAGCACGGTAAAAGCTTCCGCGATGTAACTGCATCAAGCCGCACGGGAGACACTGGCTGGGCCCTCGCCGTCGCGTCGGCTGATTACGACGGCGACGGTTATCCGGATATTGCTGTCGCAAACGACTTCGGACGCAAGTGTCTCTTTCACAACAACGGCGACGGAACGTTCACCGACGTTGCGAAGCAGGCAGGCGTGCTCGACTTCAGCGGCGGCATGGGCCTGACCTTCGGCGATTTCGACGGCGACGGCTTAATCGATCTCTATACCTCGAACATCAACTCGAACCAGCGCTGGTTTGGCGAAGACATGACCGTTAGCCAATACGTGCGCAACGTTGCCCGCACACGTTGGCTGATTCTCGATGCGTTCCAATACAAAAAATTCTATGACCTGGTGGGCTCTAACTGGTCCTCGATCGGCACAGCTATAGGCAAAGGAAACTCGCTCTTCAAGAACAACGGCGATGGCACTTTTAGCGAGTTGAAAGACAGCCACACAGCGCGTGCAGGATGGGGCTGGAGTGTTGCCTTCTTTGATGCGGACAACGACACGGATCTTGATATCTATGCAGCGAACGGATGGATCACAAACAAGAACAAGGACGATCTTTGACTTCCTTTTACGTCGGGCGCGGTCGCGCACATTGACAAGTACAAGCAGGGGTTCTTCTTCAGTCACGAGTTTGTCGGTGAGAACTCCTGGAATGGTTACGAGCACAAATGTCTGTTTGCGAATGTCGGAGGCGGGCAGTTCATCGACATTGCAAGACCGCTTGGCGCAGACAGTGTGAAGGACGGGCGCGGCGTTGCCGTGGCCGACTTTAACAACGATGGCCGGTTGGACCTGGTCATGAATGCCAACAAGGAGACGCCGGTGCTCTATATGAACAACCTCAAGAAGACAGGCAATTCCATTGAACTGAAGTTGGTTGGGACTGCAAGTAACCGCGATGCGATTGGAGCCTGCGTATGGCTCACGGCCGGAGGGAAAAAGATGATGCGGCAAGTCGAGGCGGGCTCGGGTTATGCGTCGGAGATGATGCTGCCGCTTCACTTCGGTCTCGGGAAGGCAGAACAAGTAAACCGGATAGAAATCCGCTGGCCCAGCGGACGCGTGCAGCATGTCGATGGGGAGAAGATTACAGCCCTGATGAAAGATACCCGCCAAATGCGCATAGAAGAAGGCGGAGAACCGAATCCACAGATTACACAGATTACACGGAAATAATCTGTGCGACGTGGATAGGAGAAGTTTATGTCGCGACGACAAAAACGAGTGGTGTTCTACAGCTCACCGCTGATTGTGTTGTTAACACTCATCCTGCTGACCAAGCTAAAGCTCGATCAAATCGAGGCAAACGCGCAGCAACTCGCACAGATGGGCCAGGCAGCGCAGAAGCTTCTGGGTGAGTTTCGCAGTGGCGTAGAGAAGTTTGACGTTCAACAAGTGCTCTCCTGCTACGACGAAAATTATGCCGGCAACCATGAGGGATTTTCTGCGGAGGAGTTTCAGTCTGAGCGCGATGGTGTCCGTGTTTACAAGTGGAAGCCGGCCGTCGAAAAAATCACCACCAAGCACGACATGGCTGATGAGGTGCAGCGCTACCTCAAAACTATGAACACGGTAGACGAGGCAAAACTCAAGCTCGACTCAGTCGAACGAATCGACAGTGATCGAGACGCTGTGATCCGCTCGTTTCTTTGGTTGCGTGGCACGCGCAACACGAGCGACGGAAACTCGAGAGAAGCATTTGAAACACAGGTGCTTTTTCGCATGTGGCTGCACGCGGACAGTGGTGCCTGGAAGATTCACCGGCAGGAGCTTATTCGCGGAACGACTGTTACGGGTGATCGCCGCGGGTTCACGGATCTTTGGGGAAGCTCAAATTTCTATGCGACCGAGCCGGACGGCGCGCAGTCAAGCGCCGGCATCGATTTCGCTTCACGCTTCAATCCAAACTTCTTCACCCCGGCATGGAAGCCGAAGACATTCGAGATCATTAAGTATGGACCCGCAGGCGTTTCGACAGTCGATTACGACAACGATGGTTGGTACGACGTCTTCTTCGCAGACGGCGCGCGACCACGTCTTTATCGCAATCAGGGTGACGGCACTTTCGTGGACGCAACCGTCGAAGCGGGCCTGCCGGAAAATATGCCGGGTGTCAATGTTGGCATCTTCGCCGACTTCGACAACGACGGTTATAAAGACGCCTACTTAGGTTGCTTCACCGATCGTAGTCGCATCTTCAAGAACGTACCTATTGACCCGCAGCATCCGTCACGCCGCAAGTTTGTCGAGGTCACTGATTCCTCGGGAATAGTCAAACATGGTGACGGTGATTTCGTCGTTGTCGCCGCCGCGGCCGATTACGACAACGACGGCGATCTGGACCTCTACACTGGTCGTTATCTCGACCCGCGCAAGCATCTGCCCACCACGCTCTTCTATACGCGCAATGGCGAAGGCAACCGTCTGTATCGCAACGACGGAAACTTTCATTTCACAGACGTGACCAAGGAAGCGGGCATTAATGAAACCGGCCTGACGCTCGGTGTTGCGTGGGGCGACTACAACAACGACGGAAACATCGACCTGTACATTGCTAACGACTTCGGTCGCGACGCGCTCTTGCGAAACAACGGCGACGGCACTTTCAGCGACGTGTCGAAAGAAGCGAATGCTTTTGATCCCGGCTACGGAATGAGCGCGACTTGGGGAGATATCGACAACGATGGAGATCTTGACCTGTACGTCTCCGACGTTCACTCGAGCCAGCGTTGGTACGGGCAGGCCGCGACGCTGCACAAGTACCTCGTCACGAGTGTGCGCCAGAGAACGATCCTCGAAGATTTTCCCGTCTATAAGGAGATCTACCAACACGTCGGTGCTGACTGGAGCACATACGGAGACAGAACAGTAAAAGGAAACGCGCTTTATTTGAATGATGGCAAAGGGAGATTCATAGACGTTTCGGAGGCGGCGAATACCAACCCATATGGCTGGTTCTGGGGCTCAACGATCTTCGATTTCGACAACGACGGTTACCAGGACATCTACGCTTCCGACGGTTGGATAACGTCGAAAAGCACACAAGATCTTTGACTGCCCTACATCTTGAGCGCGGTCGCGCACATTAACGACTACAAGACGGGCAAGTTTTATCGAGACGAATTTCGCGGCGATATCTCGTGGAATGGCTATGAGCACAACGTGTTGTTACGTAACGAAGGACCTGCCCCGGATGGCACGCTGCAATTTACTGACGTGGCGATGGCCATGGGCGCAGACGATATACGTGATGCGCGCGGAACAGCAACCGCCGATTTCGACAACGATGGCGACCTGGATGTCGTCATCAACAACAATCCCGGCGACTCCGGCCGCGCCGAACTCTCGCGAGCGACGTTGCTTCGCAACAACATTGGCGAACGTCGCAACTGGCTCGCTATCGAGTTACGCGGGACCGAAAGCAATCGTGACGCGGTCGGAGCGCTGGTGACAATAGAGGCGGGCGGCAGGAAGTTTACACGACTTGTTTCTGCGGGCTCAGGGTTCGCGTCGCAACAGAGCGCGCGTTTGTATTTCGGGCTTGGCGACAACACACAGGTTGACACGGTGACAGTGCATTGGCCCAGGGGCCGAATTGAAAAGTTTACGAGCGATCACAACCGAGCAATTGCAGCTCGTCGACTCATTCGCATTACAGAAGGAAAAGATTTTCAGGTGCTGGAACTCCCGCGTCCGGCCAACCAGTCAAATGGCAAGGAGAGTTGAGGTGGCTAGAGTAATCGTCATCGACGATCGAGAAACGGTGGCGGAGTTGATCGTAAACACCCTTCAGCACCGCAAATTAGTCGAGTTCTGCGTGCGTGCGCCACAGAAGGAAGACGGCTTCGCCGGTCACTTGAGTGGCGGCCTCGCGACGATGCTCAAGGAACACGAGATAGATACTGTCGTCTACTCTCCGCCGCCTCGCCGCCATCACGACACAATTATTGATTTGGAAGATGCGGAGTCAGTGTTTCAGTTGTGTGCCCGTGCGGGGATTAAGAAGTTTGTGCTTCTGTCAAGCGCGATGATCTATGGAGCTAGCCCTCACAATCAAGGTTTTATTTCTGAATCGCAGGTCATCTCGCGTAGCGATAAGAAGCGAATAACAAAAGACTGGCTCGACCTCGAGACATTGGCAGTCGCTTACCTGGGCGAACTTTCAGGTACCGGTATTGAGCTGATTATCCTGCGGCCTGCCGCCATACTGGTGGTAGGCGGCGACGACTATTTCAGCGATCTTTTCAGACGCTCGCTTGCCTGTGTGCTGCCGGGCCATGATCCAACCATTCAATTGCTAAGCCCGATTGACCTCGCCAGTGCGATATGTTCCGCAGTCGGGAACCGAGCTGGAGGAGTTTTCAATGTCGCTCCGGATGGCGTGATTACTTTGCGTGCTGCCCTGCGACTAAGCGAAGCAATACGGTTGCCGATGTCGCGCATGGTCCAGCGATTTGTGCGACGAGCGCTCGCTCATTTAGGCCTGACTCAGCCGATCGAACAGTTGGACTACATACGTTATTCGTGGACCATTTCTAACCGGAAGGCCAAGCGTGAGCTGAAGTGGGAACCTTGTCGTTCCAGTGTCGAAGCACTACGTGACTTTCGCATCGCGCAAGCTGGTCATCTCAAGTCGCACCAGTTGCCATCGCTGGAGTTTGATGATTATGGAATGGACAAGCGGTACATCGAGCTTTACGGACGACGGATGTTCAAGTTCCTACACGACTACTACTGGCGTGTCGAGGTCAAAGATGTTCATTACGTGCCGCGCGAAGGCCGCGCGGTGCTGGTTGGCGTGCATCGAGGTTTCATGCCCTGGGATGCGGTCATGGCGCTTCACCTCATTGTTCGGAACGTTGGGCGCTATGTCAGGTTTCTGATTCATCCCGGACTGATCAAGTTTCCATTCCTTTTCAACTTCCATACGAAACTCGGCGGCATCATCGCGTGCCAGGAGAATGCCGACTTTGTTCTCAAGCGCGATGAGATCGTCGGCATCTTTCCCGAAGGAATCAAAGGCGCGTTCCTGCTTTATCGCGATGCTTACAAACTGACGAAGTTTGGCCGCGATGAGTTTGTGAAGATTGCGCTGCGCCATCGCGCACCGATAGTTCCTTTCGTCACAGTCGGCAGCGCGGAGATCTTTCCGATAATCAAGAAAGTTAACTGGGCCTGGTGGAAGCGGAACACTGAGTGGCCCACTTTTCCGATCACGCCCACGTGGCCCTTCGTGGGGGCGATTCCGCTGCCTTCGAAGTGGCACACGCAATTCCTCGAGCCGTTGCACATCGAGGATCGTTATCCGCCCGAAGCCGCCGACGATCCTGAAGTAGTAAGCGCAATCAGCCAGGAAGTGAGAAGCAGGATGGAAGAAGCGATCGGCGACATGTTGCGCCGGCGGCAATCGATCTTTTTCGGATCGATCTTTGAGGAAGAGCCTTCACGCCGGCGATTGGCAGAGCGCGCGGTATTTCAGGAAAGCATTGGTTACAAGGAGAAGTTGAGCTGATGACGTTCTGGCTGAGCCTGCGCAGGCTTTCCTACATCACGTTCGTAATCACAAGACACGTGCTCGCTCATGCGTGCGGTGTGTTGCTGGCTTATCTCCGGCCGCTTTCTCATGTTCGTCCTTCCGGACCCGATCGGTTGCGCACAGCTCTCGAAGATCTTGGCGGTTCATTCATCAAGTTTGGCCAGATGCTCGCACTCCA
Organism: Pyrinomonadaceae bacterium; assembly: GCA_035248565.1. GTDB lineage: Bacteria > Acidobacteriota > Blastocatellia > Pyrinomonadales > Pyrinomonadaceae > PSRF01. Next base: position 50,739 of record DATFHH010000028.1, on the reverse strand, counting down.
GCCCGACATTTTGTCGCTCGAGTACTGCAACGCACTGTTTGACTTGCTCGATCGCATCACGCCTTTCGACTACTGCGAGGTCGAGCAGATCTTTGTGGCAGAAGTCGGAAACACTCCTGCGGAGATCTTTGATTTGTTTGAGTCTCAGCCGATAGCGACTGCATCAATCGGCCAGGTCCATGTTGCTTATCTGAACGGGCGCAAAGTCGCAGTAAAAGTGCAGCGCCCGGACGTCGAGACAGACTTTGCCGGCGACATTCGCCTGATGGCTGCCGCGATTACAGTCATCAAGCGTCTGCACCTCCGCAGCCTGTACTGGATGCTGGAACCGACCGGCGAGTTTCTGAGATGGACGCACGAAGAACTCGACTACCGTTACGAAGCGCGCTACATGGAACGGCTGCGCCACAACGCCAGCAAGAATCCGCACGAGCGCGTTCCCGAAGTCTTCTGGCCTTACACCACGCGCCGCACATTGGTTAGCGAATTCTTCGAGGGCGAGACGATGCTGTCGTACTTGCGTGCGCTCGAGTCAGACGACGAGCAACGTGTCAATAGCCTGCACCGGATCGGTTTCGAGCCAGATCGAACCGCTCGCCACATCATCGACAACTTTCTCGGTGACGTGTTCGAACACGGCATGTTTCATGCAGATCTGCATCCGGCAAACCTCATGATCCTGCCCGGCAATACAGTTGGGTACATCGACTTCGGCATCACCGGCACGATCAGTCGTTATTCGCGTCGCAATCTCGTTGCGCTGACACTCGCCTACACACGAGGCGACCTCGAGGGCATGTGTGAGGCGTTCTTCAGAATCTCAGTCTTTGACTCCGAAACCAGCCAGACAAGATTTCGCGAAGGCCTGAAACTCTTTGCTGAGACTTGGTACGAGACAGCAGGCCGGGAGCGGCGATTACGCAAGAATTTTACGTTGGTCATGCTCGACATGCTGCGGCTCTCACGTCGCACAGGAGTCTGGCCGGAGCGCGACGTCGTCAAGTACATCCGTTCGGCCATCGCCATCGATGGACTCATCACCCGCTTTGCCCCTTCTTTTGATTTAGGACAGCACCTGCAAGCGGTTTGCGATCGGCATCTCCGCTGGGGTGCGCGTCGCGAGTTGTTCACTTACGACTCAATCCTCGGCTGGGCCATTTCTGGTGAACGGATCGCGCGTGATGGCCCGTTGCGAGCTGCGGAATTGGTCAAGAGATTAACAGGAGGAGAGTTGGAAGCTGAGGCCATGGTCAATCTTGAAAGCGCTGTTGAAGACGAAGCATTGCGACGCCGCGTTGTGCAACTCGGTGCTGCGGTTTTCGCAGTCGCGCTTTCGATGACTCTGGTAAGCGAGCAACTCGAGTTTGGAATGAACCTGTTCACCGCGGAGTTACTGGTCTTTGCGGTTGTGGGCGGTCAACTGCTGCGGACAGTGAGCCGGTTAGCGTGGAGCGAGAGGTAAAGGAGATTTCTCATGCGTGAATTTACCAAGTCAATGACGAGTTATACGTGGGCCATGTCGTTGTTCGGCCTACAACAGATGGTCAACGTCTTCCGTCCCGGAAAAGCGACGGAGTCATTCAACAACGTAACGAAAGCTACCGAGGATCAGTTTGGCGAAGCACTGAAGGCGACATTCCGCGCGGGAGACAATCTGCAAAAAGGATTGGTGGATGTGACTTTTGGAATTCTTACGCTCGGCATGTTCGATCGCGGCGGTGCAAGAACAACTGCGGATGTTACCCGTCAAACCGGAGAAGCGCTAAGACAGGGCGGCCGCATTGTTAACCAGACAGTCGGCGCTGTCAGTCAAACGGTTCAGAGTGCTACCTCCGCAGTCATGGGCGCGGCGCAGCAAAGCGTGGGCTGGGCAGCGACGCCGAGTCAGTCGGGTGATGCTAGAACAGAACCACGCAGGGATACTACCGCTCCACCGCCACCGCGACAATCGGGAGGACAACAGGGATGGGGACCGATGCCGACGCAAGGTCAGGGAGCCAGGTGAAGTTTGGCAATGCGTGAACTCGCAAAATCGGCAGTGCGCTATACGTGGGCGACGTCGTTGTTCGGCGTCCAGCAGGCAGCGAACGTGTTGACACCTTCCAGTCTCCGGCAGCCGGGTCGCCGCGCAAACGCGGCCTACTTCTCTATCAAGCAGGCCGCCGAGATTCAATTTGACGATATCGTTTTCGCCGCTTACCAGGTCGGCGATGAAGTGCAGCGTGGATTGACTGACATCTTTTTCGATGCCGTCACGCTTCACGCATTTCATCCCAACTATGTCTCGAATCTGACGTCAGCGGTAGTTGAACAATCACAGGATACTCTCCAACACTTCTCGTCCGCCGAGAATGCTCGTCTTGCGTGGCAGGAACTGCGGAATAACTACGAAGTTTTCAATCTCGTCAAGCACGTCAGCTCGCTGCTTCATGTTCCTTCCGACGATGCCCAATTCGATTTGAAGAAACTTATTCAGGATGCGTATGCACTGGGCGCCTATCCGGATCTATGGGCGGTCGAAGGATTGGGCCATCTCTATGCACTCACGTTCTGGAACAAAGGACGGCCAATCCGCGGCATCCTGACGGACGTTAGTCCCGACGTGTTGCCCGCAAAGAGCCTGACCATGATGCACGCCGGCATGGGTTTGGGATTCGCGCAGCAACTGATGAATACCATCACGCCCTACAGCCCGCCGCAAGAGATCCGCCGCGTACTCCGCGAGTTCGTCACGTTGGTAGATGACAACTCACGGCCGGGTTATGAAGGCGCAGCCTACGAGTCGCTCGGCCTGGTGACACGCTTCTGGCATTTGCAGATGGTTCCCGTAGTGGAGGAACACCTGCGACAGTTCGCACCGCACGTGCTCGGTTATTTCTGGCACGGTGCCGGACGTTCGCTTTATTTCCTGCCGCTGTATTTCGTACCCGGACTGCTGTCGCCATGGCTCGCGATCGAGCGCGAAGCGCCACACGAATTTGCACTGCTCAACATGACCGCGGGTTTAGCCTGGGCGACGACGATCGTCAACGTCCGGCAACCGGAGCTGTTGGAGAACTTCCTCAGAATGCGCGGCGATCAGGTATCTCGCACACCCGGGTTCACCAACGGCCTCATGTCGACGCTGATCATGGGAATCGATATCACGCCGGGCGATACCTACATCATGCAGTTTCTCGATTACCGGCCAAAGAGATCGGATGCGCGTGCGGCCGAGTTGTGGGAGAGGCTGGTGGCACAACCGGCACGAGAGGCTGTGCACCGCATTCATCCCATCCTCGCGAAACACGAATGTCTCGGAGAAGTTTTTCAGTATCACGCCTCGCTGCCGGAGTTGGCCGTGCGACTCGAGCAGCAAGGCAGATCAGGGAGGAGTTGAAATGACCAAACTAATAGCAATCATCGTCATCCTGCTTGCTGTTGTTGTGCTGGAAGGATGTGGGAGTGCGCAAGCCGTAAAACCTGAAGATGTAACGGTGGGCAATACGATCCCCGACTTCTCCATCCATACCCTCGACGGCAAAACCATCGACAAAGATTCGCTGAAAGGTCAGGTCGTGGTCCTAAACTTTTGGGCGTCGTGGTGTACTCCGTGTATGGCAGAAATTCCTGAGCTGAAGGAACTGGCTGCGAGTTCGAACGCGAAAATCGTCGGGATCGCACTTGACGAGAACGGACTGGAAAGCGTGAAGCCTTTTGTCGAAGCCCACCAGATTAACTACACCGTGGCGCTCGGCAGCCAGGAGCTGTTCCAGGAATTTAACGGCGTCGGTATTCCCTATACGCTCGTGCTCGATCCCTCGCAGCACATCGTCAAAATCTATCGTGGCCCAACAAATCGAGAATCGCTCGAAGCAGACTTGAAGACAATCAAACACAACCTGTGAGGAGATGATTCAGCGAAAGCAAAACAGATCGGATCGCAGCGCCTTGAAGCAAAGGCGTGAGCAGGTGCTCGAGCATCTCGCAGCGTACGGTTTCATGCGTGGGCCACACCGTATTGTGCGCGCGGGTAATCGTTGGAATGATGCGCAGAGTCCTGGTCTCAAATTGCGCACGGCGCTGTCGGAACTGGGACCGATCTTTTCGTCTTTTGGGCGTTACCTGGCGACGCGAGTCGATCTCTTGCCTGCGGCAGACTGTCTCGAACTTGAAGCCATAGCCGATAACGCCTCTCCAATGTCCCTCACAGAGGTGTGGGCGTTGATCGAGCGAGAGATTGGAGCGACGCCCGAAGAGGCTTTTCTGATTCTTGAGTCAGAGCCGTTCGCATCGCGCCTGCTCTACCAGTTGCATCGTGCAACTCTGCGAGAGAACGCCAGGCCGGTGGTGGTAAAGCTGGTCCGTCCTGAAGTTACGCCGCAATTGCTCTGCGATCTGGAAGTGCTCGAGTTGATTGCGCCCGTGATCGAAGGCCCGAAGCGCAGCGCGATCTACAAAACTGCGGTAGCTGATTTCGCCTTGGCGCTGAGACAACGGATCGATCTCACGCACGAAGCGAAGTTGTTGGAAACACTGCGGCGCGATGCGCAGGACTTTGAGCTGCTTCGCGTGCCTGAGGTTATGCCTGAACTCTCAGGAACTTCGCTGCTCACCGTCGAACACCTGCCAGGAGAAATCATATCGGGTGATCAGCGCGGAATAGTGGATCGGCAGACTGTTGCCCGACTGTTCTGCTCAGCCTGGTTACGTCAGGCGCTGTTGGGCCACGTTTTCCCGGTAGAGCCATGCCCGGCGAATCTTGCGGTTATCTCCGACAGACAAGTCGCATTCACCGGCGGCGTGTTTTCGAGTCTTCCTGCCGAGTCGCAGTCAAACTTCTGGAATTATCTGATTGCATCTGCCGGCGACAGTCCTGACCAGGCTTGTTCTTACTTTCTGAAAGAGATGAGGCACGAGGGCGCCTCTGGAAACAACGAAGATCTGCGACATCGATTCCGGCAGGTCGTGCCTTTCCGCGACAGTGGTTGGTACAGCGACGACGACAAGAATCGTCTCATCCAGCACCTGGTGGTGCACTGGCAATCCGCCACTGAGTGCGGCTATGTGCCGTCGCCGCGCATGACTTCCTTCTGTCGAGGTCTCTTCGCGATTGCGAGAGTCGCGCAGCTGCTTTCGCCCGAGACTGACGCGTTGCTGGAAGGACTGCAAGAGGCACGTCTGCTGGAAAGCACCGCACGTTTACGAGAGATGTTGAGTTTCCAACATCTCGGTGATCAAGTTGACCGGTACGCAGCGATGATGATGGCCATGCCGCAAAGGCTCGACCAGATGCTCACGCTCGGATCCGAAGGCGGCACGCGACTGAAGCTTCACGTGCCTGAATCAGTGTTACACCGGCGACAGAAAAACTCGGTTGCAGTTATGGCAGCCATGTTGCTGCTGCTCAACGCCGTGGCGTTCGCGTTGCCGCGCTTGACGAGTGTGTTTGTTGGAAATATTTGGGCAGGAAGGATGAACGCCATCGCATTCATTGCCTGCGGCGCTTTGCTGTTGCTGGCAACGAGCCGAACGCGTTGAAAGAAAACTAATCCACAGATTACGCAAAGAAATCTGTGGATGGATTGCAGGGTATTCACGTGCGTGACTTAACCAAAGCTGCCAAAGCTTTCAATGTCGTGACGGCTTCGACTCGAGAAGAGTTTGCACAGCCGCTGGAAACGTTATTCGTTGCTGGTAATCGCGTGCAAAGTGAGCTGATTGATCTGACGTTTGGCCCACTCGCTGCGACTGTGAGTTCAGTGGACACGCAAGCTCCGCCTGCACCTGCTTCGGTCACTGCAGCGCCCTTCCAGACACAAACGGCCGGAGGCTGGGGCGCGATGCCACTCGGATCTAATCCAATCGCGTCTGTGTCATGTCAGCCCGAGCGCATAGCAAGTGATTATCCGTTCGCTCCGCATTACGTCGAAGTATTTGGTTCGCGAATGCACTACGTAGAGGAAGGCAAAGGCGAGCCTCTCCTTCTCGTTCATGGCAACGCCACCTGGTCGTACGTTTGGCGCAACGTCATTCCGCACCTGACGCCGTACGCGCGCTGTATTGCGCCGGACCTGATTGGCTTCGGTCTCTCAGACAAACCGAACATCGAGTATCGCTGGGCCGAGCAGGCCGATTACCTGGAAGAGTTCATTCGAAAGCTGGGCCTGAAAAATATCACCCTCGTGCTTAATGACTTCGGTATCTCGCTCTGCATGCGTTACACGATGCGGCATGAGCAGAACGTGAAAGGAATGGCCTTCTTCGAAGGTGTCTTCAAGACATTTGCGAGCCTGGAAGAAGCTTACACCGCCGACTTCAGACCCTTGTTCAAACAGTTCCGCACGGGCGGAAAAGGTGACGAAGGCTACCAAATGCTCGTCGATCAGAACTTTTTCATCGAGCAACTGCTGCCGCGGGCGGCGGGCCGCGAGTTAACCGCGGAGGAGTTGCAGCGGTATCGCGAGCCGTTCATGGAGGTACGCAGCCGGATTCCCATCTGGCAGTTCGCCAGAAGCGTTCCGATTGCCGGAGAGCCAAAAGACGTATGGGCCACGATGACTGACGCCGTCGCGTGGTTCAAAGAGACGAATGTACCCAAGCTCCTGTTTTATGGGACGCCCGGTGGATTGGTGACTGCCGACTTTGTTGAGTGGTGCCGGCGAAATCTCAGGAATCTCAAGGTGGTGCATGTTGGTCCGGGAGTTCACTACCTGACCGAAACCAGACCGCACGTGATTGGCAGAGAACTGGTCAAGTGGCTCGGCGAATTGTCGGAGCCGTGTGACCGTCGAGATGAACTGAATGAGCAATCGGTTTGAAAGGGACTCGGAGCGCGCCGATGAAGGGCGTTCTTCGGCGAGCATGATGCATCTTCTCGGACAGATGCTGATGCTCCCTTTCACGGTCTTCGTCTACAGCATGGAAATGTTTGTACGGGCGATACGGCAAGTGCAGACGGTTGCAGACGAAGGGTTGAATTTGACAGCAGGTAATGGTGTTCCTTCAAGCGACGACGTGCAGTGCGCCGGGAAAGAATTCACGAATGGTGCAGACTTGATCGCTCAGGTCACCGGCGAGAAAGACGGTGGGCCAAGTCAGCATAGGGAAATGGACATTCAGGCTCCGGCATCAACCGGAGACCATGAAAACAGAGGCAATTCGAAAGAGATAACGAAGGAGACAAAGATGGACAGAGACTTACGCGACGACATGCTGAAGCTCGTCAGATACAAAGTGCTCTTCGTCAAGCGAGAGTATGAGCAAGCCTTCTCGGAACAAGAAGATCTCGTCTCCGAGAACATGGACGCGGCGGCCTTTACCGCCTGGAAGGTGGCCGAGTTTATTCAGGGATTGAAACGCGAGGACACACGCGTTCCCGAGAAGTGGCTTAAGTATCGCGGCGGGAAGTATGTCAAGGAAGTTAACGTGGGCGGGGTCAAGTCGTATGTCTTGATCGAGTTTCCTGACGACGACAAAAAGTACTTAAGAGTTTACTACGAGGTGTTGGATCGATATCCGCGTGAGCGGTTCAAGTATGAGGAACGGCAGATCGAAGTCCTCGAAGAGATCCGCGACACCCTCTAGAGCAAGCGTAGGACGAAGCCGAAAGAAAGGGCAGTGCGTGCACCCGTGCTTGAGGTGTCATTCAGCGACTGCCCGGGCGAAGGTGAGTCTCGGCGTAGTCTAAGGAGATCCGAAATTGGCTCTCAACCAACAGTCACAGTCACCAGCTTCGGGAGGAGTTGCGGCCGGCGAATTATCCGTCGCTTCGCTCCAGGTACTAATCGATCAGGTAGCTACCTTCAATGTGTTTGTGATTCCCGAACAGTCACATCCCGGCTCAGGGGAAGCCAGGAGCGACGGCATTAAATGCCGAGGATCGCTGCATCGCTTCGATCTCGCGCTTGAGCTTTCTTCTGAATCAGGTGTCCGAGCTTCGAACAAAGTAGGACCAGCGGAAGGTCGGGTCGACATGCACTGGATCGTTATTCCCAACACCTTTGCTGCACGCCCGGATATTGAGCCTCCATCCATTCCGCTTGATCGGCATTATTCGCAACGCTTTGCTTTGCAGGAAATGACTTTGACCTTTGGCAATAGCGACGGCTTTCGTAGTTTCGGGACGGGCCGCACGTTCCCAATTATCGTTGGTGGTCGCCCTAGACTCATGGTCGCCGGCATTGGGAACGTGATGGAGGGTTTCGGCAGATTTGCCGGCCACGAAGGTAACTTCACATTCTGCGGCGAGTGGATGCCTGATGGATTCACGGGGCACATCATCACGCGCATCCTGGACGAAGGAGGCAAACTACGGACGCGGGATCCGCTGCCGCCCCTTACTGCTGAAGTCGATCGTCCGGACCCGGACTTCACCTATTTGATGTGGCTGGCCCAGAAAGGAAAAGGTCCAGCGCAGGCAAACCGTCCAAGTCTCACACCGGAAGGGCAGTTCCGCGGTCTGAACATTCCAATGGAATTAAAGCAAGGTTATTCCGCTTTCACGACTCGTGAAGGAGGCTTTCGCGCTGCCGATTTGGCTGTCAGAGATGTGATTGGGCTTGAGGTTGGTTTCGGGCGCGGCTCTCAGCCCGACGCACCTCCAACTGGAACGCCGTTAAGTCCTTTTCAGTTTGAGGGTGTTGCACGTTACAGCCTCAATGATGGTCAAGGTCATGTTCTCGGATCAATTACAACTAACGTCTTAGAGGGAAGACGCTTCGATTACCGGCTTGCAGGGGCACCTGCGGAGACAGCGTGGCGCTTCGGATTCTTTGGTCCAGTTATTTATGGATCCGGCTGTTTTCAAGGAACCAGCGGCGTGTTCTTTGGAGCCTCCAACTCGATCCTGAGGCCGCCGCCTGGCGACCACATCATTACGCATTGTTACTTTGCCCGTTTGTATGACCCCGAAGGAAGACTCCGCGCCGCTGAAAAGGTCAGGCGCTAGATGTTGAGTCTCAAAGAGGATTGAAATGGCAGATACACAAGCCTTTCAGCCGAGCGCTAACAGCGCAACCGCTCCGGTGCTGCCGGACGTGAACGCTGAAACTTATCCGTTTGACTTCGTGCAGTATTTGCTCGATCAGACAGCCAACTTCAGCATGTTCGCCACGCCAGAACCTACTAAACCTGGAGATCTGTTACTGACGTCTGATGCAAATGACTGGTTCAGCATAAATGGCGGATATGGTCTCGTCATTAACAACTCACTCCACCGGTTCGACTCCGTTGTGCATCCTCCCGCAAGCGATGAACTGAGAGTCTCGGAAGCTGTCGGTGAGGCGATCGGCTCGTTACGCGGGCGATGGCTGTTCTGCACGGACGAATGTGAGTGGACACCGGAAAAATTACCGCCGCCTGCGATTTACGACCCATGGAGTCCACAGCGCTTCGCTGTTGTCGATAACCTTTTCTCATTCACTGAGGCAGACCGCTTTCACGGCTACGGCGTCGGGCGCACATTTCCAATCGTGGTTGATAACCAACCGAAACTTCTGGCTGCCGCAGTCGGCAATCTGATGAAAGGTGAAGGTAAGTTTCGAGATCGCGAAGGCACGTTCGTCATGACGGGCAGCATTACGCCCGATCTCGGTTTCGTCGGTCACATCTCACTCCGCGTTTTTGATCCTGAAGGAGCTCTAAGAACCAACCGCGAAGCCCCCGCATTGACGGTCATCGCTAACCCGGATCCATCATCCGCATTCTTCGTGATGCGTGGTGAAAAGAAGGACCGGACAGTGCGGACTACATTTGGTCCGCCGCCGGGAGGCGGATTGGTAAGTCTTGTCACTCCGTCGCAGTTCCGAACGGCACAATTCAACCTCATGCGACGTAGCGGCGGCGGGCTGCGGACGGAGATGAAGATGGGTCCAGTCGTCTGCAAGATGGAAGCCACCGTCTACTTTAACCTCCTCGCACCTCCGGGGACTGCACTTTCACCTGTGCCGTTCACTACCGACGAGGTCTACCGGTTTGTTGATCAGAAAGGTCGCGAGGTTGGCACGCTGACAGCGAAGGTCATCGAGGGAATTTCCTTCGATCTGAAATTCCCAGGGGCGCCGGGCCAGAAGGGTGTGCGCTTCGCGGGGTTTGGTCCAATAGTAAGCGGAACAGGACTGCTTAGTGGTGTCCAGGGAATTCTGACCGTTAACTCGCTTATCGGTATCGCCCCACATGCGCTCACGCTTATGCATGTCCTGCATATCATAGACACCGGAAATAACTTCCTCTCAGGTGGGGATGGAGGACCCCGCCCAAGCGTTGCAGGGTCCGCACAGACCAGTCATCCAATATCTCGGGAAGAGAATCGGTTATCCGAAGACGACCCCTTCTATCCATTGCTCAGACACGCTGAAGACTATACCGACAACTACTTGAGATGGCGCCGTGGGTTCAGGAAGTGTAGCGAGGATCTGTGCACCATTTTTGCCAACAATTTCAATCAACATCTGAACGTCGGCGAGTTTCCCGGTCTTGAGATTGACCCGCATTCGCTTAGGTCAATCTTCGAGCAAGGTGTCAGTCCCTTCAATCTCGAGACGTTCAATCGCTACGGCGGACGAGCGGCCGGCGTTTTTCGCACCTACGAGCTCGGTACAAATAAGGAACTCGATGTCTCGACTCTTTACAGCTATTGGAGACCTGAAACATTGCGGGTGAATGGAAGGTATGCGAAGAAAATCTCCGGCTCGTTCTCCGGCTACTTCGATCCTCTGGATCTGCCCGACCTCTCGAAGGGGCAGGCCGATATCATTTTCAATTCCTACCGTGAGGACGTGGGGTTAACGAGTTGGGTAGAGATTTATCAACATCGTCGGCAACAACGCACCTCCTTTGCATACAAACTGCCGCACCCGCACGAAATCCTCTGGTTCGTCAAAGATGTTTCGATTGACGGGCAGCGCTTAGAGAACAACATCTTCATGGCTTCGCACGAGTGGAAAGGGAAGCTGGACGGAAAGATCGCTTACTTCATGGTCGCGTTCTTCTATGAAATTGATTTCAACTCATGTACGGCGCAGCTGTCCGGTGACCGTTACTGGCGCGCGCTTTATTTCGAGGAGTAATTCACGTCCTCCGCAGATGCGGTGTGAAGTAGGAGGCCAAAGCAATGATCGAAAACAAGGTAGGCATGAAGCTGGAAGAGATCCCTGCCGGCGAGTTCATGATGGGCTCGCCTGACAGTGATCCAGCCGCAAAGGAAAACGAAAAGCCGCAACACCGCGTGCGGATTACGACACCGTTCCTGATGGGTATACATGAAGTCACGGTTGCACAGTTTCGCCGGTTCGTGGAAGAGAGCGGTTATCAGACCGACGCCGAAGAACAAGGAGGATGCTATGGCATCGATCTGGGTACTGGACTGATCGAGGTCAAGCCGGAATACACGTGGTATTGCACAGGTGCGCCGCCGGAGGCTTTCAAGCAGTTGGATGATTATCCCGTAGCGTGCGTCAGTTGGAACGATGCCCAGGCGTTCTGCCAGTGGCTGAGTGGAAAGGAAGGAAAGCCTTACCGTCTCCCAACCGAGGCCGAGTGGGAGTATGCCTGTCGTGGAGGAACAACCACGAGGTATTACAGCGGTGACGACGAAGAGTCTCTTAAAGACAGCGCCAACGTGGCTGACGCTTCTTTAAAGGAGCAATGGCCCTCTATCGGTTGGGCCGCTGAATGGAATGATGGCCACCCGTTTTCGTCCCCGGTCGGAAAATTTAAGCCAAATGCCTTCGGTCTTCACGACATGCATGGCAACGCAGGTGAGTGGTGCTCGGATTGGTATGACCCCGAGTACTACGCGCACTCGCCCACGGATGATCCGAAGGGACCGGCTGCCGGAAAACTAACTGACATTAGCGATCTAGTGCCCGGAGCTCCGCCCCGAGTATTTCGAGTGATTCGTGGTGGCGTTTGGTGTGATCCCTTACCCGGTTGCCGTTCCGCAGACCGTTCGACGCAACTTCGCCATCCGGGTTCGAGTGCAGCAGATGTAGGATTCCGTGTCGTGACATCTCTGTAAGAGACGTCGCATTTGAGGAGGATTGAATATGGACAGAGATTTACGCGACGACATGCTGAAGCTAGTGCGCTACAAGGTGCTCTTCGTAAAGCGAGAGTATGAGCAGGCGTTTCGCGAGGAAGAAGATCTGGTTTCAGAGAACATGGACGCGGCGGCCTTTGCCGCCTGGAAGGTAGCCGAGTTTATCCAGAAATTGAAAAGCGAGGACACGCGGGTGTCCGAGAAGTGGCTTAAGTACCACGGCGGGAAGTATGTCAAGGAAGTTAACGTGGGCGGAGTCAAGACGCTTGTCTTGAAAGAATTTCCTGACGACGACAAAAAGTACTTAAGAGTTTACTACGAGGTGTTGGATCGTTATCCGCGTGAGCGGTTCAAGTATGAGGAACGGCAGATCGAAGTTCTCGAAGAGATCCGTGAGCAACTGGACAAGGTGCCCAAACCAGGCCCCGAGACGACAAATTCGATTGGAATGCAGTTGGTCCAGATTCCCGCCGGCCGGTTCAAGATGGGTTCAACTGATGCCGACCCAGACGCGACCCCAGACGAGAAGCCACAACACCGCGTGCGGATCACTAAACCCTTCCTGATGAGCCTTCATGCCGTCACGGTAGGACAGTTCGAACAATTCGTAAACGAAACCAACTATCAAACTGAAGGTGAGCAAAGCGGTACCGGCAGCACCGGACTTGACTTAGTCACAGGCAAAGTTGGGGCGCAGCCTCAATACACATGGCGTTCCTGGCTAAACGAAGACAAGCAACATCCGTCTAACTTCAAACAAACAAACAAGCATCCGGTGGTTTGTGTTAGCTGGAATGACGCACTTGCATTTTGCCGGTGGCTGAGCGGCAAAGAGGGCAAACCCTATCGCCTTCCGACGGAGGCTGAATGGGAGTATGCATGTCGCGCCGGTACGACCACCAGATACTTCAACGGTGACGACGAAGACGGTCTACAAGAGATCGCCAATATCGCGGACGCCTCCTTACAGAAGAAGTGGGTCTGGAACACGAACGATCCGCCCTTCCAGAAGGGAATGCATCTACCACCTTACGCAAAGCCCTGGAATGATGGCTATCCGTTTACTGCACCAGTGGGAAAGTTCAAACCGAACGCCTTCGGTCTTTACGACATGGTCGGCAACGTGGGTGAGTGGTGCTCGGACTGGCTTGACCCGGACTACTACGCAAACTCGCCTAAGCGTGATCCGAAGGGACCGCCTACCGGTCCACTTATTGATATCAGCGATCGTTTGCCAGGCGCTCCGCCGCGGACGCTGCGAGTAGTGAGGGGCGGCGTGTGGCTTGACCCTGCTGCGGCTTACCGTTCGGCAGATCGCTTTACGCACCGCCGCCATCCTGTTGATAGTGCTGCTGACATTGGGTTCCGTGTTGTAGCAACAGTCGAGGACTAACAAAGTTGTAGTGTGCAGGGAGAGCAACTTGGCGGACGTTGATCTCGAGGATGAGTTGGTGAAGTTAGTCTCCTACACGATTGTTTCCGTCAAACGCGGTGCAGAGCGGGTGATGCCAGGAGGGATGGGAGTCCTCATCGTCACGGACAGCATCGGTAAAGAGGCTTTCATCTCATGGGTAATTGCTACTTATTTACAGTCGAAGGCATATGCCGCACTCAGTACCAAAGACCGGCTTTCCGAAGAAGATCAGAAATACCTTCGCGTGGATTTTGCCGTCCCACGACGCTGGCCGCGCGAGCCACTCGAGTATGAAGAACGGGAGATTCGAGTTCTCGATGAAATCAAGAGCAGGCTGTAAGAGATGTATTAATCAGGTCGAATGTGCATGCCACTAAAAGCCGTTTGCACGATGGCATCAAAGGAGTTTCTTTGATGAGTGAAGAGCAGAGCTACCAACACGCGGGACAGGTGTCTCAGTCTCCGCCGGCGCTGCCAGACATCAACGCCGAGACTTATCCTTTCGAGACGGTGCAGCACCTTCTCGATCAGGCGGCCTACTTCAATTTGTATTCGATTCCCGAAAAGGGCGGAGCGATTCGTGCGAACGGTAATTCTATTGGATTTCGAGTTTGCGAGCGGCTTCATCGTTTCGCAGTCTCGATGCAGTCATTCGCTCACGGAGTGGGCCTGCGCGCGTCGAACGCTATCGGTGAACAGCTCGGGCGGTGCGACTCGCGTTGGCTACTGTGCCCGGACGACTTCGCAGCGCTCCCCGGAGTGGAGCCACCGGCTACTGTTCTCGACTCTGGTCGTCAGCAGCGTTTCGTCATGCTCGACACGATCTGTGAGCTTGGTAACGGGCACGACGGTTTCCGGGGGTTCGGAACAGGAACGACCTTTCCCACGGCAAGTGGACTTATGGCGGCAGCAGTGGGAAACGTAGTGGAAGGACGGGGACGATTAAGTGGACTTGACGGAACATACGTCTACTGCGGAAGCCTGACAGACGAGGAAGGGTTTCGAGGCAGTCTGTTGCTTCGTGTGATGGATCCCAAAGCCGTGCTCGAAACCGGCGTCGACCTACCTTCGTTTGAGTCGCTACATTCCATAGAGCCGGGTATCACATATTTCATTCTTCGTGGCCAGAAAAAAGATCGGAGAGCGAAGACTACTTACAGCTTTGGCGCTGACGGGCAGGTGAATGGTCTTAATGTTTCCCAACAGATACGTGTGATTGCAGTTGATGCAACGACGCGGGGACGCGGCGGGCTTCGCAGCGTGCGGCACATAGGACCAGTAATTGGGACAATGAGTGCCAACATCGCTTTCAACCTTTTCAATCCTGGGACACCGGGTACGGATCTCGCCCCGATCCCGTTCCAGAGTCTAAACGAATATACATTCTATGATTCAGAGGGAGAGAAAGTCGGCAGCTTCGTGGCGGATGGGGGTGAAGGCCGCACTTTCAACATGCAGCTTGCGGGCGCGCCAGGTCAGCGAGCCCTCCGGTTCGGTGGCTTTGGACCGCTGAAGAATGGGTTTGGCGCGTTCCGTAATATTGAGGGGCTGATGACAGACAACTCAGTAGTCGGCATCGCGCCACACGCGATCGTGACCTTTTACGTGCTGCGTATTAACGACCCCGATGGCCGTTACCGTGTACCGGCTGATTGAAGGGAATTCACATCATGAGTCGGCAGGAGCCGCAATTCAGCACGCGCACCTCGGCAGTACCTCAAACTGCCAGTCAGTACTCCGCCGATGTGGTTCAGCACTTACTCGATCGAGCGTTTTACTTCCATCTCTACTCTTCACCTCGCGCACAGTCGTCAGTCTTCAGCACAGCCATTCGCCGGGCTGATTGCGATATCGGTTTTCAAATCCGGGAGCGTCTCCGTCGGTTCGAGGTATTGATGGACCCGCCTAGTGTTGAATTTGGACTGCGCGCCTCGAACACTGTCGGTGAAGTGATAGGAACCTTCGAATCACGTTGGTTGTTTTGTCCCGATGACTTTCAAGCTTTACCACATATCGAACCGCCTCCCACGTCCTTTGATCCAACGAGACGGCAGCGTTTTGTGATGCTGGATGGAACCTGTGTACTCGGCAACAACGGCGACGGGTTCTATGGCTTCGGAACCGGGACAACCTTTCCCTCAACTGGTGGCACGCTCCTGGCAGCGGCAGTCGGCAATGTGATGGAAGGACGCGGACGGTTCAAGACTCTGGAGGGAACCTACACCTATTGCGGAACTTTGAATTGCGAAGAGGGATTTCGTGGAAGCTTGATGTTGCGGGTAATGGATCCGCACAAAGCGATTGCCTCAGTCGAAAGATTACCGGCCATCGAAAGCGAAGGGTGGCCGGAACGCGGCGTTACTTATTTGATGTTCAGAGGACAAGCGACCGAGACAGACAAAGTGGCGCCGTTCATTGGCATGAGAGGCGAGCCTATCGGATTGAATGTGGAGCAACAGCTCAGACTGTTTCGGACCGACACCGCCGCACGAGGCTCTAATGGTCTTCAGAGCACCATTAATATCGGTCAAACGATTGGCGAGATCAACGCTCAAATCATTTTTAATCCGGCGCGAGGTGGCAACGCTTTAGATCCAATCCCTTACACCGCTCTCGATGAGTACAAGTTCACTGATGGTCACAGAGAATCGATTGGCAGCTTCTTCATAGACGAAGGAGAAGGAAGAACTTTCAATCTGCAACTGCCAGGTGCGCCGGGTCAACCAGCGATCCGGTTTGGGGGATTTGGTCCAATCCTGCGAGGTACGGGAAGCTTGCAGGGAGCAGAAGGATTGATGACCGACAACTCGGTAGTCAGCTTCGAGCCGCATGTGAGTGCGAGCGTATATGTGATTCGCGTCAATGATTCTCAAGGAAAGTACCGCGTAAGTGGGCGACGTGAGCGTGATAGAGATCAATAAAGCGAGTGTGGAGATGTGCCGGCCGAGACAGATTCAATTCGCGAACTAATCAAGCTGTGGATGGCATCAAGTTGGGCGGCTGCGTTCTTCGGTCTTTCGCAAATCGCGAAGTTGCTCGGCAACGGTAATTCGGAATGGACAAAGGACGCTTTAGAGATGGTCACGAGGTCCATTGAATCAGAGCTAAGTGAGGAGATGAGAATGGTCTTCCAGAGTGGCGACCGGCTGCAAAGAGGACTCATTACCTCAATGTTCAATCTCCTCGCGGGAAGAGTGGACACTTCACGTCTGATTGCAAAGAACGTAGTCGATTTAGCGCAGTGCGCTTCGGGAACTGCGGCCATGCTTTCTCCAGTGAATGAACAGCAACTTGCCTGGCAGGAGTTACAAAACAAACTAGAGACGTTCAATCTCTTCGCCCATGTCGATCTTGATTTGGATCTCTTACGAAAGGACGCCTCACTGAGTGAATTTGTGGCGCGCGCCTCACGTCTCGGCCCGTATCGTTCAGTATGGGCCATCGAAGGTGTGGGCCACTTCTTCGCAGAGTTAGGTGATACGTCCGGCCGCTCCATCAAACTGGCGACCGAGCCTGATACTTTGCCATCCTCAAGCTTGGTTGCACTGCACTCGGGTGCGGGTCTCTCATTCGCACGTCGTTGTCTGGAAACAATCACGACTCGCCACAGTGAGCGCGAGGTCAGAACAACGCTCGAACGCTTTATCGTCATTTGCAACGAAAATTCGCACGCTGGTTATGTTGGTGCTGCTTATGAAGCTCTTGGCCTGGTGGCACGCAACCTCTATCCACATCTTCTGCTCGAGATAGACCATCACCTGGCCGCACTGGATGAAGAGTTGGTTGCTTATTTCTGGCATGGCGTAGGACGAGGAGTCTACTTCGCTCCGACAAATTTTCTTTTGGACCGCAAGACCTTACGCCATGTCATGAAACAAGCTCAGCAAGAGTCTCCTCATGAGCTTGCACGATTAAACGTCTTCAGCGGTCTGATATGGGCTCTCGTGCTGGTAAATATTCGGCACCCAAAGATTATTGAAGGGTTTATTGCAGACAATCTCGACGGACTCGATGGAGAGATCTTTGCTGGTGCACTGTGTTCTGCTGCTGCCATTTGGCGCGAGTCGTCTCCTGAGGACAAAGCGCTGACTGCATTTTGGAAATACCATCCGTCGGACCATCGAGTAGCAGAGTTTTGGAATGCCTATGTGACCGAACCAAGCCGCATGATGTTGAACCACTACTACCCCGCAGTAAGGAATGCGGGTCTAGGATGGTTGTTTCGACATCGATCACTGCCTGAATTGTTTGTTGATAGGGAAAGGTGTGAATGAGACGACTGTTCACACAAATGTTTCAGCGGCCAATCAATGCTATCGCTTCGAGCTTAGCGCTGATCGGGCAGACTTCGTCCTCCCGGCAATTAATAGATGGCATGGTTAGCCGGTTTGTCTATGCACTCGTCAAGATTGAACGCGAGGAGGATGGCAAGACAAGGAATAAAGTGAATATTCAGACGAGGAATGAGCTTTGATCAGCGAGCCGACAATCGACATGCGCATAGACGAAGAGGGAACCTCCGTTCTGCATGAGAAGGATTTCCAGATTCTTCGCAGTGTCGAAAGGACGCTCTCCGATGGCGTTGCGCTCAAGCGCTGGTTCGACGCGACTGAAGCGATCGATGGATTTGCGGATCGTTTCCACCTCGTGCGCGAATTCAACCCTTCCGATGCGAGCTTTGGTTTTTACGACACAGTTGATTTAGGCAACGGCCGGCGCGTCCCGGTAATGGGCACTGTTGACGACTCCGTCTTCGATCGACCGAAGCAAGCTGCCAGCACCCTGGTGCGGGACGAATTACGCGAGTTTGTCCTGCGCTACTTAATGCGGGTCAGCGATTATCGCCAACCACAGGCCTACGTTACTGAGGAAGAGATTCGAGCACACGCGGGCTATGTCGCTGGACTCAGTTGGTGTACTGGCCGTGAGTCGAGCGATATCGGCTTCGGCTTCACGCAACACTACTACAAAATGCGCGATACGGGCGCAGTGGGGAAGTTTCACCGGCGCGAGCACTGGACTATTGTTGACTTGCGTGAGATTGGCTCGCGATACGAGTGGATCGTACTGAAGGTGCGCATTTTCAATTTCAATATGACCTTCAGGGTCCTCGGCTCTGAACGCGCCAAGCTCGTCCTGCCGCTGATCGAAGAATCATACCTCGTGTTGAGTCGCGATTTCGTGCTTAACGAAACCGATCCGGAACCCGGCGTCCTGGGCCGTTATGGTTTCGGTTATGCGTTTGTACACAACGAATCAGCGGGACTGCTGGCTTATGGGCCGGGCGAGTTCGAGGCCGCGATTGAGTTGATTCAATTTCACGTACTGGCCAGCGGAGAGACGCGTGCACACCTCGTCTTTGTTGTCAATCGACCCAACCAGATCGTTAACACCACGCTGGACCCGGTAGCGTTGAGTTTCGGTGCGGCTGATCTTGTGTCTCTCGGCGCAGCCTCGACTTTATTCGGACCGATCCGGGCCGCCCTTGAAAGGCTTCCGTTACGCGTCGGACCTTTCGATCCGATCAGCACTTACGTCTCTGTTGCTAATCAAATTACCGGTGGCCTCGCCGCTTCAGAGCTGTGCATCTCCCGCCGCCAACTGGAAAAAGACTTTCTGGTCCAACACTTCATGCAGCATTACCAGATGCTGTCGGGCGCGCTAATGACGTGGAGGCGGATCCCAAACTGGCTGGATCGTGAGGCATTGCCCAAGCCAATCATCACCGGGAGAAACGTGTAGAAGGCTGGGAGCCAGGACGATGAGAAGGATCTCTGATGACGGTAGTAGTAGATGAAAAACAGGCGGTGATTCTCTCAGGTGGTGGAGGCTACGGCGCATATGAAGTAGGGATCATGAAAGCCCTGTTAGGCGGCGAGATGGCAGGTGCGGGATACCAGCGAATTGAGCCGAGCATTTTTACGGGCACGTCAGTCGGATCCTTCAACGCAGCGATCATGGTTTCGCAGCCCGGCGTGACGAGCGGAGAAACGGCCGAAGCACTTGAACGAATCTGGCTCGAGGACATAGCAGACAATGCGCAACGTTGTGGCAATGGAGTGTTCAGGTTTCGCGGAAACGTGCTGCGTTTGTTCGATCCCGTCTGTTACCGCAACCCGATTGGACCGTTCCAGCAGCTCGGAAGCGATGCAGGCTTCGTCGGCCAGAGTCTTTTTAGTCGCAGCCTTAACGCGCTGTTGACGCAGGGCAGCCTGGCAAATCGTGCGTTGCAGTTTGTCGATCTGAGCGCGCTGATAACAGTCGAACCATTTCGCGAACTTGTCAGGAAAACGATTTCCTCGCAGGCCATTCGCGAGTCGAACCGCAAACTGCGAGTGGTGGCCACAAACTGGGAGACCGGAGAAGTGAAGACGTTCGAGAACAAGGACGTAGCGAATGAAGAGTTTGGACCGCAGATGATCATGGCCTCGGCGGCGATTCCGGGACTCTTTCCGCCCGTCAAAATCGGTGCGGATCTTTACGTAGATGGCGGCACGGTGATGAACACACCATTGAAGTGCGCGATCGTGGCAGGCGCAACGACTATGCACGTCGTTTATATGGATCCAGACGTCGGCAACATTCCCGTCAATCGCCTGATGAATACGATCGATACTTTCGATCGTGTGTTCACGATCATGCTCGCTACTAAGATCAACGAAGACATCGAAACCGCAGCCTGGATCAACCAGGGACTCCGTGCGATGGAGTTGGCAGCGCAAGCAAACTCAGCCGCTGATTTAGGGTCAGGAGATATCACCGCCTTTATCCGCGTAGCAGCACAGATTGAAGAGCGTCTCAAAGAAGGCCGGCCTTATCAGAAATTGACGATTCACCGTTACCACCCAAAAGACGATCTGGGTGGACCGCTCGGCATGTTGGACTTCAGTGAAGAATCGATTTCACGGTTGCTGGCGCGCGGTTACGCGGACGCGGTTTTCCACGATTGCGATCAGAGCAAATGCATCTTCCCAGATCAGGCGCCTCCCCCTGAAGCCGTCGGACGTTGGGCCGGTGAACGTGTGTCGAGGTGAGAAAGGAAGTGAGTGAGCACGAGAGGCATGGCATATGACAGGCGGGAGCGAGCACAGACAGGCGGTGATTCTGTCGGGCGGCGGAGCCAACGGCGGTTACGAAGTTGGCGTGCTGAAAGCACTACTAAGTGGCCAGTCGCCTGCTACGGAATACCAACCCCTGGACCCGGACATCTTCACCGGTACATCGGTCGGCGCTTTCAATGCAGCCTTCCTGGTCTCGCTATGGGAAACACACGGACCAGCGTCGATCGCAAATCTCGAGACCACCTGGCTCAACAGACTGGCGCACGAAAGCCGAAGGGATACGCCGAGCGGCGGTTACCGGTACCTGGCAAATCCGCTGGAGTTCTTCGATCCAAGAAATTTTTTCGTCAACCCGGTGGCCTCGATCACGCGTTTCGCCGACGACAGCCTCTATCTCTTTTGGGACTTCTTCAATCGCTTTATGTACGTCGTGAACCCACCGGACGAGGAGGGACTGACGGAGCGTCTGCTTTACACCATCGCCGTCGACAACTTCATCACACGCGACCCTTTCGACAGGTTGGTGAGAGAAATCGTGAAGTTCGATGCCATCCGCCGCAATCGCAAGGAGCTGAAAGTGGCGGCTACCAACTGGGAAACCGGACAGGTCGAAATATTTTCCAATTTCGACTTCACCGACAAACTCGGACCGCGAATCATCATGGCTTCGAGTGCCCTACCCGGCTTCTTCATGCCGGAAACGGTTGGCGCACAGGCTTATGTAGATGGTGCTGTACTGCTGAACACGCCTTTGAAGCCGGCGATCAGAGCAAGAGCGGATTGCATGCACATTATTTATTTGGATCCCGACGTAAGCAGCATTCCATTGCACTATCTGGGCAACCTGCTTTCCACACTCTACCGGACACAAGTCATCAACTGGGCCGCCACTGTCAACGAGTCGATCAGAGAAGCCGAAGGAATCAACGACGCTCTGAAGATCCTGAACGCCGCAGAGCAGGAACAGCCTGTGGCCAGCATCAACGCCAAAGGCGTGGTGCAGACTCTCGCAAAATTCGGGAAGAAGTTGGAGAGGATAGCGGATTACCGAATGCTGACCATCCATCGCTATCACCCCCGGGACGAGTTGGGCGGGCCGCTCAGTCTGCTCAATTTTCGTCGCTCACGAATCGAGTATCTCATCGAGCGCGGTTTCCACGACGCAGTCGGTCACGACTGTGTTGCAAGCAAATGCGTTCTGCCGGATGGCATTGTTCCGAAAAAGACCACTGTGGAAATAGAGGGTGAAGCGAAAACAATTTTGACGTCTGAATCGACGCCGATAACAAAAGGAAAGAGCTGAGATGCGAAACGACCGACATTATGACGTGCTCATCATCGGCGCCGGACTCGCAGGCCTCGCGCTCGCACGCCAGCTCCTGCTCTACACTGACAAGCGCATCCTACTCGTCGATCGCCGTACTGAGTTTCCACCTGCCAAACAAAAGGTCGGTGAGGCGACGGTGCAGCTCTCCGCCTATTACTACGCGAGAGTACTGGACCTCGAAGAGCATCTCCTGCAACAGCATTATCTGAAATACAACTTGCGCTTTTACTGGAAGACTCCCGGCAAGCCTAACGATTGCTACGAGCACTACAGCCAGTCGTACATCCGCAAGCTTTCGAACATCAACACGTATCAACTCGACCGCAACAAGTTCGAGGGCGAGATGCTCCGTGTCAATTTGGAGAACCGGAACTTCGAATTCTATCCAGGCTGTACGGATCTCGAAGTCAACCTCGCTGACGCCGGTGGCTTGCACTCGTTTTCTTTCAAGGCTGCGGGAGGTGAAGTGAATGGCGACGTACGGTGGGTAGTGGACACTTCAGGACGCGGCAGATTCCTGGCGCGTCGTCTAGGACTCGCGCGGGAAGGCTCGATTCGCCACGGTGCGCACTTCTTCTGGGTAGACGGACTCGTCGATATTGAAAAACTTACTAGTCTCAAGCCGCAGCAAATTCGCACGAGACCCGACCGTGCGGCTTTAGGCCATACACCTGCGTGGCAAGCTACCAATCACTTCTGCGGCGAGGGCCTTTGGTTTTGGACCATTCCACTCCACGGCAAGACCAGCCTCGGACTTGTCTATGACAACCGTCTGATTCCTCGTGAACGCATTGATACGATCGAGAAGCTGATTGCGTGGGTGTGCGAGGAGTTTCCGCTCTTCGCACGCGATCTACCGTATCGCCGCGTGCTGCATCACACGGCGCTCAAAGATTTCGCGCACGACTGCATCCAGACAATTAGTCCTGCGCGTTGGGCGATTGCGGGTGAGGCAGGGCGTTTTACCGATCCGCTCTACAGTCCCGGTGGAGATCTGATTTCGCTCTACAACACTTTCATTACGGATGCCATACAGACTGACGATGACAAAGAGCTGTCTGACAAGTGTCGCCTCTACGAGCAGATGATGGAAGCGGTCTACCAGGCTTATGTTCCCACTTACGCCACCAGTTACGATGCGCTCGGAGACCAGGAAGCTTTCACGCTGAAGTATACGTGGGAGTTAGCAATCTATTTCTCTTACTACGTCTTTCCTTTTATCAACGATCTGTTTATTGACCGGCGCTTTCTCGCCATTTTCATCAATCGTTTTACTCAACTCGGCCGGGTTAACAGGAGTCTTCAATCGTTCATCAGCGATTTCTTCCAGTGGAAGAAGACAAGACGCCTGCCGCCGTCCGAGGTTTTCCATTTCGACTTTACTGACATTCAGCCCCTGGCCAATGCTGAGAAGACTTTCTATCAGGTTGGTGTTTCAGTTGACCAAGCGCGACGAGTTCTCGACGAGCAGTTGGCAAATCTCAAAGAAATGGCGCGCTTCATCGCGGCGCAAATCTGCGCGTCAGTGCTGGGTGACGTGCGCGTGTTAACGAATCGCCGGTTTGTTGAAAGTCTGGACATTACGCGTTTGCAGTTTGCCCCTGAAGCAATCAGAGAGAGTTACATGGCGTGTCAGAGTTCGCTGGATGAATACCAGTGGAAACTGAATCCGCACGTTCTTCAGCGGCTGATAGAAGATCAAAGTGCGGTCGAAGAGGACGTTCAGATGCTGACGGTAGTGGGAGGCGACTGATGGAAGACTATGCGCCACTCATCGAACGTGCTTTTTCGTTCACGCCGAGTGAGCAGTCTTACGTCATCGAGGAGATCGAGGGCGAGGTTCCCGAGTTCATTCGCGGCACGTATTACATGAACGGTCCCGCACGTTTCGGGCGCGGTAATCTGCGCTATAACCATTGGCTTGACGGCGATGGAATGGTTTGCGCTTTGCGCTTCGAGAGCGGGCGCGTGGAGTTCTGCAGCCGTTTCATTCAGAGTGCCAAGCACGCGGCAGAAGAAGAGTCCGGGCGGGCGCTGTTTCGCACTTTTGGAACTGCTTTTGACTGCGACCGTCTGAAGCGCGGGTTGATGCTGGAGTCGCCGGTTAACGTGAGCGTCTATCCTTATGCGGGAACGCTGCTGGCCTTCGGTGAACAAGGATTACCGATTGAGATCGACCAGGTCACACTCGAATCGCGCGGAGAGTTCAACTTTCATGGCGCGCTGAACGACGTCAGTCCATTCTCCGCACACCCTAAGCTGGACCATGCAACGGGTGAGATGTTCAACTTCGGTGTTGCCTTTGCTGCCAGCGAGCCTTATCTGAATTTCTATCGCTTCGATCGAGGTGCCAATCTTGTTTTCCGCAAGCGTCTCCCCCTTGACTATCCGGGTTCAATGCACGATTTCGGCTTGAGCCGGAACTATGCGGTCTTCTATCTCAGCCCGTACCTGCTGGACATGCAAGCGTTCATTCGAGACGGACGAACGCTCTTGGATTCACTTCGTTGGGAGCCGGAGCGCGGCAGCCGGTTGCTGATTGTCTCGCGTGAGACTGGCCAGATTGTGACACAAGTTCAGCTCGGCTCGCGCTACTGTCTGCACTTTATTAATTGCTTCGAGGATAACACACGCCTGCACATCGATGTGCTCGAACTCGAACATCCTATTTACGACCAGTACCGACAAATACCGGATCTGTTCACCGACATTTGCGAAGGCTGGCCTGCTCGCTTTGTGATCGATCTCAAGACGAATCAACTGATCGAGACCTCTGAACTTCAATACCGTTTAGCGCCTGATTTCCCCTCGATCGATCCGTCGTTGGCCACACAACCGTACGACGAGTTCTGGATGCTTGGTATTTCGCAGACGGGAACGCGCGGGCGCAAGTTCTTCGATCAGCTCGTTCATCCGAGATGGCCGGGAAAGTGCGTGTGCGACATCTACAAAATGCCGGCTCGACTCTATCTCGGAAGCGAGCCTGTGTTCATTAACAACGTTGAAGGCGCCGGCGCAGTAATCTGCCATTTGTTCGACGCCGAGAAGAATTCGAGTGCGTTCGCTCTCTTCGATGCGACGCGAATCGATCGTGGTCCGACTGCATTACTGCGCTTGAAAGAACCTATTCACCTCGGCTTTCATGCTTCGTTCGCGGCGCGAGACTACAAAGAGGCACGAGATGCTTAACAAGAAAAATTTTGTGCCTTTTGCTTTTTTCGGCTACTAATTTTTTGAGGCGACCCATGTCCTCGTGTAACAGCGGCACGCGCGAGCTTTTCAAGTCAATGATGAGTTTCTCGTTGGCGCAATCGCTGTTCGGATTCCAGCAATTGGGTGGGCTGGTTATGAATGAGTCGACATCTGAGAATTCTCGAAGCGAAGCACCTCAAGCTCAACGGCCTGCTCAACGAGTCAACAGCGGCAGCCTGAATGCGAGCTCGTTTGTTGTGCTCGGCGAGGGACTAGCCGCGGGCATGGGCGATTTCACGCTTAATGAAGAAACGCAGTATCAGAGTTTTCCGGCTCAGATGGCGCGCCAGATGCAGGCGGATTTTCCGCAGCCCTACATTCAGGCATCAGGAATCTGTTATCCCATCGGTTTCACGGGGCAACCGGTTCTTGTGCCGCGGCCATTGCAGTCGACAGTTTTGAATCGCGTTCCGCCGTTGTCCGTGCGAAATCTCTCGATCCCGGCACTCACGATCAAAGAGGCTTGTGAGTTGCGGCCCGTGCAGCCACTCATCCGCCGCGATAGTCATAAACTCACGGCCCTTAACCTCACGCTTGGTGTGCTTCACATTGCACGTGGCGATGACCATACGCTCACGCAAGTCGAATACGCTCTCGAGTGTTGTCCCACGTTCGTTGTCGTCTGTCTTGGTTATTCGGAGGCGCTGGAAGCAGCCGTAGGTGGCAAACCCGATCTTCTGCCGCGAGCTGAATCATTCTGTGCCGACTACGCGCGCATTCTGAAACCACTTCGTCAGGCAGGCGCCGAAGTACTGGTGCTGACGATTCCTGATCCTTTCGACACAGCTTACTTTTCAACACGCAGCGCCGCCGCAAAAACCTTGATGGTCGATCCCGCGATCCTTCAGACACTCTACGGCCTTGATGACGATCGGCTGCTCACTGTTCATGGTCTCAATGAGATTGGCTTTCAACTGTTTGGCAGGAGTGTTGGGCCACTCCCGGAGAATGCGACGCTCAATGTTGAAGTGGGCCAACAGGTCAGCCGTCGCATATCCGAATTGAACGCTGCTCTGATTTCACTTGCGCGCGAGCATGGAGCAAAGGCGTACGATCTCTGCGCTTGGCTCCGGCGATTCAAGAGCGAAGGCAGTAATACCGGTAGTCGACGATTAACGTCTGAATACCTGGGTGGTTTCTATTCTCTCAACGGCTACTACCCGGGTGCCACCGGACACGCACTCATTGCAAACGAATTACTTCGTTTCCTCGATTCGAACTACAACTCTGATTTCCCGCAGATCAACGTCGACGCAGTGAAGCAAAGTGATCACGTGGCAGCCTACAGGCCCGCCGAGGGACCATGTTGGACATTGGATACGCTGCCGCGTGCACAACCCGCGCCCGAGGTTGCAACCGTCTCGACGTACGGACAACTGGGTCCAGGTGAGCCGGTGCCGTCTGGTTGGGAGACGTTGGGAGCAGCAGAAGGGAAAGCGCCGCCGGCTCTACGTCTGCCGCCAAATCTGGAACAGACTCTACCGCTCAATAAAGCTGCGAGTTACTTTGGCGATGGCATTGGTGCGGTGAATTGTTGTGATCGTCAGGGTATCCAGTTCGGTAGTTGTGGCAATTGGCTGTTCGGCGGCTTAGCGATGGTTGACAGTCATCTCAGTGGCAACATCCGCATCCGCTTTACACCGCCGCAAAACAACGTCACGAATTTCCAGATCTCCTTTGAAGGTGGGTTTGCCGGTGAAGATGCAGTGCTGACTACACCCCAGTTCTTCAAGATGTGGTTTCAGCAAGCGCGCGTCGATGAAGTGCCCGGCCTGATCTCCTCTGGAAAACTCGACCTCACTACGGGCCTCATCTCTGATCTTCAGGTTTACGCAGCGTACAGCAGCACGGCGCTGTTTGCCCTCGTTGGTTCAAATCCAAATTGGCCACGCGTTCCGATCACCTTCAAAAACGAATCCTCGCAGCAGTATTACGGCTCGGCATGGGCTCGTTTCGAACAGCGAGATGACAGTCTGCTCGACTTCACCTTTTACGGTTCGATGTTTGCCCCTGTTGGACCAGTCGTCTGGCCACTAAACTTCGTTGGTCCCTCCGGTCAATTCGCGACTATCCCCGCTGCCGGAACGGTCATGCATCCACACCTCCACCTGAGCACAAAGGGCCCGGCTCGCGGCGGCGAATGTCCGGAGATTCCGTTCAACACGATTCATGAGCTGACGCTCTTCACACACAACAGCAGCTTCGGCGATGCCTTTACCCTGCACGCACCTCAGCTTGGTGGCAAGGCAACGGGCCGCTCGCATCTACTCGGTCGCGTGCTACTTCAGTTTGGTGTGCCTTCCGGCAATACCGTTCCTGTCGCTGTCTTCGCGGTTAATCCTGGCGGCGTGATGGAGGAGATGGCGCAATCGCCAATCACGCAGGTTTTCCCGGGGCGTCTATACCAGGGTCCGGTCGGATTTGATGAGTTCCTGCGCTTTCCGTTACGCACCTACTCGCTCGATGATCTGGCGATCATTGATGATCCGTTTGACGTCTCGGTTGGCGCGGTAGATCTACGAACGGGTCGTTTCGTTAACGAGTTGCTGCATCGCGGCTTTATCAATCAGGACCTGATCTTCGCACTACTGCGCGTAGAGCCGCGCACGCCAGGAAGCTCATTCCTGTTTCGCGGCCCGGCAGTTTTGGAGAAAGGGCCCGGCAATGAGCCGCTGTTTCGCTTCAAAGGGGAAGTCTTTATCCCGTACCCGGAAGGGTTCTTTTTCCCGACGCCCAATCTCACAACGGGTTTTCCGATCGGTCCGAATTCAAGGCTCGATCCGTTTCTGTGGCTGCACGCGATTCCGGATCAGCGAGCGGGTGACTACGTCAAAACCGGTGAAGGCCGGGAGATCACTTCATCGGCAGGTGAACAGTTCTCGTATCGCTATTCAATTCCAAACGACCAGACGAAACACCGCGCAGTGTTCGAGTTTGAGAATCACACGCAACAGGGAAAATTTCGTCTGCATAGTCTCGCATGGGTCGGTTTCACTAATTCCCAAGCGTCTGCACGCGCTTCGTCTTCACGCCGATCTGTCGAATACGACACGCTTTCCTTCACCTGCTTCGGCATCTGGAGTAAGGATGGGGTAGAAACACTCGTGCAAGCCTCGGCGCAATTCTCCACCTCGCCGGAAAGACCATACGTCGGAATCCAGATTGATTCGGGAATTATCTCAAACGTTAACACCAAACCTCCCAATATAAAGGACGCCCTGCCGTAGGCGGTGATATCGAGATGGTGTCGACAGCGGCAACAATGAGTGGTGTGGTACCTGCACTTGATGAGTTCCGTGCAACGCGCGCCCGCACGCTCGCAATTGCCGAACAGCTCACGAGGGTGCAAGTCGAGTTCACGCCGGACTCAAATAAATGGTCAGTGGGAGAGGTTCTAGATCACATGATTCTGGCTGAGCGAGTGAACCGTGATCAGATCGCCAGGCAGATCGAGATGAAGAGACAGGATCGCGTTGCGGAGTTGAGTTTGACTTTCTCTGAACTCAACATTTCCATCGCGGGAGTTCCACATTGCATCCTGTCGTTACTCGAAGGGCCAATCACGTTCATGAACATGTTTGTGCCCAATGGTTTGCGAAATTACCTCACACGGCACCGTCTAATTCCGTTTCGCAATCCCGATGTAGCTACGCCGCAGCGCGGACGATCCTTGACCGAGCTTGCCAGTGATCTAAGGTCTTCGTTGCAGCAGACGGAAACGCTTCTTCGCAACAACGCGGATCTCAACTTCAACGAAATGATCCTGCGTCACCCGCTACTCGGCAGCTACAACGTTCCGGGACTACTGCGATTCATGGCCGCACACGAACAGCGCCACCAATCGCAAATCAACAACATTTTGGCCAGCCCGCGCTTTCCCAAGTCACACTCGGAATAAGGAGCACCTCATGTCGAACTTTGAACTGACGATTCGCTTCTTTTTTCAACTGGCCTTCATTCTGGCGACGTGTCGCGTGGTGGGTTTGATTGCCAGGCGTTTTGCGCAACCGCAGGTGGTCGGCGAGATGATCGCCGGAGTTGTGATGGGCCCATCACTCTTCGCTCCGCTGTGGCCCGCTGCTCAGGCACACATCTTCCCTAAAGCTTCACTCACGATCACTTACGCTGTGGCCCAGATCGGTCTGGTGCTTTACATGTTTTTGATCGGCGTAGAGTTTCAGGTGGATCTGATTCGTAAACGGCTGCGCAGCGCGTCTTCCATCTCGATTGCGGGCATACTGACGCCTTTTACGCTTGGAAGCCTGCTGGCGTTGGTACTGGTGCGCAAAGGCGATTACTTCGCCCCGAACGTTGCGCAGTGGGAGGCAATGCTGTTCATGGGTGCGGCGATGTCGATCACCGCTTTCCCGATGCTGGCGCGCATCATCTACGAACGCGGCCTGATTGGAACTTCAGTCGGCACCCTCGCCCTCGCCGCAGGCTCGATGGACGACGCCGCGGCCTGGTGCATCCTCGCCCTGGTGCTGGCGAGTTTCAATAGCAATCCGATGATTGCTCTGTCCGCCATTGGCGGCGGCGTGCTCTACGCCGCGGTTGTGCTAACGATCGGCAAACGATTGCTCAAATATTTCGGCGACAGGGTCGAACGCGCCGGCGCAATGAGCGCACAGATGTTCACGTTCGTCCTGATGCTGGTGATGCTCGGCGCATGGATTACAGATGCTGTCGGAATCTACGCCGTGTTCGGTGCCTTTATTCTCGGAACGGCGATGCCGCGCGGGCGGTTCGCT
Organism: Pyrinomonadaceae bacterium; assembly: GCA_035248565.1. Taxonomy (GTDB): domain Bacteria; phylum Acidobacteriota; class Blastocatellia; order Pyrinomonadales; family Pyrinomonadaceae; genus PSRF01. The sequence goes on along the minus strand of DATFHH010000028.1, from coordinate 20,915 downwards.
CGTGAAATTCAACAACGACTCGAACCGCTAACTACGAATTTCCTACTACCACTCTTCTTCGTCTACTCAGGATTAAATACGCGGCTCGGGTTGGTCAGCTCTATCGCGCTCTGGGCGGTAGCTTTAGTCATACTCTTCATCGCGTGTTTCGGCAAAGGTGTCGCGTGCTGGCTTGCGGCACGCTTAAACGGCGAGAACAATCGTGAAGCACTGGCAATCGGCACTTTGATGAATGCGCGCGGCTTGATGGAGCTCATCATTCTTAACATTGGCCTCGAGCGTGGCGTCATTACGCCGACTCTGTTCACTATCATGGTCATGATGGCCATCGTGACAACCTTGATTGCCTCGCCACTTTTTGAGTTTGTTTACCGGCGGCCCCCGCGACGTGCTGAGACGCGACTTCAACCCCCCACTGTCGTTGTCGTCACTGCGCCAGAGGTATGAGTTATGAAACAGAATCCAGGGGGCACGAATTCACCGTGGCAGATGGACGATCTGCTTACGCAACTTGCGCCGCTCGATGCCGACGTTCAAACGGACGTTTGCGTCGTCGGTGCGGGAATTGCCGGAATGACCACCGCATACCTGCTGGCGGGGGAAGGCCGTTCGGTCGTCGTGCTTGATGATGGACCAATTGGTGGCGGTGAGACCGGCAGAACGACGGCGCATCTCTCGAATGCCTTCGACGACCGTTACTATGAAGTGGAACGTCTCTTCGGAGAACGTGGCTCCCGGCTGATTGCCGAAAGTCACACCGCAGCTATCGATAAGATTGAGGAGATTGTTCGCAAGGAGCAGATCGATTGCGACTTCGATCGTCTCGACGGCTTTCTCTTTGTGCCTCCCGACTGCTCGCAGGACATTCTCGAGCGAGAGATCGCGGCTGCACATCGCGCTGGCCTTCGTGACGTTGAGTGGGTCGACCGTGCGCCCATCGACCATTACGATACCAAACGCTGTTTGCGCTTTCCGCGGCAGGCGCAATTTGATCCACTCAAGTATCTGGCCGGTCTCACCCGCGGAACCTTGGAGCGGAACGGCCGCATTCATTGTCATTCCCACGCCGACGAGATAAGAAGCGGCAGGCCGGGGTGTGTTACTACGTCGAAGGGCCGCGTGGTTACTGCTGCTGCCATCGTCGTAGCTACCAACAGTCCCGTCAACGACTCAATCACTCTAAGCACCAGGGAGAGCAAGTACCGGAGTTACGTAATTGGCGCGCACATCCCGCGTGGTTCGGTCACGAAGGCCCTCTACTGGGACACTTCAGATCCTTACCACTACGTGAGACTACAATCTGCCGGTGAAGACGACTTACTGATTGTCGGCGGCGAAGACGAGCGAGTGGGAGAACATGATGACGGCGACGAGCGTTTTGCAGAACTTTATCGCTGGACACGCAAACGCTTTCCGATGATTGGAAGAATCGAGTTCTGCTGGTCGGGCCATATTGTGGAGCCAACCGATACCGTCGCCTACATAGGTCGCATGCCGTTAAGTGAAAGCAACGTTTTCGTCGTCACCGGCGATTCGGGTCAGGGAATGACGCACGGCACAATTGCAGGGATGCTGCTGACGGATTTGATTCAAGGCCGACGGAACAAGTGGGCCGATCTCTACGATCCGGCACGACTGACGTCAATCTCCACGGTCGATTTTCTGAATGAAAACCTGATGGTGACAGCGCACTACACCGATTGGCTAACTGGCGGCGAAGTTAGTTCTACTGAAGCGATCAAGCCGAACGAGGCCTGCATCATCCGTCGCGGTCTCACAAAGATCGCGGCCTACAGAGATGACCATGGCGTGCTTCACGAGCAACAGGCAATCTGCACACATTTAGGATGCGTCGTCTCCTGGAACTCGACCGAACAGAGTTGGGATTGTCCTTGTCACGGTTCACGCTTCGACAGGCTGGGCCACGTAATCAATGGTCCGGCGAATAACGATCTCCTGTAATAGATATAAAGGAGTTTTTATGGACATCAGCATTGAGAAAATTAGAAACAGCGACGACATAGCCGCCATGTTTGACGTGTGGCAACAGGTATTCGAGCGTGAAATGAGCATTGTGCTGCCTCACGACAGCGCGAGTGCTAACACTTCACACTGGTTGGCACGCTTGTCAAAGAGCAGGGAAGCGGTTGGGACGTTGAGTGTCGTGGATACGAGCCGCCAGCATCAATTGCACGAAAGCCTTGGGCTCCGCTTCGAAGCCGAAGCACGCGTGGCGCGCTTTACTCATCTCGCCGTGCTCAAACCGTACCGCGGCATGAACATTCCATTGGCCATGATGCTCGAAGCGCATCGCAGTGTGATTGTTCCGCGTGCCTTCGATTACACCTGGTTATTGTTTGACGTTGGGAGAGCGGCGAAGTCGTTTCTGTCGCGACAACTCGGGTTCACTTTGCTGCCGCAAACGTTCGTCTCAGAATACGGTTGCAGGTGTCCGCTGGTGCGCAATGAACGCACGCCTGCAGCCGCCCGTGCAATCCGCAGAGCAGAGTCGTATCTCGACCGCTGGAGCGTTGAGGCGTCGCGTGTGCCCTTCGCCATCAGCGCCTGAATGCGCTATTCTGTCGCCCAGTGCTGTCGGCAATGGATCTCACGACCTGGAGGCGCTGCTGTGCGACTACCTGTACTAGACAATGGACACCGGGCGCCGCAAAAACTTCTACTCAGACTTGTCCGCCTCGCCACTAACACAGAGCCGGTTGATGTTGTTAAGGTGTTTATGTACCGGCCCGAGTTCTTCGGTAAACCTTTCTGTGATTTAGGACACCTCGTACTGCGTGGGCCATCAGACTGGACTGTTGGAGAACGGGAGCTTTTTGGCGCTTTTACTTCGAAACTAAACGCCTGCGCCTTTTGACGTGACGCTCACGTCGCGGTCGCGTCGTCCTTGCTGGGAGACAAACTAACCGGCGAGATTCTGACTGACTGGCGCACCGCTCCGATCAGCGAGAAGCTGCGCGCGGCGCTCGGTTTCATCGTGCAGTTGACTAATGTTCCGGAGCGCATCGGTCCTCATGATGTTGCGACGCTGCGACACCTCGGTGTGACAGAACGAGCTATCATTGATGCAACTTACATCTGTGTCGGCTTCAACATCATCAATCGAATCGCGGACGCGATGGATTTCCAAGTACCACAAACGAAAGTCTTTGTCAGAGGTGCATGGTTCATGCGGCGATTCGGTTACCGCCTTATAAGCGGGTCGTTCGTGGGCAAGAATGGTGGACGTCTTCACTCACCTGAGCGTGTAACATCAATAGATCCCTACGAGCGCATGATGCACCGTTTGCAGTACAGTGTGTTTTCCGGACCGGGAACTTTGGATGCTTTGCTACGCCAAGCGATCGGCGAAGGTGACGACATTGACGAAGATGCGTTAAGGCAGTACGTAAACGCTGTTGCACAGCGTGATTACAAACTCCTGGACAGGTGCATCTCAGTGCTGCGCTCGAACGGTTACTCGGATGACCAGATTTTTGAGGCTACAGTCTGCGCGGCATTAGCAGCAGGTGTTGAACGTTTACGATTGGTACTCGATGCTATTGTGCTTTACCCTCACACGATCGACAGTGATCAATACGTCGTCAGTACAGGGCCAGACGATAGCGCTCAGCCTGTGCCGATGTTGACAAGCAGATAGCCTGGTCATTTGGTCCTCGGTGCCTAATACGGTTCGGTTTCGCTGATCGACGGTACAGAGCAATTGTGTCACAAGCCGTTTGCAGTAAGGCTCGACATTCTACCGTGACATCTTTTTCAGAAGACACGAAACCACCGTTTGATATTAAACTCTCGCTCAACCATATCTCGCGGATCGACGTTCTGGTAGGCTGCACCGATGGACAATGCATGCCATCCTTGCATCCGGGTTGCCGCCTACCATCAAAATCTCACGTGACAGGAGCGTGACAAAACGAAAAAACGGCAAGTCGTCGACTGAGAGTAAGTAATTGCAAATATTGGTAGCGGAGGGCGGGATCGAACCGCCGACCTTGGGGTTATGAATACTACTTCGATCCCTGCATTCAGTACCTTCCAAAGATTCAGCAACCATTTTCCGCGGGGAAACAGTCGTTTGAGCAGAAATATAACGCCCACGGTTGCATACAGCGCAAGGAAGATTACAGCAACTTTACAGCAAACACAGCTCGCCCGATGATTTCACTTTGCAGTTGGGATGCGATCGAAATTGACATCGAACCAATTGGCACACTAACAATATCGTCGAATAGGTCAACAAGCCACAAAGGACATCGGCGAGGAGCTTGTCAATGCGTATACCCCCCTCTCGACGTGATTTCATAAAACTCACGGTCGCCTCCGGCCTGCAATTACCGTTGTGGCGAATGCGTTCTGTCACGGCGGCGCGACACTCACCCAGCATCGCGCCCGGACCATTCAAGCCGACGTGGGAATCACTCGCGCAAACCTACCGTGTACCTGAATGGTTCCGCGACGCCAAGTTCGGTATCTGGGCGCACTGGTCGGCACAGTGCGTGCCGGAGCAGGGAGATTGGTACGCGAGGAGAATGTATCAGCAGAGCGACTCGGCTTACGACTACCATCTCAAAACTTATGGCCATCCGTCTAGGTTCGGCTTCATGGAGATCGACAATCTGTGGAAGGCGGAGCGCTGGGAGCCTGAGAAACTGATGGCCCTTTATAAGCGCGCCGGCGCGAAATACTTTTTCGCCCTCGCAAACCATCATGACAACTTCGACGCATACGACTCGAAGTATCACGCTTGGAATTCGGTCAATGTCGGTCCGAAAAAGGATATCGTCGGAACGTGGGCCAAAGTCGCGCGCGCAAATGGTCTGCGCTTCGGCGTCAGCAACCACTCGGCTCACTCGTGGCACTGGTTTCAGGCGGCATACGGGTACGATGCCGAGGGGCCGAAAGCAGGCGTGCGATACGACGCTGCGCGGTTGACGAAGGCGAACGGCAAGGATAAGTGGTGGGCTGGGTTAGACCCACAGGAACTGTACACCGGACCCAACATGGTGGTTCCAGACGGTATCACCAGCATTGATGCGATTAACGAGTGGCACAACAAGAATGATCTTGTCTGGAACGAGAACCCGCCGCCGATGAACCCGGCGTTCACGGAGAAGTGGTTCCTCCGTTGTCAGGATCTGGTTGATAAATATCATCCAGATGTTCTCTACTTCGACAACACCGAACTCCCACTGGGCCAAGTGGGACTTGATATCGTGGCGCACTACTACAACGCTAATTTCCTCCGTAATAAGGGCAGGCTTGAAGCCGTGGTCAACGGCAAACATATGAAGCCAGAACACATGACCGCTCTGGTTGAAGACATCGAGCGGGGCGTGGCTACCGGCATTCGCCCGCACCCGTGGCAGACTGACACCTGTATCGGCTCTTGGCATTACAGTCGGGAAATTGCTGAGCAGAACAAGTACAAGTCGGTGGGCCAAGTCATAGATATGCTGGTCGACATTGTGAGTAAGAACGGCAATCTCATGTTGAGCATTCCCGTCCGTGGTGACGGTACGATAGACGAGCACGAAGTCGCGTTCCTCGAAGGCATGTCGGCGTGGATGAAGGTTAACGACGATGGGATCTTTGGCAGTCGGCCATGGAAGATTTATGGCGAAGGCCCCTCGACGATCGAGACGCCTGAAACGGGTCCGTTCGGTGGCGCCCGTGACGTGCGTAGCAAGGGCTATACAATTGAAGACATCCGCTTTACAAGTAAGGGCACGGCGCTTTACGCCTACCTCCTTGCGCCGCAGCCATCGGTGCAAGTTGTTATCACGAGCCTGGCGACAACCTCGCCGCACACTGACGGGAGGAGAGTTAAGGACGTAACGCTCGTCGGCGGGACTAAGTTGGAGTGGTCGCATGGAGAGCAAGGCCTGAGCGTAAAGCTGCCGGAGAAGTTGCCAAGCCTCGAGGCAGTCGGATTGCGAATCATAGGCATACTCTGAAATCGTTCGTTGACCCTCAAGGTTATAAGAATATGGAGGACAAAGAACAGGAGTTCAAGGCAGAACTCGCAAAGCAAAAAACTGTCCGGCAGTGATAAATGTCGATCTACTGTATGTCGGAAAGATAGACCGCTTCCATCGAATTCGATTCACCGGCGCTCGCGACATCGCGACTCGAAACAGAGATGTTCACTGAAGAACTTCAGTACGTGATTCTGAAATCGATCGGCGACTTTACTTGTGTGAGTGCCCTGATATTGTTCAAAGCTATTCGCGATTCCATATTTATCAAGCACGTCATGCAGTTTGGCTATGTCCACTCTTAGACCGTCCTGGTCACCAACGTCGAGAGCGATTCCCCGATACTGACGAAGACTTGGTATGTACTGATCCACAAACGCCAGCGGCGCATTCGCTGCCCACCTTGCTAGAACGTCCGGTTGAGTCTCACCGTCCTTGGTAGGTAGATCAAGATACAGCGGAGGATTCATAGGATTAGGCGACCACGCTGCGGCGCTAGCGAGTGTGGCGCGAGCACCAAAAGATAGCTTCGCGGAGTCTTTGGGCGTCTTAACGGCCTCGAGAGTCTTTGCCATATCTGAATTCGGGGGCAGGGAAATTCTCGCTGATAAACAGCAAGGGCTCATGATGTACAAGCTCCCGAAAACGTCTGAGTGCTTCATCCCAATTCGCGTGGCGCCATAGCCTCCCATGGAGTGACCAACTAAACCGCGGCTCATGCGATTTGGAATTGTGCGATAGTGTTGATCGATGTAAGCAACAACATCTCTCGCGATGAAGTTTTCAAAATCACCCACCGTTGCCGAACTCGAATACATTGAGCCGTTGTGTAGGGTCTTCGAATCAGGAAGTACAACGATCATCTCTTTAGCTCCAAGCGCAAACGCACCTTCGATTGTTTGTGGAACATGGATCTCTTTGGTCCATTGTTCTGCCCCGATCGAGTAGCCATGCAACGCGTAGACGACCGGGTATCGTCGACTCTTATTTTTAGCGTAGCTCGGTGGAAGGAAGACGAACACGTCACGGTCGACTGCGTTCTTCTCGAGATTGCCCTCGAGTGCTGCACCGTGAATTTTGATTCGCTCGACTGTTACGGGTTTTGCGTTAGGGACGACAGAAGGAATTTCTGTTTGAATCTGTGCGAAGAGTTGAGGCGCGAGTGCGGCGCTTATAGTTAGTACAGCCACGCGAAGGAAGTTGTTAGACATTGTGTTATTCCAAAGAGGGGCGGCCACGGCGTGCCGCCGCAGGTCGACAGCGTCAACACCTTTAAGGCGCCAAACACCGTCAAACCGAAACCAGCTATCGTCAAAGTCCAAAGCGGCAAAGTAACTATCAAACTCGCAATATGTTGGGAGCCACCGGTCACGATGATTTTCAAATCTACTCGATGACTAAGTTCCATGGCGATGTTAATTGCATCAGTCACTATCGTGGGAAGATTACAGCAACTTTACAACAAAACTCAGAGTAGCTCCTTGTTTGAGCGAGCATTCGGACGCTCGTTTTTTACGGTGCACCATTCAATTATAGAGATCAAGAGACTGACAGTTCGTTGTAAAGGTTTTGCAAACGTACCTGTCTGTTGTTAAGTCACAACGTGTCACTTTCGGCGTTCGGGTCCTCCAAGACAGAAAATCCCATTCTTCCCTTGATTAAACTTTCGGGATATAATTCCTGACTGACTGGTCAGTCTGTGCCTCCTCGTTGGAATTTCGAGTCGCTTGACAGAACGTTTCGAGCAGGACACGCATCCGTCTCCTTCAGAATCAGAAACAGGAACAAGAGAGGACAAGATGAACATTATAGTTTGCGTCAAGCAGGTTCCTGATATGGGTGAAATGTCATTCGATTACGAAAGGAAGGTGCTGATCAGAGATGGCGTGCCCAACATACTCAACCCTTTTGATAAACGTGCAATTTCCAAGGCAGTAAACCTTAAAGCAATGTTTGGCGGCGAGGTCACCGCGTTTACGATGGGCCCACCTCAAGCAAGAGCCGTTCTTTATGAGTGTCTCGCCGTCGGCGCCGATAAGGCTATCCATCTTTCAGACCCAGCCTTCAGTGGCGCTGATACGCTCGCAACGGCACGAGCGTTGGCCGCTGCGATCAAACGACAACCCTTTGATTTGATAATGTGTGGCAAATACAGTGTCGATGCAGAAACTGGTCAAGTAGGACCGCAAGTTGCAGAAATTCTCGACATTCCACATATCACGGGTGTGTCTAGTCTCACTTTCGATGACACCCACGGTTATGTAATCGCAGAACGAGAGACAGATGCAGGCTTCGAGACCATTAGATGTACATTGCCCGCGCTGATTACGGCGGCCGAACGCTTGATCAAGCCTATTAAGATCAAAGAACCCGATTTAGAGGCAGTCAAACATAAACCAATCGAAGTCGTCACCGCCAAAGAGCTTTCCGACGACCTCACAAAGTTTGGACAGGCCGGATCCCCGACGTGGGTTTCAGAGATCCTCTCAGTCCCGCATAAGAGGGAAGTTGAATTTATCGAAGGTACAACTCATCAGATAGCTCAAAACTGCGCCCAGAGACTTTGCGATCGCGGCTTGTTTTGCGGTTGGGAAACGCCTGATTCCGTGCCACGCGCTCCGGAAGATCAGCCGAGAGACGTGGTTGCAGGAAAGTCTATTTTGGTGGTTGCCGAATTAAGCCAGAACAAGTTGCGTGCTGTTTCTTATGAGCTTTTGAACAGAGCAAAAGAACTAGCTGATACGTTGGGCGGCTGTGTAGTCGCACTATTAATTGGCCCAAATGCTTCAGAACACACACGTGAACTTTCTGCTTACGGCGCCGACAAAATATATTTGGTGGAAGGCGAACAGTTCGCGAGTTTCAATCCATACGATTACACCAGCGCTCTTATTACTGTCATAACGAAGATACAACCGTTCGCAGTATTGATTCCTTCGACAGCAAATGGAAGGGATTTTGCTCCCAGAGTGGCGGCCAGACTCGGACTCGGTCTCACGGCTGATTGTGTTGGCTTGCAGCTAAACGATCGGCGCGAGTTGGTACAACTGAAGCCCGCTTACGGTGGACAGATTGTCGCGTCAATACTCTCCAAGACACGGCCGCAAATGGCCACGGTTAGGCCCGGCATGCTGGAGAAAGGATCTCCTAATTACGATCGAGAATGCGATGTTGAGCACTGGATTATGCCGGCAACTATTGATCGTTATCAGGTCTTGGCCAGTACAGATGGAGTTGGAGAAGCAGCCATCGAGCTGGATGACGCTGAGGTTGTAGTTTGTGTGGGAATGGGCATAGGTGGTCCGGAAAACCTGCCGATGATCGAATCTTTTGCTAAGACTCTCGGTGCTGCCATCGGCGCCACGAGGCGTGTCGTTGATCGAGGATGGGTTCCGCGGCAGCAGCAGATTGGAATTACCGGTCGCGCTATTTCCCCTAAGCTTTATATAGGAGTCGGGGTAAGGGGAGTGTTCAATCACACGATCGGCATTCGCCGGTCGGGCATCGTGGTCGCAATCAATTCGGACCCGCAAGCGAGCATCTTTGAAGTCGCTGATTACGGCATTGTGGCTGACGTTTGCTCAGTGATTCCGATACTGACTGACGAGCTTGCAAGGAAAAAGCTGGAATTACTTATTAGCGATTCCACGCCACACTGACAACAGAGGACACAGAAATCGCACAGAGACAAACCAGAAACGACCCGCCGAATGATTTTCTTGACAGGCCGGGGGCAGCTTCCTATAATCCTGACTGACTAATCAGTCGGACAATCTTGTTTTTCACTCAACGGCTTTTCTGCCAGTTACGTGTCGCCAGGCAATGACCGCCGTTAATGGCCAATAGCGAATTCAGACAACTGATCTACGCCGACCGTAAAAAGGTGGTTGAGATTACGCTCAACAGGCCCGACGCACTGAATGCGTTAAGTATTGAGCTGTATACGGAGTTGGGAGATGCGGTGACTAAAGCCAGTGCCGACGAAGCAGTGCAAATTATCGTCATCACGGGCGCGGGGCGAGCATTCTCAACCGGAGGTGACCTTAAACAGGGAGATCACGTCAATCGAGAAGAACCGCAATTGTTTGCCGATGCTTCGAACCGAGTGTTTACACGAATACTGAACAGTGACAAGACGATTATCGCGAAGATCAATGGCATTACCCAGGCAGGCGGACTAGCTATCGTCGCGGCATGTGACCTTGCGATCGCTTCGGATCAAGCTTCTTTCAAATGCCCAGAGGCACTCGTTGGTATTTGGGAACCCTACACACCATTCTTGCTGACGCCGCAAATCGGGATTAAACGAACCAAATTAATGTTGCTCGCTTCCGAGTCGATAGATGCAGTCGAAGCTGAACGTATTGGACTAATCAACCGCGTCGTTCCTCACGCGGAGCTCGACAGCGCCACGGCCGAATTGATTGAGCATGTCCTTGCCGGCGGTCCTCAGAGCCGTCGCAAGCTCAAGAAATTGGTCAATGAACATTTCCGCCAGTTCGATTCTATTAGCGTGCTCGAAGCGCTTGGTTCTGAAGAGGCGCGCGAAGGAATGGCGGCCTTCGCGCAAAAAAGGAAACCAAATTGGCGCGAGTAACAGACGGATCATCTCTAATGCTTGCCGCTAATGAAACAGATGCACGGCCAGTAATTCCAATCGCGCCAAATCTCTTTGAGCTCTCAGCCGAGGGAGCGCGCCTGATCGGTAGTCGTTGTGTTAAATGCGGCGAAGTGACGTTTCCTGTTAGTGCCTTTTGCCCGCAGTGCTGTACCGAAACAACCGAAACCATCCCGCTAAGTCGACGCGGCACTTTATACAGCTTTACTGTGCAGCGCTTTAGACCACCTCCACCGTACCGCGGACCTGGCGAGTTCGAGCCGTATGGAGTGGGGATGATTGAACTTCCGGAAGGCCTGCGCGTCACAGCCGTGCTGGCCGATGAAGATCCGGACAGTCTCTGCGTCGGAATGGAGATGGAGCTGATCGTTATGAAGTTGTTCGAAGATGAGATGGGCCGTGACGTGCTCGGCTATAAGTTCAGACGCGTTCACGAGTGAAATTGATGATGAAAGTTTAGGTGAGATCGGAGGAAGCGATTAGAGAGGTCTACGTTCTTGGTGTTGGCGTTCATCCTTTCGGACGCTTCGCGGATAAGGACGTAATAGAAATCGGCCGCGAAGCCGTTTTGAGAGCGATCGATGACGCCGGTTTGCCGTGGCAGAAAGTTGCGGCCGCGTACTGTGGGACCGTATTCGCTGGTCCTATGGCGGGCAATAAGGTGCTGGCGCGCGTGGGCCTGACTGGAATTCCCATCGTGAACGTTGAGAACGCCTGTGCTAGTGGGGGATCAGCGCTCAGGCAAGCATATCAAGCAGTTGCCGGAGGTTTTTGCGATGTAGCTCTTGCCTTCGGAATGGAGAAGATGCCCAGGGGCTTTATAGCCGGCAATCCCAACGACTGGTTCGCTGTGATGGGATTGGGGGTGAACCCGCAATACTTCGCTCTCAAGGCGCGATGGCACATGGCCAATTTCGGTACGACCGAAAAACACCTGGTCCAAGTCTCTGTTAAGAACCATCAAAACGGTGCTTTGAACCCCTTCGCCATGTACAGAAAGGCGATGAGTTTTGCAGAGATTGCTCAGTCTCAAATGGTCAATGACCCGCTTCGATTGTTGATGTTGTGCGCGCCAAACGAAGGAGCCGCGGCGGTAGTGCTTTGCTCGAAGGAAATTGCCCGGCAATATACGACTAAGCCGATAAAGCTTGCAGCAATTGTTCTCGACTCACCTATTTATGGGACCGCCGAAGTGCCACACATATCCGTCAGCGCCCGCGTCGAAGCGCCAACGGTGACGATGACTGCAGCAGAAGAAGCCTACGAGACAGCCGGTATAGGACCACAGGATTTAGATCTTGTTGAGCTTCAGGATACAGACTCAGCTTCAGAGATCATTTACACAGAAGAGCTGGGCCTGTGTCAGCGCGGCGAAGGCGCAAAGCTCCTCGACGATGGCGCCACTGAGATTGATGGTCGAATTCCAGTAAATGTAAGCGGAGGGCTGTTATCAAAAGGGGAACCTTTAGGAGCATCGGCCCTGGCCCAGGTCGTCGAAGTTGTTTGGCAGTTGAGAGGCGAAGCCGGAAGGCGGCAGGTAAACAATGCGCGAACAGGACTGACGCATGTGTATGGAGCGTGGGGTAATTGCGCGGTGAGTGTCCTTCAGCGCTGAGTAGCTAGCGATCTCTTTAGATGAACCCTCAAGTGAAAGTATCTATTTAGGATGGAGAACTTGTATGGCAACCAAAAGTGAAGAAGTTAATAAGGCCGAACCGGTTGAGCAATTCATTGCAGAGCTTAAAGGATTTCTTCAAGAGCATCACCCCAAGAGCAGTAAGATGATCCAATCAATCGTCAAAGGTACGGCCAGCAAGAGTGCTCTTCAGAAGTTTGCTAAAGAGTTTTATGCCTACTCGGCATTCTCAGTTCGTCCTTTTGCAGCGCTGGTTGCGAATGCTCCCGACGAAACCTCCTTTCGTTTGATGCTTCAGAACTTCGCCGGCGAGGCAGGTCTGCTTAATACTCCGGCTCATCCCGTCCTTTTTCGAAAATGGGCACTGGCTACTGGGGTAAGTGAAGAGGAGTTAGAGCGGTCTGTTCCTTTGCCCTCGACTCTTGGCGCGATGTACGCGCTCAGTCACTTTTTACGTGGGCCCTTTGACGAAGCAATCGCGGGATTTGGTTTTGCAATCGAGGGCCCAGCCGCTGAATGGGGAAGAATGATTCACGACGGTCTACGCGCCAATTACAACTACGACGATGATGCAATGGAGTTTTGGTCAGTTCATTTAGAGGAAGACGAAGAAGGCGCCGGACTCGAGGAACAGCATGCTGAAAATGCAAACCGTCTGATGCGCCGTTTTGCCGCGACCAAAGAACAACAACAACGAATCCGCGAGGCGTTTATTTACTCAGCCCTCGTATTTGAAAACTTTTGGACCGGCATGAATTCCTTCTTAGAAAACTAGTTTGCATCGTGAGTGGTTTGCAGCCACTTCACGTCGAATCGTTTGAGAGTTCGTTCAAGGAGATTGAAATGGCAAGCGCTGAAAGCCGTTACGCCGAATACTTCTACCGCCCTGTAGCGCAATCGATCCTGCGTTCCGAACTGGCACAATTGCAGAACACCAAATTAAGGCAATTGATAAATCGAGTTTGGGATGAGCCGATTCCATTCTTCAAACGGAAAATGGAATCAGTTGGTCTGCGCCCGGAACATATCCGAACAGTTGATGACCTTAAAAGACTTCCGCCCACCGTTAAAGACGAACTTCGGGTTAACGAAGAAGAATACCCTCCGTATGGCGACTACCGTGGGGCTCCGGTTACGAATTGCATCAGGCTGGGTCGCACCACCGGCACCACCGGAAAGCCCTCAACTTTGTTGTGGACCACGAAAGATTATGAAATCGATGCGGAAATCTCCGCTCGTTCTATGAGACGCTGCGGAATCACTCAAGGAATGAAACTGACGCATACGCATCCCGGTGGCCTGTATGCCGGCGCTGATCGGCTGGGTTCGGTTACGGAGGCGGCTGGGGTGATGAATGTGCCGATGGGGCCGCCTCTCAGCGACGATGTAATCAAAGACCATCTACAACTGTGGAAAAAGATTAAACCAGAGTCGTTCGTACTGTTTGGTCCGGTGATGCTGCGATATCACGAATCTGCGCTCAAGCTCGGTTATGACCCACATAATGACTTCGGGATGAAATTCCTGCTTATCGGCGAAGCCGCCTGTCAGTACGAATCAACGCGCAAGAAGTATGAGAAGTTCTTCGACTGCGAAGTACACAATCTGAATGGTTCGTTGGAAATTGGCGTCATCATGGCGACGGACTGCAAGGTCCACAACGGCATGCACGCACCCGAGGATTACGTGATTCTTGAAGTAATCGATCCGGAGACGAATGAACCGACGCCGCCCGGAGAACTTGGATACTTAACCCTCACGACGTTCGATAGAGACAACGTCGTCGTTCGCTACAACCTTGAAGATCTAGTTCGGGTTAATCCCGATCCCTGCCCGTGTGGTGAAACACATATTCGATTTTTCTGGCAAGGTCGCAGACAAGAGATCGTCAACGTTGGCGGTAAAGATGTTTTGCCTGTTGATGTGATGGTTGCCTTAAACGAGCTTTCAGAACTCGGCGATCGTCCGGTGGAATTCCAAATGGAACGTTGGGGAAAAACTCAGGATCGATTGAAAGTCAATCTCGAGTATGACCCATCCCGTATCGCTGATACGACTGCGTTTGTCCAAAAAGTCAAAGAGCATTTCCGCGCGAAGTTACGTATCCCGGTCGAGCCAGAGCTTGTAGACACCGCAGTCTATCGCTCCACTTATAAGCCAATGCGGGTCATTGATGTCTCGAAAGATTAAGTGGAAGGAGTAGGAAATGGCACAGAGTAGACCAACAGCAGAAGGCAATCAGGAAGTTTTGCAAAAGTTAAAGACCCAGGTTGCCCACAACTACACCATTCCATTTTATCGGACCAGGATGGACCAGTGGGGAATCAGTCCCGACTCAATCCGAAGTTTCGATGACCTTCAGAAGATTCCCTTCATGAAGCGTGAGGATCAAGTGGCAAGTTTCGAGGACAATCCTCCATTCGGGAGTCTCTGGGATACTGATACGGTTCTCATAACGCACACGCCTGCCCCGGGGATCGGTTTGGTTCCTGAATATCACACTGCTGAAGATATCGATGCTTGTGCCAAAGCAGTTGCGAATCGCCTGGCCCAAGCTGGCGTTACGAAAGACGATATCGTCGTAATCAATTCAAGTTATCACCTTGTTATCTCCGGGCACACGGGACAGAGCGCATTCGTAGAGCTTGGTGCGAAGGTGCTTCCTCTTGGTCCGGGCGAGACCGAACGACAGGTGGAAATCATAAACCGGTTTGGCGCAACCGTTCTATTTGGCTTCCCCAGTTATTGCCTCAAGTTGGCTGAGGCTGGGGCCACGGGACGTATTCGAATCATGATTGCAGGCGGCGAGCCATTCAGTTCGATTGATGGTAGGCGCGAACAGGTCAAGAACGCCTTCGGTGGTGATATCACTGCGGTTGATCTTTACGGTTTGAGCGGCTTCAACGTGGTCGCAATGGAGTGTCGATATGAGAATGGTATGCACATCCTCGAGGACGAGGTGTACGCCGAAGTAATAGATCCGGAAAGCGGCGAGCTGTTGCCATATGGAGAACGTGGCGAGTTGGTCCTTACGCATGTCAATCGACGCGCGATGCCTTTTATGCGCTTCAGAACCGGAGATCTAACGGTTCTCGACCGCGTGCCATGCAAGTGCGGCTTGGAACTTTCGCTCCCGAACGGAGTCTTTGGCCGTACGGGCGAAATGTATCGAGTGAAAGGTCTGAAATTCTATCCCTCCGTCATCGTCCTCGGTTTGGCCGGAATCAAGGGCGTTCACCCGCTCAAATACCGTGTTCACATTTCGAGGCCAACAGGTACAACCGATTACGTGAAGATAGAAGCTCAGGGAGATCCGAACGTAGTGAGTGCTGAGGAAGTGAAAAAGAAGTTGGCCCTTCGATTGCTCTTTGAACCGAATGAGGTCGAGATTATCAAGGACTGGCAGGATGGTCCAACGGTGGTTGATCAGCGCGGAGGAATCGATCGCTGAATGGCTTTGACTGCACGGACGTTGGCCTCAGACTCGCATGCCAGATGAAGTACTGCAAAGGTTCAGATTGGATGGCAAGACCTGTGTGGTCACGGGGGCCAGTCGCGGTCTCGGGCGAACGATGGCTATCGCCCTGGGAGAAGCCGGTGCAAATGTTGCCGCGATTGCACGCAGTGAGGAGGCGCTTGAGGAGACAGCAAACGTAATCAGGTCTCTTGGTCGGCGCGCCATATCGGTCCGGTGCAACCTGCGGGACAGCGGCTCGATAACCGCGATGGTAGAGCAGGTGCTTGCCGAATTCGGCCAAATTGACGTGCTTGTAAACAATGCCGGCGGCGGTGAGTTTAAGCCTTTGATTGAGATGAGTGATGACCAGTGGCACAGAATCATTGATCTAAATCTCAGTGCCACGTTTCGGGTCTGCAGAGCGGTTGGACCACACATGATTAAGAGGCAGCGAGGAAAGGTCATCAATATGTCTTCGATGTACGGGCTTATTGGTGAGAAAAACGTTACTGCCTATTGCGCCAGTAAAGGCGCAGTCATTCAACTCACGCGTGCGCTGGCGGTTGAGTGGGCCGAGCACAACATCGCCGTGAACGTTCTGGCTCCGGGCTACATATACACAGAGCGCACCAGCAGCGTTTTCGACAATCCCGCGATCGGAGCACCTTTAATTCAGCGTATACCGATGGGCCGCGTTGGGCAGCCAAACGATCTTGGACCACTGATTGTTTACCTCGCGTCAGACGCATCGGATTTCATGACCGGCAGTGTGATCGTTATCGACGGAGGGCAGACTGCTACCTGAAGCTGGGCGCGATAGGTCTTTAGTAAAAGGGCGATGGGATTAAGGTCACCAGCAGAGTACAAAGAAAGCCTGCGTGACGGCAGGGCCGTTTACTATCGTGGAAAGCTCGTTCCTGATGTCGTGGCTCATTCTGAGTTGGGGATTGCAGTTGACCACGCGGCTATCGACTACCGTGTGGCCGAGGATCCCAAGTACCGCGAGTTGGCGACAGTTCAGACAACAGATGCAGGGTTGATCAGCCGCTATTATCACATCCCACAAAACGCCGAAGACCTCTTAAAGCGCAGCAAATTGATCGAAGCGACTACACGGCTGGGCCATACTCTCGTCATATTGATCAAGGAAATTGGCACCGACGCTTTGTTTGCACTTCATTTGATAGCCAAACAAACGGATGAACACTTCGGGACGGAATATTTCCAGCGAGTAACAAAATTTTTCGATCGCTGCCGGAAGAATGATCTCGCGGTTGCTGTTGCGCAGACAGATGTAAAAGGTGATCGCAGCCGTGGTCCGAGTGATCAGATTGATCCTGATTATTATGTTCACATCGTTGATGAGACGAAAGACGGGATCGTGGTGCGGGGAGCCAAGCTACATACCTCTGTCTCTATTAACGCGAATGAAATCCTCGTATTGCCCACCAGGAATTTCTCTGAGGCGGATTCCAAATACGCTTTATCGTTTGCAGTTTCGCCAAATACGCCAGGATTGAAGCTAATCGCCAGTCCTTACGCTGAGGGAGTTGTCAGGGACGAGTTCGATTATCCAATCAGTGCCAAACACAAGATGATCGAGACTCTCACTGTTTTTGATGACGTATTCATTCCATGGGAAAGAGTTTTTCTTAAGGGCGAGTGGCAGATGGCTGGACCACTCGCGAAGACCTTCGTTGAGTTTCATCGCTTTACGGCAATTTCATACAAACTTCCGCTCGTAGATTTGTTGCTCGGATCGGCCGAACTGGTCGCGGATTACAACGGCACCGAGCGTGCCGCTCACATTCGCGACAAGATTACGTGGTTAATCAGCTACGCCGAGACGCTGAGGGCATTAGTAAAAATGGCGGCAATCGAATGCAAGACAGCCTCTCAAGGTATAGCCGTTCCCAATACTCTGATCGTGAATATGGCCAAATGGCATTTTGCGAAGAATTATCACCAGGCGATGGCGTATGCACAGGATATCGCGGGCGGTTTACTCGTTACTGCCCCTGGAAAGGATGATTTAACCAGTGAGGAGATCGGGAAGTATGTGCGCAAGTATCTTGGCGGTCGAGCCGGTGTTGACGGCGAGAAACGGTTAAAGGCGATAAATCTTGTGAAGGATCTGACTACAACGGATTTTGGCGGTTATCAGGCTGTGTTAGCGATACACGCAGAGGGTTCGATCGAGGCTGAAAAGATGGCCACTCTGCGTGAACACGACGCCACAGCATTCAAGGCTTACGCGCGAGAGATCGCGCAAATAGCAGAATGAAAAATTCTGATCTCGCCTGAACGGATCGACAAAACTACCAGTATGGACCTTAAGCGTACGCCAGACGAGCGACGGTTTTGTGAAGAGGTGCGAGCCTGGTTGGCGGCAAACCAGGCCGACCTCAATGAAAGCCAAACCTACGATCAGGCGGAGAACATGGATGGGTGGATGGCGTTTCTTAAGCGGTGGCAACGCAAGCTGTACGATGCAGGCTGGTCTGGCATCTCCTGGCCCAAAGAGTACGGGGGCCGCGGTGCCACGATTACTGAGGAATTGATCTTTACTGAAGAAATGGCGCTTGCAAAAGCGCCAAATCTCATGAATGTCAGCATCGGTATCGAACTGGTTGGTCCGGCGATCATTCATCACGGTTCAGAGGCTCAAAAAAAACGGTACCTGCCGAAGATTTTAAGTGCCGAAGAGATCTGGAGTCAGGGCTTTTCAGAACCTGATGCAGGGTCTGACCTCGCCTCGTTACGAACGGTTGCCGTTGAAAAGGATGATCAGTTCATCGTGACTGGCCAAAAAGTATGGACGAGTTGGGCGGAGTATTCCGATTACTGCATTTTGCTGGCTCGCACTGACCCGAAGGCCCCAAAGCACAAGGGCATCAGTTGCTTTCTCGTAGACATGCGGAGCCCGGGGATTACCATTAGACCTACAGTACAGATCACCGGCGAAGCTGAGTTTAGTGAGGTCTTCTTCGACGGTGTTTGTTTGCCCAAGGAGAGTCTGCTGGGTGGCATTAACGAGGGCTGGAAAGTAGCAATGACCATCCTGGCCCATGAGCGCGGCACGTCTGC
Organism: Pyrinomonadaceae bacterium; assembly: GCA_035248565.1. Taxonomy (GTDB): domain Bacteria; phylum Acidobacteriota; class Blastocatellia; order Pyrinomonadales; family Pyrinomonadaceae; genus PSRF01. Next base: position 2,124 of record DATFHH010000028.1, on the reverse strand, counting down.
TATCAAGTATCAAATTCGATTTCGAACAGAGCTTGATGATTTGATCAGCCTTTCCAAATCAATGAGAAGAAATGGGAAAGCCTTGTCAGAAGACCCTCTCGTGCAGCAGAAGTTGGCCCAATGCTTTATAGATGTCGAGGTCCTTAAGTACAACATTTATCGAAGTGTTTCCCAGATCATGCGAAACGGGAAACCTGGACCAGAGAGCTCGATCATTAAGTTGTTCTGGAGTGAGATGGATCGCCGGCAAAAGGAGATCAGCATGGAGCTCCTGGGCCTCTATTCTCAACTGGTCCAACATTCAAAGTGGACGATAGATGATGGTAAATGGCCTCGGGCGTTTTTGTGGTCACGGGCCGGAACTATTTATGCGGGAAGCTCTGAAATACAACGGAACATAATCGCCGAACGCGTCCTTGGTTTGCCCAGAAGTAGCGACGCGAGATAGTTCATAGCTGAAATTAGTATTACCAGGAACAAGGTACAGCTCAAGAGAATCATGAACTTTGGATTCACTGAAGAACAGGAAATGATTCGCAGTCAGGCTGCGGAGTTTTTTAAGCAAGAGTACCCAATAGCCGTCGTCAGAGAATCACTGAACGACGAGCACGGCTTCAATCAGGATCTGTGGAACAAGATGTCTACTCTCGGCTGGGCCAGCCTCGTTTTTCCCGAGGAATATCACGGTGCCGGTCTCACCTTTGTTGAACTTGCCGTGCTATTGGAGCAGATGGGTCGAGCACTGGCGCCGGGAGCTTTCTTTTCGACCGTGTTACTTGGCGGCCTTACGATCCTTGAAACTGCTAGTGCCGAACAAAAATTGAAATGGTTGACCTCCATCGCTGATGGGAAGCTGAAATCAACGCTCGCGCATATTGAACCCGGAGGCGATTCCGACGCTGGTGGTCCTTCGTTCGCCACAGCTAAACGCAAAGACAACGGCTACGTGCTCAACGGCACGAAGCTATTTGTGCCGGACGCACACTCGGCGGATTTGATTCTCTGTACCGCGCGTTCGAGTGGATCATCAATTCCGAAAGAAGGAATCTCTTTATTTGCCGTTGACCAGACAAGTGCGGGGTTGAATATAACCACTCTAAAGACGATGGATCAGACCCGGAGACTCTACGAGGTCAAGTTTAATCAAGTTTTCGTTCCCGAAGATCGTCTGCTTGGTAAGGTCGGGCAGGCTTCACCCGCAATCGAGAAGGTTTTTTGCAAAGCTACCATTGGCAGAAGTGCAGAAATGGTTGGGGGTGCGCAAAAGATGCTTGACATGTGTGTTGATTACGCCAAGCAGCGAATCCAGTTTGGCCGTCCAATTGGGAGTTTTCAAGCAATTCAGCATAAGTGTGCGGACATGCTTCTCTCGATTGAGAGTGCGCGGTCAGCTGTCTATGCGGCTGCGTGCGCTGCGAGTGAAGATTCACATGACGCCGCTTTACTGGCTTCGGTGGCTAAGGCGTACACAAACGATGCCTGTCGATTTGTGGGAGGCGAAACCATTCAGATTCATGGTGGTATGGGATTTACCTGGGAACACGACGCGCATCTCTACTTCAAACGTGCCAAGGCTGATGAATTTAGCTTTGGCGATGCCACCTACCATCGAGCGCGTGTCGCCGAACTGATCGGTCTTTAGCGCCTCATCGGGGAAATGGGTGTATGAAACTTATTGAAGGTAAGGCGGCAATCATCACCGGCGCCGGACGTGGCATCGGTCGAAGCGTCGCAAACTTGTTCGTGCAGCACGGCGCCAGCGTTCTCATCAACGATTTGGAGGATGAGGTTGGTAATGAAGTGGCCGCGGCCATCACGGCCGAAGGAGGGCGGGCTGCTGCCTGTAATGGCAGCGTTGCAGACGAGAAGTTCCCCGATGAACTTATCGATACGGCGCTCAAGCAATTCGGTCGCCTGGACATCATAGTCAATAACGCCGGTTATACCTGGGATGCGGTCGTACACAACATGACCGACAGCGCCTGGGAATCAATGATTGCGATTCACATGACCGCACCGTTTCGCATAATTCGTGCTGCGTCTTCGTACTTCAGGGAAACGGCTAAAGAGGAGATCGCAAACGGTAAAAGCGTTCATAGAAAGATTATCAATGTGTCTTCAGTT
>DATFHH010000027.1:0-37887 GCA_035248565.1 Pyrinomonadaceae bacterium | reverse complement strand
GCGCTGGTGATAGTGATACCGCGCTCCTGCTCCTGCTCCATCCAGTCCATCGTCGCCGTACCCTCGTGCACCTCGCCGATTTTGTGCGTGATGCCCGTGTAATAAAGGATACGTTCAGTGGTGGTGGTCTTACCGGCATCGATGTGGGCCATGATGCCGATATTCCTGAACTTGCTTAGATCGTGCTTAGCCATGGTCTTAATAGGTCCTATAGGACCTATAGGTCATATAAGACCTATTTCTTACCACTTGTAATGCGCGAATGCTTTATTCGCGTCCGCCATGCGGTGCGTGTCTTCCTTCTTCTTCACCGCATTGCCGCGGTTGTTTGCCGCGTCGAGAATCTCGGCCGCCAAACGATCGGTCATCGTCTTCTCGCCGCGGCCGCGGGCGTAGGAGACGATCCATCGAATTGCAAGGGCACCGCGCCGCTCCTGATGCACTTCAACCGGAACCTGATAAGTCGATCCACCAACGCGCCGTGACTTCACCTCAACAGTCGGCTTCACGTTGTCGATCGCACGCTTAAAAACTTTCAACGGCTCTTCGCCGGTCTTGTCGCCGATCTGCCGCATGGCATCGTAAAAAATGATCTCTGCGACACTCTTCTTGCCTTCCCACATCACGCCGCAGATAAACTTCGTCACCAGCGGACTGTTGTAAACGGGATCGGGAAGCACTTCGCGTCGTTCGGCTACTCGTCGTCTTGGCATATCTTTATCTCGTTATTTTCCGGCACCCTTGGGCCGTTTCGCTCCGTACTTCGACCGTCCCTGCTTCCGATCGGCCACACCGACTGAATCGAGCGTGCCGCGAATCACGTGATAGCGCACGCCGGGGAGATCCTTCACGCGGCCACCTCTAATGAGGACGATCGAGTGCTCTTGCAGGTTATGACCAACGCCGGGGATGTAGGTCGTGACCTCGATGCCATTGGTCAGGCGAACACGCGCGACTTTGCGCAATGCTGAGTTCGGTTTCTTCGGCGTCTGCGTGTAAACGCGCGTACAGACACCGCGTTTCTGCGGTGAACTCTGCAATGCAGGACTGGCCGTTTTGTACTTGACCTGCTGGCGGCCTTTACGAACAAGCTGGTTTATCGTCGGCACTGTTTTCCTCTTAAATTCGAGCGCGTTACGCGCGCAAAAAGGCCCCTTGCCCACCTCTTTCCGGAACTAGTCCGGCAGTCAGCGCAGGCGGCTGCCCTGTTAGAAAATTAATTTAGGGACGTTCTGATTTTCGCTAGTTAGCGGTGGGCGTGGATCGTGGCTCCCTTAAGCCGAAACTTTTCTGTGGCGTCGCATTCGTAGGCGAGAAGTTTCCTTCTACGCGAGTACGTGTTGGAACACGCACGTTTACGCCACAATAATTGTCAAACGACCATTTGCTTAGTGGTCGGGCAACGCCTCCACACCTACAGAACCAACTGGACGTTGCTTTGTTTGCTTCAGACCTGGGGCCCGAAACGGGAGACTATACGGGCACGGGAGGTTTGTGTCAAGCGAATGAGTGGCTTTTCATGCTGTCTAAGATCAACCACCACGCACGCGGGTTGATGTCTTAGATGGGCTTACTTGTCTTTTCTTTGCTTGTGCGCGAGCGGCTCTTCGTTTTGCGATCAGCTCTCGGACAACTGGAACGAGAGATTTAGGAACCTGCATAGTAGTGTTAGCTAGTGCAGATTCTATTTCAGCGGCGGCTTCTTCATCACTCTGCGATTCATAGTGATCGAGAACTCGACGAACGCGAGATTCGTTCCATCCGGCAGGAAACTTCTGAGCAACCTTTCCCTTCGTCATCTTTTTTTCTTTCGTTTGCGTCTGATTGTCTTCTTGGCTTTCGGTCCTAGATTATATGCCGTTATAACAAAAACTGAGTTTGGAAGAGGATCGGGTACGTAAATAATTTTCAGATAGCGACCTCCATCGGTTTGGCCAATTGCAATGCGAGAATCATCATGTCCTCGGATGTCCTGTAACGGCCGCTCAAGAATGACCTCAACTTCGTCTTCAGTGACCTGGTGTTCATAAATGTGCGGGAGGCCCGTTGCTGGGTCGATGAAATAGCGAATCCGCACTCAGCAATTCTAGTTCGCAGGCGGATCAATGTACACAACTAACATTTACAGACTTAAGCAAACAGGCACTAGATGTTGACACCCCTTTTCCGCAGTTCCTCTCGCGATAGCACTTTTATACCCTCCATGTACTTTAGCACGTAGATGTGGACCTGATAGTCGTCCGTTGTCAACGTAAACTTGTACGGCTTTGCCGTCTTGTTGATCTTTCCTTTCCGTCCGCTGCTCGGGACATCCCAGCAAATCACTTTTGGGTATTGCGTCGAGTGTGCTTCTGAAAGCATCGCCGATTGTATTAAAGGACATCGATGGCTCTCCTGATGCGAGTTGAAGTGAGAATGCCTTGACGGCGGCAATTTGGCTCTGTAAGTAGCATGATAATAGGGCACGTGGACCTTCCAGTCAAGCGAACGAATTGACGCATCAAATACTCAGCTAAGCTTTGTTTCTTGAGCACGCAAGTAACCGGGAGAGACAACATGAACACCTTATTCGTTATATTGGTCGTCTGTGCAGCGATACTGGCCGCGCTTAACATCCTCTTGCTATTGATGTGGATGAAAGGGATTGGTTCCTTGATGTTTCCGTTTCTTCGGCTTGTTATCACGATCCCGATGACGGTGGTGGTATTGAGTCTGTTTCAGGTAGCAGTAGTGGTGGTGGCAGCGATTGTCGACCGGCATCGAGGTGCTTCAACTGAATTCCTCATGCGGTCGTTCTGATGACCGTGTCTTAAAGAAGCCATTTGAGCAAAACCCAGACGCCGTAACCGACGCCGCCGACCAGCAGGATCAAACAGAGAGCCAGCACAGTCATCAACAGCTTGAACTTCCGGTAGCGGTTCTTATCCGGCGGGGCTAATGAACCCTGCGGGAAATACGGTGGTGGTGTGTATGTTGCCATGCTAATCCTCGGGAGTCGGCGAAGCTGTCGCTTTCTTCAACTCGTCTTCCTGATGCTTCTTCAACAGGTCTTCCTGATGCTTCTTGCCGGCGCGGATCCGCTGAATGCCTTCCTTCGCTTCATCGAGCCCGTCCTGCGCGCGGTAGTTCTCCGGATCGATCTCCAATGACTTCGAAAAGGCCGCGGCCGCAGCGTCGTACTGCGCCAACTTCGTGTGCGCCACTCCGAGATCGTAGTAGATATCCGGATCGTCTTCTTTCAATTTCGTCGCCTCGCGATATTCGCGGATTGCCTCGCTGTACTGCCCCAAACGGGCGTAAGTTTGACCGAGATCGTAATGCGCCTCGGCATCGTCGCGATGCTCTTCCAAATACTTCTTGTACGCTGCGATTCCCTTTTTGTATTCCGACTCCGCCTCTTCACGCTTGCCAAGTGATTCATAGCTGAGTCCGAGCCGGAAGTGGGCCTCCGCCAAATCCGGATCGAATTTCACAGCCTCTTGAAACGCCAGCGCCGCCTCGCTGTCCTGATCGTTTCGGTACAATCCCTTCCCTTTTTCTAACTGCTCGCGGGCGCGCGTGCGATCGCCGGCTAAATCGTTGGACACTGTCCCGGTTCCCGCACTATTATTCGTGCTTTGCTGACCACTGCGCTTACAACCGGAGGTAAATATCAGTAGCCAAAGAGCGCAGATTAAGAGAATCAATCTCATCTTCCGAAAAACTCTGCTGTTGAAACGCGACTTAGGTTGGGGATGCAGCAGACTTATCTAACGCCAACTGGGTGGCGGAGTCAAACAACGAGTGGAACACAACGCCCATTGCGACTTTCCTAAATCAACGGTTTTAACGAGGAGTGCACATGTTTAGAAATCAATTTCGGCGGCTCGGATATCTGGCGCCAATTGCCCTGGTCGCCTCTTTGGCAGCGCCGCAACTTTCCGCCCAAACACGCACGGTCGCGGCTGCGAACGCGCCGCTGAGTCTTACTTTAACGGCAGACAATAACGTCGTGACCGCTTGCGCTGATGGAGGCGCGCCGCAAGTTCGGCTCACCGCCCAGGCAGTTTCTCCCGGTGGTTATCCAATCAAGTACAAATGGACCACTAATGCTGGCGTGATCAGCGGCGAAGGTCCAGTAGTGACGTGGAACCTGGCCGAACTACAACCCGGTTATCACAAAGCATCGCTCGATATTCAAAGCGTCGGCAGTGAAGGCTCGTGCCAGGCGTTTTCGTCTGTTACTGTGCTGGTGAAACCATGTGCAGTAGTGCAACCTGTTTGCCCGGCGATCGAGATTGTCTGTCCGACAAACGTCGGAGTGGACCAGCCGTTGACTTTCAGTTCGCGCGCGAGTGGAGGAATACCGGCAAATGTCAGTCCCGTTTACAACTGGACCGTCTCAGCGGGAACGATTATCGCAGGACAAGGTACTGACACGATTAAAGTCGACACGACTGGTCTCGCGGGTCAAACCGTGAGAGCGTCGCTTTCAATGGGCGGCTACAACCTCGAGTGCGCGGCTGATTGCGCTGTGTCGATTCCAGTGCCGAAAGTCAACAATCGCAAGTTTGATGAGTTTCCGGATATCTCGCGCAATGACGAGAAGGCGCGGCTGGACAATTTCGGAATCGAGCTGCAAAACGATCCGACAGCGACTGCATACGTGATCGTCTATCCAGGAAAGTCAGGCAAGCCTGGCGAGGTCCAGCATCATGCGAGTCGCATCGTCGAATATCTCGTTAACTCGCGTCAGTTGGATCAACGTCGCATCGTGACGCTGGTTGGCCCAGCACGAGACCATCTCTTCGTGGAGTTGTGGATCACGCCGCAAGGCGCGACACCACCAAATCCATAACGAGACCGTCAAACCCGGAAAAGTTTAGCCACGGATAAACACCGATCCGTGGCTACTTTCTTGCCTTTACTCCCTTTTGACCGAATAGGTTTGTACCAGAAACTTACAGGTGGGGGAGACTTTCATGCTGTTCCGTACTAAATCAGGTTATTGGACCGTCTGGGTATTGGCCCTTTTGCTGGCCCTGCCTTTTGCAGCAGCAGCTCAGGACAAGAGAGATAAGAAAGATAAAGATAAGAAAGCGTATACGGGCACACCTGTTTTCTGGCATGACCCTACGGACATTGAAAGCCGCAACCTTCTCCTCGGCGCGGGCGGCGAGGAGATGAAACCCGATATTCGTCAGATAACTTTTATCGAGGAGAAAAAAGGCGGTTATTCGACCAAATATCGTGTTCGCGACGCCAAGGGTAATGAGTGGATCGCGAAGCTCGGAAAGGAAGCCCAACCTGATACTGCCGCGAATCGCTTATTGTGGGCATTGGGTTACGAAACTGAGATTGCTTACCTGTATCCGCATTTGACTATCGAAGGTAAGGGCGACTTTGACAACGTCCGGCTGGAAGCGCGGCCTGCTAACGTGAAACGAATTGGGCCCTGGAAGTGGGAGAACAATCCGTTCACCAACACGCCTGAGTTTCGAGGCCTGAAGATCCTCATGCTCATGATCAATAACTGGGACATGAAAGACGCTAACAACGAAATCCTCGCAACACGTGGCGACACCACCGGGGAGGGAGAGTTACGCTACATCATCAGCGATCTCGGAGGATCATTTGGCAAAACGGGAGGCGTTATTTCGCGCAGCCGCAACAAGCCTTCTGATTACGAGAAGGCCAGGTTCATCGAAAAAGTGAATGGAAATGTGATCGATTTTCACTATGGTGGAAAGAACAAGAAGCTGTTTGACAACCTGACGGTTGCGGATGCTCGCTGGCTGAGTGGGTTGTTGAAGCGTTTGAGTGACGAGCAGATCAAAGACGCGTTCCGTGCGGCGAATTATTCACCGGAGTTGGTTGACGTGCTGGCAGGCGCGTTTAAGGATCGAATCAACGACCTGGCGAACCCCGGAGCCGTGATGGCGATGGACAACTAAAATAAAGCCGCAGATGACGCGGAGGAACGCAGATGCGATCCGCGTTCATCCGCAGCTTATTTCTTACTTCCTTACTTCACAATATCAATCGCGATCAGTTGTTGCCCTGAAATGACGAACTCGGCGGGCGGCAACTCCTTCTCATAAACCGGCGAAAGCACCGTCGGCGTGTAGCCGCCGGAGGTTCGATCGCTATTCAATGTCGCTACGACTGACGGCGGCAAACTCGGAAGCTCGTTAGTGCCAATCACTGCCCCCGGCGTGATCCGAAATAGTTTCACATACAACCGATCGCTCTTCTTGACCGTATTGATAGCCTTCACGAGTTGAGTTAGATCCTGCGGCACAAAAGACTTGGCCGGCGAGCCTTCCTGCAATGCCCCTCCGTCACCGACAAACACCAGCAATTGTCCCAATGCAGCATCCTCAGGAATCTGCACCGGAATGCGTTGCACAAACTGCTTTCCAGACTCCGTTCTCACATAAGCCTGGACTTCGATATTTTCTCCACGACGAACTTCCGTGCGGTCCAGCGTGATGCGCTCGAGCGTGCCCGCGTACTTCGTCTCCGTGGAAGCGATATCGAGTGTAATTCCATCCAGTTGCACGTCGTCAAAACCGCTCGCTAATAGCGAACTCACGGGCGCAGCGATGGAACCCGCAGCGATAATCGCGGAGTTGCTTGCCGAGAAACGGCGATCGATTTGAATAGTGTCCTGGCCTTTAACCTTGATCTCGCCCGTCACTGCAATCGTCGAGTCACCCAACGCGCGCTCACTCGAAGTGATCGTGTTGAAGAGTGTGATATTGAGCAGCAGCGGAGTCAGGAAGCTGTCGTTTGCGATTTCGTAAGAATATGTCTCCGTGCGATCGCGGCTCGTGTGTAAATTCACTTTGACCGGGATCATCTTCGGCGCTTGCCGCAACAGACCGAAGATTCCCGATGCGCGGTCCTGCGAGATCGAGCCAACCATCCGCCCCGGCACCGCAAGCTTGAAGGAGTTATTCACGTTCGAGATGACGGTGACCACAGTGGATTCGGTCATCGGCATATCAGAAGCACCGAGACTCAAAAACGGATGGCCAAAAGCGTAGATGCGATCCTCGTCACGCAACGTGACTGTGCCCGTCGCAGCCAACGAATAATCACCACGAACTAGTTGCACGCTGATCGAGCTGCCCGGCAGAAACGTGTTTGCGTTGACGTCGGCAAGCGGCGTTATTGCTGCTGAACCGCCAACGCCGGAAACCGGCAGGAGTCCGTTCGCGACCAACTGCGGCGCAAAAGCGGCGAGCGATTCCTGACTGATGCCACTGAACACCAACGGCGTAGCAATCGGCGTCATCTGTTGACCCAAAAGCGGCATCAACGGCGAACCGGCAGAAACCGGAGCGAAAAGCGATACAGAAGAAACTGCGGGTTTCGGTAGATTCGGCTTCCAGTCAGTGCCTGCGAGTTGCGCAAACGAAACGACGCGCGGCTCTTTCGGCTTGAGGTTCTCCGACCCCTTGTTAAAGAGATCGATCATCTGCTTGATCGGCGTGATTCCCGCTATCGGCTCTTTTGAAAAAGGAAAACTGAACGCGATCGCACCGACAATCTTGCCGTCGATATAAACCGGCGAGCCCGACATACCTGCGAAGACTCCGGTCTTTTCTACGTTTGGCCCACTCAGCTTCGCAATGATCGCCGACTGGTGCGGCCCCGGAAAGCCGGGCAAAACGCCCAGGATTTCAACGCCGAAGTCCTGAGGTTCCGCGCCGCTAAAGACTGTTCTCGCGGTGCCTTTCATGCCCGGCCGAAGATCTTCGAGCGGAAATAATTGCAGACCATCCGGCTTTGCTATAGCGACGGACTTCTGAGCCATTGCCACGGTCGCCATTGCGGCGAGGAGTATTGCGCTGAGAATGGGAGCAAATCTATTCATCGATCAGGACTATAAACTTGGCTCAAGAACCGGTCAAGGTTTCCACAGATTACGCATTACGCAGAATCTGTGTAATCTGTGTAATCTGTGGATATCGAAGCATTCATCCTCGCCGGCGGCGCCTCGAGCAGAATGGGAACTGACAAGTCTCAACTGCGTCTCGATAATCAAACCTTCACGGAACGAATCGCTTCAACACTCCAGATGCTCACTGACTCGGTTACGGTTGTCGGCCGCAGCACTTTAAACCTTCCGAGCGTTGCCGATATCTATCCACAGTGGGGAGCGTTCGGCGGTCTTCATGCAGCGTTCGCGGCATGTAAACGTGAGTGGGCCATCGTTGTCGCCTGCGATCTTCCTTTTGTGACCGCGGAACTCTTTTCACATCTCGCCAGCCTGCGAACGGACCACGAAGCGGTCGTTCCGATTCAAGCAGACGAACGCCCGCAACCACTGGCTGCCCTTTATCGGGTCGATCCATGTTTGGAACGCGCCGCTGAGCTGATCGAGTCAGAACATCGCCGCCCGTTGGACCTGCTCGACGCAGTCAAAACGCGCTGGGTCCAATTTGCCGAAATCAGGAATCTCGCTCAATCGGAAATGTTTTTTGTTAACATCAACACCCCAGAGGATTATTATGAGGCGACTCGGAGAGGACCTTACTCACATTAATGCCGCCACGACGAAGAATTGGTAAGAGACTGGTTAAGTCTTTGTTGCCAATAGTGCTGGTAATCGTATTGGCCGTCGTCGGTGCGCTTTCATTCATTGTTTACTGCGTTTCGCGCCCTGCGAAGCGACCTTACGTCGTCACTCCAGATTCCTTCTCACGCATTAGCGGACGCGCGATTAAGGTCACTGACGAAACCTGGACCAATTCTGACGGGCGTCGCGCGCGTGGTTGGCTGCTCAAAGGCGCGGAGCGTGCGCCGGCTGTGGTCCTGCTTCACCGCTACAGCGGCGACCGATCGTGGCTCTTCAATCTCGGAGTCAAGATCAACGAGACTACAAACTTCACAATCCTCTGGCCCGACTTGCGTGGCCACGGCGAGAATCCACTCGTAAATGGGACCACCCTCGGAGCACGTGAAGGAGAAGATCTACTCGACGCGCTCAGGTATCTACGAAGTCTGAAATCGGAAAATCAGAAGACGCTTGTTGGGGGAAGTTTTGGAGTTTACGGCGTAGAGCTAGGCGCGTTCAGCGCGCTCAAAGCAGCACGAACGGAACCGCAGATTAAAGTGTTGGTGCTCGATTCGGTTTCGCGATCATCGGATGAGTTACTGAGTTCTGCCGTGGCGAATTGTGTCGGAGTTGATAACGGAATCGTGCAGTACTTTTCACGTGTGGCGATGAAGTTGTATCTGTTCGGCAGCTACGACAACGCGAACGCGTGCGACTTTGCACATTCGATTCGCGATCAGCGAGTGCTGCTTTTGTCGGGCAGTGATGCAGCAAGCCTGCGTGACGCAACGTCGTCGCTACGCAGCTGTTTTCCAGTGCCAGAGAATGTGGAAACGCGTACCGATCTTCCGTTGAGCGGTTTTAGCATGCCGTCGGCCACTGGCGAACAGGGCGAGGCTTACGATCGCATCGTGATCGATTTCTTCGACCGCAACCTCCGTTAGCCACAAAGAGGCACAAAAAAGGCATATAAAACTAAGGAAAGTCTTTGTGCCTTTTCTGGCTTTGAAATGTGCCTTTTTGTGGTTCACGGATTCCAGCCGAGTATCGCTGTTCGTCCGTTGTCAGCAATAATCTCGATGCCGGATGCGCCTCTAAACTTATCAACATACCGAACCGGAATCAGCACCAGAAACTTCCCACCACGAGCGCGCGCTTCATCCAACGACATCTCATCGAAGGTTACGACTTCTCCATGCTCGTTATAAACGACTCTGTCGTATGCATAAAACTGCGCGGAACGGTCGTCGCTTCGCTGCGCAAGCACTGGCGCGTTTGCGTAGCCACGCGCGTCCGCAAGCAACAACAGATCGCGTACAGACTCACGCTTCGCAAACGGCTCTGCCGCGAAGTTCAACACAATCACGACGAGCACGAGTGTCGCGCCGGCAATTGAGATGTACTCAGCCGGTTTTCTCACACGAAGCACATCGGAGATTAAAAGCGCAGCTCCCGGAAGCGCGGGCAAGATATAACCTGGCAGTTTCGATCCCGAAAATGAGAAGAAAACAATTGGCGCCAAAAGCCACGCGAGCGAAAAGACGCGCACAATGCTTAGATCGTCATCCCCACGCCAGGTCCATATTCGCGTCTTCACAAAGGCAGCGATGAGGTGCACGGTCCACGGCAGCGCCAGCATCAGAATTACTACGAGGTAAAAATAGATCGGCTGCGGATGGTGGTACTTGTTCGAAACGTAGCGTGCGAAGTGGTGTTGAATGAAAAATTCATCGATAAAAGTCCAACCATTTCGCGCGATCACTGGACCATACCAAATCGCCGAAACAGCGAGCGCCAGCGGCGCTCCCCAAACCAAACTCAACAGTACTGGTCGCTGCGGCCAGCTTCGTCGCAACACATAGTAAAGACCCACAACTCCAAACGGGATCACGATTCCGACCAATCCCTTGGCCAATAGTGACAACCCAACAAATGAGTGGAAGCCAACCAACAGCAGACGCTTGCGTCTGGTCGTACTCAGTTCGTGCAACAAAAAGAACGCCAGCGCCCACGTTGTTGTCATCGTAACGACTACATCGAAACTCGCGGCGCGTGAAAACACGATCAATCCGAGGCAAGTAGCCATAACCAGCGCGCTCGTCTCGCTCGCACCGATCGCGCGTCCAACACGCCAAATCGCGGCAATCGTCAGCAGGCCGCAGATCGCTGGTCCAACACGTGCCGACCATTCGCTCACTCCAAACAGTTTGTATGAGCCGGCAATCATCCAGTAGAGCAGCGCCGGTTTTTCAAACCACGTATGACCGCCGAGCCGTGGCGTGATCAGATCACCCGTGAGAAACATCTCGCGCGCAACTTGCGCGTAGCGCGGCTCGTCAGGACCAAGCAACGGCAACTTGCCCAGACCGTAAAGGTAAAATGCAACGATGATGATGAAGAGGAAAAGATAGAGTCGCTTGGCAAGCGTCGAAGGATGCAAGTATATTCGGCTCCGAATTAATTAACGGGTCAGACTAACACATTATGTTACGCACGGCAGTCATCGGAGTGGGCAGCCTCGGCAGCCAACATGCGCGCATTCATGCTGCGCTTGCGGCCGAAGGCGTGTCGCAATTCGTCGCTGTTTGCGATTTGAATGAGGAAACGGCCCGCTCGGTCAGCAGTGAAAGAGAGATTGATTGGACCACCAACTGGCGTGAATTGATCGGTCGCATCGACGCGGCGAGTGTTGCGGTTCCGACTGAAGTACATTGCGAGATTGCGTGTGGTCTGCTCGAATCAGGCATTCACGTGCTGGTTGAAAAGCCGATCTCGCGAACACTCGACGAGGCCGACCGGATGATTCGCGCAGCGGAAAAAGGCAATGCCGTGCTTCAAGTCGGACATCTCGAACGCTTCAACCCGGCGATGGTTGCGTTACGACCTCACGTGCGCAAGCCAGTCTATTTTGAGATTCATCGCGTGGGGCAGTTCACTGCACGCTCGCTGGATATCGACGTCGTGCTCGACTTGATGATTCACGATCTCGACATCGTGCAGTGGCTTGTTGGTGAAGACGTGGAAGTGACGAACATTCACGCCGTAGGAATCGCGATTCTCACGAACAAAGTCGATGCGGCCAACGCGCGACTGGAGTTTTCGTCTGGCGCTGTCGCGAATATAACTGCGTCGCGTGTGGGAACGGAAAAGATTCGGAAGATGCGTTTCTTTCAACCACACGACTATATTGCAGTGGATTACACGACGAAGCACGCATCAATCAGCAGTCTGGCGCCGCCGAGTGCGAGTGGTGCGTGGCCCGGCGTGCACGTAAAACATCTCGACATCATCGACGTCGAACCGTTGCGTGCAGAGATCGTGTCGTTTTTTGAGTCCGCGAAGAATAAAACGCCGCCCGCGGTTTCAGGATATGAAGGACGAAACGCGTTGAGTCTGGCGTTGCGGACGTTGGACAGAATTCATGAGCATGGGCGCCGGATATTAGCCACGGATTAATGCTGATGGATACTGATCCGCGTAATTTCCAACTCTCCGCTCTTCTTCAAACTCACATCGATGCAGGCGAGTTTCCCTCGGCGGTTTATCTCGTCGCTGACGGTGATGAAATCCTTTTCGCGGATGCGCTTGGTCATTCCGTCGTCGAACCATATCGCATCGCGAATACGTTCGACACGATCTACGATCTTGCCTCACTGACAAAACCACTCATCACCGCGATGCTCTGTGCGCGCCGCATCGAGCTAGGCGAACTCACGCTCGACAGTTCTGTCTCTCATTATCTTGCCGAATTCGATCGTACTGACAAGCAGATGATCACCATCCGTGAGCTCCTGACTCACTCTTCAGGACTGCCGGCGTGGCGACCACTTTACATACTCGCCGAAGACGAGCCGGAGCGAGCCGCGGGCGCGATCGCCAATCTCGATCTTGAATACAAACCCGGCACGCGCGTCGTCTATAGCGATCTCGGATTCATCGCGCTGGGAATTCTGTTGGAGCGATACGTCGGGCACTCTCTCGCGGAGATGGCGAAGCGTGAGATCTTCGAACCATTGAATCTGCAACACACGTTCTTCAATCCCGAGATCGCTTTGCAGACTGGTATCGCGGCGTGTGAAACCGGAAACGCATACGAAACAGATATGTGTAAGCAAACGGGCGTGGGCGAGTATCAGAAGTGGCGTCAACGGCTGATCTGGGGTGAAGTGCATGACGGCAACGCTTACTTTCTCGGCGGTGCTGCTGGTCACGCGGGACTGTTTTCGACAGCGAAAGAAACGTTTTTACTTGCGCAGCAGTTTCTGCCTGACTCAACGCGGTTGCTCAAAGCCGAAACGTGTCGAATGTTTCGTCAGAACATGACGCCGGGTTTGGAAGAGGCGCGTTCGATCGGCTGGCAACTGGCGGCCACTAAAGATTCAACCGCAGGTATTGACCTGCCTTCTGACAGTTTCGGTCATACCGGATTCACGGGTACGTCTGTATGGATCGATCCCGAGCACCGGCGCATCTTCATCCTCCTCACCAACCGCACCCACGCCCGCGCTCTCCCCTTCGCCAACATCAACGCCATCCGCCGCGAGTTTCACAGCCTGGCAGTTAGAGCCGCGGATGCACGCGGATAAACGCGGATTTAAAGTCGAAGCCTCAAGCTGGTGCCGATGACATTTAGGTCGCCGGGGAGGCTGACGCCGTCGTTCTGACGCAGGTAGTAAAAATCTTCGGTGAAGTGCTTGTTGAATACTTTGCTTGCGCCGATAGTGAAGCGGTTGCGCACCCAGCGGTTGATGCTCCAGTCGTAGAACACTTCGTCGGCAACAAATAATGTGAGGGCCAGCTTCTTTGGACCAACTGGATGTCCGACCTGCAATCGGTTGCGATAACGCGTCGACGTTATGCCTGGATGTCGAAAACGGCGCTCAAAGAGATTTCGATCAGCTAACAGAAACTTCTCCAATGCAAAGCTCAGCGTAACAGGCAGCGAAAGGCGATTCTCCCAGCCTCGCCGGCCCTTAAACGGCTGCGTCCCGATATACAAATAATTCGGCGCAACCGTCAGATGCTTGCCGAACTTGAAAGAGAATCCGGCTCCGATTCGCTCGTCTACTGGACGACTGATATCGCGTCCCAGACGAAGTGTGCCGAGAACATTGAAATCGATTGCCTTCGTGACTGGCACCGCGATCTGAACGTCGCTCCAGAATTGATTATCTGTTTGAGACTGAGCAGAACTGGAGCCACAAAGAGGCATAAAGAGCACAAAGAATACCAATAAGAGTCTTTTCAATTTGTGCTCTTTGTGACTTGTTGTGGCAAGACGGTGAATGAAGTCAGCGCGACCACCACGCGCTCGCCGACGTGCAGCCTTGTCGTACTCGCCTCTGGTTTTGGACGCGTGGCGATAATCGATTTTGTTGTCTGTCTTTCTGGAGTTTCGGTGGTCAGATAGTAAGGAGTCTCGTCAGTCTTACATTCTTCAGCACGATCCAAACGCAAACGCAGACGTTCATACGCGCCGACAAAAGTGATCTCTTCAATTCTCGCAACGCCAATCTTCGAATGCGCCGCCCGCAAGAAATCTCCGCGCGTCAACGACACGTCTTCAGGTCGGAAAATTACTTTCACACAAGCACCAGGCTTGAACTTCTCGGGATCCAACGTCGCGGGAATTCGCGCGGTGCCGATTTCGAGTGCGTCTTTTCGGACAACGGCATCGAGCACGTTAGCTGCGCCCAAGAAAGTCGCGACATATTCCGTCGCGGGATGATTGTAGATTTCGAACGGCGTGCCGATCTGTTCGATATGGCCCACGTTGATCACTGCCACGCGATCGCCTAATTCGAGTGCTTCTTCCTGATCGTGCGTAATAAAGATCGACGGCACGTTGACCTTCTTCAGCAGCGCGCGAATCTCGCGACGGAGCTTGACGCGTGTTTGCGTATCCAGCGCGCCGAACGGTTCGTCGAAAAGCAAAACCTCAGGCTTATACGCAAGTGTTCTGGCAATCGCGACGCGCTGTTGCTGACCGCCGGAGAGTTGCGACGGATACTTCTTGCGATGTTCTTCGAGTTGGACCAATGAAAGCAACTCGTTCACTCTCTCGCGGATCTCTTTGCGTCTACGTTTGCGAATGCGCAGTCCGTAACCGATGTTCTTCTCGACCGTCATCTTCGGAAACAGCGCATACGACTGAAAGATAACGCCGACGCCACGCTCTCTCGCAGGCAACTCAGTGACGTCTTTGCCGTGAAGGATGACCTTGCCCGTGTAAGGCATCTCTAAGCCGGCCATGATGCGCAGAATCGTCGTCTTGCCGCTGCCCGACGCACCGAGCAATACGAGAACTTCACCCTCGGCCACATCAAAGCTGATGTTCTCAAGCACGCTGGTCTTGCCAAAGCGTTTGCTGATTCCAACCACACTCGCGGCAGCCGGCGGCGGGTCGGCGATCGAAGCCGACTGCTCTGGTCTTGGAATCAGTGTCTCTTTCGCTTTCACAACCATTCACCTAATCGACGTCGAGCCAATCGCGAGCGAAAAACAGCACGCTAAAGATCAAAAATGAAAACAGTGCGAGCACGATGGCGATTGCATTAGCCGCCTCGATCTGACCTTCGTTGAACTTCGCAAAGATGTAAAGCGGCGCGGTCTGTGTTCGCCCGGCAAGATTTCCGGAGACAAGAATCGTCGAGCCAAACTCTCCGACAGCGCGCGCGAAGGTCAGCAGCGCACCGGAAACGATTGCGCCGCGCAGCGATGGCAGCGTCACGTGCCAGAACGTTTGCCAACGTGTAGCGCCGATAGTTGCCGAAGCCTCTTCCAGCGATCGACTCATCGTGTCGAATACCGGCTTGATCACGCCAAACGCGAGCGGGAAAGTAACGAAGATATTTGCGAGGATGATCGCTCCCGCAGTGAACATGATCTGAAAACCATGCGGAGCTAAGAGACGACCGAGCGTGCCGTATGGCCCCCAAAGCAACAGCAACGCAAAGCCGGCGACAGCAGTTGGGATTGCGGTGGGAAGAGAGATCGTAACAATCAGAGCGTTGCGGCCCCAGAAGTCATATCGAGACAAAACATATGCGGCAAACAAACCAAAAATGACGTTGAAGACAGTGGCCCAGAAGCTGGTGGCCATCGAGAGCTTGAGTGCAAACACAGCCTCGGGCGCCATTAACGCTGCCCAAAATTTGTCGAGACCGTTACTCGTTCCAAAAATAAAGATCGACGCTAGTGGCAGGAACACGAGCGGCAGCATCATGAAAACGAGCATGCCGATGCTGAGTGGTCGAGCGACGTCGAACCCACGCACATGCCGCATTGATGACGCGATGCTACTCATGTCATTGCCAATTGCCGATTGCCAATTGCCAATTGCTGATTCCCGGGTCGAAGTCCTTCAATCGGCAATTGGCAATTGGCATTCGGCAATGCCTTTATTTTCGTTGCACCTGATCTCGAAACACCTGCTCGATCACTTCAGGATACGCTTTGTCCCAACCACCAAAGTCATTAATGCTGAAGGCCATCTCGATATGTCCAAGCTCGGTGCTTGCCTGATTGAACGCATCGTTGGTGGTAGAGTAAAAGTGAAACTTCACGAACGCCTCCTGCGCTTCGTCGCTCCACAGATACTGCATAAACGCATCAACCACCGGACGTTTTGCCGCAGTAACATTCTTATCGATCACCACCGCCGGATGCTCGCTGAAGATAGTTGCCTGCGGCACGACGATCTCGATCGGCTCATTTGCTTCTTTCATCAGCAAGCCTTCAAGTTCGTAGGTAATCAGCGCATCGCCGTTGCCTAGTTCGAAAGTCGTTCGCGCCTCACGCGCGGAGCCCGGAGTTGAAATCACGTTCCGCCAGATCGCGCGCAGAGTTTGCAACGCGCGTGGCTTGTCGTCATCGGATTTCTTCAACTCCGAACCGTAAATCGCGAGTATCGACCATTGTGCCCCACCGGAACTGACCGGATCGGGATGGATGAGTCGAATTCCCGGCTTCGCCAGATCTGAAAAATCGTGTATCCCCTTCGGATTTCCCTTTCGCACAATGATCACGAAAGGTGTTTTGTTCACTATCCCGCCGGCCGGCAGTGCATGCCAGTCAGAGGTCACAAATCCGTCCTTCTGCAATCGCTGCACATCGCGTTCGATCGACAAAATCGCCACATCGGCCGGCGCGCCGCGCAGAATCTGATTGGTGATCGTTTCCGAACCCGCAAATGACGACTGAAACCGGACCACCTGGCCGTTCTGCTGTTTCCACTTCGCAGTGAAAGCGGGAAAGATCGCTTTCTCCAGCGACTCTTTCATGATCGAGAAGCCGTACAGCGTGATGGTGATATCGCCGCTTTCACCCGGCGGTTTTGGCAGACAGCTGAGGGCGAGCGTCGCCAAGACCAGCGAAGCGATTAAAAACGGAACGCTTTGGAAAGTAGTCTTCCTCATGAGGACTGTCAGGTCTCCTCATCTTCTCGGACAGACCAAAAAGCCGCTGCCGCTTAGTCCTGGATACCGGGGGTTGCTCCGTCTATACCATATAGTTGGGGTTTGTGGGAATAATTCTCTGCTTTTGTGCCGCTTTGTGGGCCTTTTTGTAGTAACATCCGCTCGATGTTTAGTTCCCTCGTCCGCAGAGTTGTTGTTTTACTGCTGGCGCAGTCGCTTCTTCTCCCCATCGCCTTCGCCCAACAACAAAATCGTGAAGACACCCGGCCACGCCGGACACAACCCGTCTGGACTCCGCCGCCTGCTTCTAATCCAATCATCAGTGCTCCTGCTCTGACGTCGATTGCCGGGCCGGAACCAACGATCCGTGTTGCATTGACGACTGATGCGCGCTCCGCCGTCATTTCCACCATCGGCCATCTGATGAACGCGAGTGGTAACGGCAAGACTCTGCTCGCGCTTGATACTTCCCGCGTTCGTGTCGATCCGCGACTGCTTTCGCCGCTGCCGCCGGCGAACGCTGATGCGAGTTATCGTGTAATGGTCGGCGGAGCGGCATCGCGCGAAGAAGCGGAAGACTACGCAAAAGAGATCCGCAAGGTCGTCACTGAAGATACGCAAGCCACTTACGATACCGACACGAAAACCTGGGGGCTCGCCGTTGGGCCAAAACGTCCACGAGAAGAGGCTGAAGAATTACAGGCGCGTCTCGAAGCAGCAGGACTGGACTCCACCATCGATGGACCACCACCTTCGGTCGCAACGACCGAGCGCACAGAACCGGTGACGGCGAATACCAGCGCTTCCGTGAAGTTCACTTCTCGACCAGCTTTGCCGTCGCGTGAAGTGGTAACTTCATCTTCAGTTGGTCCAATGTTCAGCTCGAGTAGTCCAGTTGCATTTGCTTCTGACGATGAGAAGAATGCACCGGTACGCTTCAACGATCATCCTTATCGCGGCCGGATTGAAGTGTTCACAAACTTGCGCGGCACGCTGACAGTCATAAATGAGCTAGGACTGGAAGACTACGTGCGCGGTGTTGTTGCCAACGAGCTTTCACCTGGTGGTTATCCGGCAATCGAGGCATTGAAGGCGCAGGCAATCGCAGCCCGCACCTACGCACTGAAAAATCGCGGGCAGTTCATGTCACAGGGATTCGATATCTTGCCGACCACACGTTCGCAGGTCTATCGCGGACTGACTTCTGAAAATCCGCTTTCCAGCAAAGCGGTTGATGAAACGCGTGGCCTGATCGCGACTTATCATGGTGAGCCGATTAATGCGCTTTACACTTCCACGTGTGGCGGGCGCACTGAAGACTCCGAAAACATCTTCAACGAAGCGATACCCTATCTGCGCGCACGCGAGTGTGCTGCGGAAGGCGCGAACTTCGATCGTTTTGTGATTAAAACAACGCGCGAACCCGCCGAGCTGCGCGAAGATGATCACGTGCCGCTCGCGCGAGACGTCAGTCTCTTACTCACGCAAAACTTCGGCACGTTGCATGAGCGCGTATCGGATGCTTGGTTGTCGGGTGATGCGACAGTCGCAGAGGTGCGGAATTGGATGGCGCATGTGGCGCGTCTCGCGCGACAAATCACACCGGTTATGGCTGACGATGTAAATCGTCCACCTGCATTTGCTACGGCGTTATCCGCGGCTGTGTATGGGGAGAGCAAAACAAGCACGTTGTTGAATAATGCCGATGCCGATTATCTGTTGGCGGTTAAAGACGTTCAGGAGATACCGGTGCAGGACCGTGCGGATCTCGCGATGCTGCTGCGCGAGGGTTATTTGTCGGTCTATCCTGATGCGACGTTGCGACCCCGAGTGCCATTGTCACGCGCGCGTGTGTTGCACGCGATTTCGCGCATTCTCGAAGCACGAAACCTTTTGCAACTTCAGAAGGCGAACGCGCGGCCGGCGAGTGACGGACAACTGATTCTTCGCTCGAGCAAAGGTAAGGATCAACCAATCAGAATAAATCCTGACGCGTTTCTCTTTCGACAACTCGGCGAGCAATTCTATCCGGTTTCGTCAGTGGCTCTCGTTGGCGGTGAGCCAGTCACGTATCACCTGGCTGCAAACGGACAGATCGACTTTCTCGAAGTAAAACCGTCACCAAATGGCGCTGCTGCCGATCGCTTTTCACCGTTTGCTAATTGGACCCGCGGGTTGTCCGTGGCGCAGGTGCAAGCGCGTTTAGCGCGCGCGGCGAAAGGCATTGGACCGATCGTCGATCTGCGAGTTGCGGCACGTGGTTCTTCACATCGAGTAACGGATTTGGAGATCATTGGCACGAACGGCAGCGCGCATGTTCGCGGCGGTCGTATTCGTTCGGCGCTCGGACTGCGGGAACAACTCTTCGTGATCGATCGCGAATATGACGAGAGTGGCCGCGTGACGGACTTTGTCTTTACTGGTCGAGGTTGGGGACATGGCGTGGGCATGTGCCAAGTCGGCGCCTACGGACTGGCGAAGCAAGGCTGGTCCGCGGAGCAGATACTTAAGGCCTACTACACTGGCATTGAGCTCACGCGCATTTATTAGATTAAATCTGTGTATCTGTGGATGAGATTCTCACGTAATCAAATACTCGGTGGTCTCCTGGTGCTCTTCATGATCTGGCTCGTCATATGCTCGCGATCGTAGGTCCCACGGCCTCGGGAAAGAGCGCACTCGGTATCGAAGTCGCTCTCAAACTCCACGGCGAGATCATCAACTGCGATTCGGTCCAAGTTTACCAAGAGATCCAAATCGCCACCGCCAAAGTGCCTCTCGAAGAGCGCAAAGGCGTTCCGCATCACCTGATCGATTACGTCTCACCTGACGTCAATTACACCGCCGTCGAATGGGCCCGCGAAGCAGCGAAAAAGGTTGAAGAGATTGAAGCTCGCGGACGCGTGCCATTGCTGGTGGGCGGCACTGGTTTTTACTTGCGCGCGCTGCGTGAGCCTTTCTTCGTCAGCCTTCCAACCAACCAATGTCTGCGCGGCAGGCTAAACCGCATTCGCGAAAAGCACGGCGCAGAGCATCTTCATCGACTGTTGCACAAAATCGATCCCAAAGCCGCACGCGCGCTTTACCCCCGCGACTGGCCACGCGTCCAACGAGCCATCGAAGTTTATTTACAAACCGGACAGTCAATCTTGGACCAGAAGTCGGATCGTCCTGAACCGCACGAAAGCGCCCGCCGTCTGCGAATCCTTGCGCTCAATCCGCCGCGCACGGAGCTCTACAAACGGATTAACGAACGAACTGAAGCTCACTTCCGCGCCGGTTTGGTCGAAGAGGTTCGCGGCCTTCTCGAGCGCGGATTCTCACCTGCCTCAAACGCACTGGGCGCTCACGGCTATCGCCGGGTAGTCGAGTACCTCCAAGGTTTACGCGACCTTGAAAGCGCCATCGATCAGACGAAACTCGACGTTCGGCACTACGCAAAGCGCCAATTGACATGGTTTCGCCATGAACCCGGCGTCGAGTGGTTTGACGGTTTTGGTGAGGAAAACAGCGTTTTGCGATCGGTTCTCGAAGCGGTTACCCGCGGCGCGAAGCCCAAATAATCATCTTTCTCTCACATCTGGTTCTATCCCTTGTCAGGCAAAAACCACTGTTGTAATCTCATTACAACCGCGCGATTACTATTCCACCCCCAGGTTCAAGCATGTCGGACGGCAAACAGGCACCACAAAACATTCAGGACGCCTTTCTCAACACCGTGCGGCGTGAGAAAACTGCGGTCATCGTCTATCTGTTGAATGGGGCCAAACTGACAGGCCGAATCCGCAGTTTCGATAAGTTTTCAGTCCTGCTCGAATCGGGCTCGCAGGAACAACTGATCTTCAAGCACGCCATCTCGACCATCTCACAATCGCGACGCGGGACTGGCGAACTGCATTCGAGTGCCACGACAGAAGCCAACCCACGAGACGTGCGCCACGATGTCAACTCGCCTGAGGCGTGACATTCGTTTACACTCTGCCAGCACAAAGAAGCACAAAGAAGCCACGAAGAGGCACATAAAAGATTGTCTGCTGGAACTTTCATTACCTTCGAGGGTATCGACGGCAGTGGGAAGTCGACCCAACTGCGTTTGCTCGGTAACTTCCTGCGCGCCAATGGTTGCGACGCGCTACTAACGCGCGAACCGGGCGGCACGGCGCTGGGTCTACGACTGCGCGCGGCATTGCTGGACGCTATGGAAGAAGTCGATCCACTGACGGAATTATTGGTCTTTGCTGCGGATCGCGCGCAACACGTGCGTCGCGTGCTTCGTCCGGCGCTTACGGCCGGACAAGTCGTGATCTCAGATCGATATGCTGATGCGACGGTCGCGTATCAAGGCGCCGGGCGCGGCTTCGCGCCGGAACTAATTTCGCAGATCGTGCAACTCGCAACGGAAGGTCTGAAACCTGATCTGACGTTGCTTTTTGACGTTTCGATTGAAGAGTCGACTTATCGCACGACGCGACGTTCCACCAATAAAACCGCGACGCGCGACCGGTTGGATATCGAGCACGCCGACTTTCACACGCGTGTGCGCGATGCGTATTTGCAGATCGCTTTGGCTGAACCGGAACGAGTGAAGTTGATCGATACGAGTGGGACAGTCGATCAAACTCACGAGCGTGTTAAGCAGATAGTGGTTCCGTACCTGCACAGCAGAGGACACATCGTGATTGCTAATTATGTTCGATGAATTGACTGGTAACGCGCGCGTTAAAGCCGCACTTAAACGAATGCTAGTTTCTGACCGGTTGCCCGGTGCTTTACTCTTCACCGGCGAAGAAGGTATCGGCAAGAAACTGTTCGCGCTCGAAGTCGCGCGTGCTTTGAATTGTCGCTCGCCGAAAGATCATGAAGCATGTGGCGTCTGCTCGTCATGCACACGTATCTTCAAGCTCAACTATCCACAACGTGAAGATGCAGATGAGTGGACCCAGATCATCTGGACGGACCATCCCGACGTCGGACTCGTCGTCGCTCCGAAGCGTGTGTTGCGCGTCGAGCAGATGCGCCAGATCGAGAAGGAAGCGAACTTCCGACCATTTGAAGGCAAGGCGCGAGTGTTTCTGATCGACGAGGCTGACAAACTCAACGATGCCTCAGCGAACGCGCTGCTCAAAGTACTTGAAGAACCTCCGAAGACGTCACACCTGATTCTGATCACAGCTCGTCCGGCAATGCTCTTGCCGACGATTCTTTCGCGTTGCCAGATGATCCGGTTTTCACCGTTGACGCCCGCTGAAATTGAGACGCATTTGATCAAGAACGATCTCGCGGATCCGAAGACAGCGCGGTTGCGCGCTCGCGCGGCAGGCGGAAGCATTGGACGAGCGCTGTCCGGCGACCTCGACACGTTTACATCACAGCGCAAAGCAATGCTTCAAGTGCTCAAGACCCTGGCCGTCAGCAACGATCGCGCGCAATTGCTACGTTCTGCGGAACAGCTTAACGAAGCACAGTACAAAGACGAGTTTGAAGAGCGGCTGGACGTGCTCGAGACGTTGATTCGTGATGCGTGGATGTTGTCGCTGGGCGCTGAAACGGACCAACTGGTGAACGAAGACTTGTCAGCGGAGCTGAATGAGATTAGTAAGAAACTCGATCCGAGTCGTGCGGCTGATTGGATCTTGCAGATTGAAGACTTGCGCGAGCAGTTGATCGTCAACATCAACCGCAAAGTTACAACAGACGCTCTATTCCTCGTAATGGCCGGCGAAGTAGCAGCTCCAAAAAGAGCAAAAGTCCGTTAAACCCATCCACAGATTACACAGATTTCTTTTTTAATCTGCGTAATCTGTGGATGGCTTTGCTTTCTGTTCAGCAAGGAGCTTCTCGGTTTCCATCACGAACGCCTCGACAATATTCTCGCCCGCGACTTTCCGCATCGGCACACCATCTTTGAATATCATCCCAACACCGCGTCCAAACGTAATGCCGAGCTGCGAGTCGTGAGCCTCGCCTGGTCCATTCACCGCGCATCCCATAATTGAAAGATGCAGCGGCTCTTCAACGTGGGCCAACCGGCGCTCGATCTCAGTCACGATACCCACGAAGTTGTCGACGTCGAGACGGCCACAAGTCGGACAAGCAACAACCGTCACTCCGCGCGTCCGCAGTCCAAGCGACTTCACAATCTCCCACGCAACACGAACCTCTTCCTGGGGTTCAGCAGCAAGCGAAACTCTGATCGTGTCGCCGATGCCTTCATGAAGCAGAATCCCAAGCCCGATCGACGACTTCACCGTACCACTAAACGACGTGCCCGCCTCAGTCACACCCAGATGAAACGGATAATCGACTTTCTCCGCCAGAAGCCGATAAGCAGCCACGGTGCGATGCACGTCCGAAGCCTTTAACGAGATAACGATGTCAGTGAAATCGAGATCCTCCAGAATCTGAATGTGTCGCAGCGCCGACTCGACCATCGCTTCGGGAGTCGCGGTGCCATACTTCTTCAACAAATCCTTCTCGAGCGAGCCGCCGTTCACACCGATCCGGATCGGCACCTTCTGCGCTTGCGCTGCACGCACGACCTCGCGAACTCGTTCGTGTGAACCGATGTTACCGGGATTCAGTCGCAACTTGTCGATCCCGGCATCGAGCGCCATCAACGCCAGTTTGTAATGGAAATGAATATCCGCGACGATCGGAACGTCCGGCACGCGCTTGCGGATCTCTTTCAAAGCGATCGCTGCGTCGTTGTCAGGAACGGCGAGCCTTACGATTTCACAACCGGCGCGCACCATCTCTTCGATTTGTGCCGCTGTGGCGCCAACGTCCGAGGTGTCAGTCTTTGTCATCGACTGAATTACAACGGGAGCGCCACCACCGATTTGAATGTGCTTGACCTGAACTGGACGCGATTTGCGCATTGCTATTTTGCGGGCTCGGTTGCGGCTGGCGGTTTTGCCGGTTCGCGATTTCCTCCCAATGTCTTAAGGAAGTCGTTGGTAAGCACGAATACCATCAACAGCAGCACCATGACAAAGCCCACTTGTTGTATACGATCGCGCACGGCCGCTGAGATCGACAAACCTATCAATGCCAGTAATCCTTCGATCAGCAGCAGGAAGATAGCGCCGCCGTCGAGCACCGGAATTGGCAGCAGGTTGAAGATGCCGAGGTTCAGGCTGAGAAAACCGAGCATGCCGAAAACGCCGTCCCAGCCGAGTTTTTCAATCGACTTTTGCGTCGCCTGATAGATTCCAATCGGACCTGACAACGTGTTTCTAACCGACCGCTGGCCAGTGAAAACTTGGCCGAGTGCCTTTCCAGTCAAACGTAAGATCTGGATGTTTGAGTCGTAGGCATACTTTCCGGCCGACCCTAATCCGGCACGGTAGAGCGGGAGCTGTTCCGTAACCGTGACTCCCAACTTGCCGTTGATGCGACGTTCGTTGGTCGTAATTTGTGTCGTCTGGCCCTCACGTTCAACGGTCATCGGGATTTTCTGCCCGTCGTGACTGCGAATGTACTCCGTGACCTGTGCGGAACTCCTGACGTTCTCGCCACCAATCGAGATGAAGCGATCACCCTCTTTTAGACCAGACTCCTCGGCTGGAGTCCCCGGCGATACATCTGCGACAACCACCGGCAGTCCGCCGTAATCGGGAACAAAGTCCAGAGAGCCGGCAGTGTCGCCGTTCTCCATACGCGTCGTCGGAGTGATAGTCAAAGGGATCTGCGATCCGTTTCGGTCGACAACCAAAGGCAGCGCGACGCCGGGTGAAAGCAGTGCGTCACCGGAGATTGTGTCCCAACTCGGATTCTGCGTGCCGTTGAAAGAAATTATTCGATCACCTTGTTTGAGACCAGCCGTCTCAGCAGCGCCACCTCGTTGTATATCGTAAACAACAGGCGCCGGCGTAACTGGAACTCCATAGATAAAGGCTCCTGCAAACGGTATTGCGAGCGCTGTGAGGATATTCATGATTGGTCCGGCCAGCGCAACGAGCACGCGCTGCCATCTCGGACGCAGATTGAACATCTCCTCAGGCGGAATGTCCTGAGCGCTCGCGCCTTCGAGTGGCGCATTTGAATCGTCGCCGCCCAGCTTCACATACCCACCAAGCGGGATTGCCGAGACGCGGTAGTCCGTATGTCCCCATCTCTTGCCAAACAGGCGTGGACCGAAACCGACCGAAAAGGTCTCGACGCGAATTTTGAAAAGTTTGGCGACGAGGTAATGGCCAAATTCGTGGAGGACTACAGCGGATCCGAGTATGAAGATGAACCCTAGCAGGTAAAGTAAATTAGCCATTCAAAGCCTTTTCGCGAAGTCTTATCCCAGTACAACCACGATTAGACTCGACGACCTGCGAGCCGGGTTGCACAGTCGAGTTTAACCCAAACAACTACTCCTAGCCACAAAGAAGCAGAAAATACAGAAATAATTTCACAAAAGCATTTGTGCTTCTTTGTGGCAGATCAGTTTTTCAATCGTGGCGAGGGCGGCGAGGCGTGCCTGGCGATCCGCTTCGAGAATGGTCTGAATGTCTTTGGCAGGCTGATTTGAGTGGTCATTCATCACGTTTTCGATGACCTGGGGAATCTCTGTCAGGCCGATTCGCTCGCCGAGAAAAGCGCTGACTGCCTCTTCATTCGCCGCATTCATCGCGGCAGGCAGTGTGCCACCTTCTCGCAGCGCTCGATACGCCAATTTTATAGATGGAAATCGATCCAGATCGGGGGTTTCGAAGTGAAGACCGGAAACCGCGGTCAAGTCCAGCGGTGGCAACTGGCACAGATGTCGCTCCGGATAGGTCAACGCGTACTGAATCGCGTGACGCATGTCAGTGACACCCATTTGCGCGATCACCGAACCATCTACCATCTCGATCATCGAATGGACCACCGACTCCGGATGAACGAGTATGTCGATCTGATCTGGTCCAAAACCGAATAGCCACCGAGCTTCGATGACTTCCAGACCCTTGTTCATCAACGTCGCTGAATCGATCGTGATCTTGGCGCCCATGTTCCAGGTGGGATGCTGCATCGCTTCCGCTACAGTCGCGAGTTGCATTTCCGCTTTGTTCTTTGTGCGGAACGGTCCGCCGGAGGCTGTCAAAATTATTCGGCGCACTTCCTCATGTCGTTCACCACGCAAACACTGATGCAGCGCGTTGTGTTCAGAGTCGACCGGCAACAACTGAGCGCCTGACTGTTTGGCGGCCTGCGTCATCAACTCGCCCGCCATCACCAACGTCTCTTTGTTAGCGAGGGCAACTCGCTTGCCCATTTCGAGCGCTTTAAGCGTGGGCACAAAACCGACGGCGCCCACAGTCGCCGATATAACGCAGTCAGCCTGTGGATGACTGGCAACTTCGATCAGTCCTGCCTCGCCAGTGACAATGCGTGGCAGATCGATATCGCGCGCAAACAACAGCGCGCGGAGATCGTGAGCTGCTGCTTCAGTGTCAACGGAAACAACTTCAGGCAGGTACTGCGCAATTTGGTCTGCGAGTCGCTCGACGTTAGTGCCCGCGGCAAGCGCCACGACGCGCATGCGTTTTGTCGTCAACGACTCAATAACGCGAAGACTGTTGCATCCGATGGATCCGGTTGAGCCAAGTATAGCAACTCCGGTGCTGTGCGTTGACGACTCGCTCATGCAATCAATCGCTGGACTTGTATTCTGGAATCGTAGGGGTCGAGTAAGCTGATAGTTTGGCCTGAACTGTTGACGTATGACGCCGAACTCACGCGCCAGATGCTGCCGGTTACCATTACCAGGTGAACCGAGGCATTAACGGTCTTGCGATCGCCGATGACCTTCAGGTTCAGTGTTGCTTCGCCTTCACCATTGTGAACATTGACGCTGCCGGTAACGATACTGCCGAAGTCTTTCACTTCGCCGATGTCCGCCTTTAGCTTCTCACTGTTGCGCAAAAAGTCCTTCGCCTTCATTGCTGCCTGGCTGTTGCCAACCGAGTACAGCGCGAAACCGACGATCCCGCCAACAAATAGTACGACGAGAACGCCGAGTGTGACGACCACTCCGCCAATAATCAAAACGATCTTTTTTGTCGTCATGTTTTAGCGATCAGCTCGGGAAGTAGAAGTGAGCAAAATAGTAGATGAGTGGCGCATTGAAGAGCAAGCTATCGAGCCGGTCGAGTATACCGCCGTGGCCTGGAAGAATATTCGCAGCATCTTTTGCTCCTGCGCCGCGTTTGAGTGCGCTTTCAACGAGATCGCCGAGAACACCGACGACAGTCATGACCGCCGCTAGCGGCAACGTGTATTTCAATGGCAATTCGCGAAAGAACCAGAAGTGAGCGAGAGCGGCGAAACCGAGTGCAGCAACGAGGCCACCGGCCGCGCCCTCCCAAGTCTTGCCCGGACTGATCGAAGGAGCGAGTTTGCGTTTGCCCAAAGCGCGACCGACGTAGTAAGCGCCTGCGTCTGCGCCCATCAGCACGAGAAAAAAGAACGAGAGCAAATGCGCGGATAAGGTCGGATTAAAACCAGTGCGAATAGATACGAGATGACTACCTAACAATGGAACATACAAGACGCCGAGAATGGTAGCGCCAACAGAGGCGAGCAACTTATCGAATGGCGCGCCACGCAGAGTCGCAGTGACGAGCGTCACGATAGTCAGCACGATGATCACGAATTGGACCAACAGCAGGTTAAGCAGCAGTTGGTTCTGCAACGCGATAGTGAGCAGCGCAGCACCGGCAACGAACCCTGCGGTAGGGTCGGGTTTGAGTTGGAGTCGTTTCGCGAGGAAATAAAACTCCCAGAGCCCCACAATCATCGCCGCCGCCGCGAGCAGAACAAACACCCACCACAAAGAAGAGATGAGAATTGAAGCAATCAGGAAAGGCAGGACAGCAACCGCGGTTAAGATTCTCTTCATTCAGTTATTTTTTGCCACAAAAAAGCACAGAACGTACAAAAAATTTCATTTGAGCTTTTGTGCTTCTTTGTGGCTATTTCTTGCTCACCACAAGTTTCAGTCCGCCGAAACGTCGATCGCGGCGCTGATAGTCGACGATCGCTTCGAGCAGGTGCACGCGGCGGAAGTCGGGCCAAAAGGTTTCGGTGACGTAGATTTCGCTGTAGGCGCTTTGCCAGAGTAAAAAGTTTGAGATTCTCAATTCGCCACTCGTGCGTACAAGCAGATCGAGTTCCGGTAGATTTCTTGTGTAAAGCTCGTTGGCGATACGTTCTTCAGTGAGTTCATCAGGACGGCTCCCCTCGTCCAGCAATCGCCGGACAGCGGCACGTGCCGCGTCGACGATCTCGGCGCGCCCACCGTAATTCAACGCCACCGTCAGAATCATTCCCTTGTTGCGTGCAGTCTGTTCGGTGGCGCGCTGAATCTCTTTCCTGACGTTTTCCGCGAGCGCGCCAGTTCGTCCGATGGCTTGGAACTTGATGCCCTGGCGATCGATCTCGTCGAGCTCGAGTCGCAGATAACGACGCAACATGCGCATTAATGCATCAATCTCATAACGTGGCCGCTTCCAGTTTTCCGTCGAGAAGGCGTAAAGCGTCAGTGCACCAAGACCTAAGCGCGCACCCGTGTCGACGGCGGCGCGAACGGCTTCGACACCGGCTCTGTGACCTGCAATTCGCGGTTGGCCGCGTTGCGCGGCCCAGCGTCCATTGCCGTCCATGATGATGGCGACGTGACGCGGTAAGCGATCCCAGGCGATTGCGGCGAGCAGCGCCTCTTCTCGTGTTCCTTTTTGAATTATGCCGGCGAAGTCAGAAAGCATAAAAGAATAAGACCTATATGACCTATCACTTATAGCGAACAGAAAGCAAGGTGAGCCCGCATGCAGGAGCCGTCGCCGCCGCCAAGGGGCGCTTCCCGCCATCGAGCGCATCCTTCACCGCGTTGTTGCTCAACTCATCGCGTCCGACAGCCAACAGCGTGCCTGCAATCGATCTCACCATGTAGCGCAGAAATCCATCGGCGCTAGCGAAGATCTCAATCAACGAACCTCGCGATCGTTCATCAGCTCGCTCGACTATCTCGACTCGCGTGACAGTTCGAATACGATCTTCAACGTCTGATTGCGCCGCGGAAAAAGCGGTCCAATCATGTCTGCCACAGAACAACTCGGCAGCACGTTCCATTCGCGCGAGATCCAATTTGCGTGCTTCGTGATGCGCGTAGCGCCACCAAAACGGCGAGATCACCGGGCCATTCACAATCCGATAGACGTAAGTCTTTTCCAGTGCCGAATAGCGCGCGTGAAAATCCTCAGCCGCAATTTCAACCGAGAGCACGCGCACGTCCCTGCCGATGTTTCCATTGATCGCCGCACGCAATTTAGCCGGCGTTATCTCACGCTGAATCTCAACACTCGCGACCTGTCCTTCAGCGTGAACCCCTGCATCAGTCCGTCCCGACCCATGAATACTCACACTTCGCCCATCAATCAAAGAAAGTGCAGCAGTCAACTCACCTTGAACGGTTCGCAGATCGTCCTGAATCTGCCAGCCGTGAAAATCGGTGCCGTCATACTGAATGAAAAGTTTGTAATTCACTGCCCTCCTTGGAGTGCGGCGGCCTGGCGCCGCTTTGGCCTCGATCAGGCGTCATCGATTAAAAAGCGGCGCCAGGCCGCCGCACTCCAAGGAGGCGCTCATTCTATGCACCCTGTTTGCGGCTGCCTGGCTTCACGACTGGTTCACCGAGTTTGCAGGCATCACATACAGAGGGCTCGACGGACGACACTCTCAACGATGCAAGCGCTTTGAGCGGCACACCGACGTTTGCACTTCCTCCAGAACGATCGATGATCGACGCCGCCGCAACCACGTTTGCTCCGGCGCGTTTAAGCGCGTCGATGGTGTCACGTGTCGAGCCGCCAGTCGTAATCACATCCTCAACCACGAGCGTCTTTTCACCAGGCGACACTGTAAATCCTCGGCGCAGCGTCATCTGTCCAGCTTCGCGCTCGGTCCACACAAATCTCGCTCCTAACGCTCTCGCAACTTCATGACCAATCACGATCCCGCCAATCGCGGGCGACGCCACCAACTGAATCCCTTCATCGTGATACATCTCGGCAATCGCGCGTCCAAACGTCTCCGCTTTCTCAGGAAACTGAAGTACGAGTGCGCACTGCAAATAGACCGTACTATGCAGACCACTCGAGAGTTGGAAGTGACCTTCGAGCAACGCTCCGGTCGTTCTGAATTGATCGATCACCTGTTCAGGATTCAATTTCTACCTCGATGTCAGACGCTCATGCTACAATCGCGGCGAATGCCGCCTTATCCAAATTTAGTTTCCGATTCCACTCTCGTTCAGGACACAATCGACCTATTAACGGGCTCCGGCGGACGCGCTGCTGCTTCAGAGATCGTCGACGCGGTATTCAAACTTTCTCATGTTGACGACGAGCTTGCGGGCTTACTCGTGGCCGATCTCATTCGCAACGATCGGCGCTTCAAGATCATCAACAACACGGTCGAACTGTTGATAGACGACAGTCATTCGCGCCGGCTCAAAGATCTCGATTTCGTAGTTGTCGACGTCGAGGCGACCGGCGCCAAGACACCACCAAACCGGCTGATCGAACTCGGCGCATATCGAATTCGTGGTGGACGCATCGTCGACAAGTTCTTGTCGCTCGTCAATCCTGAAATTCCGATCCCGCGTTTTGTCGCATCACTCACCGGAATTTCAAACGAGATGGTTAAGAGCGCTCCAATGTTTGCGGATCTCGCACCGAAATGGCTCGACTTCGTGAGCGATTCAGTGCTGGTGGCCCATAACGCGCCGTTTGATACGAGTTTTCTAAACCACGAAATCTCGCGCGTCTATCCTGGACATCGAATGGTTAACCCACATCTCTGCACTGTCAGACTTTCACGACGTGCGCTGCCGGATCTGCTCAATCATCGGCTAGATACGATCGCCAGTCACTTCTCGATTCCGATTGTTAGCCGGCACCGTGCCGGGAGTGATGCGCTCGCGACTGCGCAGATCTTTCTGTTGTTACTCACCGAACTGGAAGAAACGCATGGCATAAAGGATCTCGCGGCCGCAAGAAGATTTCAGTTTCCTGAGCTGGCCGCGGATCTCCGCGGATGAAGACGGATCTGGCGTCTCTGCTTCACGAAAACAAACAACACGATCGCGGCGACCAGCCCCAGCCCGATCCACGGATAATACTTCGCCAGGATCTCCTTCGCCTGTACTCCATAACGCACCGCGAAATAACCTTCAAGTAAAAACCGAAACGCGCGTCCCGCGATGATCGCCAACATGAATCGCAGCAGACTAAAGCGAAATACTCCGGCCGTCACCACAAACAACTTGAATGGAAACGGCGGTGGCAGCAACGTCGCAACCAGCACCGCCATCATGTCGTAGCGCTCGATAAGAAGTTTGACGCGTGCTTGTTTCGCCTCGGAGAATCTCCTCAACGCTCGCGCGCCTGCTCGTCGCGATATCAAGTAAAGAATCCAACAACCAATCGCCGAGCCACTCGTCGCCATGAACGCATAGAGCAACATCCAACTCGGATTCGTCGTCGAGAGCAGTAACATCAAAGCGTCTGCACTGCTCGGCAGCGGCACAAACGTCGAGTCGAGTAGCGCGACAGCAAAAAGACCAAAAGCGCCATAAGTAATCAGATATTCAGAAAGACGTGTCAGTCGTTTTGTTATCCAATGAATAAACGATTTCAATCAGTGGTCCTTTCGGGCGGAAGACTTTGCTGGTCGCCTTCGACTGGAGCGGCGGCAGTCCTGCGCCGGTTAACAATTAGATAAACGATTCCGCCCACGAGCACCAGCGTCGCGACGATACTTACAATGACCAATCCATTATCTTTTATGAAGAGCAACACTCGACGGCCATAGAAAACTGCCAGCACGCCCTCGACGTAATAACGCAACGAGCGCGCGATCATCACAGTCAACAAGAACTTCCAACGCGGATACTCCAGCGCACCCGCGGTGGCAACGAAGATCTTGAAGGGCAGCGGCGGTGGAAGTACTGCCGGAACGCCGATCGCGAGAAAACCAAACCGCTCGTACGCGCGTTCGACACGTTTGATGCTCTGCAAGTTGAATCGCTTGCGCAACACGGCCTGGCCGCCGCGACGAACGATGGTGTAAAGAACATGGCAACCGAGCACGGAACCGGCGGCAGCAAAAAGTGGAAAGTAAAACGCGGCGTTTGGATGCCTGAAGCAACGGCCGACCACGAGATAGTCGTTAATTTCCGGCAACGACAGAAGCGATGAATCGAGCGCGCCGATGATGATCATCGCCGGCGCAGCTAAATACAAAGGCAGGGCCAGAACGTGAACTTCCAACCATCGGGCAATCGCAGCTAACCAATCGTACATGCTCTGTTTCGATGTCCGTGGTTTATTTGACCGGGGCGAAAACTGAAGGGGTGTCGTAAGTGATACCGACAGTGAAACCGGAGTTCGGACTGAAACTGGTGAGGCCTTTAATGCCGGCGAAGTCGAATCGTAATCCCGACGCTCTGATCTGCATTCCGAGTCGTGCTTCTGATTGTGACTCAGTGCCGAGTGGTCCATTGCCGGGACGCGTGTTGGCGCGACCGTTGACCTCGCCTGCGAGACTGAATTGTTTATTGATCCGGAAAATCCCCGCGACGCCGTAGGTCAAAACGTCATTCTGTGAAAACAGTTGAGTCGGCGCAGTGAGAATCGCAATGCCGAGATTGCCGAAGGTATTGAAGCGCCCATCGCGACCGAATTTCTTGCCGATCAATATCGAACCGAACGCGTTTGTTTGGTTGAGTCCGATGCCGGTCGACTGGTTTGAATTTGGCAATTGGACTCCGAAACGAAAGCCGAACGAGGGACCACGACGAGTTTCGTTGCGCAATTTGAATTTGGCGGAGAGAGTAAAGTCGCCGGTATCGTTGGTGGAATTTGCACCCGCCGCAAGATCGAGCGGGATTGCCGAAGGTCCTCGAGAATTGATGCTGACGTAGTTTTGAGCCACGCCTTCGATTTGAAATTCAACGTTCGGACTCATACCAAAATTCACCCCGATCACGCCGACACGCGTGAGATCGCCCCTGATGCCCGAGACCGTGTACTTAGCTCCCTGCATGAAGTCGATGCCGGCCTCGATGCGGATCGAACCGGGTGGGATGATGTCAACGTCTTCCGTAAGCAGAGGTCGCTGCTGCGCGCGGCTAATACCAGCGAAGCACGTTACAAAAATTAGAATTAAGAGGAGACGATTCATTGCCGTCGGATTCTATGACAGGATTAACAGGATTAACAAGATGAAATCCTGTGCTAGTATCGCGACATGCGACGCCTTTTAGTCCTCTTTCTAGCGCTTGTTTGTCTCGCCACTGTTCCGAATGCCGGCCATACGACTTCTCAACAGCACGCGGTTGAGATCAAGGGCATTAAAGATCGCATCACGATTCGTCGTGACGATCGTGGCATCCCTTACGTTGAAGCGCAGAACGACGAGGATCTCTACTTCGGCCAGGGCTACGCCACGGCCGCCGATCGACTGTGGCAGATGGACCTTTTTCGACGAACAGCCCGCGGCGAGTTGGCCGAGATTCTTGGCGCCGGACCAAACAATTTCGTTTTAGAACAAGACAAGCTGCATCGCACGTACGGCTTCGCGCAGACTGCTGAAGCCGAAGCCGCGAATGCGTCTCCACGAGCACGCGCGCTGCTGGAAGCATATGCCCGTGGTGTCAATGCTTACGCTGCTTCGCTCGATGCGAAATCGATGCCTCCCGAATTTCAGATTCTGCAATATAGTTTTCGCCCGTGGACACCGGCTGATTCATTGGTCGTGATCAAGATCTTTTTTGAAGCACTCTCAGACACGTGGCGACTGGATCTCATGCGCCAGGCTTTGTCTGTTTTGCCCGCCGAGAAACGCGCTGAGTTGTTGCCGGAGATTTCACCAATCGACGTGATTGTCGTCGGTAAAGACACGCAGTCGAGAAGCACTTCAGCACGCCTGCAACCACGGCCTCTGTCAAATGAAGCGCTCGCAAAGTTAGCGCATAATCAAGCCGTCGCGGTTGCTGCGCTCGATCGTATCGGGTTTTATGCCGACGCGCTCGCAGCAAGTAACAACTGGGTGGTTAGCGGCAAGCGAACCGTTTCAGGCAAACCGCTACTCTCAAACGATCCACACCTGTCCCCGACAGCACCGTCAATCTGGTATATGGTCCATCTAAGCGCACCCGGCGTGCGCGTCGCAGGTATTACTGCAGCCGGACTGCCGGGCGTTGTCATCGGTCATAACGATCACATCGCGTGGGGCTTCACCAATGTTGGACCGGACGTTCAGGATGTTTATTTGGAAAAGTTTGATCCTGACAACGCCAAACGTTACCAAACGCCGTCGGGTTGGCAGGACGTAGTCGTGCGCCGCGAAGAGATCAGAGTCAGGAAGGGATTCACCAGTTCGGAAACGGATGTTGTCGTACACGAAGTAACCGTCACGCGTCATGGTCCAATCATCTTCGAAGGCGACGGCAAACGTTATGCACTCCAGTGGACAGCGCTGGACCCGACGAAGAACAATGCCGGTTTTCAATTCCTCCTGAATCTCGCGCGCAACTGGCAGGAGTTCAACACAGCGCTCGAGTCGTTTAGGGCGCCGGCGCAAAACATCGTCTACGCGGACATTGACGGCCACATCGGTTATCACGCGGCGGGCGTGGTGCCGATTAGAAAGTCTGGCGATGGTAGCGTGCCCTACGATGGCTCGACTGATGCCGGCGAATGGACCAGCTACATTCCAATTTCTAAACTTCCGAACCTCTTCGATCCACCTTCCGGGATCATCGTCACTGCCAATCAGCGCATCGTCGGCACCGATTATCCGTACTTTCTGACGCATTCGTGGGCCCAGCCCTATCGCGCCCGCCGAATATTCGATCTGCTGAATGAGAAACCAAAACTCGGCGCAGACGACTTTCGCCGGATCGACGGCGACGTCTACTCAATCGCCGGCATGTTATTCACCCGCGAAGCAGTGAAACTGCTGCGACCTAAGCTGACTCCGGCTGATGAAAAGTTGCGCGCGACACTCGACGCATTCGAAAAATGGGACGGAAGAGTGAACGCGGAATCTGCGGTCGCACCAATCGCTTCGCAGATGCGTCTTGCTTTTCGATCGAAGATTCTCACGGCTGCGCTTGGTCCAGACCTCGTGAAGAATTACCAGTGGAGCAACTTCGATACGACCCTCGACCGCGTTCTCAAAGATCAACCAGCGGCCTGGCTGCCGAAAGAGTTCTCAAGCTATGCGGATCTGCTGCGCGCGTGTTACGACGAAGCGATAAGCAATCTCACCAAGCGTCTGGGAACAGATCAGACGAAATGGACCTGGGGCGAGCTGGCGAAGGCGCGTTTCCCGCATCCACTCAGCTCAGCGCCATTGATCGGCGCGCAGTTTACGATTCCGCCATTTCCACAAAATGGGACTGGCGGCTCGCTCGGCGCGACCGTGAACGTTGGAGCCAGTGTGTCGATGCGCTTCATCGCGGACACGAGTGATTGGGACAAAACTCAACAGGGTATTGCGCTGGGCGAATCAGGGTTGCCGAAGAGTCCTTACTGGAGCGATCAACTCGCCGATTGGCGCGCCGTCACACCGCGCGAGTTTCCGTTCACTGCCGAGGCGGTTGCAAAAGCCACGAAAGACACGCTGGTGCTTGAGCCGGCCCAATGAGCCACGAAGAGGCACAAAAAGTAAAATGGCGGATATTTTGTGCGATCGAACTTCCCGATGCAGTCCGTGAGAAGTTGCAGGATCACATCGGGCAGTTGCGCAGGCAGGTACCTGAGGTGGCGGCGAGTTGGAGTCTGGTTGAGAACATTCATCTCACGCTGAAGTTCTTTGGCAACGTTGCGGTGGACCACGTCGCAGCGATCTCTGCTGCTGCTTCAAAAACAGTAAAGGACTTTTCGGCCTTTGAGATCGAAGTTGGCGGGACCGGCGTCTTTCCGAGACGCAGCCGACCGCAGGTGCTCTGGATCGGCGTTAACGATCCATCCGGTAACCTCTCATCGCTGCAACAACAGTTGGAGAATAACTGTGCGGCTGCCGGTTTCCCGAAAGAAGATCGTGCTTATCACCCTCACCTGACCATCGCACGAATTCGAAAACCCGACGGCGCGCGACGCCTCGCCGAAACTCACTTGAACATGCAATTCAACTCAACATCCCTCAAGGTGAACGAACTGATCGTCTTCCGCAGCGAGCTGAGCAGCAAGGGCTCAAAATACACCGCGCTCTCTCACCATCAATTAACCAATCCGCGAAAATCCGGATTTTAGCGCGGCAACTCCCTCGGGCGCGGCGATGGCGGGGACTGATCAGCGTCATCCGTGTTCCCCGTCTGCGACAGCACTTCCTTAATCGCCCCGACACTCGAAAGCATCGCCGACGTCTCAACCGGCATGAAGATCACCTTCGAATTGTTAGTGCGCGTCATGTCGCGCAGACTCTCGATGTAGCGCACCGTGATCAGATACTGTTCGGGATCCCCACCCGGAATCGCTTGTGCAATTCGATTCAGCGCCTCCGACTCCGCTTCTGCATTTCGCAAACGTGCCTGCGCTGCGCCTTCCGCCGCCAAAATCGCCGACTGCTTTTCGCCCTCCGCGCGTGTCACGGCCGCCTGCTTCTCGCCTTCAGCCCGCGTGATTGCCGCTTGTCGATCACCTTCCGCTTGCAACACAAGTGCGCGGCGATTGCGTTCGGCGGTCATTTGCTTTTCCATCGTGATGCGCACGTCTTCGGGCGGATTGATATTCTTGACATCGACTCGCGTGACTTTCACGCCCCACTTGTCTGTCGCCTCGTCGAGAATTATGCGCAGCTTTGAATTGATCTGATCGCGCTGTGATAACGTATGGTCCAGGTCCATATCTCCCATCACCGCGCGCATGCCTGTGATCGTCAACTGCACGATACCGCCAACCAGATCATTCATTTCGTAAACAGCTTTCACTGGATCGGTTATCTGCCAATAGACCACCGAATCGACGTGAATGGTCACGTTATCGCGCGTGATCACAGGCTGGGGCGGAAGATCGATATATTGCTCGCGCAGATCGATGGAAAATAAGCCAGGCCTCGTGTTGGTCCAGTAGACGGCGCGCGGTTTATCGAGGAACGGCACGAGAATATTGAGACCGCTGGTGGCAATCTTGTCGAACTTTCCCAAACGCTCGACCAGCATCACGGTCGCCTGCGGCACGATTCTGATCGTCTTCACTGCTACAACTAATAAAACTATTGCAATGAATCCAAAAAACAGAAAAGCCAGAACAGTAGCTAGTGGTTCCATAATCGCCTCCTAATCTGTGTCTGTTGATAAAGCTTCTTCTATAATCTCTGCCGCATCCAGGACCATCTCTTCCGCAAAAGGACACCCCACGATTTGCACTCCAATCGGTAAACCTTCAGACGAACGCCCCGCAGGAACTGTTACGACAGGCAGGTCGAAGACGTTGAAAGTCTGAGCATAACTGAATGCACGAAAAGTTCCCATGGTTGAACCACGAACAGTGACTTTCAGCGTGTCGTGTGGGTAAGCCGGAGTAGCGCCCACAGGCGCGACGAGGATCGGAGTCGTTTCCATCCATTGCAGCAGCTCTTCACGGAGTCGATCGCGTTCCATCCAGTTGGCGATGTATTCGTCCAATGTTGGTGGCGGAGTTTCGTCGGCAGTAGCAAGCCGCCAACTCACGAATGAACCTCCTTCGTTTTTGCGGCCTGCATAAGCCTTGCGGAGTTGGACCACCGACGCTCGCGAAAACAACTTCAACCAGAGTTCATTTCCGCGATCAATGTGTGGCGGACGGTGCTCAGTTCCAACAAGTCCCGCATTAGTTAGCGCAGAGGCCGCAGCCGCAACTGCGCGTGCTGTTTCTTCCGTGACCGGAACAACTCCATCATCTGCAT
>DATFHH010000026.1:0-18062 GCA_035248565.1 Pyrinomonadaceae bacterium | reverse complement strand
TCGAAGATCATGCAGGAGAAGGCGTTTCGAAACGATAAGATCGAGTTTATCTGGAACGCCACGGTCGAAGAGATCCTGGGAACTCAGGAACACGGTGTCACCGGCGTTCGACTGCGCAACCTGCTGACGGGAGACGAGTGGACGTTCCCGTGCTCGGGAGTATTCGTCGCCATCGGTCACAAGCCGAATACAGATCTGTTCAAAGGGCAGTTGGACATGGATGAGATCGGTTATCTGAAGACCTCAGGCCACTCGACTGCGACAAACATTGCCGGCGTCTTCGCGGCGGGTGATGTGCAGGACTCGATTTACAGGCAGGCAGTCACTGCGGCAGGAACCGGTTGCATGGCGGCGATTGATGCCGAGCGATTTCTGGACCATCTGCCGATTACGATGCCGGCCGGCGATGAGATCACGATCGAAGGTGAACACATCACGCC
The DNA here is from genome assembly GCA_035248565.1 of Pyrinomonadaceae bacterium. Classification (GTDB taxonomy): domain Bacteria; phylum Acidobacteriota; class Blastocatellia; order Pyrinomonadales; family Pyrinomonadaceae; genus PSRF01. Next base: position 17,622 of record DATFHH010000026.1, on the reverse strand, counting down.
AGATCACCAGGCGATCATCACGGCTGATGGCCACATGATTCCGAACGCGCCTGAGGCTGTAGCAGGCGAAGATTAGCCACAAAAAGGCACAAGAAGTAGCAAAGCTAGAGTAGGACGATTGAATCGTCCTTTTCCTGGCGTGGTGGATGGACGCGAGGGGGCGGGATTTCGATGGCGTGTTCGTTGAGCGGGCAAGGCTCGCAATAAGCTCCGAGGCGTTTTCTGCGATCCTCACATTCATTACATCCCAGCGCCAGACCGAGTTGGCGTAACGATTCAAGCAGCGGAACCAAAAGCATGCCACGTTCGGTCAACGCATACTCGATGTGCGGAGGATTGCCGCCGAAATCAGTGCGCTCCACGAACTGATCCTTCTCCATGTCGCGCAGGCGCCCGACGAGTGTGCGGCTGCTGATCGGGAAGAGACTATTCAGCAACTCCATCGTCCGCTTCGGACCAGCGAGCAACTCCCTCACGACGAGCATGGTCCATTTGTCACCGAGCATCTGTAACGCCCCGGTGATCGGACAGCCATCGAGTTCGCGTCGTTTCATCGCCTCGGTCTACGGCCTCAAGTTGATGTTGTAAGTTTTGATTTTCGAGTTGAGAGTGGTGGCATTCATGCCGAGCAGTCGCGCGGCGCGCGATTGATGACCACCTGTCTGTTCGAGTGCTCGCCGGATCAGATCGATCTCAAAGCGCCGCACTTCCTCGTAGAAATTTATGCCACGGCCGATATCGCTGACTGCTGTGTTGCTCGCGCCGTCGTGATGGCCGGAAACAACTGACTTCGGATCGCTGATCTCTGTTCGCAAACATTCTTTCGTGATCTCGTTGCCTGGCGCGATCACGACGGCACGTTCGATCGTGTTTTCCAACTCGCGCACGTTACCTGGCCATGAGTACGACTCGAGCAACGCCAGCACGTCAGGTGACAATTGCTCAGAAACGTCACGTCCATTCTCTTCGTTGTACTTTTGAATGAAGTGCTGGGCCAACGGCAGGATGTCTTCGCGTCGATCACGCAACGGCGGCAACTCAATCGGCACTACGGCGAGCCGATAATAAAGATCCTCGCGAAACGTTCCCTGGCGCACCGCCTCTTTCAGATCGATGTTGGTCGCGGCGATGATGCGAACGTCGACTCTGCGCGGAGTGGTGTCGCCCAGCGGAGTGAACTCTCGTTCCTGAATCACGCGCAGCAGTCGTACCTGTGTTTCGGGTGGGATGTCGCCAATCTCGTCCAGAAAGATCGAGCCTCCGTCGGCAACTTCGAACAGCCCTTTCTTGGCGGCAACCGCGCCCGTGAACGCGCCGCGCGTGTGACCGAAAAGTTCGGATTCGAGCAGCTCGGAAGGAATGTTTGAACTGTTGACAGTGACAAAAGGACGACCAACGCGCGGGCTCGCTTCGTGAATCGCTTTGGCGATCAACTCCTTACCCGTTCCGCTCTCGCCAGTAATCAAAACGGTCGAGCGCGCGGGCGCGACCTGTTCGACGAGCCGGAAAACCTCCTGCATCAGATCGGAGCGACCGACAATCTCGCCGCGATCGACCGCTTTACTCATCGCGCGGCGCAGCGTGCGTCGTTCTTCTTCTTTGCGACGCCGCTTGATTCCAGCGGCGATCGTGGCGGTGATCTGTTCGTTTTGAAAAGGCTTTCTGATGCAGCCGAAAGCGCCGCGTTCCCAGGCGGCGATGGCCGTGTCGAAAGTCGCATAGGCGGTGATCATGACGATGACCGCGTCGGAATCCATCTTCAAAAATTCTTCGAGAGCGCGCAGTCCGCCAATGCCAGGCATCGACACGTCGAGCAGTGCGACGTCGTAAGCGCGGCGGCCGTAAGCTTCGAGACCTTCTTCGCCGGTCTTGGCGAGATCGACGCGATAGCCCTCGTTTGTGAGCAGCGTCTCGAGCACTTCACGCATGATCTCCTCGTCGTCTACGACGAGCACGGAGCCTTTTCTGGAGTTGCGCTTTTCGGGTTTCATCACGAAACGCGATAGTGTAGCGACTTCACATCGTAAAACAAAATCCATCCACAGATTACACCGATATCTTATTGAGATAAGAATCTATCTGCGTAATCTGTGGATGGTTTTAACTAATCACCGACGGCCTGGAGACGTGCACGAACACGCGCGGTCGGCAAGGTGATGCGGAAGGTTGTGCCTTTTCCTGGTGTGCTATCGACGCTGATGCGTCCAGCGTGTTCCTGAATGATTCCATACGAGACGGCTAAACCGAGCCCCGTGCCCTGACCCACACCCTTCGTCGTGTAGAACGGATCATAAATCTTCGCCACGTTCTCGGGGGCAATACCGATTCCGGTATCGGAGATCTCGGCAATGAGTGAGCCGTCTTCGGCGGTGCCGGTCGAGACGAGGATCTGGCCGCCATCAGGAATCGCATCGCGTGCATTCAAGAGCAAGTTCGTAAACACTTGTTGCAACTTGCCGGCGTTGCCGTAAGCCTCAGGCGCGTCGCCGTCGTAACGACGGACGATCTGGATCTGACTGCGTCGTAGCTGCGGTTCGAGCAGTTGCAACGTGTCGTCGAGAACTCGTGCGACATCGACTTCTGCAAACTCCGCCGCGTTTCCGGTGCGCGAGAAGTTGAGCAGATTGTTTACGATATTGGTTGCTCGCTCGGCTTGATTGCGCACCTTCTGCAACAACGCATGCTTCGGATCGTTTTCGTTGAGCATGCCGAGCAGCATCTGCGTGTAAGACGAGACGCCGGTCAAAGGCGTGTTCACTTCGTGAGCGACACCGGCGGCGAGCAGACCGATCGACGAGAGTTTTTCACGTTGCTGTAACTGCTCTTCAAGCGAGATGCGCGTCGTGACGTCTTCCAAAACGACGAGCGCACCGGTTTGACCCTGTCCGTCCTGCAACGGCGCCAACGCGATGTTCAGAACCAGCGAGCGGTTCGCGCGCGTCGCGGTATGGAGTTTGTAGATGTTGCGGATCTCTTTGAGACGCCAACCCTCTTTGCCCAAAACCTGCTTCAGCGTGTCAGCAAAATCTTCAGAGAAGAGATCCTCGACGCGCCGGCCAACCGCCGCATCGCGACGAAGACCCAGAATGTGTTCGAGCGCTGAGTTCAAACGCGTCACGCGGCCTTCCAGATCGACAGCCAACAGACCAACGTTAATCGATTCGATAATCGACTCGTTGAATTCCTTCAGCATCTTCAACTCGGCGGCGCGTTCCTGCTGATCTGTATAGAGCAAACTGTTCTCGAGCGCGACCGCGACGTAGCCCGAGACCGTGCGCAGGATTTCGACGTCTTCAGATGAAAGCAGCGCACCATCGACAGAGCGACCGAGACCGATCACCGCAACCATGCGACTGCGAACAACACACGGCGCAAAGTAGTGAAGCGCGCGGCGCATAGAGGCGGTCGAGTCAGAAGTAAGATCGAGATCATCAGCGCGAACCACACCCGTCTCCGCCGATCTCACACGAATCATCTCGCGAAAATCAGGTGGCACATGAACTGGTGACGACAAACCCGCCGCACGCGCAACGACGTAGCCGGATTTCGAATTCCGCGACTCGATAAATATCGCTACACGCTCGACGTTCATCACTTCCTGAAGCCGGCTGACCAACGAATCGAGCAGCGGGTCGAGCGCGGTCGTCGCGGATAGTGTGCGACCGAAATCCAGCAGACTGTTTCGCAGGTCGTAACGCTCGCCGTAGAAAACGCGATCGACCTGTTCCTGGAGAAAGTTCTTCACCGGCGCGGCAACCATCACGATCGCGGCCATCGCCAACACTGCGACAACTACACGCAAAGTAATCTCACCCGACGTGAATCCCTCGCCCGAGCCGAACGCATATAAACCACCGGCATAAACGACGACACCGATGAGCAACGCAATCGCCAACGTACTCAGCGCGTAGACAAAAACGCGACGGACGACCAGTTCGACGTCCATCAAGCGATATCGCAAGACCGAGTAGCCGAATGCAAATGGAATGATCGCCAACGGCAGAATCGCGACATCAGTCAACCAACGATCGGTCGGCGCGCCCAACAAATAGAGCACTGAATAAAGAAGTATGAAGGGCGTGACGGCCAGCAGCGTGCCCCACAAAACCCACTTCACCTGCTGCCGAACAACCATGCTCCTGGATTTCATGAAAGTCCGAACCAGGAGGGCTGCGCTCGCGATCAGCCCAACCGAAAGATGGAAGACGGTGAGCCAGTAAAACAAGCCGACGAGTTGATCGGTGACCGGGATCCGCTGAATGCCGGAAATGGCCTTTGCCATTTCATCTCTCAGAAAGATGATGATCGAGAGAGCGAGCAGTAACAGAGCCGGAACATACAACGAGACCGCGCGCCAACGACGAGTCGCGAAAAGCTGCTGCTTAGATGGATAGAGGGCGCAGAAGTGCAGAAACAGCGGCGCGAACAGAATAAACGCAGCGTTATCGAGAAAAGCGATTGCGAGATCCAGATCGCGATAACTGCCAACTGGCGTGTAAAAATGGAAGACAAACGCGGCCAAACACAACGTCGCAAATTGAAGCGCGTAAGGTGCACGGCCACCCTGTTTGAAGAGCACGAAGAAACCGACAAATAAATAGACCACGCCGATGAGATTGATGTAGATGACTCGCGGCGTCCATTTATGAATTGACCCGAGATTATCTAGATCGGCCCAGTAAGCTCCGGCTTTAGGCGAATACGACGGGCGCTCCATCAAGTAGTGCAGTTGCTTGCCAACGCCCGCCTGGTCGAGATAGATCTGCACATCCCGAGCGTAAATGATCTGTTCGGGCCGGCTCTTGCCGTCGAGACTGATACCGATCAAACGATCGCCTGGCAGTAACCAAGCCCGTTCTGCTGCTGAGTCGCGCTCGACGCTTTTGGCAATGATGCCGTCTTTGGTATCGACCCATTCCACACCGTCCCACGGCGGTGTTTCCTGTCTGAGGCGTTGACGGAAGTTGAGGACGCCGGCACTGATCAATAGCGCCGCACCGATTAGCAGAAACCAGGTCTTAGTTGTGAATACCGATCGTTTCACTGCTGCCCTCAACGCGTCACCAATTCTGGTGATCCGGTCTTTTTAGGCAAGGAATGTTCCGGCCACGGATTTTCGCGGATTGAGATATATCGGGCTGAGATCTATCCAACTTTTCGGACTTTTCCGAGAATTTGAAGGAGCAGAACAGCGTGGCAAGAGGTTTTTTGCAGTCTGCTCACTTCATCTCGGCCCTAAAATCTCACCGAGATACCACCACGAACAGACCGACGATTTGTTCCGATGAACGTGAGGATTTCTCCGTTCTCGGAACTGGTTTGCGCGTCCAACAGATTACGCGCATCCAGGATTGCTTCAGCTCGCACCGGCAATCCAAAGCTTGGCAGGTCCTGCGTCACTTGAATACTCAACGAGGGATCGTAAACGCCTAGTCTGCCTGCGAAAGGATCGATGGCGAATACGGTCGCCTGAGGAGAGAACCGCAGCACGGTTCGCACCTGCGTACCCGTTCTGAATGTTCCTCCCAATTGCAGGGCCGCCGTTTGAAACAGTCCATTTTCGAAAAGTTCGGCCGGGTTCGCGAAACCAGCCGCTGAAATTCGTTGACCGCGTCCCAAAGCATAACCGGCGGAGGCGGTCCAAACGCGATTCAAACGTCTCGTGTAAACGACGCGAACGCCACGCGAAGAGCCTTGCTGATTTGCAATGTCGATAAATGCCTCGCCAGTTCTGCCCGAAAAAGCGCTCGCTGGTCCGCTCAACAGTCCGACACCGCGTCCGCTGGTTGTATCGAAGAACGCGGTCGCCTCGACGTTTGAACTGTTGTCGAGAACTCTTTCAACTCCAAACTCGAGTCGATGACTTCGCTCGAGCACCGCTTGTCCATCGATGAATGCGACCGGACGCGCGGATTGGCGACGAAACACTACTTGTTCGTCCTCGAACCTGGCCACACTCTGTATTCCGTCGTCCTCTCCACCTGAAGCAAATGCAGCCTTCACACGGGTGCGCGCGTTGGCGTCGTATTGCACGCCGAACCGCGGCGAGATAGCGTGCGCACCACCGGCGCCGACGAAACGGGAATAGTCGAGTCCCATCACGATCACGATTCCATCGCGCACGATCCATTCGTCGACCGCGCGTAATGAAACCTGACCATTGAGGTCGGCTTGATGGGCCAGCTTGCTTGTCCAGACCGGCGGGTGGAAAGTCACTCCCGAAGCGGTTACGCCGACGCGATGACGATCACCGACCCGCACACGAGTCGTCGCTTCAATGCGCTCGGGCGCATCGCCAACGCCTGTTTGTCCGGAGAAGATTAGTTCGACGTGATCTGAAACTGGAGTAGCGACGGCGAAGTTGAGTCCGGCGTATGACGAACCAAAGCCATTATTTGCGAAATAAGTTTCTAAAACGCCGTGAGCTTTGATTCTGGAATTTGAATTTGGTTCGGGAGGAGTTTCGGATGCGGTTTCCATCGGCGAAGCTGCGGCAGTCTCGGCATCGGCGTTCGCGGTGACCGCTTGAATCGTGGCATCTTCACCTTCCTGGACCTGAAAGACTGAGCGTCGCGTTTGTGCCGATCGCAGTGTCCACTTGACGTCTTCGCGATCGCGACGACGCTCCGGCAAAGTGTTCCCGTAACCTACGGGCTCGAGGTTGAAACGGTAGACCAACTCCTGTTGAGCCTTCACGTCGACCGGAGCAAACACGACTTCGCTGAAACCGTTTGCTATCGCTTTAATCCCATAGCGTCCGGGAACGACCTTCGCAATGAAGTTGCCCTGCTTGTCCGTTCGCGCTTCTTTAACGGTCTTCACACCTTCGCGCACCAACGACACGAGTGCGCCGACAAGCGGAGTACCGCGATTGTCGCGGACAGTTCCACTAATCGTTGCGAGTGATCTGTTGGAGCTTGCAGAGAGCGCGTCGCTGGAAATAAACGACACCAGTGCGAGCAGAGACAAACTGAAGCCAATTCCTCTTCTCATGCGAAAGACCTCCGCGTGCAAAGTCCCTTTGGAAGCAATGTGCCGCAGAACTGGTTCAGGCGAGGAGACTTACCGGAACCCGAAAAACAGAGGAACATTCTCTTCCACACCTAATTCTCTGTCAAGTTTTGGGCCCCCTTTGGAGTGCGGCGGCCTGGCGCCGCTTTGGCCTCGATTAGACGCGATCGATAATAAAGCGGCGCCAGGCCGCCGCACTCCAAGGAGGTGCCTCAGTCCAGTTTGCCGCCGGTTTGGGGGCGTGCTAGGATTCCTCTCCCCTCTAACTCGGGAAATGATAGACGAAGTTAAATCCACGAAACTCCCGAACGGGATAGCTGTCCTGACCGAACACATGCCCGGCCTCCGATCCGTGACTGCGGGGATCTGGGTCCGCCGTGGATCACGCCACGAAACGCCCGAATTAAACGGAATTTGCCACTTTATCGAGCATGCCGTCTTCAAAGGCACTGCGCGCCGAAGCGCTCGCGATATCGCCGTCGAAACCGATCGTCTAGGGGGGAACCTGGATGCCTATACGACCCATGAGATGACGGGTTTTACCACAAAGGTTGCGGATACGGCACTCGCAGAAGCCATCGATCTACTCGCCGACCTGGTTTCGCACCCCCGTTTCGAACAGGAAGATCTCGAGCGCGAGCAAAAAGTAATCCTCGAAGAGATGAAAATGGTCGAGGACACCCCTGACGAACTGCTCGGCGAGCTTTTCAACGCTGCCTACTTCCCAAATCAACCACTCGGCCGCCCAATCGAAGGCACACGAGAAACAGTGCCCACTTTCGATCACAAGACCACGGTCGGTTTTCACGCGCGGGAGTTTTCTTACTGCAACCTCGTCATTGCCGCAGCGGGAAATGTCGATCATGCTCGTTTGGTTGAACTGGTCGGCGTTGCGTTTGATGGTTGCGAGAGCGGCGCCGCGATGCGTCCGCAGGGAGTTACAGGCAGCAAGCCGCGTCCGGCTGCTCCCATTTTGATCGAGCAGAAGAGTGAATTGGAACAAGCTCATCTCGTGCTAGCGACACCGTGGCCTTCCGCGCTCAGTCCGGACCGTTACGCGGCAAGTTTGCTCGCTTCGATTATTGGTGGCGGAACGTCAAGCCGTCTTTGGCAAAAGGTTCGTGAGGAACATGGCCTCGCGTATTCAGTAGGCGCAGCGGGTAGCGCGTTTTCGGATATTGGGGTTTTCAACGTCTACGCGGGAACGTCGCCTGAACATCTCGATCAAGTTCTTGAACTTTCGCTCGCTGAGCTGCGCGAAGTTGTTCGTCAGAACGTTACAGACGAAGAACTGCGCATCGCAAAGGACCAGGCAATCTCGTCAATCCTGCTGGGCCTCGAATCGTCGAGCGCACGCGCCGGCACACTCGCACGACAAGAGATCATTCATGGCCGGCGTATCTCGCCTGACGAAGTGATCGAAAAAATTCGAGCGCTAACTGTCGATGAGCTTCAGGAAGTGGCGCGCACTTACTTCAAGTCGGAAACACTCGCGCTCGGCGCGTTGGGAAATCTCAACGGCTTCAACGTCGATCGATCTCGTCTCTCCATTTAGCCACAAAAAGGCACAAAACGAACAAAAGGTTTGATATAGTGGGTTCACCTTTTGTGCTTCTTTGTGGCTAAATGAAAATCTCCGTTCTCGGCAGCGGCTCCACTGGCAATGCGGTCCTGATCGTTGCGGGTAATACGCGTGTGCTCGTTGATGCAGGATTGAGCGCAAAAGAAATTGCTCGCAGACTCTCGCTTGTTGGTGAGGACGCGCAAGGTCTCGATGCCGTGCTCGTCACTCACGAACACGGCGATCACGCCGGCGGATTGCGCGTTCTGCTTAACTCCGTCGATTGTCCCGTTTACATTTCCGCAAAAACACTCGACGCTTACGTGAGTGAGCGATTCAACGTCAGCACTGAAGAGCCGCGGCGTCGTGCCAAAGCCTTGCGCGATCGAGTGGAACAGATCGAGTCGAGCAAAGACTTCAAAATCGGCGAGATCGATTTTCATCCGTTCACGATTCCACACGACGCGGTCGATAACTTCGGTTTCACTGCCACTCACCAGGGCGTCAAAATCGCGACCGTAATGGATTTCGGCCACATCACCACCTTGGTGACCGAGCGACTCCGCGGCTGCGCAGCCATTGTGATCGAGTCGAATCACAGTCGCGACATGCTCAAAGCCTGCGATGATTATCCGTGGGAGCTGAAGCAACGAATTTTGTCGCGGCTGGGCCATCTGTCGAATGAGGATCTGGCGGACTGGATTCGTAGCGGCTTTGACGGTTGTGCCAAATACCTCGTGCTCGCGCACCTTTCACAACGAGCCAACAATCCATACCTCGCTAAGATAAACGCCGAAGTTGCGCTGCAAGAGCGAGCGCCGCTCTTCTACGGGTTTACCGAAGTCAGTCTGTCCTACCCCAAAGAGCCGACGCCCTGGATCGAGGTATGAGCGAGCGTGGGCTTTCGACGTTACTGATCTTCGTTTTGATTTTGATTGTCTCGAGCTGCAATCAAACCACCGAGCTCAATCGTGTTCCAATCGAAGTTGAAGAAGTAGTCAATAGTGTCGGCGACGATATAGCCCAGGAACGTTACGAAGATATCTATAACGAGTCGTCGGAGCTTTGGAAGAAAGACGTCACGCTGGAGCAGTCGAATGGAGTTTTCAAGACTTTGCGTGCGAAGCTCGGAAGAGTTCAGTCGCGCACGCTCAACTCAGCCAATGAGCAGCAGAATTCAGGCGGGGTCTTGAAAGGACATGTTTACATACTGACATACAAGACGCGTTTCGAACGCGGTGACGGAATGGAGACTTTTACGCTAATCGAGGAGAATGGACGTTGGCTGCTGGCGCGTTATTTTGTTAACTCGACGGAATTAAAATAGTTTTATGTGCTTTTTTTATGGCCTAAGATGATCCCGCGTTACACATTGCCCGAAATGGGCGCGCTTTGGTCCGAGCAGAATAAGTTTCAGAAGTGGCTCGACGTGGAGATCGCCGTGTGCGAGGTTCACGCCGAGATGGGCACGATTCCGCGCGACGCGTTGGAGCAGATCAAAGCTCGCGCGCGTTTTTCCGTTGAACGCATTAATGAGATCGAGAAGACGACTAATCACGACGTCATCGCGTTCACTACGAATCTCGCAGAATCTATCGGCGAGGCGAGTCGGTTTGTTCACTATGGCTTGACATCTTCAGACGTTGTCGACACAGCAAATGCATTGCTGCTGCGCGACTCAGTCGACATCCTGCTCAAGAAAGTCGACACACTGCTGGAGACGCTGAAGCGGCGCGCGCTCGAGTTCAAAAACACACCTCAGGTCGGACGCACGCACGGCATTCACGCCGAGCCAACATCTTTCGGACTGACCTTCGCGCTTTGGTTCGACGAAATGCGGCGCAATCGTGAACGGCTCGCGCGGGCCCGCGAGGCGGTGGCTGTGGGAAAAATCAGCGGCGCGGTCGGCGCCTTTGCGCATCTCGATCCAACGGTGGAGGAAAAAGTTTGTGCTCGTTTGGGACTGAAGGCGGCCCCCGTCTCGACACAAGTCATTCAGCGGGATATTTATGCCGAATATTTAACTACACTCGCGATCATCGCCTCGTCGCTGGATAAGTTTGCATTGAATGTTCGTCACTGGCAGCGGACGGAAGTCCGCGAAGCGCAAGAACGTTTCACAAAGGGTCAAAAAGGTTCCAGCGCGATGCCGCACAAGCGCAATCCAATCATTTCAGAGCGTATTTGTGGTATCGCGAGAGTGATTCGTGCGAACAGTATCGTTGGGCTTGAGAATGTCGCGCTGTGGCACGAGCGCGATATCTCACATTCGTCGGCGGAGCGAGTTGTGCTGCCCGATTCGAGTATCGCGCTCGACTACATTCTGCAAAAGGCGATTGGACTTATTGACGGTCTGGTCGTTTACCCCGAACGCATGTTGGAAAATCTGAAAGCCACAAAGGGATTGATCTTCAGTGGTCAGCTACTGCTGGCGTTGACAAACAAAGGCCTCGCGCGCGAAACGGCATACGAGTGGGTGCAGCGTAATGCGATGAGAGTTTGGGATGAGGATCGGGATTTTCAGGAGCTGGTGAATACCGATCCTGACATCAAATCCCGATTATCCGCTGAGGAAGTAGATCGAATCTTCTCGCTCGAACACTACCTGAGAAACGTGGGCGAGATCTATAGAAGAGTCGGAATTGTGTAACGCGGATCATCCGCGGCTTATTTCGCCGAAAACTTCTCAGCGAAATTTCCGATCACCGGCAGTTTGAAATATTGCTTCTGATAGGCCTTGACGAGGCAAAGAATGACAGCAAGCAAAGCGGCGATGTAAAACACGAATATCAGCAAGCCGAGAAGAATGCTGATTAACGAGGCAAGGGCGCCTGAAATCTGGCCGACAACGATCGCGAGTACGCCCCAAACGATCCAGAGAACAATGCCGATCACGATGGCCGCGACGTTCAACAGAATCGATTGCATCGCGTGGAACCGAACCAGACGGCTGTCCTTCTCGATCAGGAAGAAAATCAACCCCGAAACCCAACCAAAAATGTACGACAGCAACGCAGCAATGTTTTCGTCGAGGCCGGTACTGGATTTGGTGGTTTGAACGGGCGGCGGGTTTTGCATTATAAGTTTCTCCTGTGCAGAAGCGTTGAAGCGACGTTACGAGCCGGAGATATTAGTCCAACAACTGCTTTTTAAGCAATGTTTTGTTGATCTCAGCGCGGCAGGTACCAGATGAAAGCCAAAGTTTACGTAAGTCTGAAATCCGGAGTTCTCGATCCGCAGGGAAAAGCAATCCAACATTCCGTCGAACTGCTGGGTTTTTCCGGAATTTCGGACGTGCGGCAGGGTAAGTATTTTGAGATTTCGCTCGACGGCTCGCTCGATAATCAACAGGCGCGCGAATCGGTCGAGAAGATGGCGCGTGAGGTACTCTCGAATCCGATCATCGAAGACTACCGCGTGGAGATAGAAACGTGAAATTTGGAGTCATTGTTTTTCCCGGATCCAACTGCGATCACGATGCTTATCACGTGATCTCAAAACACGTGGGCCAACCGGTCGACTTCATCTGGCACCGCGAAACAGACCTCTCCAGCTACGACGCAGTAATCCTCCCCGGCGGTTTTTCTTACGGGGACTATCTTCGCGCCGGAGCTCTCGCGCGGTTTTCGCCGGTGATGAATTCGGTCAAGAAGTTTGCGGAGAGCGGACGGTTTGTACTCGGAATATGTAACGGCTTTCAGATCCTCTGCGAAGCCGGGCTGCTGCCGGGCGCCTTGATTCGTAATCGCGATCTGCACTTCATCTGCGAACATATCTACGTGCTCGTTGAAACGTCGGATAGTCCTTTTACAAATGAGCTGAAACGAGGCACTGTGCTTCGCATTCCAATCGCACACGCCGAAGGAAACTACATCTGCGACGACCAAACACTCGCCGAGCTTCAACAAGAAGACCGCATCGTGTTTCGTTATTGCGAAAAAGACGGTCGTGTAACTGATGCGGCCAATCCTAATGGCTCGCGTGATAACATTGCCGGGATCTGTAACCGGCAACGCAACGTGCTGGGGTTGATGCCCCATCCGGAACGTGCCTGTGAAGACCTGCTCGGATCCAGCGATGGCAGCGAGATCTTCCGCTCGCTGGCCGCAACTCTGGCAGCCGCAGTTTAAAGATTGAATTACTTATATGAAACGAATACTACCCTTCATCATCATTCTTGCCGTTCTCGGCATCGCACTCGTCAGCGCTTGGTATTTCACGCGCTCCATGCCCGTTTCCACGACAGCGGCCGGAAGTCAGCAGCCGCAACCACAAGGCAGTTCAGCTCCCCAGGCCGCCGCGCAAAATCCACCGGTCGTTAGTAAAGGCGTGCCGGGCGCCGAACCGGCGCACGTCCTTGGACCAGCAAACGCTCCGGCGCGCCTGGAAGAGTTTGGTGATTTTGAGTGTCCGCCGTGCGGCATGTTCCATCCGATACTGGTCGAGATGCACAAAGAGTTTGGTGACAAGTTGCAAATCACCTTTCGCGAGTATCCGTTAGTGCCAACTCACCAGCATGCTTTGGCGGCGGCGTCTGCGGCTGAAGCTGCGGGCATGCAAGGCAAGTTTTGGGAAATGCACGATCTGCTTTATGAACGGCAAAAGGATTGGAAGACGCAGTTTGACGTGCGCCCGGTATTTGAAGGTTATGCGAAAGAGATCGGCCTTGATGTTGAGCGGTACAATCGTGATGTGGCCAGCGACGCTGTGGCGCAAAGAATTTTTCTCGACGGCAAGCGCGGACACTCGCTCGGCGTAACAGGCACACCAACAGTCTTCGTCAATGGCCGCGAAGTGCCATTTCAGTCGCTGCCGGCCGATCAGTTGCGCGTCATACTTCAGAGGGAGATCGAGAAGAAGTGATTGCCGATTGCCAATTGCCAATTGCCGATTTGAAGAGATTCCGCGCTCGTGAAGTAGCGGAGGAATAATCAATTGGCAATCGGCAATCGGCAATCGGCAATGTATGCGGCTGCTGCGCTGCTCTCCGTGCTCGGACTCGCCGATGCAATATATCTCACCATTGAACACGTCACTGGACAATCCGTCCGCTGCACAATAATCGCTGGTTGTTCTGAAGTACTCAGCAGCTCTTACGCTGTTGTTGCCGGCATTCCGCTGGCGCTTATCGGTGCGGCTGCGTATTTCGGTGTGTTTAGCCTCTCCACCTTGGCCGCATTTGGCTATCGCTGGGCAGCGACTCTATTGACGCCATTGACCGTTGCGATGTTTGTCGTGAGCCTGTGGCTGATCTATTTGCAGGCATTTGTGATTCGTGCGTTTTGCCAGTTCTGTTTGTTCTCGGCAGCCATCACATTTTGCTTGTTGGTCGTGGTGCTTCTAAGCCACGGATTACACAGATCGCAAAAATCTGTGTAATCTGTGGATAAGAGGTGTGAAATGGCGCAGCAGCAATCAACGGTGGCGGACATCTTTCGCCGAGCGCAGGCTTTGCGACAGGATCATTCAGATTGGTCGTACAAACAGATTCATGAGCAGCTGGTTAAAGACTTTTCCGGTGGTCCATTTCCGTCGCTGCACACCCTGACCATTCCCGAGCAGGACGCGCGTGCGCCGGAAGAAGATTGGACTGCGGGTCTGCCGATCGTTCGTCGCGGTATTCAATTTCAGGACTGGAATGAAGTCGTGGCAGGAATACTGCTGAGTCTGGAACAGACTGAGAACTACGAGCGCGCTCGCGGTCCTGAGGGCAGTCGCGACGATTGGCACGATCGCAACGTCGGTATCGACGAGGCTGTCGCCAAAGGTGTGGGCAAGTGGATGCCGGAAGAGTTGGTGGCGCTTGCAGAGAGAAAAGCGAAGAAATAGAGCTTTGTACAAAGAGTATGAGTTTCATAAATAAGTTTTTCCAGGACCCGAATTATCAAACCGAGGATCCACGTAAACCGGAAGAGATCGATGATCCGGAGCTCATCATCAGCGCTGACACGCGTCGCGAGAATCGCATACCTCCGGGGCAGTCGCGCACCAAAAAATGGCCTGTGCTCGATGCACATGGCACGCCCGATATTGATCTCGCAACCTGGGAGTTTGAAGTCGAGGGCCTGGTCGAACACCCGCAGAATTGGTCACTCGATGAATTCATGCAACTGCCGCCGGTGCGCGTCTACTCCGACTTTCACTGCGTGACGCGATGGTCGCGATTAGACAACATCTGGAGTGGCGTCTCGACCAGGGAGATCGCGCGACTCGCAGGCGTGAAGCCCGAAGCAAAATTCGTCCTCGCATTAGCTTACGATTACGGTTGGACCACAAACGTTCCGATCGAATACTTCCTCAAAGAAGACTCACTCTTCGCGTGGGCTCACGATGGCCAGCCAATTCCACCCGAACACGGCGGCCCCGTCCGCCTGATCATTCCGCAACTCTACGCCTGGAAATCAGCGAAGTGGGTCAGAGGCGTGCGCTTCCTCGAACACGATCAAGCGGGCTTTTGGGAAGAGGGCGGCTATCACATGCGCGGCGTGCCGTGGGGCTCGGGCGACGGTGAACGGTTCCGCTGGTCATGAGCCACAAAGAGGCACATAGTGTCGTCACTCCTCGTGATGCGGCGGCGGTCATTCTTCTCCGGCACGACACCGACCCTTCAAATCCTGAAGTTTTCTGGGTGAAACGGAGCGATGCGCTCGCGTTCCTGGGCGGCTATCACGCTTTTCCGGGCGGACAGATCGACGCTGGCGACGCTCAAGTCGATGTTCGAAATGCGCCGGATGCACAAACGGCGGCGATGATTAGCGGCGCCGCGCGTGAGCTATTTGAAGAGTTGGGCATCTTGGCGGTTCGGGGTGGTGAAACACTTACAAAGGGTCAACGAGTTTCGCTGCTCGACGATCTGGAATCGGGAAGAATGTCGTGGCCTGCGTTGTTGGACCATTACGAGTTGTATCTCGACGCGCACGATTTCACGTTTGCCGGGCGTTGGGTCACGCCGCCGTTTAATGCCCGACGGTTCGACACGTGGTTCTTTCTTGTGATGTGTCCGCCAAGACAGGAGCCGAATGTGATCGCCGGCGAGTTGGCGAGTGGTGAATGGATTACTGCGCAAGGTGCTTACGATCGTTGGATGAACGATGAAGTCGTCGCTGTGCCGCCAACATTGCACGCGTTGAAAGCTCTGGCCGTCGGCATTACTCCTGACCTCGTCGATCGTTTGCTTTCAATTCCTCAGGCGAATGGAGAGCCGACTCGTCGAATCACCTTTCGCCCAAACTACATCTGTTTTCCAGTTCGCACGCCGACTAAACCACCCGCGACTCACACGTGCTGCTATTTCGTACACAACTCAAACGAGCTACTGATCTTCGATCCGGGCTCCCCGTATCAAGAAGAACAGCACGCGCTGGCAGAGTGTGTTGACGAATTGATCTCCAAAGGCCGGAAGGTGCGCGAGATAATCTTGACGCACGTGCATCCGGACCACGTCGGCGGCGTCAATGCGCTTAAAACGCATCTTGATGGCGCAGTGCCCGTTGCCGCACACGTCAAAACAGCCGAAGGCCTGGCGGATGTTCATGTGAATCGTCTTATTGAAGACAATGACGTCATCATGCTCGAAGGTCAACCAGAAATTCGTTTGCGTGCGCTGCACACTCCAGGTCACGCGCTGGGCCATCTCTGTTTTCACGACGAAGCGCGTGGCGTGCTGCTGACGGGCGACAACATCCTCGGCGTCGGATCAGTGCTCATTGATCCGCCGCAGGGCAACATGCGCGACTATCTCGACTCACTCGCGCGCATGCGTTCGTTGCCAAACCTCGGCGTGCTTTTTGGCGGTCATGGCCCAGCGATCGCCACTCCTTATCAAAAGATCGATGAATACATTTCGCATCGGCTCGAGCGCGAAAAGAACATCCTTCAAGCCGTGCGCAATGGCGCAACTACTCCCAAGGAGATCGTGGCGCAGGTTTACACTGACGTCTCACCGAAAGCGCACGCGATGGCCGAGCGCGCAGTGCTCGCGCACCTGGAGAAGCTTCGCGACGAAGGGCGTCTTTAGGTAACGCCCTCGTTTTGCTTTTTTATCCACAGATTACGCAGATTGATTTAAATAGAATCTGTGTAATCTGCGGATGGCTCTCTTTGACATGCCATAGCATTTACCTGATTATTTCCCTCACATAATATGGATTACCCACGTACCCTTCGCGAACTCAGGGCGGCCAGATATCAAACCCTCTCGGTCAAAGATGAACTCCGCCACAATCTCATAAGAAAACTTCGCTCGAGCGAGAAGCTCTTTCCGGGCATTGTTGGTTACGACGAAACGGTCGTTCCGCAACTCATAAACGCGATTCTGGCGCGGCACAACATCATCCTTCTCGGTCTTCGTGGTCAGGCAAAGAGCCGCATCATTCGCCTGTTGACCGAGC
This sequence comes from Pyrinomonadaceae bacterium, assembly GCA_035248565.1. Lineage (GTDB taxonomy): Bacteria > Acidobacteriota > Blastocatellia > Pyrinomonadales > Pyrinomonadaceae > PSRF01. The sequence continues at coordinate 660 of DATFHH010000026.1, read as the reverse complement.
TGCTGGATGAGCGTCTTCCGATCATCGCCGGCTCCGAAGTTAACGACGATCCTTTTCGACCAATCTCGGCTTATGGTCGTCAAATGCTCGCGGAACACGGCGACTCAACTGCCATCGACTGGATTGGACGCGACGCGCGCTTCGTCGAAAAACTTGCCACTCCGGACGTTACAGTCGCAGACATTATCGGCGACGTTGATCCGATCAAGGCTGCCAAAGGCGGTCACCTGCTGAGCGATGAACTGACGATTCACTACGGGCTTTTGCCACGCGCCAACCGCGGTATCTTCGCGATCAACGAATTGCCTGATCTCGCGGGCAAGATTCAGGTCGCACTTTTCAACATCATGCAGGAAGGCGACGTGCAGATTAAGGGTTATCCGGTGCGCTTGCCGCTCGATGTGATGCTGATGTTCTCGGCAAATCCGGAAGACTACACTGCGCGCGGAAAGATCATCACGCCGCTCAAAGATCGTATCGGCGCTGAGATCATGACTCACTATCCGAAAGAGTTGCCGGCGGCGATCGAAATCACGCGACAGGAAGCCTGGACGGATCGCCTCGACATCGAAGGCCGGCTGATCGTTCCGGAGTTTATTCGTGAAGTTGTCGAACAGATTGCGTTCGAGGCACGGGAGGACAATCACGTCGACAAGCATT
>DATFHH010000025.1:0-7904 GCA_035248565.1 Pyrinomonadaceae bacterium | reverse complement strand
TTTTGCAGCGCAGCCCAGAAGATCTTGTTCCACACATCGCTCTCGGGCGCCGCGAGATCCATCGCCGGCGGTGGCGTTTTGGTTAGCTTCTCCTTATTGCCAACGCGCGTGTAGAAGAAGGGAATTGCGGCGGCGAGCCGCTGTTTGATGGTTGGCCGCGTATAAGTCAACGGCCAGACGTAGCGCAGACGATTGTTCTCAGGATTATCGTCGCCGAGAGTGTCGCGCAAAATAGACACTAAAGGTATCCACTTGTCGTTCTCATTAGACTCGAGTCCGGCAAGTTTTGCGTGAACAGTAATTAACTCGGCGCCTCCTGGAACCTGGATTCGTTCCAATCGAAGTATCTGAGAAAGCGCTGCGGTTGGGTCATTCTCCTCGGAATCGGGGAGATTAGGACCTTGAGCTTTGGTGATTGTCGGGACTAATGGCGAGATAACGAGCAGAAACGCAATTAAAAAGCTCGCCCTCAGGTGCCAGTGCCTACGCCTTTGGATCGTCATCCTGGTTGGTTATGCACACTCAAAATCTGGCAGATGGGGAGTTTGTGCTGCATCCTTAAACTACACGCTCTAAGAATTACTCAATAAACCTCACCTCGGGACTCTTCGAGAGCAATACGCATGCCCGCGAGCACACGCGATCAATATACATTAGGTTAGCCCATCGCGGAGCCACTTTTGTTTCGACGCTGTGACACGTTATGCATTGTAACAGTCCCGGATCAGATGTCCGGACAACGACCGACGTTGCCGTGGCGATTGTGCCTCTTTGGAGTGCGGCGGCCTGGCGCCGCTTTGTTATTCGATCACACGCGATTGAGGTTAAAGCGGCGCCAGGTCGCCGCACTCCAAGGAGGTGATTGTTAACGCGCAGGCGTGGAGTGACCGGAGGCTTGTCCGGCGGTTTCGGCTTCTTTGGCATCCTTCGGAGGTGGTTCCCAGCCCGAGCGTTCGAGCAAAGCGATGCCAAAACGAATCGGGACGGCAAAGTTTGAGGCCTGGTTTTCAGTGAAGACAGCGAAGTTGACTCCGATCACTCGTCCAGAGGGACCGAAGAGCGGCGCGCCGGATCCTCCTTCAGCTGTTCGTGCGTCGTATACGATTCTGCGAACATCGAGATCGGTGATGTTGCCTTGTGTCGTGAGTGGTTGAATACGCTTCGTTTCGGCGAGATATCCGAGTTGCGCCATTGGCGTTCCGAAGCGTTGTTGTATTCCTCTCGATTCAGCATCGTCGAGTAACGCGAGCAGGCGATCCGGACCAGACGGATAACCCATCATCACCACGCTCTTGCCAACGGCGACAGCGTCCGGGTCAGTCTCCAAAGGCAGCACCGGGATCGATTCGGGAATCTCCGGCAGTGTCAGCGTGCACACGGCAAGGTCGTCTTTTTGTGAAGTCGCTTTGAATTCCAGCGGAATCGCCTGCGTGAAGCCGGGAAAGTATGCAATCAATTTTCTAAGGCGGGGCTGGGCCTTGAGACTTGCACTGATACTCTGCGCTCTATCGTCAGCCATCCACGGCTGGGCGATGTGACGATTCGTCATGACGAACCCCTGGCCCACGTGAAATCCCGTGCCGACAAATTCATATTCAGCAATCGCCGCATTGCCTTCGGGCGTCAACGTCTCCGGTGCGCCACTCTGAACAGCGCTGCCGCTCTCATTAAGTTGCGCCTCAGCATATCGCAAGGGCCGCCCGGTCCCGGCTTCGACGTAATAGAACGAGCCCGCGATCAGACAGACACCGTTTCCGTACTCACTGCGAAGTTTTACCGCCAGCGAAAGACTGTTCTGCAACTGCCTGGTCGACTCATCGATATCTGTAATTTGGCGATTAGTCTTGCTGACCTGATCCCCGAGTTGACCCTGCTGCACGCGCAGTTCGTCGAGCTGCCGGCGACTTCGCTGGAGCTCCTTGTACATCGCGAAGCCGATATAGAGCACGCCACCCACGAGCGCGAGCGCAATGGCGAGCGTTATGAGCTTCGTGCTGGGACTGATTTCACGCACTAGCTCGCGCGTAAACTCACGCAGGAAGACCTTCGCGTCATCGCGCCGGGCGGTCGCAGCGGATTCAATGGCGGCCGCTTCGATGAAGGGCGCAACGTGCGTCTCGTGTCCTGAAGCGGGCACCACCGCAGGCAGATCCCGAACCGGAAAGAAGTGCAACACCAGTTGCGACTCCTTTAAGCGAAACTCGTCGCCGTCGCGGATTTCACTGCCGGGCGCCACGGGCTCGCCATTGAGCGTGAGTGCGAGCGAGGGATCGAAATCGGTGACGCGATACGAGCCATTTGCCCGGCTCAATTCGAGCAATACCTTATTCGCTGCGGTTTTGGGCAAACTCGACGAGCGCAAGCGCAGGTCACAGTCTTCGGAGCCACCAATGCGAACGCTTTCGTCGGTGAGGATTTCGGTATGCCGGTCGTCGCCCGAGGAGATGTGGATAACCAGGCCGGTTGACATATAAAGTTACAGAGCCATACCTCTCGTGCACATTCTACAATGAAGTTGAGGGAAAGAGTTAACGTTAGTACTGGACAGATTAATCTGCGTAATCTGTGGATGGTTTCCATCTAAGGACGGGTTTACGCGCCGCAGTCGCTTCATCGAGGCGCCCGATGCGCGTGTTGTGCGGAGCGTTTCGCACCAGCTCCGGATCCTCAACAGCCTCAGTCGCAATTGATCGCATCGCAGCAATAAACTGATCCAACTCCTGCCGCCCGACGGACTCGGTCGGTTCAATCAGCATCGCGCCCTGCACAATCAACGGAAAGTAGATCGTCATCGGGTGAAATCCGTAATCGATCAAACGCTTGGCGATATCGAGTGTGTGCACGCCTTTGCGTGATTGTCGCTTGTCAGTGAAGACCACTTCGTGCATCGGCGGAGCTGAGAATGGCTTTTCATAGTGCTCCACCAGACCTGCTGCGACATAACGCGCGTTGAGCACAGCGGCTTCGGTCGCCTCATGCAGACCGTCGTTGCCGTGCGTCAACGTGTAGGAAAGCGCGCGCAACATCATGCCGTAGTTGCCAAAGAACGCTTTCACGCGCCCGATCGATCGCGGCTGATCGTAATCGAGGCGATACGTTGAGTCAGCGGATTTCACGATTCGGGGAACTGGCAAAAATGGCTCGAGCTCTTTCGTACAGCAGCAAGGACCACAGCCTGGTCCACCACCACCGTGCGGCGTCGAGAACGTCTTGTGCAGATTCAGGTGAATGACGTCGACGCCCATGTCGCCCGGACGCGCAACGCCGACGAGTGCATTCATGTTGGCGCCGTCCATGTAAACCAGTCCACCTGCTTCATGAACGATGTCGCAGATCTGTTTGATGTTGCGCTCAAAGAGCCCGAGCGTGTTTGGATTGGTCAACATCAGACCGGCGACTTCGCCGTGTGCACAGAGTTCGCGCAGGTGATCGAGATCCGTCAGACCTTCGCTGGTTGATTTGATTGTCTTTACTGAAAAACCGGAGAGATGTGCAGATGCTGGATTTGTGCCGTGTGCAGAGTCGGGTATGAGCATTGTGCGGCGGTGCGACGCTGCGGCGCCGTCACGCGCATCGAGAAAAGCGCGAATGATCATGATACCGGTCATTTCGCCGTGCGCCCCGGCGGCCGGTTGCAAAGAGATGCCGGGGAGACCGGTGATCTCTGCAAGGTGATCCTGTAGTTCGTAAATCACCTGCAATGCGCCCTGCGCGTCTTGTTCGTTAGTCAATGGGTGAAGGTTTGCGAAACCCGCGATGCGCGCGACGCGTTCGTTGAGTCGCGAGTTGTATTTCATCGTGCAGGAGCCCAGTGGGTACATGCCGATGTCGATTGAATAGTTCCAGGTCGACATGCGAATGAAGTGGCGTATTACATCTACTTCGCTCACTTCCGGCATGCCTTCGAGATCGTCGTCACGACGGAACTCCGCAGGAATGTTCAACTCTATTTCGTCGACGTCGAGAGCAGGCAATCGATATCCGATGCGGCCCGTCTGCGATCGCTCGAAGATGAGCTGCTCGTTTGGGCTGATGTGACTAGTGACTTTTGTGATTGCAGTGGTCATAAAAGAACAGCTTATATTTTCAAACCTTCAACCAGCGCATCGATTTGTCCGCGGCTGTTTACCTCCGTGACGCAAACAAGAAAATCGTTTGGTCGACTCGGCATGAATCGCGACAACGCGATACCGCCGGCGATTCCTTTTTCCTTCCCCAGGCGCGCCAGCAGTTCGACCGCTCCAACCGGTCCGCGCACGACGAACTCGTTAAAACATGGACCACTGAACGGAAGCGAATAGCCATTCAACTTCGAAATCGCTCGCGCCGCATACGCCGCCTTTTGCGCACACTGGTGTGCCGCTTCCTGTACACCGCGCCTGCCCATCGTCTCTAAATAGACAGTCGCCGCCAGCGCAATCAATCCTTCGTTAGTACAGATGTTTGAAGTCGCTTTTTCACGGCGGATGTGCTGTTCGCGAGTGGCAAGCGTAAGCACAAATCCGCGGTGTCCTTGCTTATCGTAAGCTTCGCCCACGAGTCGTCCAGGGATCTGCCTCGCATATTTCTCGCGCGTCGCAAACAACCCGACGTATGGACCACCAAACGACAGCGGCACTCCAAACGATTGTCCTTCAGCCACGACAATGTCCGCGCCACACGCGCCGGGCGACTTCAACAGTCCCAGCGACATCGCCTCTGTGATCGTCACCACCAGCAAAGCGCCTTTGGCATGAGCAGCGTCCGCAAGCGCCGCAACATCTTCAACGCAACCGAAGAAGTTCGGTGACTGCACAACGACGGCGGCCGTCTGGTCGTCGATCGCCTCGGCCAACGATCGCCACGACTGTCCCGTGCGCTCGTCAAACTGAACCATGTCCAGGTGAATGCCGGCGTGCTGAACGTAAGTCCTCACGACTTCGAGATACTGAGGATGTGCAGCGCTCGACGCAATTGCTTTCGAACATCTGGTGACGCGTTCGGCCATCAACACTGCTTCCGCCAGCGCGGTCGAGCCGTCGTACATGGAAGCGTTCGCCACTTCCATGCCTGTCAACTGACAAACCAGCGTTTGAAACTCGAAGATCGCTTGCAGTGTGCCTTGAGAGATCTCGGGCTGGTAAGGAGTGTAAGCAGTAAAGAATTCTGAGCGCGAGATGATGTGATCGACGATCGTTGGAACGTAATGCGAGTAAGCGCCGCCGCCCATAAAGCTGATGCGTCCGGAGCCGGCATTACGCGCGGCCATCTGTTCGAAACTATAGAGTAGTTCTATTTCGGAAAGAGCTGCCGGCGTGTTGAGAGGCCGCTGTAAACGTAAATCCTGAGGAATGGAGTCGAACAGTTCCTCAGCTGAGTGGAGCCCAATTGCCTCGAGCATCTCTACGCGCTCTTCCGGCGAGTTAGGAATGTAGCGCAAGATTATTCGCTCTCAGCTTTCGTAAAATCTTCATATTCCGCAGCGGTCAGCAAACTGTCGACCTCGCCGGGATTCGACATCTTCAACCGGATCATCCACCCTTCGCCGTATGGATCCGAATTGACTGTTTCAGGTTCGTCGGCGAGCGATTCATTGATCTTGACCACTACGCCAGCGATGGGAGTGAAGACTTCCGATACTGCTTTGACCGATTCAACTGAGCCAAACGCTTCATTTGCTGCGAACTCGTCGTCAGCTTTTGGCAACTCGACATACACTACATCGCCCAGGGAGTTTTGTGCGTAGTCAGTGATGCCGATGATGGCCTGATCACCGTCCACTCTCACCCATTCGTGATCCTTACTGTAGTGTAGATCTTCCGGAACGTTCGCCATGAATCCTCCATCCTATCTTATCTAACTTGTTAATCGTGTCTCTATTTGGGGCGCTTGTAAAATGGCGTCTTCACGATCTGCGCGCCGACGAGCCGGCCGCGCACATCGATCTGTATCTCCTGGCCCACATTCGCATTTTCGATCGGCACGTAGGCGAAGCCGATGTTCTTTTTTAGAAACGGCGCCGGACTGCCGGAAGTCACTTTTCCCACGCGTTCGCCATCGATAACTACTTCCTGATCGTCGCGCGCGATGCCGCGGTCAGTTACTTCAAACCCGACTAGTTTTCGCTTCACGCCACCTTCCTTCTGACGTGCGAGTGCTTCGCGACCGATAAAGTCGCCTTTGTCCAATTTGCAAATCCAACCGAGGTTAGCTTCGAGTAAAGTCGTTGTCTCGTCGATCTCGTGACCGTAGAGAGCCATGCCTGCTTCGAGTCGCAGCGTATTGCGTGCGGCGAGGCCGCAAGGCAGCACACCGTTTTCGGAACCCGAATTTCCCGCATTAAGAATCTTATTCCACAACTGTTCGGCGCGATCGGAAGCTGCATAGACTTCGAAGCCATCTTCGCCAGTGTAACCAGTGCGAGAAACTATTGCGTCGACGCCGTCCACAGTTCCTGTTTTGAAGTGGTAGTACTTAATCTCTTCGAGTTGTAGCTCAGTTAGCTTTTGCAGAATCGATTGCGCGTCAGGGCCTTGCAGCGCGAGCTGGCAGTAATTGGAACTGACGTTGTTCAACTCGACCGGTTCACCGGCATGATGCGACTGGATCCATTCCCAGTCTTTGTCGGTGGTGCCTGCGTTAACCACGAGCAGCAGGTGATCCGCAGCGAGACGATAGACCAGCAGGTCGTCAATAACAGTTCCTTGTGGAGTTGTCAGGGTTGAGTATTGCGCCTGGCCATCGACGAGTTTGCTGACATCGTTTGAAGTTATATGGTTAACGAATGTGATCGCGTCGGCGCCGCGCACGTCGATCTCACCCATGTGGGAGACGTCAAAGAGACCGGCGTGATTTCGCGTGCGGAGGTGTTCTTCAATGGTGCCAGCTGGATATTGGACGGGCATGTCCCAGCCGCCGAAGTCGATCATGCGACCACCGGCCTGGCGGTGGACGTTATTGAGTGTAGTTCGTTTCAGTTGGGGAGCCGTTGCAGTCAAGTTACTCACCGCGCGCGCCTTGAGTCATGCTTCGCGTTATTAAATCACTAATAAACAGGTGAAGCCGCAAACTAGCATGCGCGCTGCGGTGCGTCAAGCGAACGGATGAAATCCGTGTCATCCGAGTCATCCGCGGTTAATACTGTCAGGTCTGTTTAGAAGTTGCGATCGTCGACGTCAACCTTCTGCACCAAAAAGAAGACGCGCATCGTATCGGGACGGCGGTCGAGTGAGGCGGGAACGAAGGCTGCATCCTGACGAAGTGCTGACTCAAACTCAGTCAACATTCGCTTGTCACGCGGTGGTTGGACCACATCGGTCAGCGAAGCACTGCCGTCACTGAAGACGTTCGCGACCACGAACATGTCGTCAGCGTCGCGGTAATAATTGGTGTGCGGATGTGTGTAGTCACGCGTCAACCCAGCCAGCGCTCCACCCGGATTTAAACTTGGTGACTCTTCAGCAAAAGGCGCACGACTGGCGGCAAAATCCTCCGGAGTTACCGGAGTTACTGGTCTATTGAGATCGTATCTCACATCAGCATCAGTAGTGTGCAGCATGATTACGCCGCTGTTCTGGATCGATGCCTCGCGCAACGCAACGAAGTGCGGACGCAGCGCCGCAAACATCAGAAAGAACATGATCACTGACGCAAACGAACCAACTGTGTAGGGCATCAGCCGAGGCTGGACAAAACGCGCGATGCGATAACTGAGAGAAGGATTCGGAGCCTGACGACGCGCAGCAGCTTCGATTGTCAGGAGATCGGAAATGGTAGCAGCCAGGTCCGCTGGCGGCTCAGGCCGGGCCATCAAACTCAGACTTCGAGTCAGCGAACGCAACTCCGCGGTCTCCGCGCGGCACACCGGGCAGCGATCCAAGTGCTCGTCAATCGCTACTCGAGCCGGCAGAGACACACAGTCGTCC
>DATFHH010000024.1:0-211917 GCA_035248565.1 Pyrinomonadaceae bacterium | reverse complement strand
CTGAGACTGTTCTGACGCTGTTTGCGTCCGGCGCGGTGGATTCAACCGCCGCTTCAAGTGCGGTGAGTGCAACGCGCGCGTCGCCGGCAGCGGAATGGGCAATTCGCTCGAGGAGTTGATCTGAGATTGCGGCATTCAGATTTGCGAGACCACGTTCGTGGTCTGCGAGTGCGTTCTGAAGAATGGTTTTGATCTCTTCTTCTGAGAGTTGATTGAGGACGAGCACTCTGCAACGCGAGAGCAGTGCGCCGGTGACTTCGAATGAAGGGTTCTCAGTCGTCGCGCCGATCAGTGTGACGGTGCCGTTTTCGACAGCATGCAATAGGGCGTCCTGCTGCGACTTGTTGAACCGGTGAATCTCGTCAATGAAGAGTACGGTGCGTTTGCCGTAACGTTTTTGCGCCTTTGCTTCCTGAATAGCTTCGCGCAGATCTTTCACGCCTGAGAACACGGCGGACAATGCGACGAAGCGAAGACCACTGCTGTCGGCGAGCAATCGGGCCAGCGTAGTTTTGCCTGTGCCGGGTGCACCCCAGAGAATCAACGAGGGTAACGCGCCGCCACCCGCCAGGAGCCGTCGTAGGATGCGACCTTCTCCGACCAGGTGCGTTTGTCCAACGAACTCCGACAGCGACCGCGGCCGCATACGTTCAGCCAGGGGAGTGCCTTCAGCGGCCGGTGCGGCCTCCGGTGGCTCCTCATTAAACAGACTTCTCGAATTCCAGCGTTCCATGAGCCGAAAAATATGTATAATTATCGCCGAAAAGAACTAAACACGCGACCAGCGAGATCACCTGATGCGACTCAAAGTTGAAGAGTTGAATTCGGAAACAGCCATTTTTACGGGCGAAATATCCAGAATCTTCGTTGGAACGCGATTACAAGGATCTGCGTATAGTTGGCGTGCGGGGGATGGAACTCAACATTTTGGGGGCGCGATTGGAGAGTAGACGATGAAAGACGCGAGAGACATTTTGAGAATTGTAGGAATGATTCTTCTGGGGTTGTTTGTTTTTATTGTGGCGGTGCCGTTTGTTTTGACTTTGGTTTTCAACGCTGTCGGCATCACGTTGTCGATCATATCGTTCTTGATCGGGCTGGCGGTGCTGTTGATCAAAGTGGCGGTTGTGCTAGCGATCGGTTATTTGATTCTCGTCGGTATTCGTGCCCTGCTGCGTTAAGCGCCACCAAGAGGCACAAAAGGCACATAGGAGCTGGTTTCTCTTATGTGCCTTTTGTGCTGTTTGGTGGCGATCCTTCCTTCCTAAAGATTTAAAACTTGACGACGGATACTCTCAGATGCGATCATGGCATCGATTTACCCACCAGAAAGAGGATTGAATGTCACAAGATCAGCGCTGGATTGACCGACGACTTCAGAAGTGCGTTCAGGATGCTCCGCGACGTCGGAAAGAACTGCGAGCGGAATTACGGGCTCTGAGAGAGAAGCTGAATCTGCCAGTTGAAGGCAGTAGGCAGTCTCCTGAGGAAGACAATGATTCTAAACATTAAACCGGAAATGAACTACATCACCTTCCTGCATGATGTAGTCTTTTCCTTCCAGCCGTAGCAAACCTTTTTCTCGCGCGGCCGCGTACGAACCCACCGCTATCAATTCGTCGTAGCTAATGATCTCGGCGCGGATGAAGCCGCGTTCAATGTCGGAATGAATCACGCCCGCGGCGGTCTGCGCGCGCGTGCCCTGTGGAATCGTCCAGGCACGTACCTCCTTTTCACCGGCAGTCAGAAACGACATCAACCCCAGCAAGTGATACGCGCTTTTGATGAGTTGGTCCACTCCGCTTGTCACAACGCCGAGACTTTTAAGATAGTCGATGCGTTCTTCCGGAGGCAGAGCTACGAGATCTGCTTCGAGCTGTGCACAAATCACGACGCACTCCGCATTCTCTTTCGCCGCGATGTCTCGTATTGCATTCACCATCGCATTGTCTGAAACGTTGGCAAGCGCCGCCTCGTCAACATTCGCAGCATAGATCGTTGGCTTCGTCGTTAAAAGAAAAAAGTTACGCGCCACTGCTCGTTCATCATCAGTCAGTACAACTGTTCTTGCTGATCGGCCTTCCTCCAACGCCGGCTGTATCTTATCGAGCACGTCCAGTTCAGCGCGCGCATTTTTGTCGCCACCCTTCAGGTTCTTCTGCGCTTTCTCGCGTCGCCGCTCCGCTGTTGCCAGGTCTGACAAGGCGAGCTCGATCTGAATGGTTTCGATGTCCCGCAGCGGATCTACGGCTCCTTCGACGTGGATCACACTCTCATCCTCGAAACAACGAACGACCTGGACCACCGTATCCGTCTCGCGAATGTTCGCCAGAAACTGATTACCCAAACCCTCACCTTTTGAAGCTCCTCGCACGAGGCCGGCGATATCAAGGAACTCCACCGTTGCGGGCACTATCTTTTCAGTTTTCACGAGCCGAGCAAGCGGCTCCAAACGTTCGTCAGGCACGGAAACAACACCGACGTTCGGTTCGATTGTGGCGAATGGATAGTTTGCCGCCAGCGCAGACGATTGCGCCGTCAGCGCATTGAATAAAGTTGACTTGCCGACGTTCGGTAGCCCGACGATACCTGCTCGTAACATGTGATAGAAACCTAACTGATTACCTCGAGGGATGCAAAAGGCCGGGCAATGTTTATAATCCGCATCTGTAAATGATTACGTCTCTCTTAGTTGCCTTACTGGTGACCCTCAGCGGCACAGTTGCGACCTATCTTTACGACGAGAACGCACCTCTTGGCGCGCGACTCTGTGCGGGAGCAGCGCTCGGCTTGGCGGCTTTGGGCCTGGTGGGTTTCGTCATTGCCTCGTTGATTGGACTAAGCGGTACAGCGATCGTGATCAGCACTGCGATCTGTTGTAGCCCTCTCGCGATCCTCACCGATGGCAGAACCGGCAAGCGTTTGCGACAGGACATCGCTGCAGTCTCGAGTGGCGGTCGCAGATTAGCTCGACTCGATCCAGTCACAGTAGGTTATTTTCTCTTCTATCTGGTCACAGCTCTTATTTTTTGGAAAGTATTCAGTCGTGCCGTTATCAAAGATGCGAGTGGCCTCAGCACAGGACTATTGAATAACTTCGGCGATCTTCCGTTTCATCTCAGCGTCATCACCAGCTTCGCCTTCGGCAACAATTTTCCACCAGAAGATCCGACATACGCCGGCGTTAGATTCACTTATCCATTCCTTTCCGACTTCATTTCCGCTGTTTTCGTGCGCTGCGGCGCGGATCTCCGAGAGTCGATGTTCATCGAGAATTTCATTCTCGCGATGGCGTTCGTCGGGCTGGTACATCGTTGGGCGCTGGTGATGTTGCGCGATAAGCTGGCGGCAGTCATCACGCCTTTGCTGGTCCTATTAAACGGCGGCATGGGCTGGCTGCTGTTGTTTGACAAAGCCGGTCAGAACGAGGGCGGACTCTTCGGCGTCTTGCGCGATTTGCCGCCGTCGTTCACCGTGATTCCAGAGACCACCTGGCGCTGGGGCAATGCCATCTCGGCGCTTCTCGTCCCGCAACGCGGATTCTTGATGGGACTACCTCTGGCGCTTATTGCTTTTACGCAGTGGTGGATCGCGACCGACAAGCGACAAGTTACTGATGCCGCTGCTGGAAAGAAGACACGTGCAAGCAACAGTAAAAAGAATTTACCAGCCGAACAATCCGCGACGCGTTTTCCACCGTCCATGCGTCGCATGATCGCTGCCGGAGTCGCGGCCGGATTGCTGCCGTTGGTCCATGCTCATAGTTTTGTCGTGGTGATGGCGATGGCGGGCTGTCTGGCTCTGCTTCAGATTCGCTGGCGCGAATGGTTCACGTTCTTCGTGGTCGCCTCAGTGATTGCGATCCCGCAACTGCTTTGGTCCACGTCGCACAGCGCGGTTGATGCGCGCAGTTTCTTCGCGTGGGAAGTGGGATGGGACCACGGACAAGAAAACCCGATCTGGTTTTGGTTCAAAAACACGGGTATCTTCATTCCGCTGATATTCGCGGCGGTGCTCATGCGAGGAGAAGGGTATCTGGTCGGAAAACGGCTGTTGCTCTTTTATCTGCCATTCACACTCTGCTTTATCATTCCGAACTTCGTTAAGCTGGCGCCGTGGATTTGGGACAACATCAAGGTGCTTTATTACTGGTGGCTGGCGTCGGCGCCGTTGGTTGCGTTATTGCTGGCGAGATTGTGGCGGCAAGGTCCGATTCGACAAACGATTGCTATCGTGCTCTTTGTTTGCGTGACGCTTGCCGGCGCCCTCGATGTTGCCAGCATCACACTACGCTCGGTTCAATATCAGGTGTTCGACGCGGCGGGTATGCGCTTCGCTGAACTCGTCAAAGAACGAACGGCTCCGCGTGCGCTGATCGTTCACGCGCCCGTGCATAACACGCCTATCTTTCTGACTGGCCGGCGCTCGCTCATGGGATATCCGGGGCACATCTGGACTCACGGGCTCCAGTTTGTGCAACGCGAAGCTGAGATCAAACGCATCTATCTCGGCTCGCCTGACGCCGATCAGTTATTGAGAAACTACAACATCGAATATGCCGTGGTTGGTCCGCACGAACGTGTTGTGACGCCGGTCAACGAGAAGTTCTTCAGTCGCTTCCAAAAAGTGGGGGAAGTTGGTGACTACGCGCTCTACAAAATCAACCCGCAGTAAAAAAGCTCGACGGAAACAGCGCGCTGCTGAAGTTGAGAGCGCTCGTCCCGTCAGCGAAAACGTAGTGCCGGACAGTGTGCCGGAGAGCATCTGGCGCGCCAGCGTGATCGCGATTTTTGTGATTGCGGCGGTGCTGCGCTTGTACGATCTCAACCTCGTACCACTGCACCACGATGAAGGCGTAAACGGGAACTTTTTAGTCAGGCTGGTGCGCGAAGGATTCTATCAATACGATCCGCAAAATTATCATGGCCCAACTCTTTATTATTTTTCGGCAATCATTCCCTGGACCGTCAAACTCCTGTTTGGCGCCAATGCTCGTGAGACCTACGGCCTGACAACTTTCACGATTCGGCTCATTCCGGCGCTCTTCGGATTGGGCACAATTGCGCTCGTGTTTCTGTTGCGACGCCGGTTGGGAACAATTGCCACGCTTACGGCAGGCCTGATGTTGGCGGTCTCTCCCGGTGCGGTCTATCTGTCGCGATATTTCATTCATGAGACTCTGTTTGTTTTCTTCACGTTGGGAATCGTGGTGGCCGCTGTGCGCTTTTATGACAAGCGGAATCCGTCGTACTTAATAGCAGCGGGTGCGTCGGCGGCACTTCTGTTTGCGACTAAAGAGACCGCGATGATTTCCGCGGGCGTCTTAATCATCGCATTCTTTTTGACGCTCGCTTATGAGCACTTCAACCGCTCAAGTTTTGTGACTACAACTCGTGGCAGACGCAATAGAGCGCGGTCAGGACTGGGCAGGATAGTCGACGAGATAGTCGGTTCGCCGAGTTTCGGCCTCAACGTCGGATTGGCAGTCGTAGTTTTCTTCACGTTATATGTTCTCTTTTATTCGTCATTCTTCACTTATGAAAAAGGGCTTTTCGCATCGCTACAAACGTTTGCGATCTGGAAGAAGACGGGCACGGAGGCACATGTCCATCCACCGGTTACGTACATCTACTGGCTATTGAGAGAAGAGGGTCCTCTTCTGCTGCTGGGTGCAATCGGCGCGGCGATCGTGGTCTTAAGACCGAAAAATTCATTCGCGGTGTTTTGCGCGTTGTGGTCCTTTGGGTTGATTGCTGCTTACTCGCTGATTCCTTACAAGACGCCGTGGCTGCTGCTGAACTTTGTCGTGCCACTGGCCCTCATTGCCGGATATGCGCTCCAGGCGGTCTACGAATTGGATCAGGGCCAGCTGAGGTTGGTATCGGTGGTTCTCGTGCTCGCGATTGGGGTCGCTGTCTATCAGTGTATTGACCTGAACTTCGTCAACTACGACAACGAAGACGAGAAGTATGTCTACGTTTATGCGCACACGAAGAGGAGCACGCTGGATCTACTCAACGAGATCGATCGAATCGCGAAGCAGGAGCAAGGCGGGCAAACTGGGATCACGATCGTTAGTCCGGATTACTGGCCGTTGCCGTGGTACCTGCGAAACTACGGCCGCGTTGGGTATTACGGGCAAATGGCTCCCTCTGTCGAGCCGATAATCATTGCCCGAGAGGATCAAAAGGACACGATGGAAACGAATTTTGGCGGAGTTTACGAGCAGGTGCCTTCGAGCGGTCCGGGCGGGACTTTTGATCTGCGCCCCGGCGTGAAGCTGCTCCTTTACGTCCGCCGAGCCTAGCCACAAAGGCACAAAGAAATATTCGCCACAAAGAGGCACAAAAGTCACAAAAGAATTTAAGACCCGCAGCCTCATTTCTCGTTTTGTGCTTTTTGTGCCTTTTTGTGGCGAAGATCTGCTTTTGCTTTTGTGCTTCTTTGTGGCCTGCTTAAGTTTGACTCCTACTTCACTTAACCCAACCTAAGTTCAAGTTTTGGTTGACATTCTAAGCGGCTCACACTTATAGTGGCCCAGCGAATGTTCAAACTCCAACGCCTGGAAATCACCGGCTTCAAATCCTTCGCCGACTACACCGAAATAATCTTCACCGGAGACGGAATTACCGCCATCGTCGGACCAAACGGCTGCGGTAAAAGCAACGTGGCCGACGCGATTGCCTGGGTTTTGGGCGAGCAGCGGGTCAAACACCTCCGCGGCGGCGAGATGAAAGACGTCATCTTTCAGGGATCTCGCAACCGTCCGCCCAGTGGCATGGCTGAAGTCGTCATGCACATGATCCGTGACGAGGCCGTCGAAGCCGAACCGGACATCGAAGACATCGATTCCACTCTAGAACGAATCGACGATCGTCTCGTCAATCTCGACGAAATTCTTCCAGAGGAGTCGACCGAGGCCACAGCTGCCGTTGCCGAAACGACAACGGAAGAAGCGCTGCTCGCTGAGCAGACCGCGGGTCCAAAAACGACGCACAAGCGGCATTGGCGCCGGCGCAATCTCGCGCTCGAGTTCGCTCCAGGCGAAGCCGTATCGGTTACGCGAAGACTCTATCGGTCAGGTGAAAGCGAGTACCTGCTGAACGACAGGATCTGCCGGCTACGTGACATCCAGGATCTCTTCTCGGGAACCGGTTTAGCGGGTGCTCATTACGCCATCATCGAACAAGGCCGCATCGGACAGATTCTCTCCGCCAAGCCGATGGACCGCCGCACCATCATCGAAGAAGCGGCAGGCATCACCAAGTTTCGCGTGCGCCAGCGAGCCACTGAAGCGCGGCTCGAATCAGCGCGCACGAATCTGTCGCGAATCTCCGACATCGTCGCAGAGATCGATCGTCAGGTGAACAGTTTGCGGCGTCAGGCGGCTAAGGCGCGTCGCTATGGAGTTCTGCGCGAAGAGTTGCGCGAGCTGTTGCGCCATGTTTACGTCGCAGAAGATCGCAAACTGACGGCAGTGCTCGATGACACGAAAGCCAAACTCGCAGAGATTACTGAACTCGAGCTCGGCATTGCCGACGATCTAAGTAAGCGCGAAGAAGCAGCGCGAGCCGCAACTCAACAAGCACGAAGTCTTGAAGACGAGTTGACGACTGCGCGCGCCGCTGCTGCCGAAGCCGTGCTCAGACGAGATCGACAGGCGCGCGAATGTGTCTACCAGCAAGAGCAGTTGAGTGAGATTGAAAGGCGCAAGGCCGAAGTCGCCGCTGAGATCGACGCTTTGACTTCACGGCTGGTGTTGATCGAGGCCGAGTGCCATCGATTGCAATACGAAGACGGACGGCTGCGAGAAGAATTCGATCAAAGCGCGTTGCTGCTTCGCACTGCTGAAGAGTCGTACTCGCAAAAACTGGCAGCCGCAAACGCCGCCGAGATCGAAATCGAGAGCGCCCGTGCTGAACTTCTTTCCCAAACAGCCATCGCGGAGAGACTTCGAGAGATTGCGCGCCAGCTCGAAATCACGCTCGATCGTCTGTCGCAGCAGGCGGAAGGTCTCGCGCGCGAAGGCGATCGAGCCGCCAGTCAACACGCCGAAAGAAAACTCGAAGCCGATCGACTCGCTCACGAGCTTGCCGAAGCGCGCGCGAGCGTCGCAGCGCTTCAAGCCGAGCGTGAGACTGCTGTCGATGCAGTTGTTCGTGGTCATGAGGCGGTCAGCGATACTGAAGCGGAACTGACGAGAGTGCGTGACGAGCATTCGCGCGCAAGCCATCGTCTCGAGAGTTTGAAGGAGTTGGACCAAAGACGTGCGTATTATTCGCCGGCCGTACAACTCCTCTTTTCGCCGGCTGAGACACCGCGGGATTTTCATTTCATCGGCACGCTCGCGGACGCATTGAATGTCGACGCGAAGTGGGAACGCGCCGTAGAAGGCGTGCTCGGGTCATCGTTGCAGTCGATCGTCGTGCCGACGCCTGATGATGCAGTGCGTGCGGCGCAATGGTTGCGCGAAAACAACGGCGGCCGCGCGAGTTTTCTGGTTGCCGGTTTGCACGGCGGCAGCGAAGAAGTAAACACGATCACCGCGCTCGCTTGCAGACTTGAAGAACGGCCTGCTCTGTCGCCTGGTCTACCCGCAGGCTTTAGCGACGACTTGCGAATTTGCGATTTGCTCGGTGCTCCACAACAACTGGTAACTGTCCTCAAACGCACTCTGCCTCAGAAGATGAACGCACGACTCGCCGCAAGTCTTGACGACGCGATGATGAAGTCGATCGCGACCGGCGAAATGTACGTCACGCTCAACGGTGACTGGATAGCCAGCGGTCAGTTTATCAATGCCGGCGATGCACGCGATCTTGAAGAAGGCGCCGGACTGCTTACCTTCAAACGAGAGCTGAGAGAGTTGGAGACCCGTGCCGAAGCACTCGCGCGCGAAGTTGATGTTGCGGCTGACGCGGCGAAGGACGCGCGCACTCGTCTGGTGGAATTGGAAGACGCAGTGGTGCTGCTCAACGAAGCTATCGGACGTGAAGAACGAGACGCGATGGCGCGCGAGCACACGATGCTCAACTTGCAGCAGGAGCTCGAAAGAGCCGAACGCCACATGCGAGTCGTCGGTCAAGACTCAGCCCGTGTCGATGAGGAACGGCTTGAAGTTGAGAATCGACGCGCTAACGCTTTGTTGGATGCTGAAGCAGCGGAAACAGCGCGCGAAGCAGCGACTGAAAATGTCATCAGAGCTTCGGCGTTATTGACCGACTTGCGCCGGGAAACGGAAATCGAGAGCGAGTCACTCGCAGCGCAACGGGCTGCGGCTGCTGCCGCCGCTGAACGGCGTCGCGCCACTAGTGCTGAGCTTCGACGGATCGAGGGTGAACTGGCTGACGTTGCTGCACGAGTCGAACGGCATCGAATGGAAGTCGCTGAGATGGCAGGGCGCAGCGAAGAGTTGAGACAGTCCATTGCCTATCTTGAACAGGTGGCCAGTTCAGTTGAGAGCGATCGAGCTCGCGAGGAACAGCAGATCGCCGAACTGTCGAGCATGTTGCAGGAAGCGCGGCGGCGAGCGGATGAGTTTTCCGCCGAACTGTCTGAGCTCAATCGACGCGCTGCGGAAGTGCGTGACGCGCGTGGCGCTTTGGAAGTGCAACGTGCGGAAGCACAGGCACGTCAGACGTTTGTTCATGAAAACTGCCAGGCTGAGTTGGGCCAGGCATTGGAAGACCTCGCGCGTGAGCTTACTTTCCCTGAAGATTTCGATCTCGAGGTCAGTCACGCGCGCGTCGAAGAGCTGCGCGCTCGTCTCGAAGGTTTTGGTGGCGTGAACATGATGGCGCTCGAGGAGTTGGCAGAAGCGGAACAGCGTTTACTGTTCCTCACCGCGCAGCGCCAGGACATCATCGATGGTATCTCCGCGACTGAAGAGGCGTTGAGAGAGATCAAACGCCGGTCGCGTGAACGCTTCCGCCACGCTTTTGAGCAGATCAACAAGAACTTCAGCGCGTTGTTCCAGGAGTTGTTTGGCGGCGGACGCGGCGAGATGAGTTTGATCGATGCCGACGACATACTTGAGTCGGGCATCGACGTCGTAGCCCAACCTCCAGGTAAACGGTTACAGAACGTGTTGCTGCTATCCGGTGGTGAGAAGGCGATGGCGGCGCTCGCGCTCGTGCTCGGAATCTTCCATTACCGGCCGGCGCCGTTCTGTTTATTGGATGAGGTCGACGCTCCACTTGACGAAGCGAACGTGGGACGCTTTACTGATAAGGTCGTCCAGATGTCCGCTGATACGCAGTTCATCGTGATCACACACAACAAGAGGACGATGGAGATGGCTCGCGCGCTGTATGGCGTGACAATGGAGGAGGCAGGTGTCTCGAAGTTAGTATCGGTAAAATTTGAGTGAGTAAGCGAAAGTCATTGCTGCAAGTGCTCCCCGCCGCGCTAATGCTTTTGAGCGCGGCGATTTCCATTTACGCCCAGGATAAGAGCGGCGCGAAGCATAACGCGCGCCCGCAGCAGGTAGCCTCATCGCCTGTGGCCAATTCCGGTACGAAGACTGAAGCAGTCAAATATACGTATGAGTTTTCACAGCCGAAGTTTTATGTGAAACACATCGTCATCGAACACGACGCGAATGGGCGCGGCACAGTCACTTTTGAGCGTTTGGACGAAGACACGCCGGTTACCGAACCGCTCGAGCTTTCCGCCGGCGCGCTCTCGCGCATCAATGCGTCGTGGCAGGCGCTGCAATTTCTCGAATCAGATACAAACTATCAGTCAAGCAAACAGTTTCCTCATCTGGGCACGATGCGAATTGGTATCGAGCGCGGCGATCGCAAGCGTGTGGCTGAATTTAATTGGACCAACAACTCCGATGCTTCAAACCTGGTGAACGAGTATCGCAAGGCGGCGGATCAGGCTATTCTGATTTTCGACATTTCGATTGCGCGTCAAAACCAGCCGTTGAATATGCCGAAATTGATGGAAGCGATGGAGTCGCTGTTGAATCGGAACGGGCTTTCCGATCCGCGTCAACTACTCAAGCTGCTCGAGGACATCAGCACGGATGAGCACGTTCCCTTGATTGCTCGCAACCACGCCTTGCGCCTCATCAAGAAGATCCAAAAGTAGCCACAAAGAGGCACAAAAAGCACAAAGCGAATGAAGGAGCAATTCGTTATTGAAACCTGGAAGCGAATTGGGAAGGATGTTGTCGGCGCGGCGGAGCTCGAACTGATCAGTCGATCTGTGATCGAGCAATTTGGAACGCCGATGAGTCCAGCGTTGATCGCGCGCACGCTGGCGGATGAGGGTGCGCGACTCGGTCATCCTGAGATTCTCGGCGCCTACCTTACCTGGCGCGAAGGCGTCTCGTTATTCACTCCAGACGATCTCACGTTCGGTACGCTCGACGCAGCGAACGCTTTGATCGAGAAGATCGAGCGTTTGCAGGACGATCCATCTGCTCGAGAGCATCTGCGTCAATCCGTGTTGCAAATAAAGACTGAACTCGAGCTGCTGGCCAGTAACAGAAATACCGTCAATAAAGATCTCGCCGAAGAGGTCGCACAATGGCTGACGGTTTGGCTCCAAAATCCACAAATCTTCCCCGAATGGCTTAGTTTGCGCCGAGCCGCGCCCGATTTTTGCGAGCGTTTTGGCCGCGGATAACGCGGATGACGCGGATAACATTCTGGAACTTTCCTGCCTCGCCCCGCGAATACCAATGACCGATGGGCACAATTGACGATTCCGAACTATTGCGGTCGATGCTGGCCGGAGACGAAGAAGCGCTGGCGCTGCTCTATCAGCGCCGTCAGGGTGCGATCTACCGCTTCGCCTTGCAGATGAGCGGCTCGAAAGCGATTGCCGAAGATGTGACGCAGGAGGTTTTTCTCTTCCTGATGCGCGAAGGTCATCTGTTTGACCCGGCAAAAGGTTCGGTCAGTGCGTTTCTTTTCGGCGTCGCTCGCAATCACGTCCTCCGGCGTTTGCGAGTCGAACAACTTCTGTCGCCGCTTGGCGACGACGCCGACCAGGAGGGTCCGTGTCTGCTTGAAGAGCTAACACGAGCTGAAACGATCGAATCAGTACGCAAGGCGATATTGAGTTTGCCGGCGAAGTATCGAGAGGTCGTTGTTTTATGCGAACTCCAGGACGTCAGTTATGAAGAGACAGCGGAGATTTTAGGTTGCGCGATTGGCACGGTGCGATCGCGTTTACACCGGGCACGCGCGCTTCTCCTTGCAAAGCTGCGACCAGCAGAGGTTGAAGACGCGGATTCAACGGCGGTGAAGTCAGCGAGGTGTTTCGCATGAACGATGAGAGATTTGATGAGACGATGCTGACGCGCGCGTTGCAGGCGCTCGCGGCAGAAATGGAGCAACTCTCGACGCCACCGGAGATCGAGACGAAGTTGCTCGACGCATTTCGTGCACAACAACATGCCACCTTGGGCAGACAGGTGAGTTCGCGTTATTGGTGGGCGGCAGCCGTAGCAGCGATGTTGTTGATTGCGCTGAGCGTGGTTGCGATTCGCTGGCGAAGTGAAGGTGTAAACGATATTCGCCAGACTCAAACAACACGACAGGTGTCACCAGAACCGGTTAAAGACGTCGAGCATCGAGCCGAGAACGTGACTCCGAAGCGACCGACTCGCAAGCGCATTCGTCCGATTGAATCGCGCCGGCCACAAAACACTGAAGTCGCCAATCACGCCGCTCGTGAAATCGCAACCGATTTCATTCCGCTCAGCTATATGAATCTTGTCAGTCTTCAGGATGGTGGACAGATAGTGCGCGTCGAGCTACCGCGCTCAGCGTTAGTGAATTTCGGCTTGCCAGTCAATATGGATCGTTACAACGAGAAGGTTAAAGCCGACGTTTTGTTAGGAGTTGATGGCTTGGCCCATGCCATACGTTTTGTACAGTGAATTGTCCGGCCGCGCGCCGGTTGAAAGGAAAGCGAAGATGAAAAAAACAACTGGAATTTTGATTGCTGTGACTTTGTTCTTGTTGACCTCTGTGGCGCAAGCCCAGCAGGCGCCGGAAGGCGTGATGGTGCTTAGGCAACAAGCGTTTCAAGGACCCGAAGGTCCTCCACCTCCGCCGCCTCCAGGTGACTTTGTGTTCGTTGCCTCGGAAAGCTTTGGCGGTAAGACTATTAAAGGCGCGCCTTACTCGGCCGAAGCTGTCACCGAATCGATTCAAACACTCGCCGACGGCAACCGCATCGTCAACCGGTTCACGAGTACAGTCTTTCGTGATAGCGAAGGACGCACGCGGCGCGAACAAACTCTGAAAGGCCTCGGAATGTTGGGTAACGGCGAGGAGCCGCTGCAGACCATCTTTATCGACGATCCGGTCTCAGGTGTGACTTATTCGTTGGACTCACGTTCGCACATTGCTCACAAAAACTCGGCGTTCAGATTTCAGTTATCTTCCAAACCCGGCGCGCCGGCCGCAGAAGCTCAGACCTTTGAATTCAGAGTTGCACCAGGCACAGCGGCCGGTGTGATGATGACGACGCCGGCGGGTGTCCCACCGCCAGGAGGCGAACGGCAGTTTACTCTGAAGACTGAAGGTGGTGTTGCCGGCAATTACATGTACCGAGCAAAAGGTCCCAACGCGAATGAAGTGAAAGAGCAGCTTGGGAAACAAATAATCGAAGGCCTCGAGGCGGAAGGCGTACGCACGACCGTAACCATTCCGGCGGGTGAGATTGGCAACGAACGTCCGATCGAAATTGTCAGTGAACGTTGGTATTCACCGGAACTGCAGTTGGTGGTGATGACCCGTCACAGCGATCCACGTTTAGGCGAGACGACGTACAAACTGACGAACCTCAATCGTGCTGAGCCGGCGAAGTCTCTTTTCGAGGTGCCGGCTGGTTACACGATCAAGGAAGGCCCACCAGCCGCTCCCTTTACACGCACAAAGAAACCAGAATAAAACCATCCACAGATTACGCAGATGAATCTGTGCAATCTGCGTAATCTGTGGAACGTATTCACTCCTCTTCTTCGCCGCCCTTGATTCGTCCTTCAGCACGCGCTTGCTCGACGATCTTTTGGGCCAACTGACCCGGCACCGGATCGTAGTGAGAAAATTGCATGTGGAACGTACCACGCGCGGCTGTGATCGAGTTCAGGATAGATTGGTAGTTCAACATTTCCGCCATCGGCACCTGCGCTTTGATCACCTGCTGCTTGCCCATGGTTTCCATTCCCTGCACACGTCCTCTGCGTGAGTTCAGATCGCCCATGAGGTCGCCGGCATATTCCTGCGGCGCGGCGATCTCGACGTCCATCACCGGCTCGAGCAGTGATGGTTTAACTTTCTCCATCGCGGCGCGAAACGCCTTTCGACCCGCAGCTCTGAACGAGTGTTCGTCAGAATCCACCGGGTGATAAGAACCGTCAACCAACTGCACCTTGAAATCGACTAGCGGATAACCAGCAATCGCTCCCGATTTCGCTGCCTCGATAATTCCTTTTTCGATCGCCGGACGAAACTGCTGCGGCACTGAACCACCGAAGATCTTATCTTCAAAAATAAAACCGCCGCCGCGCGGCAGAGGCTCAAACACGCACTTGCAGTCGCCAAACTGTCCGCGACCGCCGGTCTGTTTCTTGTGTCTGCCCTGGACCTCGGCGCGCTGCGTGATCGTTTCTTTATATGGAACTTTCGGCGGATGAAGCGTCACTTCAACACCGTATCGCTTCTTTAACTTCTCCACGACCGTCTCGACGTGCAACTGACCGGATCCTGAAAGCAGAAACTCTTTCGTCTGTGCATCGCGGCTGAAGTGAAGCGCGGGATCTTCTTCTAAAATCTTGTGCAGCGCCGCATTGATCTTCTCTTCGTCCTGGCGTGATTTCGGTTCGATCGCGAAGGCAATCGCGGCTTCGGGATACTCAACCGGCTCGTAAACAATGGGCGACTGTTTATCACAGAGCGTGTCGCCCGTCTGTGTCTCTTTCAGTTTCACACAAGCGGTGATGTCGCCCGCGTGCGCTTCGCTTACTTTGTCGAGCTGTTTGCCCTGCATCACGTGAAGCGCACCGAGACGTTCCGAAACTCCGCGCGTGGAGTTGAATGCGTTGGCATCCGTCTGTAAATGACCGCTGATGATTTTGAAAACGTTGATGCGGCCGGCAAAAGGATCGGCAATCGTTCTGAAGCAATAAGCCGAGAATGGCTCGCTGTCGCTGTACTTGCGTCCGATGCGTTCCGCGTCCGGACCCGCATCGACGGGCTTGCCCCATTCCGTTTCGTGGTGCGCCGGATCCGGTGCGAAGTCGATTAGTCCTTCCAATAGGGCACGCAGGCCGACCTGCGTCGTACTCGACACGGCGAAGACGGGACAGAGTTTACTCTGCGCGATCGCGTTGTTAATGTTCGGGAGAATATCAGCCTCCTCGAGTGTTCCCTGATCGAAATACTTCTCCATCAACTGATCGTTCGACTCTGCAACCAGCTCAACCAAACGCTCGCGAGTCTTATCCACAATGTCGCGACCTTCGGAAGGAATGTCGATCTCTTTCGCCTGGCCATCGGCGCCCAGCTCATAGGCCTTCATGTGGACCACGTCGACCACACCACGAAAGTCCTTCTCTTTTCCAATCGGTAACGTAAAAGGAATGATTGCTCTACTAAAAGTATTTTGTGCGGTCTTCAATGCCTCGCCAAAATCAGCGTGCTCTTTGTCGAGCTTCGTAATCACCATGACGCGTGGAACTATGAACTCATTGGCATAGGCCCACGTTTTTTCAGTTTGCACTTCGACGCCTTTAACGCCGTCGACGACGACGATGGCGCAGTCTGCGACGCGAAGTGCGGGTCGTGCATGAGCGACAAATGCAGCGTATCCGGGACTGTCTATAAAGTTGATCTTTGTATCGCGATGTTCTAGATGTGCGAGTGCGGTATTGAGTGTGATCTTTCGAGCGATGGAATCTTCTTCGTAGTCGGTGACTGTGGTGCCTTCATCTACCTTTCCCCAGCGCGGTGTGGCTCCGGCGACGTAGAGAAGCGAGCTGATAAGCTGCGTCTTCCCTGCGTCGCCGTGTCCAATGACAGCAAGATTTCTGATGGCTTCGGTCGGATAGACTTTCATATGTTTTGGTCCTTTCAGGCATGCGAAATTTGGCGAAGGATTCAGTAATTTATCTGACGGTTACGTTTAAGGCAAGTTAGGCCACAAAAAGACGCAAAGCATAATACTGTTAGCCATCCATGGGCTTGCGAAGGGCATCAGAACTCCCGGGATAGGAGTTGTGAACAACATGATTTACCGAAAGGTCTTGGCTTTAGCAGCAGCTTTACTGATCGCGATTTCAGCGATCGGAGTCGCTTCAGCAAAAGCAACCAGTAAGAACGACAGCGAGCAGCGAAGTCTACAGGCGATCGAGCCTTTGAACCTTGCTGTTTTGATCCAAGATGATCTCGTGTCGCAGGTGGGAAACGAGATTGGCGTAACAAAGGATTTCATCCGATCCTTGCCGCAAGGATCGCGAGTGATGGTTGGTTATATAACCACGGGCACTCTGCAAGTCAGGCAGCCATTTACAACGGATCTCGAAGCGGCAGCGAGGTCGCTTCGTATACCGATTGCGAGTCGCACAAGTGCTGCTTTCAATCCATATGTTGAAGTAGTGGAAGCATTGCGCAAGTTTGATAGTAGTTGGACCAACTCGAACGCGGTGTTACTGATTTCAGATGGCTTGGACGTATCGCGCGGCTTTGATTCGACGGCCGCAGGTCACACGCTTGACATTGACCGTACGATCAGTGAAGCAAACAAGCGTCGTGTTGCGATCTTTAGTTTCTACGCACCATCGGTTGGTTTGACGAGTCACAGCCGGTTGGCTTCGAGTTACGGACAGAGCTCGCTTAATCGAGTGAGCAACGAAACCGGCGGTAAGGCGTTTTTCCAGGGGGCGACTGGATTCGTGACGTTTGATTCATATTTTGCGCGATTGCGTGAGACGCTGAATCGGCAATACGCCCGGGCGCGATAAGCGAACAACTGGGCGCCTCCTTGGAGTGCGGCGGCCTGGCGCCGCTTTGGCCTCGATCAGGATCGATCGATAACAAAGCGGCGCCAGGCCGCCGCACTCCAAGGAGGCGCCTATTTCTATTTTTGCTGCTCGGTGGTAAAGTTAGCGCGGTCCATAAACCAAATACACCACGTCCACCGAAGTGCGCGAATATTGTCTCATCGTTGAAGGCGCGTATCTTTCCGAATCTGAGGCTGAGCACGCTCTACGCGATCCCTTCATTGAAGATTGGGTTGAACAAACAGGACGCTTTCGTATCCACAACATGGACGAAATCCTGATTACTACGGGTGTGACGCTCGGGCAATTAGGAGTCGTCATGTTGGACGATCGCGTCTTCGAGATCGCGAGCAGCGATCCTGAACACCCTCTGACCGAGCACACAGCCAAGGGAGTGGCCGAAGCGCTGCGACGTCAGGACATGTTTGACGAGATCAGAACTGAGCCACGCGGTGACTAATAACGCAGCCCTCGAATCGTTTCTTGACGGACGTGTGCTGGTTCTGGTCGGAGACATCACGCGCCAGGATGTAACCGCGATCGTGAATGCGGCCAATTCCAGTTTACTCGGCGGCGGCGGTGTCGATGGCGCCATTCACAGAAACGGTGGTCCAGCGATTCTCAAAGAGTGCAGACGCATTCGAGAAACAATCCATCCGGATGGTTTACCTACCGGTCAGGCCGTGATCACCACCGCTGGAAACTTACCCGCCAAATACGTGATTCACACAGTTGGTCCAATCTATGGTCAGAATTCGGACCGCGACGCCGAACTACTTGCGGCGTGTTATCAAAACTCACTGCTGCTGGCGCGCCAGCATCAGGTTTCCTCAATCGCATTTCCATCGATTTCGACTGGCGCCTATGGATATCCAAAGGCCGAGGCGGCCAAGATCACCTCAAGAACAATTAAAGATTTTTTGAGTGCCGACAAGCAGATCGAGCAAGTGCGCCTCGTCTTTTTCCAGCAGGCAGATGCGGCTCTATTTCGTGAGCACCACGAATTTTAGTAGACTCTCCAACCTTCAACAGCGAGAATACGCGAGCACAAGAGACGAATGATTGATACTACTGAAATGGAACAACGTGTGGCGCGGAAAAATAAATTGCCCGCGCCACTGATTCCGCTGGAACACCTGGCCTGGAATTACTGGTGGAGCTGGGCCTCCGATGGTGAAAGTATTTTTCGCGATCTCGATCCTGAAATCTGGGAAGATTGCGAACACAATCCGCGAAAACTGCTAACAAGAACGTCCGATTATCGATTAGCTGAGGCAGCCACGGATCCTGTGTACCTCGAACGGCTAGCTCGCATCGACGAGAGTTTCCAGGCGTACACGGTTTCGCCGCCTCACTCGCAACACGAAGGGATCACCTCCGAACATCCGGTCGCGTATTTCTGCGCCGAGTTTGGCGTTCATACTTCACTACCGCTTTACTCGGGTGGGCTCGGCATACTTGCCGGCGATCATTTGAAATCCGCGAGTGATCTTGGCCTGCCGCTCGTCGCCATCGGCTTACTCTATCGCTACGGTTACTTTCGCCAGCGACTACGTAACGACGGTTGGCAGGAAGAGCATTACGGCGAAACATTTCCAAACGACCTGCCGATTTATTTGGTGAAGAATGCTGACGACACACCGCTGCGAATCGAGGTGATGATTCGCGAGCGCAACGTGTTGGCCCAGGTCTGGCGCGCCGACGTGGGCCGAGTGGGACTCTATCTTCTTGACACAAACATTCCGGAAAATGTGGAGACCGATCGCTGGGTGACCGGACATCTTTACGGCGGCGATCGCGAAACGCGCATTGTGCAGGAAATGTTACTCGGTATTGGCGGTGTGCGGCTTTTAAGAAAACTCGACATTTCGCCATGCGTCTTTCATCTGAACGAAGGCCACTCTGCTTTTCTCACGCTCGAACTCGCACGCGAAGTGGTGCAGAAAGAGGGGCTGCCCTGGCCGGCCGCTGTTGATATCGTCAAGCAGCAGTGTGTTTTTACCACGCACACGCCAGTCGCCGCGGGTAATGATGAATTTGACGCTGCGCTGGTGACGCGTGCATTTGGTCCGGCGTATCTGAATGAGCTTGGGTTAACTGAGGATGAGTTTCTTGGTCTCGGCCGGATTGATCCATCAAACAAAACAGAACGTTATGGTCTAACGCCGCTGGCGATTCGCATGTGTCGTTCGACGAATGGCGTGAGTCGCAGGCACGGCGAAGTCTCGCGTGCGCTGTGGCAAAAGCTTTGGCCTGACAAAAAAGTCGAAGAGGTTCCGATCAGTTACATCACGAATGGAGTTCACGCTCCAACGTGGGTCTCGCTGCTGCTGCGTTACTTGCTCGAAAAATATGTTGGTCAGAACTGGGAGGCGATACTTCGCGATCCCGAGAGTTGGAGTGAAGCCATCGCGCGAATTCCCGACGAAGAACTCTGGGCAGCTCACGTGCGTTTGAAAGAGCGACTCGTCGCATTTATTCGTTATCGATCAACTCAGTCGCGGACAGCAGCCAGAGAACGCGCCGACTACATCGAGGCGGCGAGCACGATGTTTGATCCAACCGCATTGACCATCGGTTTTGCGCGTCGCGTTGCCGGTTACAAACGTTGGACTCTGCTACTGACAGATCAGCGGAGACTGTTGCGCTTGATCAATGACGAAGAGCGTCCGGTGCAGTTTGTATTTGCGGGAAAAGCACATCCGCAAGATGAGGGTTCGAAGTCGGTGCTGCAACAACTCGCGCAGTGGAAGTACGATCCGGCAGTGCGGCAGCGTGCGGTTTTTCTCGAAGACTACGATCAGGAGATTGCGCGGCAGTTGGTCCAATCCGTTGACGTTTGGCTGAACGTGCCGCGTCGCCCATTGGAAGCTTCCGGCACGAGTGGCGAGAAAGTCGCCATCAACGGTGGTTTGAATCTTTCGATACTCGATGGCTGGTGGCTCGAAGGTTACGACGGAAGAAACGGTTTTGCGATCGGCGACGGCGTTGAGAATGCTTCGGTCGCTGAAATCGATGCGCTCGATGCAGAGTCGCTTTATAACACGCTCGAGCAGGACGTCGTGCGGCTCTTCTACCAGCGCGACAACGATGGACTTCCGCGTAATTGGATCGCTATGATGAAGCGGGCAATTCAAACACTCGCCCCGAAGTACAACAGCGATCGCATGGTTGAAGAGTACGCGCGTAAGATCTACAGTCACGAAAAAGCACAAAACCGACAATAATTAAAGTTTGTGCCTCTTTATGGCCTACCGCCAATGAAGTACTGCACGTCCTGCAAAAACAAATACGACGACAGCGTTACCTTCTGCTCGATTGATGGTGAGGTGTTGGAAGCCGATCCAGCCTCGATCGTCAATACTGTGCTGGACGGGCAATATCAGATGGAAGCGCTGCTCGGCAAAGGCGGAATGGGCGCCGTCTATCGGGCCCGTCACATCCTCCTCGGCGATCAGGTCGCTATCAAAGTCCTGCCTCAGGAAGTGCGAAGCAACCCGGAGTGGTTGCGACGTTTCCGCCGTGAAGGTCAGGCGGCGCGCCGTTTTCGACATCCCAATGCAGTTACAGTTTACGATCTTCGTACCGCTGCGGATGGCACGATCTACATGGTGATGGAGTATGTCGAAGGTCATACTCTCGATCACGAACTCAAAACTCGCGGACGTTTCACCGCTGGCGACGCACTTGAAATTCTCACGCCGATCATGAGCGTGCTTGATACTGCGCATTCGATGGGTGTCGTTCATCGCGACCTCAAGCCCGAAAACATCATGGTGGGGAAACCTGCGGAAAGCGGGGAGCCGGTAGTTAAATTACTCGATCTGGGCATCGCCAAAATGCGCGAGATTGCAGGTGATAATGGAGGCAACACTGCGCTCACCATGGCCGGCCAGGTGCTCGGCACTCCTTATTACATGTCGCCCGAACAGTGGGGAGAGATTCCACGCGACGGCAGCACCGAAATCGATGGACGCGCTGACATCTACAGTCTTGGGCTTGTCTTCTACGAAATGATTTCGGGCAGGCGTTGTTTCTCGGGAGATACATTGCACGAATTGCGGCGCGAACACGTGACGACAAAGCCACGGCCGTTGCATGAAGTAGTGCCTGACATTCCACGAGGTTTCAGTGACGCGATCGAGCGCGCGACTGCGAAGGACCGTGGCGATCGACAGGCAACTGCGGCCATGCTCGCCGCTGAGCTACGCGCTGGTTTGATGACAGCTCCCAGTGCTCGGCCAAATGATACGGCTGCTAATTTTGCGGAAACAGTTACGATCGAAAGTGCCCGGCAAACGAATTCCGACGTCAATGCGCCGACTATTCTTACGCAAGATGCTTTACCTACGGCGGCGCCACCTTCGCGTCCTGTTGGCGCGGTTGATGCGACGGTCTACGAACCAGCCAAGCCTCAAGCATTAACGCCGCAGCCTGACATGTCTGCTGCGACAGTAGCTGAATCGGCGTCGATGGCGTCAAGCGTCACGGTTCCACAAACGCCAAAGCCAACGGCGCCTGAGGTGCTGAAACCATCGGTCGTGGCGCCTGGTTCGAAGAGCAAAGTGGGAGTTGTAATCGGTACCGTCGTTGCGTTAATCGTTATGCTCGCCGTGGGTGTCGGCGGCTTTTTGCTGTGGAAGTTTTCCAGAGCGAAATCGAGCGGAACGACCGGCCCAAACGTCAGCAGTTCCACTGAAGCGGTCAATGCGCCGCGCGAGGTTAGTCGTTACTGGCTTGAACTCGAGCCGTCGGGGTTGCCAGTTGCGGGTATGGTGCCGCTCACATCCGGCCAGTCGTTCAAGTTTCACTTTACTTTTACTGAAGAGGGTTATCTTTATATTTTCGGACCAGGTGGGAACAGTAACGCGCCCACTGCGTTTCTGAGCAACAGACCTTTGCCCGACAGCGGAGTGACTAGCAATAAGGTGAGGAAGGGCGTAGAGTTCATTTTTCCAAATGGAGAGGGCCTTCTGACGCTTGATAAGAAGCCCGGGACCGATACTTTTACAGTCATCTTTGCGCGGACGCAATTGTCATCGCCGTCATTTCTGAACGAGCCGGTTACTGGTAAACCTCTATCTTCGGAGCAGCAGGCTGACTTGAAGACGTTTATTGCCAAATATCGTGAAAAGCGACCGGCGACCGAGCTGGATGAGTCAAATGCACAAGCTCCGTTTGTGAGGGTAAAATCAACGCCTGAGCAGGATAACAATCCGATTGTCTTCGAGATCCGTATTCAACACAATTAGCCCTTCGACAGTAGAGAAGAGAGAAGGAGATTCGGTAAATGCGACTGAGTGTGATGGTTTTGGGATTCGTTTGTCTGTGCGCGGTCGTTATCGGTATCGCGGCGCCGGCACAGGATGAAGACGTTCGTGGTGCATTCCTGACTACGCGTCCGAAGGACAAGCCCGCAACTTCGGGTACGGCAACAAAACCGAGCCATCGAAGCCCTAAAAAACCAGTAACACCAAACAAACCAAAGGATCCGAATCCTGACCATTCGGGTTCGTCAACGTCCTCAGGTTCCTCAAGACCAGTCAACGCTCGACGCCTTGGCCTGGGACTTACCTTGTTTATGCGCGACTCCAATGGTCTGGCGGTGAGAGTCGATCCCGATCACGTTTTCCGCAAAGGCGATCGCGTGCGCGTGTTACTTGAGACAAACACCGACGGCTATCTCTACATCTTCAACACCACCGACGATGGTCCACCCGTGATGGTCTATCCTGACGCCGATCTCGACGAAGCAGGAAACTATCTGCAAGCACACGTGCCATTCGAGATTCCTACGAGTGAGGCTCCTGAAGAGCGATTACGCTGGTTTACATTTGATGAGAATGCCGGCACTGAACACCTGTTCTTTGTTTTTTCGCGTGAGCCTTTCAATGGTATTCCGATCGAAGACCAACTGATCGCTTTCTGTAAGGAGGCGCAGGGCCGTTGTCCAGTCAAACCAAGTACTGAAGTGTGGGCGGTGGTGCAAAAAGATATGCAGGAGCCGCTCAAGACCGACAAAACAGCACAATACGGTGGCGCACAGACACAGAGTGAGCAGCAGGCTTCGACCCGCGGCCTGGGATTGGCTAAGAACGATCCGGAGCCGTCGATGGTGTTGATGGCTTCCTCTCCGCGTTCGACTCTGGTCGCAACGCTCGATCTAATTCATAAGTAAACTCCTTGGAGTGCGGCGGCCCGGCGCCGCTTTTTAATCGATCAACATTGATCGAAGCCAAAGCGGCGCCAGGCCGCCGCACTCCAAGGAGACGCACTAATTTGAAAGGGAAGTGAAATGAGTTTTACAGGCAAGAAAGTTCTCGGCATCTTACTGGCAGCTCTGTTATCAGTTGTGCCCATATCCTACGCACAACAGACCGATCAAGCTGGCGCAGCGTTGCGCGAAGGCCGCCGCTTATTGAAGCGCGGCCAGGCAGACAAAGCGCTGGTTCAACTGCGGACCGCGCTTAATCTCTTCACCAACGCAAAGAACAACAGTGGTATGGCCGCGGCCCACAATGAACTGGGCGATCTCTTCATGCGTCAGGGTCAGTATCAGGTTGCGCTGGAACACTATCAACAAGCACTCGATGGTTTTATGGCAGGCGACAAAAAAGACGCTGTTAATACGGCGGCCGTATCGGCGATTGCACCGGCGGCCGCTCCGGTCGCTGCCATAGCTGACGACAAATACAACGCAAACCTGATGCTCGCAAAGATCGGCGACGTCAACTTCCGCCTGGGTCAGACAGCCGAAGCCAGCGCAGCTTACGGCCGCATGGTCGTCAAGAAGCCAGAAGGTGCGGCATCGAAAGTTGGTCGAAGATTTGGTGGATTGAGCGCGATCACCGGCGCGATCACAACCGGTAACGTCAGCGTTGCTGCACCGACGAGTGCACTCACAGTTGCGCTGGAGGCAAAAAAAGAGCTCGACGAATACCGTACTTCAATTGTCTATTCGAGTTATGAACTCGGAATGGGTCGTCTTGCGTATGCAGCAAACAATCTGGAAGAAGCACGTAAACATTTTCAGAATGCGTGGGACGCATCGGGCAGCACGATCGCGGGAATCGCAAAACTCGGGCAGGTACGACGGTTTCGCGCCGCCTCTCGAACGAGCCTTGGCGATGTTGCTTTACAACAAGGCAAATTCAAAGACGCCAGCAAGTTCTATAACGAAGCGAAAAAGGGCGCGCAGGACGACAAGCGATTGGATTTGATGTGGCCCGCGCAGCGAGGTTTGGGGCGTAGTCTCTGGTTGCAAGCCGCGCAAGAAAAAGATCCGAAGAAGGCGATGCCGTTACGCGAGTCGGCGTTGACTAATTATAAAGAGTCGCTCGCTACGATCGAGACACTGCGGCAGGGAAGTCTGCGCGCTGATGAATCGCGCACTACATTTCTCGCAACGATCAAAGACGTCTTTGACGAAGCGGCCGGCGCCTATGCCGCGATGGCACTGCTGGCTACACCGACTGCCGGTGCGCCACTTAGTGGCAAAGCGCTCGAGTATGCGAGCGAGGCATTCCAGATCAGCGAGCAGTCACGCGCGCGTTCGTTGCTCGATATGTTGAGCGAGACCGACGCCGTGATAACTGAAGGCGTCCCGGCTGAGCTCTTGAAACGTAAACAGGAAAACCTCGATCGACAGCAGGACATTGCAGATATTCTCACCGGCGTAAATATCTCCGGCGAAGATCTGAAAAAGAAACCTGCGGAACTCGATGCTGAACTGGAAAAGTTGCAGACCGAGTATGAGGAGATTGAGAACCAGATCCGAACCGCGAGCCCACGTTATGCCACGTTGACTGCCAACAAGCCTTTGAGTTTGGCGGAAGTGCAGCAGAACGTTCTGGACGATCACACCGCGCTGGTCGAATACTCGTTGCAGTCGGACGAGTCGTATCTCTTTGTCGCGACAAAGGACGCGGTCAGTTTATTCAAACTGCCCGGACGCGCGGCGGTGGAAAAACTCACGATGGATCTGCGTGCGCAGTTGATTCCGTCCAAACTTCAGCGACGCATTGTTGGCATCGACGTCGCGGAAGCTAATCGCGGCCTCGGCATTGCTGCTGCGGCGCCTGAAGACGTCGCTCCATTCGTCGCCGCGTCGAATGCGTTATACAAAGTCGTGCTCGAACCAGCGGCCGGAATGATTGGCGACAAGCGTTTGCTGATAGTGGCAGACGGTGCTCTCAACTACATTCCCTTCGAAGTCCTGCTTAAGTCTCCGGACAGCGGTGACTTTTCGTCGCTCGGATACCTGGTCAAGTCGAATGAGATCATTTACGCGCCCTCAGTTTCGGTAGTTGGTGCGATCAAGCAACAACGAACCAAAACTGCGAGTCGCGCAATGCTGATCATCGCCGATCCAGTATTCAACTCGACAGACGCGCGCGCGCACAAAACCACCGCCGCGCCCGCGAGTGACGCCGAAGTTCGCGGCCTCGGCATTCAAAGCGCATTGGCAGATGTAGCCGGATCATCTGCACCGACGACTGCTAATTCCACAGTAGAAGGCTTACCGCTTGCTCGACTTCAGGGCACGCGCACTGAAGCCGAGCAGATTTCCAGGCTCGCCAAAGCCTCAGGCGCTCAGGCTGACGTCTGGCTCGATCTCGACGCGAACGAAGACAACCTCGACACACGCGATGTGACCAAGTATCGCGTCATCCACGTAGCGACACACGGACTGCTCAATGCAGAACGTCCACAGTTCACCGGCGTCGTACTTTCCTTGGTCGGCAACAAGACACACGACGGCTTTGTGCGCACCGATGAAGTCTTCAATCTTCGCCTTGGTTCGCCTCTCGTGATGCTTTCGGCATGCGAGACAGGCCTCGGCAAGGAGAAGCGAGGCGAAGGCGTCATGGGACTCACGCGCGCATTCATGTATGCCGGTGCTCCGACAGTTGGCGTCAGTCTATGGTCGGTCGCTGACAAATCTACGGCCGACCTGATGACAGACTTCTACAAACGGCTCTTGAGCACAGGCGATGCCACCACCTCCTCAGGTGCGCTACGCAGTGCGCAGTTAGCGATGATCTCCGGCAAGAAGTACAGCGCGCCTTTTTATTGGGCGCCGTTTGTCCTCGTCGGCGACTGGAATTAGCCACTGAGAGGCACAAGAAGCACAAAACATCATTCGCGCTTCTTGTGCCTTTTCATTGTTCGATACAAACCACCCAAACCACTCAGCAACAACACTGCCGTCGTAGGTTCGGGAACCGTCTCGCTGGTTCCTTCGACCACGATGTTGTCGATTCGATTGTTGCCCGTTGAAGTGGTCGCACCATTGAAGACGATGCGAAATGCGGCATCGGGATTGTTATTCAGCCCGGCAATGCTCACCAGGCTAAAGACCAATGGAATGCTTCCGAACGCCGACAGCGGTACATAGGGTGGACCGAAGTCGATGAAGTTGATTCCATCGAGACTATATTGAAACTGGTTACTGTTGAAACCCGTGCTGGTCCCCTGGGTTGCGAAATTCACCACGATATTCGAGAAGCCAACAGTGCTGACATTGAATGTGATTTGATGTCCGTTGTTTGCCAGACTGGTTCCCCCTTGAAGCGACAACGCTTGGCCGGCGAGGTCACCTTGCCGCGCGTTGTTGCTGGTACCGGCGGCAAACAAGAGATTTACGACGTTGAGGTTGCTGGTAAGTGTTCCGCTGCCGTGATCCACACTCAGATCTGAATCGTTGAAATTCCAGATCGCGAGTTCGTCGGCAAGTGCCGCCTGTGAAGCCGCCAGAAAGATCAAAACAGCGCAGATGAGGCTGAAAGGACGTCGTCTAGTAAGACGATAGTCCGGTTTGATAAACATACACACGTTCTCCTTTGATGAGGTTTTGAGATACACATATTCGCGTTTGAGAAAGCAGGAGAATCTTCTAAGAGACTCGTGAGGCTTGTCAGTAGTAGCCGGCTCTGAGGACAGCCAAAGCTTTCTCGGTAGCTCAGGCAAAATATGACGATTCTGTTCACTCGTCAATAGAAAAAAGTTGTCAATTCTGGCTTTTCTTCAACAGCCTCACCGGATCGAGACACTGGATTACAGGAATTGCAAGATGCGTTAATATCGAGGGAGCCATGGGTAACAGATTTTTCAAGATTGACAACCGCGCAACACTCGAGAATCTGCTCAACGATTCCAGGCAGAAGCCAGTGATTGTCTTCAAACACAGTAACGCTTGCGGCGTTAGTTCGCGTGCGTATCGCGAAATGGAAAAGGTTGACGAGCGCGTGAATATTCTTGAAGTGCAAACGGCGCGCGAGATTTCACGCGAACTGGAACGCCTCACCGGTGTGCGTCATGAAACACCGCAGGTGATTCTTTTGCGTGACGGAAAAGCTGTTTGGAATGCTTCTCATTTCGAAGTGACTGCTAATGGAGTAACCAAGGCGTTACAGTCTCACAGTTGATTTTCAGCATGGAACGACGCGGACCAGCGGTTGAGCCGACAGAAATCAGGCAAGAGGACGATTTCAATATCAGCATTACCTGGGCAGACGACCGCCGTTGCCAATACCGCGCCGCGGAACTTCGCCGCGCTTGTCCCTGTGCGCAGTGCGTGAATGAGTGGACAGGCGAACGAGTGTTGAAGGCGGAAAGTATTTCTGAGAATATTGAAATCAAAGATGTCAGCGTCGTCGGGCGTTATGCGCTCAACTTTCGCTGGAGCGACGGTCACGAAACGGGAATTTACAGTTTTCGCTACCTCCGCGAGCTGTGTGAAAGTCAGAGCGAGCAAAACACATGAACGAACGCGATTTCTTTAACGAGAAGGAAGAGATTAAAAAGGCGACCTATAGTTGTCCTCACTGTCGCGAACGTGCCGAATACGACGTCAGGTGGTTGAAGCGAACGAAGAAAGCGCAACTGCCTCGCGGCGCGAACGAGCAGGACCGGGCGCGTTTTCAGAAATCGCGAGACTATCTCGTCAGGATTGATGACATGCTGGCCTGCCGAAATGTGCGTTGCCGCCGCCGTTTCGAGATCCCAAGCTCCCAATCAGTCGTTTTCCTATAATCGGCGTCATTGTGGCCTAAAAATCCGACAACAGTCGGATTGAAGCCTGCACTCAAGGCTCCTCACCCATCAAAACCGGCCCATTCATGATGGCTTACCTCTTGCTCTACCGCCATTCGAAACCATGATCGAGACCCAACAATTCGCAGGCGCCGGAAAGAGCAACACTTCTTTTCTAACTCCGTTCGAGCGCCGGCTCGCGCCGCGAGTGCTTCCACGCATTCCTTCATGGCTTGAGACTTACCACTTAACGATGATGACGCTCGTGTGGTCGTCGTTGATTCTGCTTTTTTCGTATTGGGCCGCGCGCGACCTACGGTGGCTCTGGGGTGTATCTGTCATGGTGGCACTGCAATACGTGACCGATCATTACGACGGCAAGGTAGGGAAGTATCGAGGAACGGGCCTGGTGCGGTGGGGCTATTACATGGATCATCTCCTCGACTATTTCTTCCTGTGCTCGGTGATCATCGGTTACGCATTTATCCTCCCTGAACGCTCACGCTACCAGATCCTCGTTCTGCTGGCGATCTGTTCCGGATATGAAGTGAGCACGTTCCTCGCATTCGCGACGACCGATCAGTTCAAGATCAGTTACCTGAAGTTCGGGCCGACGGAGTTTCGTCTGGCGCTGATAATCATCAATGCGCTGCTCGTGCACTACGGCACCCGCCAGATGATCAACGGGCTGAAGTACGTGAATATCGGCGGGGCTATCGGGCTTGCGCTGATGATTTATCGGACTCACAAGATCATTTGGGCGCTCGACATGGAGCAGAAAAACCGCCAACTTTCCGGAAAACCGGAGGGCGTCTGATCAAATCCGCCTCACGTGTGCCCGCAAAAGTCCCACTGTTCTGTTTCGGCGTGTATCGTTTGCGACCGCCGTGAGGCGGAATAGGTACTTTTCGAAAAAAATTTCCGGTTGAGCGGCCCTTTTTCGTCTCAAGGTGCGCGTTAGCGAATGTGGCCTATTCTTTGCAAGCGTAATCGCAGTTAATCTTCTAGCTCTTAGCAATTTTGGGAACTGTGTGGCGGGAATTTCGTTGGATACATTGAATTCATCGAAACTCGAAATAATTAGCAATGTCTGACAAGAAAACAATCCGAATCGTAAAAAAGGGCGAGAAAGCGCGCCCAGTTGTTAAAGCAAAGACAAACACCGCACGTGAAACGGCGCGCGATATGGTCGAAACCGTAACCAATTGGGTTAACGAGTTCCAGCAAAAGCGCCGTGCGGAAACCACTAATGCACTGCGAATTCTTTCGAAGTCGCCGCGTGGCAGTGAAGCCTGAGCAGAACCTATAAAAGCTAGCCGATAAAAGGAACCAAATACGGCGCGAGAAAACCTGTAAAGCAGGCTTCAGCTCGCGCCTCTTATTTTGCCCGTATTTTGTTGACACTCGATTTGCGGTGGCGATAGCATCGCCGCAGTTTCCAGAAAACTTGAGTGGAGGCGAGTGATGGTCAGAAGGAGTTCTCCACAAAAGACTAAGCGAATGCAAACCCGACCTGTATTTGAGAGCATACGGAAGCCAAATGCGCCTCCAGGACACCCAATGTCGCGGGCGAAGCCTGACGAAGTCGCGCGTCCGGCTGGTCGCAAAGCGAAGCACAAGCGGCGTCCGGAAGTGACCGACGAAGATGTCTGAAGAGTACGTAGTCTCACGAGCATTTCTCGATCATGCAGTTGACTTTCTGATCGGTGATTATCAGCCGAAGATTGAGCGCTGTCTGGAACGGCTGACGGACGAGCAGATTTGGTGGCGCGCGAATGAGGAATCAAACAGCATTGGCAATCTGATTCTGCACCTTTGCGGGAATGCACGCCAGTGGATCGTCTCAGGTATCGGATCCGAACCGGACGCGCGCGATCGCGACGCCGAGTTTGAGCAACGTGACCGGATCTCTCGCGACGAACTGCTGACTTTGCTCCGCTCAACTCTCACCGACGTCGAACGAACTCTCCGCACGCTCGAACCTGCCGCGGTTTTAGAGTCCCGCAAGATCCAGGGCAAGGACGTCGAAATCCTCGAAGCCGTCTTCCACGTAACCGAGCATTTCTCGATGCATGCTGGACAAATTTTTCTGCTAACGAAACTATTGACCGCGACCGACCTGCGCTTTTATGAGTTTGAAGCTGGTGCACCAGTTCAGCGCTGGCGCTCGGGTCCATCTGGTTCGTCGTAAGCGCTTCAGAAGTGGGTCAAAAATCGATCAGCCGTTTCCAGCGTTAAGCAACCGCGAAAAGATGATTGTTTCTTGTCGTCCACTTTTTGTCATTTCTTATTGCCAAAACTGAGGTTTACCGTTTGGCCTGGTGCAACAGTTACGGTGTAGGTTCCTGGAGGCACTGGTTGCGGTGCTGTCTGCGTCCAGCCAAGTAATACCACTTCGGAGACCGTATACGTTGCCGGGGCAGG
This sequence comes from Pyrinomonadaceae bacterium, assembly GCA_035248565.1. Taxonomy (GTDB): domain Bacteria; phylum Acidobacteriota; class Blastocatellia; order Pyrinomonadales; family Pyrinomonadaceae; genus PSRF01. Next base: position 181,433 of record DATFHH010000024.1, on the reverse strand, counting down.
TAAGGCAAAACAGATAGTGCCTTGCGCGTTCGTGGTGACGGTAGTCACGCTGATCCCGCTGGTAGGATCTGTAACCAAGAATTGCCATCCCTGTAACCCCGGCTCACCGGTATCTTGTTTACCATTCCCATTCAAGTCGTTGAACTTTTTGATGCAGATCCCTGCCTTTCCGACTTTTCCTGGACAGAACTCTGCGATCAGTAGGAGGCCGCTTGGACTATTGTTGACACTGTTTTGGACTTTCGCAATCAAAACATGCGGAACCGTTGTCGTAACTTGCATAGATAACGGTGTTAAAGGCAACAGCGACAATAGAAGACCGCCACCAAAAACCGGAGTTACACCATTGTCCAGGTATAAATCGACCAAGTCATCGGATGCAACACCATTTATTATTAAAGTCCCGGCTCCTTGGAAAGAGGGAATGTTCTGAGTAGTGTAAGTGTAGGGTCCAAGCGGCAGTGCATTGTATGACGTGCCAGGGGGCGCTATCCAATTAGCTACGCCCTGCACCGGCACTGAACCTACGGGCACAAATGGCTGTGCCACCCACGAGGGAGGGATGCTCTGTGCGGGGCCAAGAAGAGAAAGTGGGGCACCGGTGGGAATAGAGGTCACCTTCCAGTGAGGATCGGTCGTCGTAGGATTCGTGGGATCAGCAACAAACGGTTGTGTCGTGCCGGTGCTGAGATCGGCGCCGTAGCCATCAGGGGGTGGGCCTTCAGTGGGAGGGCAATGCTTAAAATTCATGCAACTTGCTGGATTAATCAAGGGATTGTTGTCCATACCACCGCTGAAGCTGTAGGAGGCCGCATACGTCAATGGAGGTATCCTCCAGTAGTTACCAGTGAAGACGTTGCTGATGCCGGAAGCAGAGGCTTGCACTGCATTAGTATCGAAATTGTTTCCTGATACGGTGTTTGTGTTGCTAGCCAGGTAAAAACCTATACCAATATTGCTGCTCCATCGAACGGTATTGCACGTAATGTGGTTGAGACTTGAATGATCATCCACGACGATACCATAGCCACCAAGGCCTACGAAGTTGTTGCTGAGACGATTTTTCCCGCCGGACTTCATGTAAACGCCAACCATAGAATTTGAGGACAAGAAATTGTAAGTGAGACTGTTGGCCGTGGAGTATTGAAGGTAAATCCCATAAACGTCATCGACGGCCCTATTACCTATCAGTGTGTTGCTGTGGGAGGTGTCAAGTACGATGCCATCGCCGCAACTCGAAGTCACAACGTTCTGTTCCAGCCTGTTACCATTGGACGTAAACAGCAAGATTCCGATGGCAAAATTCTTGACGATAAGATTCTTGACAATGACGCCACTCACAGCAGGCAGGTGAACGCCGATGCCATTGCAAGAAGTTGTGGGAGTGATCGTCTGACCATTACCGTCGAGCGTAATGTTACTGGCGGTTACCTCGATGGTACCGGTCACAGGCGCCGTTAATCTACATGTAGAACCAGACCAAAAGCCCGGGCTAGTGGAGCTAGTGACTGGAGGGTTCAGACAGTCGCTCTGGCCGCCGATGAACCAAGTACTCGTCCGCGGCTTTATGAATACAAGGTGCGGGTGGGACAGGTCCTGCATCCAGGTGTAGCGCCCTTTGGCGTCTGAGGTGAAGGCCACGTGATTACGATGAGTGTCCTCGTACTTGTGGTAGGTGATCGAGGGGTTCAGCCCGCTGATCGTCATGGCAGTCGACGAGGCGTCAGCCGCTGCCTCGATCCGCATGACTATCATCTCGGGAACGGATTCAAGCGTTAGGTTGACTGGCCGCGAACTGTCCAGGGTGATGTTGAGGAACTTGCTGTCCTTGACCTCGAAGTGGGTCCCTGTCTCCACGAGCCTGCCAGACATCTGGAAGGGCTTTTCAGGAACTGAGGCTCTTGGCCCAGTCTGGCCTGATACAACTCCGCCTGATATGGACGGCCCCGATAGCAAGCGCGGTGCTCCACACCTCCGCGTCGATTGGCGCACGAGTCCAAGTATCTTCAGCGAATTACGCTGGAACTCAGATGCCGCGATAGGTTCCGTTGCAAGCACGCTTAGTGCGACAAGGAAAACCAGAAGGCAGAAGTTCTTCATTGATGTGCTCCCTCTACTCAGCCTATCTTTTTAAAGGACTTTGCGGACCGGTGTTCGAGATGATCGCTCGCTCAAAAGGTGGTTTAGGAAATGCGCTTGACTGCGAGAGGCCTTCTAGGACCGTTCGCAGGTCGTCTCTACGAAAACCAACGTTGAGCAGTTGGATTTAGCGAGTATGCAAGAAGAGGCCCGTGAGAATTCAACCTAAAAAGCGAACATAAATTACTCTGTCTGCTGATTAATGTAAATGAGATTCTGTAAACAGTGGATAATCTTAGACCCCCTGAGATTCGAACACAAGACTCGAGTCAAAAAAGTGTCGACAATTCTTAATGAGAAGCCGTCAAGAAGCAGTCAACGGAAATTCAGCGCGTCTTCAAACAAAGGAAAGGAAGCGGTTGTGATGCCGCTTCCCATTTCGATGGACACGGGCCAAATCATCATGCTCACCAAGATGATGACCACGTCAGACCTCCGCTTCTACGACTTCGAAGCCGATGTCCCCATTGAAACCTGGCACACTTAACAATTCGGTTATTTCTGACCTGGAGCTCTTATGTTTCATTCTCAAAACACTGTCCCATAGTTTGCAAAAGAGATTCAAATCAAATATAATCTAACCGGTTCTGAGATCCACCACTGAGAACCTAAAGCTCAAACAAGTTATGGACATTAGCGGCCTTCTAATAAGACTGGTCTTTTTACTGCTTCCTGGCGCCTTAGGTGCCACCCTTTATTGGAAGTTAAAAGGAAGAACAGAACGCAAAGACTGGGAGGATTTGCTGGAAGTCATAATCTTCTCGCTTTTGAGTTATGCGATTTACGGAATTATTGTTAGGTTTGTCAATTGGAAATGGGCCACCGGAATTCCCTTCACAGCACTTGAGGCATTCCTCAATGAAAACGTAAGCGTCAGATGGCAGGATATCTTCTTCTCCTCATCAGTAGGATTGCTGCTTGCTTTTGTAGCAGCCTACTCTTACCAATTCAAAGTCATTAACAAGTTCGGCAAGCTTATCGGTGCTACAACGCGCTTTGGAGAGGAAGATGTTTGGGACTTCCTTCATCGTAGCAAACAGATGAGAGGAGCTTGGGTCGTTGTTAGAGATCACAAGGTCGGTTTGTACTACGCCTGCTGGATTCAAGCATTTTCAGATTCAGGTAAAGAAAGAGAATTGCTTTTGCGGGAAGTAAACGCATATGACAATGCATCGGCCGAATGGCGATATAAAACGGATGTCATGTACCTCTCTAGAAGCCAAGACGATTTGACTATAGAAACGTGGCTCAATCCGAATGAGCAAAAGGATCAACAGATGACGACTCAGTCTCCCGAAAGGGCAAAGGAGATTAATACCAAGAAACCTGACACTGCAAAGGAGAAATGACATAATGGCAACCTGAGACGGTTCGGCAAGAAACGTTGGTGGCTGACTCAGAAGACTGGTGGAGGTACATCCGGAAAGGATAAGTAAAATGGAGATAAAACAGACGCGTTTTCCGATTGAAGAGGGCAATAAAAAAGGAAACATGAATCCTGCTCCCAAAAATCCACCGCCACCAATTGCACCTCCTTCGCAGGGCAGAACTTCCGGCTCCGGACAACGCTCGCCAACTCCTTCATCCCAGAAAGCCAGTTCTGAAAGCTGCTAAAAGTCAAAAGGATGACAAGTGCCAGCGAGCGAGGCGGGCGACCGAACAAAGACCGCGACGACTCCCCTATGATTTGCTGCAAACGACTGCCGTGCATTTCATGGAACCGCCACGCTTATTGCTCTAGTTCCTGGGGCTCACACCGCAGGCTCTATGCTGCTCCTGCCCCGCAGACTGCCAAAGAGATGTAGTGGCACGTAGCAGAGGTCATCAACGACGTACGCACTTTATCGTTTTATGGTGTTGCGGGCTTAGGCGCTGGTGGCATATTGAATTTCGAATCATCCACAGGCCCATTCAGTTTTAATTCAGTGAACGTTCGCGTCGAGGTTGGATTTCCAACTTCAAGCGTTGCGGCGCGAGCTGTGAACGGAAACTTCAGCCCATCGGCCTCGCGGTAATCTTCCAAATCGATTTGGTCGGGAATGATGCCGACGATTGTCGGCATTGTCGTTGTGCGTCGCAGCAACAACCCTGAGGTAGCATCGAAATAAAGTCGCATGCGCCGGTTGTCGGTTGTCATACCGTCGACTATATAGACATCGCGATCGTCAAGTTTATCTTTGCGGACCCTCGGCGGTCTGCTGTATTGCTCTTTAAGCTTCAGCAGAGTAAACAGACCGTTTGCCGCCTTGAAATTGACCAACTCGACGCCGCTTATCTCTCTCACTCCACGGGCAGTTTTTTCCCAACCCACTTGACCGTTGAAACCGCGTTCTACCGTCCCCTGCGGCGTCGTCACCAATAAATAGAACTTGTCAGGCGCAGCTTGCAACAGCTCGAACTGAAAGGAATTTCCATTTGCTTGCGTGACCGTGCCTTTCGCTGTTCGGGATTTCAGCTTGTCGATTGCAGCCTGGCCGCCGAGCGCTGTGGCGTACTTGCTGAAGATGTCGTCTGCTGAAGGCAATGCAGGCGTAGCGCTAGGTGATGCCTGCGGTGATGCGCCTGGGGTTGGACCACCAGCTCCGCCGGCATTAGGCGGTGGCGAGGGCAGAGGCAACGGCAGCGCCGGGATTGACTGTGGAGACGTGCGACCGCGATGGCAGGTGTAACAAGATACCGGATCCAGCTTAAGCCGTTCGGTCGTCTTGTTGATATCCATGACCAGCTTAACCATTTCACGTGCGGTGGTCTTCTCTGGCTTGGCGTCTGAGGCATAGTCCCACTGACCCTGATTGTTGACGTGACAGAAATTGCATCGCCGTCCCATCGAAGCGGCAAAGAAATTCATTACCGGAATTAGTTGCGATTGTGGCATGCCGGTAAGAACCTTGATGTTTTTCTCGACTTGTTCGACGGTTTTCTCCTGTGGCGACTGCGGTTTGGTTGCGCGCACTACTTCGCTGCGATTGTCGAAGATTAGAAAAAGAGCGACGATCGAAAAACCTAACATGATGGACTTCAGAAGTGTTCGTTGCATAAAAGGCCCTAACTATTCGAATGTTCGGATCGAGTTTGCACGTATCGTCTGCACGAGACAAATAGTATAAGCCGAAATTCTCAGTGAAAAAATTGTGCTTTCTGTGTTTTTTGTGGCTTCCAGTGACGGAAGGGCCATCAGTGTTCTGATGCGCTAGAGACCTTGGCGACATACCCGCGTCGCGCTCGGACTGTTAACCCGACACGTCGTGAGATGACGTCAATGAGCCGATACTCATTAGGCATGGATGGATTTAAAGGCTGCAAAGGTTTGTAAGTGATCACGTATTGTGAATCCACATCGTGCGCGATTTCCTCAGCCTGTTGAATCATCTCATCCGCCGATGCTGGCATCCACAGGTATCCGCCGGTCTCTTCTGTGAGCGCCGAGAACTCCTTCGAACGTGCGACGAGTGCCGCCTTGAGCCCTTTGCGTCGAAACAACATATCGACATCGAGCACCATTCCGCCTTTATTTAGCATCATGGTTCTGAGATCAGGAGTGTCATCCTCCTTAAATTGAGTGCGCGGCAACGCAATGATCAACTCTTTCGGCACTGCGCTTTTTACTCTCGGACGTGTGGCGCTGGGTTGTGCCACTTTCATTCCCAATGAGGCGTAGCTGATGATATGGACCGTAACGTTTGCGGCGACCAAAGATCTAAAAGCTTCGCTTAAGTCAGGCTGTTTACCGCCTCGATCGATACCATCCGACATCAGCACTAAGTGTTTGTTACCAGGAGCGATCTCTTTAAACTGGTCTATGGCGGCTAACAGACCTGATAGCAGCGCACTGCGCTTTCCCGGCAGCAGTTGGTTGAATGACTTGATGGCATATGATTGAGTACTCGTCCACGGCTGCAACAATTCGACTCGATTGTTAACTTGCATGACTGCGACTTGATCGTCTGGCCGCAGATTGGAAACGAGGGTTGTGGCTACTGCTCGGGTAAGGCGAACACTCTTCGCGAGATTCACTTCTCCTCCGGTGTCGAGCAATAACAGTACGCTGGCCGGCACGCGGTACACACTCTTGAGAGGTTGTACAATCCCGTTTTCCCTCAACATGAGATCATCAAGTTCCACGGTCGGATCAAAACGCCCATTTGTATCCTTCGCCGTTATAGGGATACGAACTTCTTCAATAAACACTTTCAGAGAATCCTGGCCTGCATCCGTTGCGGGTGACGTTGTAGGAGAGGCGGAAGTGGTCTGCGCCGACGAAGATGAATAAAACGAGATCACCAGAAGAACGGCGAACGCCCGAGCACTAAAAGTGTTACATCTTTGTTTATGCATTGCGGCGATTACAAGTATATGGAAAATATTAGCTAAGAATAAATAATCAAGGAGTAATCATGAAACCGCAATCAAAAACAGAAGAGAGAGCAAGTCTGGAAATTACTGTGCGTCCGCTCGAAGAAAGCGACCTGCCCGCTGCCGACAAGATTATGCGGCTGGCATTCGGCACATTCATCGGTCTGCCAGACCCGATGACTTTCATGGGTGACGCCAACTACGTCCGAACACGATGGAACGCCGATCCCAGTCGAGCGTTCGCAGCCGAAGTTAACGGTGAACTCGCCGGTTCAAATTTTGCCACAAACTGGGGCAGCGTGGGTTTCTTCGGTCCATTAACTATCCGCCCGGACTTCTGGGATCGAGGTGTAGGCAAGCGTCTGATGGAACCTGTCATGCAGCTTTTCGACAAGTGGGGAACAAAGCACGCAGGTCTTTTTACTTTTCCTCATAGTCAGAAGCACGTCGGTCTCTATCAGAGATTCGGATTCTGGCCGCGCTTCCTGACTGCAATGATGGCGAAACCAGTCGAGGGCACAACTCGCGGAACCAACTGGACGAGGTTTTCCGAAGTACCGGCAAACGAGCACGAGGCGATTTTAGGCGCATGCCGCGAAGTGACAGACGCTACTTACGAAGGACTGGACGTGCAGCATGAAATCCGCGCCGTCGCTGCTCAAGACCTGGGAGACACGGTTCTCTTATCCGACGACAACCAGCTTAAAGGGTTGGCTGTTTGTCATGTAGGACCAGGAACAGAAGCAGGAAGCGACGTCTGCTATATCAAATTTGCAGCAGTGCGTCCCGGACAGATGGCGGAGCAGGAGTTTAGCCGCTTGCTCGATGCCTGCGAGGAGTTGGCTTTGTCGCGGGGTGTGTCGCGTCTCACGGGAGGAGTTAATACAGCGCGTCACGAAGCTTATCAAAAAATGCTGGCGCGAGGTTTTCGCACGTATATGCAAGGTGTAGTGATGAGCAGGCCAAACGAGGCGGGATACAACCGAACTGGTGTGTATCTCATTGATGATTGGCGATAGTGAGCGTTTCGGATCATCGCGACGCCTTGTAGTGAATCACTTTGACTTTTTCGAGAGTGACCAGACCATCTGCGATCATCTCATCGAGAGTCGGTAAGAACGCTTCGACTTTTTCCAGGCTGTCGACGATCTCGACTACCATCGGCAGGTCCTCCGAAAGGCGGAGGATCTTAGCCGTGTGGAGGATACTGTTTTTGCCGAAACCCATGACGCCGCGAAGCACTGTCGCGCCGGCAAGTCCTGCTTCACGCGCCTTCAACACGATCGCTTCGTAAAGCGGCCTGTGTCCAACTTTGTCGCTCTCGCCGACAAAGATTCTGAGCAAATAACCTTCTTCCGGAATCGTCATGCAATTACCTTTGCCAAACTATACCCAACCCAAACGAGTGCTATGCCGGCCACATTCGAAACGGCAATGTTCACCAAAGCAAGTAACAGTTCACCGTCTCTCAAGAGCGTGAACGTTTGTAAACCAAAAGACGAAAAGGTGGTGAAGCCGCCTAACAGACCGATGAAGATTGTCGTTCTTGAAGATGGACCAGCAAGCGCACGCTCGTAAAAGAGGTAAAAAAGAAAACCGATAACGAAGCAGCCTACGAGATTGACGACTAAAGTGCCGAACGGGAATGTCTCGCCGTAGCGCCGAGCAACGACGCCCGACAGCCAATACCTCAACAACGTACCGATGAATCCAGCGAACCCGACTGACAGAAGCCTGAGCAGCACGAACGAGAGAATACGCTCTGAGCCACATGTAAGACCAGCCACGGACTAAGCTCGGTGCGTCTTATCGGTCGTTGTGTCTTCCCGGCGTTTCTGGTTAAGATTCGGGTGCAGGTTTTTCTCAGAAATCCTTATCTTGTTCCAGGGAGTTAAAGTTCAAATGACCTACACCGTGGCTGAGCCGTGCGTTAACTGTCGCTACACCGATTGTGCGCTTGTTTGTCCTGTTGAGGCGTTTCATCTCGACGACGACATGCTGGTGATCAATCCCGAAACGTGTATCGATTGCGACGCATGTGTTCCTGAATGTCCGGTGGAGGCCATCTTCGCAGAGAACAATGTGCCGCCCGAGTGGACCAGCTACACGCCACTTAACGCCGAACGCGCATTGAGTGGGCTGCCAACGATTACCGCTCGGCTCGATCCGCTTTGCGAATAGGCAACATGTAATGAAAAAACGCACGAGATGGCTTCTTGGCGGTCTCGCTGTTGGCGCCGGAGCTCTCGGCGCTGTCGGTGCTTATTGGAAGAAACGAAACGTGCAGTCGACGAAAAAGCTTGGCGATGTTTGGGCGCGACCGGGCATGCCGGTGACGTTCAGGGCCGAGTTGATGCCGGGACGCGACAGCACTGAGCGTACATTTCTCGTTAAAGAGTTACTCCCGAATGGACGTGTTTCACTGCACGGCGCAGATGGCCAACACGCTGAGAAGGAGTTTGAACCGATTCAGTTTGATCGGCCAGTTGCTTGACAGCACACTTCACCCCGAGGCGGCGAATGCGTCTTATCTTGTCCGCACAAAGCGTCCGCTAACCTAAGCTTCAGAGAATGTCCTCAGTTAAGTTTACTTCTTTTGAGGACCAAGTGCTGGGTCAGCTTTCGCAGTCTTCGCAGCGGCTTTCGAGGGAGCCTTGGCGGCCGCTACTCCGGATCTACTGCCACCGAAGCAGCCTTTAATGCCTCCTGACTGTTCGTAGCCTTGGACACCGGCCATCCAACTTCCTGAAAGGTTGGCCGCGTACACAAGATTCGGAGTGTCATTGAAAGTCCATACAACCATTCCTTCGACCTGATACCACCTTCCACTGTGGGTGAAAGGACTTGAACTCCACGTACCGTCCGAATTGAAGGTTTGATTGAAGGAACCGGTAATACTGCCGTCGCATCCCCAATCCGTAGTCAGGGACCATGTGCCAACGACGTTTGCCATGATGTGATCTCCTTTGAGAAGAGGTTGAGAGGAACTGGCGCGCACCATATCACGCTTAATTCAATGCGGCAAGCAAATCTTAGGAAACGAAAACGCTCACGAATTACATATACATTTGAAAGCTGCTGACGGGACGAAAGAGCCTGCAGTGAACACACATCCAAAACTCTCTATCTATCTGCCTGCTTACGGAGGAAAAAATGCCTACAAAGAAAACGACCACCACAAAAACTCGTTCGACATCCCAATCGAAGAAAAAGCCCTCCACTACGGCCGCGTCATCAAAGGCCAGTACACGAAGGATTCTCAACGTACTTCCTTCCAAGAAAGTTGAGAACGACTGGAGTTTCGATAATGCGAGCGAAGCTGGTGTGCTCGCAGCACCTGCTGCGATTCCTTCGTCAAAAGATCTGCGTCAGTCGTGGTGGCAGATCAACGACCAGGGTGCAACGGGTTCGTGCGTTGGTTGGGCCACTGCAGATTCGGTATTGCGTTGGATGTTTGTGCAGGCCAGCAGGTTACCCAATAATCAGCTATTGTCGCCGCGTTTCATATGGATGGCGGCAAAAGAAACTGATGAATTTATAACGCAGCCCACCACGTTCATTGAAGAGGACGGAACCAGTCTCAAAGCAGCACTGGATATTGCACGAAAGTATGGTGCGGTTCTGGACTCGGTCCTTCCGTTCAAGACCGGTCAACTTTATCCCAATCCAGCGAAAACGTTTTACGCCCTGGCCGCTAAACTAAAGATTACAAGTTACTTCAATCTCGGAATTAATTTAGGCAACTGGCGAACGTGGTTGGCTACCAAGGGCCCGATACTAGTTCGTCTCGATGTCGACGCTACCTGGGACTCGGCTACGAATACCAACGGTATACTGGATATGTATCAGCCGCAAACGACTCGCGGAGGTCACGCAGTCGCACTAGTTGGCTACAATACCACCAGTTTTATTGTCCGCAACAGCTGGGGAAAAGGCTGGGGAGATAAAGGTTATGCGTATGCATCGTGGAGCTATGCCCAGGCTGCATTTACGGAAGCTTATGGAGTGTCACTGTGACTGCAGGTGAGTCTTGTGAAACCTAACTGTGCTCACCATTCATAGACTTTCCCGGGTTCCATCACACTCAATTTGGGAATGTTCAGAGCGTTGAGTTCGTTGATGATCTCGGTGCGATAACTTGGCTTGAGGTGGACCGCCATGATGTCCATGCCATTGTGGTTGAGTTTCTTCAACTCATGGACCAACGACGCGGGCGTGAAGTGTCGCGATACTTCCGCGAGCTTCGCCATCCGATTCGGAAACGAGGTTTCGATCAGTAAAGCATCGAGTCCCTTCATCTCATTCACGATCTTCCAGAACTCTTCAGTCTCTGCAGTATCGGAACTAAATGCGACGCTTCTCTGTCCGTCTGAGACCACCAGTCCAACTGTCGGCACGATGTGATTCACTGGCACTGCTACGACCTTCAGATGGGCCACTGTGAAAGGACTGCCAACCGGCATCGGAACGTATTCCATCACTGGTCCATAATTATTCTTAAGATCAGAAAAGCGTGGATAGACGTTCCAATTAAAAACGTCACGCTCGAGCAGGCCAATCACTTCGGGCGTCGCGTGTATGCGCAGCGGTTCTTTCAGTGTTGGATAAAGATCGTCGACGAAGATCGGCAGACTCGCAATGTGGTCCATGTGAGGATGAGTGACGATAATGTCTTTGACTTTAGCTCGTTGCTCGTTGGTCAGAGCAATGGCGATACTGCCGGCATCAACCGCCACGCAGTCGTCGATTAAAAAGCAGGTCAAGCGTTGCTCCAGGGTCGCCACGCCCTTATCGTCAAAGGTGCTGGGTAGAAGTCGGATTTTCACGAGCTTTCAGCTCTGTTGCAATCTGCAGTATAAGCTAATCCATCCACAGATTACACAGATTGATTAATAGAATCTGCGTAATCTGCGGATGAAAAATCTCAATTCACTAGCCGCGCCTGAGCTCATTAATCAGGTTCTGCAACGCGTACAAATACGCGGCCTCCTGTGCCTGCACGTCCTGTTTTGCTGAATACACGCCCCGAGAAACGCGATTACGATGAAAGGCTAATTCACTTGCCAGTTGATTGAAGCGCATGCGTGCACGCCAGCCCCTTACACCACTGCGCGAGAGAGCATTGAACGACGAGCCCATCCGCCCAATGATCGAACCGAGTTGCCGGTATTCTTCCTGAGTTATAAGTCCGCGTTCGAGATCAACGACCAGAAATTGTCGTACTACTTGTCCTTCACGACGCAGCGCAAGCGAGATGATAACGAGCATGATGAGGAAAGCGGGCACCATTACGATGATGTAAGTGAGTATGAAAGCACCACCACCACCAAACACAGCCGAACCGTTCCAGATGCTGTGCATGAAGATGGCCATTAAGAAGCCGACGATCGGGGTCAAGAGTTTTATTGCGATATTGTTTGACTGTCTGGCGAGGCCCAATCCGATTCCGGTTAAACTCGTGAATAGCGGATGAGAGAACGGCGCGAAGAATCCACGGATGATCAGAGTCAACGTTAACGCACCGCCACCGCCCATCGCTGCAGCTTTGCCGTAGTACAGAATGTTCTCCGTCATCGCGAAGCCTAGCGCCGACATCGAGGCGTAAACAATACCGTCGACCACTCCGTCAAACTCGTCTTTCTTCCAAAAGAAAAAGATGAAGAGAATGATTGCCTTGCCGGTTTCCTCGACGATCGGAGCGGAGATGACTGCCGCAAAGGCTTGACCCGCTTGTGCGTTTGTTAATGCGCCAACAATTCCTTCGCTCGTTGTGTTCAAGAGGAACGCGAAGAATGTAGCAACGAGAGCGCCCCAGCCGAACGCTGTCGCCAACATCCAAAGTGGTTCTGATTCGTACCGATCGATCCAAAGGACCAGCACGATGTAGAGTGGAACCGGAATCGTTGCCGCGATAAAACCGAGCATGAGTGCGACCGGTCCAGTTTCGATGCCGATTACGAGCAGGACCAGCAGTCCGAAGATCAGAGCTACGAGTATTGCGACCGCGGCGAGTGCGAGTCGTATCGCGCTGATTCGTGGCGGCGTGCGGATGACGATGGTGGGCGCCTGATTCATAGCGGGAGTATAGCCACAAAAACGGACAAAGAGCACAAATGTTTGGCGTTAACGCGCGCAGGTTTGGGCGCGGCCGCCGTCGATCGAATACGTCGCGCCGGTAATCCACGATGCTTGGTCCGATGCGAGAAAAAGCACCAGGTCGGCGATCTCTTCGGGTCGCCCGGTGCGTCCCAACGGATGTGTTTGTTTTGAATGTTCGAGAAACGCTGCGTACGCTTCATCGTTCATCCCGCCGCGCTTATGAATTTGCGTGACGACGACACCTGGATTCACCGCGTTCACGCGGACGCCCTTCGCCGCGAGCTCGAGTGAAGCACATCGAGTTAACTGGTCCAACGCAGCTTTCGAGACGCAGTAAGCTAGCACACCCGGAAAGGCGCGAAGTCCGGTGACACTCGAAACGTTGACGATATTGCCGCGTCGCTCGATCAGGCTCGGTACTGCCATTTGCATCAACTGAAACACACCCCGCACGTTGACGTTCATCATATCGTCCCAGGCCTCGAGCGAAGTGTTCTCGATGGTTCCGTTGCTGATATGTCCAGCAGCATTGACTAACACATCGATGCCGCCAAAAGTCTTAATAGCTTCTTGAATCGCCCGCTCGGCTTCCTGCACTGAAGACAAATCTGCTTTGATAGCCAATGCTTCGCCGCCAATCTCACGAATTCTTTGTTCGAGATCTTTCAGTGCAGCTTCCTTTCGACCGACGCACACGACCTTCGCGCCGGCGTTCGCGAAGGCGATCGCGCATGCTTGTCCGATTCCTGACGTGGCGCCAGTCACGAAAGCCACCTTGCCCGTGAATTGTTTCTCGTTCATCTTCTCTGTTCCTTTCGAGCGTTTCTTTGGAGTGCGGCGGCCTGGCGCCGCTTGGTCTCGATCAGATGCGATCGATGACAAAGCGGCGCCAGGCCGCTGCACTCCAAAGAGGCGTTCTATATTGACAGTACGATCACAAAAAGCCGACTATTATTACTCCGAGGACCTGGTAAGGTCATCCCCCGACAGTCAGCTTGGAGGCGATTTAGTTGGGAAACAACTCAGCGGATCAGTTTTTCCCCAGAAGCCCACGATCGCATTCGCGTGCTTCTGCTGACCTCCACGCCCGTGCGGCCCGCGGTCGAATGCCTTCGAGCGCCGGATACCTGATGGTGGCGATCATCATCGCTGCCGGTTTGTTCTTCGGCCTTTGGTGGATTTTGGTCAGCGGCGGAGACGAGGCTCCGTGGCTGCCGGCCGGCCTCGCGGCGAGCGTGGTGTTGCTGGTCGCGCTGTCAGCTCGTGAAGTTGTGATGCGGCGCGCCTGGACGCGTTATCTGCTCGAGAACGGAATTCAGGAAAGGCCTACAAGTCGTTCTCGCACTAGTGGACGCAGTCAGAAGAAAGGGTTCTCGTCCTCACTACATTCCGCCGCGCTGCGGACCATTCAAAAACAATCGGTGGCTGCCGATCGGCCTGGCTCACTTCCCGAAGCACATCTCGACGTCGCACAACTATGTCACGACTATCTTTCGAGCACTGATGAAACGATTCGCTCAGGCAGTTTTGCTACTGATAAAGGAATAGCGATTCGAGCAGGCCAGGAACGTGTTCGCGCGCTACACCGGCACCATCTGCTGACTTGGGCCAAAGGACAATCGCGTGCTCTAACGCACGAGGCGCAACAACGCGCGCGCACGTTCGACAAGATCGAAACTGCAACGCGCGCGCTTAACTGCCTCGACTCGGCATTAAGAATTTATCCCGACGAACTGGAACTCAACGAGTCGCGAGTTGCGATTGGCGAATTTATAGCATCGGTAAAAGTGGCCCATTGGGTTGAACTGGCGGAGCGATCGGCTTTCAAAGGGCATTACCGGCGCGCAATCGATCGTTATAAAGATGCGTTGTTCTATCTCAATCAGGATGTAGTCAAAGAAGAAGTGCGGGCAGCAGGCACTGAGAAGATCCAAGCGGAAATTGCGAAGCTGAAAGGTCGGTTGTCTGCCGCTGCCGATGGTTAGTGCCCGTGGTTGGCATCCATTGGGTTTTGTGCAATTATGCAACTTGCTTTTTAACAGACTGACTCTGACTATGAACATTCAGCGATCCTCCGGCCTGGCGATCATGGTTTGCTTGTTGGCGTGCGCCGCTCACGCGCAGCAGGGGAAGAGCTCAACTCCAAAGGTCCAGCCGTCATCGCCGGCTGCAAAACCGAGTCAAGCTGCGCAGCCGTATCTACTTGGACCAGGCGACGTCCTCGAGATCAAGATTTTCGGCCAACCGGATCTCAATTCGAATCCTCAGGTTGATGGCGATGGCAACCTCAGCTCGTTGCCATTCCTCGATCCGATTCCGGCAAAGTGCCGCACCGAACGAGAAGTTCAAAAAGACGTTATCGCTGCTTACACTCGTCTTATCAAAGATCCACAAATAAGTGTGCGCGTGCTCGAGCGCAACAGCCGTCAGCCCGCTTCAGTCTTCGGTGCGGTTCGTCAGGGCGGAAAAGTGACGTTGCAAAAGAAGGTACGATTGAACGAACTGATTGCTGCTTCGGGAGGCTTCACTGAAAAAGCGGCCGGTACGATCCAAATACTTCATACCGAGCCGGTGCTGTGTCCTGACGCTGGTGACGAGGTCGAAGCCCTGCCGTTGAATCCCGCTGCGATACCTTTCCAGGTAGTCAAAATCGCCGATCTGCAAAAGGGTTTAGCTAACCCAGTCATACGATCCGGCGATCTCGTTTTGGTGACTGAAGCCGAACCGGTTTACATTACTGGCAGCGTCGTCTCTTCGGGCGGTATTCTGCTGCGAGATGGACTCACACTCAGCCGTGCGCTGGGAATGGTTGGCGGCACGCGCAAAGAAGCAAAGCTCTCGGAGATTCGAATCTACCGCCAGCGGCCCGGATCGTATGAGCAGGAAATTATCAAGGTAGACTACGCGGCAATTAAAAAGAACCAGAAACCCGACGTTTTTCTCCAACCTTACGACGTGATCGACGTGTCGGAGAATGGTATTTTTTCCGGCAGAGGTTGGTTGGATCTACTAGTTGGCGGACTTTCGGGCGGACTACGGAATACTTTGGCGCGTCCGATACCGTAATG
The DNA here is from genome assembly GCA_035248565.1 of Pyrinomonadaceae bacterium. Classification (GTDB taxonomy): domain Bacteria; phylum Acidobacteriota; class Blastocatellia; order Pyrinomonadales; family Pyrinomonadaceae; genus PSRF01. The sequence goes on along the minus strand of DATFHH010000024.1, from coordinate 165,774 downwards.
ACTCGCCCAGGATGTTAATCTGTATTTGAGGTGGTGTAATGAAGGTTAAGCAATATTCGGTGTGGGTGATTGCGCTCGCATGCATGTTCGTTGGCGTGGTTCACGCGCAGGAGCCTCCGCAACAGGAGCAGCCACAGCAGCAAACTCCTGCGCCCAGCAGCGGCCAACCACAATCATCTTCGCTGGACATCCAGGGAAGCAAAATCTATTTACTTGGTCCCGGCGATGTGCTCGATATCAGGGTGTTTGGACAACCTGAGCTGAGCACTCAGGCGCAAGTCGACAGCGACGGTAATCTAAGTTCATTGCCGTTTCTGGAGCAGCCGATTCGCGCAAAATGCCGCAGCGACAAGGAAGTACAAAAGGACATCCGGGACGCCTACGCGAAATTCGTCAACAACCCACAAGTCAGTGTGCGGATCGCTGAACGACTCAGCAGGCAACCGGCAACAGTGTTTGGCGCCGTTCGCGTGCCTTCTCGTTACGAGATGAAACGAAAGGTGCGTTTGAATGAGCTAATGGCCGTGTCAGGCGGATTCACTGAACGCGCCTCGGGCACGATTCAAATTCTTCACACCGAACCCCTGATGTGTCCCGAACCGGGAGAAGAGGCGGAGGCTGCGCCAATAGATGGGACGAGGATTCCGCTCAAAGTTGTGAAGATCGCAGACCTGCGCACCGGAAAACCCGAGGCCAATCCTGTTATTCGCCCAGGAGACTACGTGCTGGTGACGGAAGCGGAACCGGTTTACATAACCGGCGCCGTATTGTCGCCCGGCGGAATTTATCTTCGCGAGCAGCTTATGCTCAGCCGCGCGCTAGCGATGGTGGGCGGCGCGCGAAAAGAAGCGAAGTTGAATGACGTGAGGATATATCGTCAAGTTCCGGGATCGGCGAATCAGGAAGTGATCCACGTCGACGTGGCTGCCATCAAGAAAAATCAAAAACCCGACTTCCTGTTGCAGCCATACGATGTGATCGAAGTTACAGAAGCGGGCATGTTCTCATCCAGTCGCATTGGATCGACCTTAATGGGTGCTCTTACCGGAGGAGTGACAAGTGCGATCAGTTCGACTGGAACTTACTTGCCGAGTCGAATAATCTACTGAGTTTAATTTAGAGCTACTCGAATGAACCGAAGAACATTGGCCGGCGATCGCCGGCGTCGCAAACTCATGACGTCCCTTTGGGCGCTAGGTCTGGCCGTCCTGGTAATCACCCTTATCTACCTGGAAAAGACTGCCATTCTCTATATTCTTTGTACGTTAGGGGTGACCGTGCTGCTGATGATTGTCGCGTTTGCGGACCTGGCCCATGGTGGTGCAAAAGGTCCAGAGGTGGCCCAGTCGCCCGATGCAGCAGGTATTGCAAGTAAGGAAAGGTGACGCGACAAACTGCCCTGTTGGACCATGCTTGCTTTCCTCAGGGTCGATTGAAGTTCCTTATGTAAGCCATAAGTTTTTGCGCACTTTACACTCGCTGGCATGCATGTTGTGATTGCCGTCAAAAACAAAGAGTAGGTTGAAACTTTAGACGGACTATTGCATAATCCGCATGCGTTCACCTCCCCGGTGGACGAAGTGGTCGCGTGGGGTGAGGACACGTGGCCTTAGGGTGGGGGCTGTGGGAGGCCCCCGCCCGCTTTTTTTGTCGTCAGTTCCGCGTGCCGGTGGTTGAACAAAGCTTATTGCGTCCAATCTGGGGTCGGGAGTAACATCGCAACTGTTGAAATCAAATGCCTGCCGAAGTTGCGTCGCAACGCGGGGGAACCAATGTTTCGCCGGACGAAACAAGGGGCTAATCGTCGAGCATGTTTGCTCACGACGAACACTTCCAGTTCGAGCCCGCCAGCTAACCTCGTAGGCTAAGGGAAGGGCAGGAATGCTCAATCGTTTCACTCGAAGAACTGCGGGAAGACGTTTCAAGCTCTGGTTATTCAAAGGTTCTGCACCGAAAGACGAACCTCACGCGACTCCTCACAAACAACATCCCTGGTGGCAGGTGATGTGTCTGACAGGCGTCGACTATTTTTCGACTCTTGGCTATCAACCCGGCATCGCGTTCCTTGCCGCACAAGCGCTTTCTCCAATCGCTACTTTCATTCTGGTCCTGCTTACACTTTTGGGCGCACTACCGATCTACAACCGTGTCGCTGAAGAGAGTCCGCACGGCGAAGGTTCAATCTCGATGCTGGAGCATCTGCTTTCGCGCTGGAAGGGCAAGCTCTTCGTACTCGTATTGCTTGGATTCGTAGCTACCGATTTCATCATCACGATCACGCTTTCCGCCGCCGACGCCACCGCTCACGTCATTCAAAATCCGTTCACTCCCGCAATATTGAAACATCAGATTGGTGTGACCCTGGCGCTAATTGCGATCCTCGCGATCATTTTTCTGCGTGGTTTTAAGGAAGCGATCGGTATTGCTGTCGGGCTCGTTGGTGTTTATTTGCTGCTGAATGCAATCGTGATCACGTTTGGTTTGTACCAGCTTGTTACGCATCCACATTATTTTCCCGACTGGAAGCAGGCGGTGCTACACCACCCGCAGGTCAACGGAAACACATGGCTGGTCGTAGGGGTCGCTTTGATGTTGTTTCCAAAATTGGCGCTCGGTCTTTCGGGTTTTGAAACGGGCGTGGCGGTGATGCCGCTCGTGAAAGGCGAGGCCGATCTGACCGACGGTGACTGGGCGGACATTCAATCGACGCGCACAGGTCTACATGAAGGACCTAAAGCCCGACAATTGCTGCGTGGACGTATTCGCAACGCAAAAAAGTTGCTGCGCTCAGCGGCCCTGATCATGAGCGTTATGTTGATCAGCAGCAGCTTCGTAACCTCAATTCTTATTCCTGGTGAAAAGTTTGCCGAAGGCGGAGAGGCCAATGGTCGCGCCATCGCTTACCTGGCCCATCAGTTCTTTGGAAATACCTTTGGCACCCTTTACGACCTCAGCACGATTACCATCCTTTGGTTCGCGGGCGCCTCAGCGATGGCTGGTCTGCTAAGTATCGTACCGCGTTATCTGCCGCGATATGGCATGGCTCCCGAGTGGGCCAGAGCTGCGCGTCCTCTGGTTATCGTCATCACTATGATAGCTTTTGCTGTCACTTTTATTTTTAACGCCGACGTGGACCAGCAGGGCGGAGCTTACGCGACTGGCGTACTCGTTTTAATGACGTCCGCTGCAATCGCTGTAACGCTTGCTGCACGCAAAAAACAGGCGAACTGGTATGCCTACCTGCTCATTGCGCTGATCTTCGTTTACACGACGATACAAAACATTCACGAGCGGCCGGAAGGAATCAAGATCGCTTCGTTCTTTATTTTGACGATCATCCTTGCTTCGCTCTTCTCGAGAGTTTGGCGCTCAACTGAGTTGCGCGTCGAACGAATCGAACTGGACGACCAGGCGCGGCAGTTCATCAAAGACGCGGCGAAGGGAACCATTCGCATCATCACTAATCGGAAAGACAAAGGCGACGCAGACGAGTACGCAACCAAAGAACACGAGAAGCGCAACAGCAATCACATTCCGACTGGTGAACCGATTTTGTTTTTCGAAGTCACGCCAGGTGATGCGTCGGAGTTTTCCGGCACGTTGTGTGTTCGCGGCGAGACGGTCGACAGTTACCGAATCCTGCGCACGGAATCGCCCGCAGTGCCAAATGCCATCGCGGCTTTTCTGCTTTACCTGCGCGACGAAATGGGAAAGCTGCCGCACGTCTATTTCGGTTGGAGCGAGGGGAATCCGATCTCTTACTTGTTGAAGTACATTGCGTTTGGCGAGGGCGACACAGCTCCGGTCACGCATGAAGTGCTACGTAAGGCAGAAAAAGAGCCGAACCGACGTCCGATCGTACACGTTGGCGGGTGAGTCTATGCTTGTCGCTAGAGTTGGGATATCTCGGCGGTCGCAGTTTTTCCGGCAAGAAAGCATGAACGACAGTAGACCGGACGTCCCTGCGACGGATAAAACGGAACTGTGGTCTGTTGTCCGCACTGTGCGCACTGTACCGAGACTTCGATGCGTTGCCGCACTCCGGAAGACTGCGCTGCTGCGATAGCGGCCAATCGTTCATTCTTGGCCTGCTTGCAGGGCTTGCACCTCTTCGGTTCGTTTTTTAGGCCCTTATCGTGAAAGAATACCTGCTCGCCCGCGGTCCAGATAAAGTTCTCGTTACAGTCTACGCACCTGATAGCGCGATCCTGATATTGCGTTTCGAAACTTGTTTCCAATGCGTGGGCGGCTTCGGTCTGTGCCATGATCGACTCCCTTGGGTCCGTTTAACTAAATAATGCCTGGCGGGTTGTTAACGAATAATGCGTAAAATACAAGCCGCTCTTGGTTAGTTAACCACTGAGGTAATGTTCCAGCCGGCAAACGGCTGCGGTGTGGTCAATTTGTATATAACTATGTCGAAAATGTGTCAAGGTAAAAACACTATCACAGCGATAATAGTGGGTGCCTCCTTGGAGTGCGGCGGCTTGCCGCAGCTTTGTTATCGATGGGCCGAGATCGAGGCGAAAGCGGCGGCAAGCCGCCGCACTCCAAGGAGGCGCGCAAAACAATGAGAAGAGTACTAGTAATCGGCTCCGGAGGACGGGAGCATGCCATAGTCTGGACCATTCGAAACACTTCCCGTGAGCCTGTGGAAGTCTTTTGTATTCCCGGGAATGCAGGTATCGCTCAGATAGCGCGAACTGCAAATGTGCCGGTAAACGACCACGCGCGTCTTGCCGAGTTTGTCGAAGTTGAAAATATTGATCTGACGTTTGTCGGACCCGAGGCGCCGCTAGTAGACGGCATCGTGGACGTTTTCATGGCCAGAGGACTGCGGATTGTTGGTCCCACGGGGGCGGCGTCAAGGCTCGAGGGTAGCAAGATCTTCGCAAAGGATTTCATGAGCCGTCACGGCATACCGACTGCTGCGTATCGCGTTGCTGAGTCGCCCGAACAAGCTTTCGAGCACTTGCGAAGTGGCTCTGCGGAGTCACCTGTGGTGATAAAGGCAGACGGTTTGGCGGCAGGAAAGGGAGTTGTCGTCGCAGCAAATCGACTGGAGGCTGAAACCGCGATCGAAGATCTCATGGTCCATCGTGTCGCTGGAAGCGAGGCTGCGACCCGCGTCGTAATCGAAGAAGCCTTGACCGGTAGTGAAGCTTCGCTATTGCTTTTTGCTGACGGTCGTGACTACACCTTGATGCCCGCCGCACGCGATCACAAACGAATCGGCGAGAATGATATTGGTCCTAACACAGGCGGCATGGGCACCGTCACCGACGTGTCAGTGTTGGAAAAGAGTCTGCAGGAACGAGTAGTTCGAGAGATTGTAGAACCAACTTTGGCGGGCGCACGTGAGGAAGGTTTTGCTTTCAAAGGCGTGCTCTTTCTGGGTCTCATGTTGACGCAGGATGGACCAAAGTTGCTTGAATACAACGTACGCTTTGGCGATCCTGAAACGCAGGCGATCCTCGTTCGTCTGAAAACAGACTTGCTCTCTATTTTTGACTCGATTCAGAACGAGACACTTGGCAGTTTGGATGTTAACTGGTCTGGCGGTGCTTCGGCCTGCGTCGTCGCAGCTAACAACGGTTATCCCGGCAAATACGAAACGGGCGCTGTCGTCGAGGGATTGGATGACATTGCCCATGATTCTGTTCAGGTTTTTCATGCCGGCACTTCGCGCGACGAGAACGGCAGGTTTACAGCCACTGGTGGGAGAGTCTTAGGCGTCACGGCAGCCGCTGAGGACCTCACTACCTCTCTCGATCTTTGTTATCAATCGCTCAAAAAGATTCATTGGCCGGGAATGCAGTTCCGCCGCGACATCGGACGTCCGCGCCCAATGATGGAAGCCTTTTAATAGTGCTGTTATACTTCAAGACAGTTTCACCCGAGTTGAAACCGCCTGAACGTATGGGTCGTACATCAGAGCGTCGCCAATGGCTGAAGTTGAGCCTCAAAGTGTGAGATTTGCCCAGATCGATTACTTCGCTTTCGGAGGATGAGCGGAAATGGGACTTTGGACAAGAATGAAGCGCTCAATGCGCGCCCTCTTTGGAGGGATAATCGAAAAGACTGAAGACCCGGAACTCATTCTTCAGCAGACCATCCGCGATATGCGCGACCGCGTGCCGGAGTTGAATAATTCCGTCGCGCAGGTGATGGCGACCGAGAAGCTGCTCGCCAAAAACAAAGAGCGTCTGGAAACACAAGTAGTCGATCTCGACTCCAAGATTCGAGCGTCGGTAAAGATGGGGCGCGACGATATCGCGACTGCATACATCGGCCAGTTGCAACAGGCGCAACTCGACCTTCAGAAGACCTCTCAGCAACTTGAGCACGCGAACCTGGCATCGAAACAGGCACTTAAAGCGCGCGACAATTACGTGCTTCAGATGCAACGCCGCACTGCCGAGGCGATGCAGTTGATAAACCAGTCGAAGCAAGCAAAACTTCAAGAACAGCTTGCGCAGACGATGGAATCATTTCAGCTCGGCGACGACGCATCGACGTTTAACGAGATGCGCGACAAGATCGACCGGCGTGCGGCAGCGGCCGAAGCAAAGATGCAGTTGGGCTCTGCCTCGGTCGATACGCAGATGCAGGAAATCGAGCGTGAGGCTCTGGACATGCAGTTGGCAGACAAGCTCCTTGCATACAAGCGGGACATGGGCTTATTAGGTCCGGCTGCGGGCGCTGCGAGTCCACAGGCTCTTCCTGCTGAAGGTGAAACCACCGGTGGTCAGAACGGAACGGGCGGAAAGGCTAACTGAGTAATCCGTGTAATCTGTGTTCCCTAAGTTGCTATGGAATTGCCGAAGATCGATCTGAAGTATCTGAAAGAGGCTTTCAAGGAACCCATTAATTTCTGGGGCATGGCTGGCTTCGCAGTCGCTGCTGCGTACGTCCAGGACGTTACTCCTTTGGTCGCTGCCTTAGCTACTGAAACACTTTACCTCGCTACTGTACCTGCAAGTTCGATTTATCGTCGTCTCGTGGATCGACGCGAGAAGCAGCGTTTATTGAAACTGCGCGACCAGCAGCGTGAAGCTCAGATCAAGTTGTTCGATCCGCGCGAGCGTGAAGCAGTCGAGTACTTGCGCTGGATGAAAAATCAGATCTATTCGAACTACAAAAAATTCACTGGTACTAAACAGATTCCTCACAACATTCAGAGTCTCGATCAACGCTGGGAAGACTTTGTCGATCTACTCGACGTGTATCGTCGTCGCAAACATCACTTGCGCTCGATCAATCGTCAGGCTGTGCAGAACCAGTTGGTCCAGGCTGAGCGAGCAGTTGAAGCGGCGAAGGACGATCGCGAGAGACGCATCCAGCGGGCGAACGTTGAGATACTCAAGCGTCGCATTGCTGCTTTTAACGAGATCGAGCGTTCGGTGAAGTTGGTTGAAGGTCAGTTACAGTCGATCGAAAACTTCTTCGGACTCGTCAACGATCAGGTGGTTACACTGCCGACGCCGGAACGTGTTTCGTCATTGGATTTCGAGCAACTCAGCGACTCGATCGCTATGACCAAGCAGATGCTCGAAGAGACGTCAGACACGTTCGCGGCGCTCGATAGTCACAACCGCGAGATCGGAAATTACGAGCTTCTGCTCTCTAATACAGGTACCGGCAAATAAATCCGCGTTTATCCGCGTAATCCGCGGCAAAATACACTCTATGGGCTCTTAAAACGTTACGGCCACAATATATGGTTGACACCCCCGCTTTAAAGGCGTATATTCCGGCCCGCTGCTGATTGTATAATTAGAACCACCCGCAGCATTCAAAAGACATCTAAAATAAACCTGTGCGTAGCATACGCCCAGGGACAACTCTTCTCGAAAGGCAGAGATAATGAGCGCAGCCATCGGTTCCAAAGTCGGAAATAAAAGCGCCGTTTCCCCGCATCGCAGATCGCAGCAGCTTGGGATCAATGCCAGAAAAGTTGTTAGTAAGCGTTATTCACTAAAGGATTTGAAGGGGCGTCCGCTCGAAGAGTGGGCTGACATCGTACGTCGCGTCGTTGGGCACGTTTCCGCCGCGGAAACCGGCGAGAAACGCGACAAATTTTTCGCCGCGATGACCGAGGTGATGCTCGCTCGCGAGTTCATTCCAAACACGCCGTGTCTGGTCAACGCCGGCAAAGCAAACGGACAACTTGCAGCGTGTTTTGTTTTGGACGTTCCCGACTCTCTTCAGGGAATAATGGATCATGCCAAGGCGGCGGCCACAATCCATCAGACTGGCGGCGGTACCGGCATGACTTATGAATTCCTGCGACCGCATGGCGCCTCGGTGAGTTCGGCAATGGGTGTTGCGTCTGGTCCAGTGTCTTTCATGAACATCGTCAATCAAGTGACTGATGTAGTGAAGCAAGGTGGCGTGCGGCGCGGCGCAAACATGGGCATGATGCGCGTTACTCATCCGGACGTGCTTCGTTTCATCCACGCTAAAAACGATCAGCACTCGCTGACTAACTTCAATATCTCAGTCAACGTTACTGATAAGTTTTTGAAAGCTGTCGATAACAATGAATGGTTTCAGTTGGAGTTCAACGGCGAGCCCTGGAATGAGTCGATTTACGATCCCGTTCGCGATGGCGACTATGTTGTGTATCGACGTGCGGATGGATCGACTGTGACGTTTTGCGATCGCAAGGCGTTCCTCGACGCAGATCTTTCGGCTTGCACGATTGAAGAAGCGCCGCGACCGGGAATGATCTTTGCTCCCGATGTTTGGGACCGGATCATTGCGAGTGCGCACAAGTATGCCGAACCTGGTATCGCGTTCATTGACGAAGTGAATCGCCATAACCACATGATGAAGTCGATGGGTCAGATCTATTCATGCAATCCATGCGGCGAACAGTTTCTGCACTTCTCGAATTCATGCAACCTGGGTTCAATCGACCTCGCCAAGTTTTACGATCCGCAAAAGCGAGTCGATTGGGATCGGCTGCGCGAAGTAACGCATCTGTGTACACGGTTTCTCGACAACGTGATCGATACGTGTGCGTGGCCATTGCCGGAGATCAACGACGTGGTCCATCGCACCAGACCAGTTGGCCTGGGCATCATGGGATTTGCTGATCTCTGTCTTAACCTGAAGATCATGTATGGCTCTCCGGCGTCGATCGACCTAATGGACGAAGTTATGGGCTTCGTTCGACGAGAGGCCTGGATGGAAAGCAATCGTCTTGGTGCAGAGAAAGGTGCGTTTCCGGAGTTTGAGCCCAATCGCGAAGCCTACACGGATTTTCTGTACAACCAGATCGGAATTCCGAAAGACACTCCCTTGACTCCGCGCAATTATGAAGTGACTACGATCGCGCCGACCGGTACGATCTCGCTGGTTGCGGAAACATCTTCCGGGATCGAGCCAAATTTCTCGTGGGCCTATGTTCGCAAAGACACGCTGGGCACGCGCACTTATGTACACACGCTTGCGGCGCAAGCGCTTGGCATTGACGTGGACCAATGTGATCAGGAATCGATAGATGCGGCTGCAACTTACGTCGTCGAACACGAACACGAGCTGCCGTCGCATTTTATCTCGGCGATGAACATAAGCGCTGAGCAGCACGTTCATGTGCTCGCGGCTGCTCAGCGCAACGTCGATAACAGTGTGTCGAAGACGTGCAACGGCGCGGTTAACGACACGGTGGAATCGGTGGACGCGCTTTATCGTCTGGCTCGTCAGCTTGGTTGCAAAGCGGTGAGTTATTATCGCGATGGTTCACGTGACAATCAGGTGCTCAACTCGATGAAAGCGGAAGAGCCGAAAGGTGAGATTGCCTGCAATCCGGAGGCGGTCGTCGAGCCGATTGGAGACGTGAGTGCAGCGGAAGCAACTGCCGCGGATGATGCCTCTGCGCGTCAGGAAGCAATTGCGCGCGAACACTCTGAGGCGATTAAAGTACCGGCAGTGACTGCGATCCGCATCGAGCGTCCACGCGAATTGCGAGGCGCGACCTGGCAGATTCCGTTTGATGGTCAAAACCTCTACGTGACCGTGAACCATGATGGCAAGATGATCCAGGAAGTTTTTGCTACTGGTCCAATCAGTGGCGGCGTGGGTTTGCTTGCGTCGAAGATGCTGCGTGGTGGTTTTGATGCCGCGGAAGTTGCTTACAGTTTGAACAAAGTGACTGGCACACACGCCGTTTGGTTTAATGAACGCTTATTGACCTCACCTGAGCAAGCGGTCGCGGAGTGCATTATGATTACGGTGCGCCGCGTACAGGATCTTCCCGACTCCGCGCGTGCTGTTAGTCAAAAACAGGCGCAATATCATCAGCAAAAACCCGTCACCGGCGCCATCATGTCAAACATGATCGGGATCTGCCCCGAATGCCACGGCCAACTCGAACACGCCAGCGGCTGTGACTTCTGCAGGGATTGTGGGTATAGCAAGTGTAAGTAAGATAATCCAGTGTATTTGATGAAGATCGGCCCGTTCTTTGCGGGCCGGTTTTTTGTATTGAGGTGCGAAGCTGTCAAGATGATGGACTTAGATAATGAAACGAGAATCTCTTACAAAACGGTCCAACCAGCATATTATCAGTTTACCGATAGAGCGGAAGACTTACGATGGAATCGTCGATCTGTTTGCGCGTGGCGCCTCATCCGCCGAGGTCTTGGCCTTCCGACCTTCGCTGGAAACGCAACAACGTGTGCGTGATTTGCTTGAGCGTAATGCCGCGGATGAACTAACGGAAGAGGAGGCGGCGGAGCTTGAGCGTTTCGGCGAACTCGAACATCTCATGCAATTAGTAAAAGCACGGCGCAGGGAGTGTCTAAAAAAGTGAATTACTTACGTCCGTAGCCTCATCCCTCGTTATTGCCAACGAAAGAATTTTCGACCGGTGCAGTGGAGCCTTCCAGAAAGAGCGTGTCAGGAGCGATATCCTGTTCGTGAGGCCATTGAACGGCTCCGAAAGCAAGCGTCACTTGCTTAAAGTATGAGAGGTCTTTTAATTCTCTAAATACTTCGTATTTTAAATACGGCTTTACATCGAATCGCTTGACGCTACCATCGCTAAATCTTAGATCCAGCGTGTAGTCATCGTTAGCTTTAACAGCCGTCACTTTTATCATTGGTTCTATCTAAGCGGGTCAATCTTAAACACAGATTGACCATTCACTGCTAACGTCCAATCTGCCATTAATTCATCTCGATGCAATTCGATCCAGGCCTGAACCAGCTTTAATTTAGCAGTTCGAAGCGAGCCTTCAATGACATTGCCATCTGGAATGGAGATGACGGCTTCTTCGTCACTATACTGAACGTGAATATGTGGTTGTTGATGCCGCCGATTATCAAAGTAATACATTAGCACGATAATACCGTAGAACATTGAGATAACAGGCATAGCTTTTCTTGTATTTATTGCGCCTCCGGGCGGACGAAGGTGTGTCGGTTCGTTGCTTAGTCAGATCGGCGTTTCAGCTCCTGCGTGATCTCTTCTTCAAATTCTCCCCATTCTTTGCCCTCGCTTGGGTTCGTTTTGTAGGAGGCTAGCCGCTCCGCAAGTATTTGCTTATGCTAATCAGGGACCGGAACTTGTTCAGGGTGAGCTGCAATGTGGTCCCAGAGAGATTGAACGTAGTCGATCTGTTCTTCGACAGTGAGAGCGTCAAAACCTGGTGGCGGCAATGGAAGCGTCTGAAACATATAAATCTCCGAGCTCTGGAGTATAACATGCGGAATTGGTTCTGAGGCGAGGCACTCACGACCGATCGAGCCTCAGGAGTGTGTGCAGCAGGACGTTGGCGCCGTTGGCGATGTCTGCGGGGTGGGAGAATTCGTGGGGCGAGTGGCTGATACCGCCGACGCTCGGAATGAAGATCATTCCCACTGGACCAAGCCGCGCCATGTCCTGTGCATCGTGACCGGCGCCGGAGGGCATTGATTTTGTGGACAGACCAAGCTCACGAGCGGCATCTGAAATCAACGAGCGGATGCGAGGATCTGTAGGTGCCGGTATGTTGACGTTGATCTCTTTGAAGTCGAATTTCGTTTTACTCGCCGCCGCGATATTTTGTGCTTCAGCATAGATCTTGTCGTAGAGCATCTTGATCTTAGCGGCATCGAGATCGCGCAACTCTAAACTCAAAACAACTTTTCCAGGAATCACATTCGGCGCGCCTGGCAAGGCGTTGATCCTGCCGACTGTGCCAACCTGCCTGCCCGGCACACTCGTCACGATCCTGTTCACTGCTTCGATAAACTTCGCAGCAGCCAGCAATGCGTCTTGTCGATTGTTCATCGTCGTCGTGCCGGCGTGATTTGCAAAACCCTCGATCGTCACGTCCCACCAGTTGATTCCGACAATCCCTTCAACGACTCCGATATCGATCTTCTCAGTGTCGAGAGTGCCGCCCTGTTCGATATGCAACTCGAGATACGCAGCGATATCGCCCTTTTTGCGGCGCACTTCAGCAAGTCGCGACAGATCGCCGCCAATAAATTTGATCCCTTCGCCAATCGTCTTGCCGCTGTGACTCACGAGATCCAGTTCCTTGTCCGTCAACTCACCATCCATCGCGCGACTGCCAATCAATCCGCCTTCTTCGTTTTGGAAGATGACAACTTCAAGTGGATGACGCAGCGTCACATTGTTCTCGCCGAGCGTTTGTGCGACTTCAATTGCACTCAGCGATCCAACTACGCCATCGTGATTTCCACCTTCGGGAACACTGTCGATATGCGATCCCATGAGCAATGGAGCAACCCCGTTTGCACTGCCCGAGCGACGGCCGATGAGGTTACCTGCCGCATCGATCGTAACCTCCAGCCTCGCCTCGCGCATGAGACCAAGCACATAGTCCCGCCCTTGTTTGTCAGCATCACTGTACGCAACACGACTCACGCCGCCTTGCGGATTCTTACCAAACTCCGCCAGCGCGAAGAGGTGGTCCATAATTCGTTTTCCGTTAACGCGGAGCTGAGTTTGTAAAGGCAGTCCACGAAAAGACAACGCCCCGAGACTGACAACCAAGCCCTGGCTGAATTGACGGCGATTAATTTTCATATCGATTGGACAGTGAGACTACTGCAAGGCTTCAAGGTGAGGCAACCTTGAGAGACTCCGCCGCCAGTTGTAGAATCCTCCAGACCTGACAATCGTTTCCGCGTCTGTCGCAGAACTCAAATCAGAGGAACACTCGTGACAAACTTCAAACTCGTCGTCGCAATACTTGCGATCAACTTGATTTGCGCGCCGGTCCTGTCGCAAACGTCGCCGCGAATTACGCCCGAACCGCCAGTCGGGAAGGGCATGGTTGTTCTCAAGGCAGCGCGCTTGATCGACGGCACTGGCGCCGCAGCTATTGATAACGCCGTAGTCGTAATCACAGACAATATGATCACAGCTGTTGGGCCATCTTCATCGGTCAGCGTGCCGCCAAACGCAAAGGTAATCGATCTCGGCGACGTCACGCTGTTGCCGGGATTCATCGATGCACACACTCATCTGGTTGGCCGCGTGTTGGGAGATCCGGCCGGCGACGACGCACCGGTCAGAGACTTCGAATCCTTTGCTGCAATTCTAAGCGTGGAACATGCGCGAGCGACTCTGATGGCAGGATTCACGAGCGTGCGGAATGTGGGTGCTTCCGGACATTTCGACGACATGGCCTTGCGCAAGGCAATCGACGAAGGCTGGACGCAGGGACCGCGAATGATGAGCGCCGGTCATGCGATCGGTATCCGGGGCGGACACTGCGACGAAAACGGCTTTCGGCCCGGCTTGTTTGATCCCGGAATCGAAGAAGGTGTTGCCGATGGACCAGAGCAGATTCGCGCGGCTGTTCGCTACCAAATCAAGTACGGCGCTGATGTGATCAAGACCTGCGCGACCGGTGGTGTGTTGTCGGAAGGTGATGCGGTGGGCGCGACGCAGTACACATTCGAGGAGCTGAAGGCGCTGGTTGACGAAGCCAATAAGCTCGATCGCAAAGTGGCTGCTCACGCGCATGGCACTGAAGGAATCAAGCTGGCGGTGCGTGCCGGCGTGTCGTCAATCGAGCACGGCTCGTTTCTTGACGAAGAAGGCGTGCGCTTGATGAAGGAGCGCGGAACGTTTCTCGTGCCGACGCTATCCGCGGCTGAAGCAGTTGAACGAGCGGCGAAGACCGGTGTGTTGAAAGGTTTGCGTGCGGAGAAGGCACTCGCAGCCGCTGCGGCCGCACGTCATGCAATCAAGCTGGCCGTGGCCAACAAGATTCCAATCGCATTGGGCACTGACGCTGGTGTTGTTCCTCATGGAACGAATGCACACGAGTTTGTGTTGATGGTCCAATGGGGTGGAATGAGCAACATGGACGCGATCCAGGCCGGCACACTAAACGCCGCCAGATTGCTGGGTTGGGACAAGAAACTTGGATCCCTAAGGCCAGGCAAATTGGCAGACATCGTCGCCGTTTCCGGCGACCCGCTCAGAGATATCGAGAGTATGCAGAAGGTGGTCTTCGTAATGAAGAACGGGGTAATTTATAGCCACAGATGATGCGGATTATCTCTGGCCCACGCTCTTCATCGGCATCGGCAGTCTGCCATCAGCGCCGCTGGTCAACGCGAGAAACGCAGAGTCCTGCCGCAACGAATCAAACACCGCATCAACACGCGCTTCCATCATCTCCTTCGCGCGAACTGCCTGATAGCGTTCGTACTGGAAGAAGTGGCGTTGCAACAACGCGAGCGCTTCCTGTCGATGACCAGTCTGCGCGAAGATGGCCGCAAGGTTATAAGACGCCGGCAGCAAATTGCGGTTGGTGCGTGCAATCTTCAGAGCTTCATCGCCGTGACCTGAAGCCGCCATGAACACTGCTGCAAAAACGAGGTTGTAAGGATCTTTTGGATCGAGAGCGAGCGCCTTCTGCGTATAAGCATTGCCCTTTTCCAGATCGCCTTCTGAATTCCAGTAGACAGCAAGATTCCGATAAGCAAGCGGCAGCGGATATGCTTCAACTGATTGCTCCATCAGCGACAAGCCTTTCTTAAACTCGCCTTCGTGAATCGTCATCTTTCCCAGTCCATGAAGAGCAACAGCTCGAGCGACTGCATCGGCAGGCATGTTGAGTATCTGATTGAAGACCGCTCTTGCTTTGTCCCACTCGCCCGTGTGATGCCGATAGAGTTCGCCGAGATACCGAAGCGGAGTCGGATCTGCGGGATCCATCTGGTGCGCTCTTTGATACAACCTTTCGGCAGCGATATATCGTTCAGCGATCTCTGCGCGCAACCCGCTGCGCATCACTGCTTCAATGCGTGCACCCTGCACGCGATCAAAGATGGGCGAAGCGGGAATGCTGCCCACTTCTTCAACGCCGAGTTTCTTCAGTTCCTTCGACGCATCCTTCGCCTTTTTCGGAAACAAGCATTTCTCTTCGGCGACGGGCTTCAACAGAGCGACAGCGCCGTCCTTATCGCCGGTCTTGATCTTCTCTTTTGCGTCTTTCAACTTCGCGTCGAGTGCGGTCTCGCGTTGTTTCATCTCCGCTTCGACCGTTTTCTCGACCTCGTCGACCTTGAGCTTGCCGCTTGTGCTTTCGATCTTCTTGATTGGCGCGCCGTCAGCACGTGCCAACACCGCAACAGGCAATGCTGAATCGCCAATAATCGGCTGTAACTCAGGCGTTTTTGCATCGGCGACTGTCATCGTGACGCATTGCGCGGAGTAGAGCGTCAGAATGCGTGAGGTCTTCATCGGCGATTTCTGAATCTCGGCGTTATTGGCCGGGAACCAGTACAAAACCAATCCTTTGTTCGGCACGGTTCTGGCATCCCAAATATTCCACGGCACTTTGTAAACGGTCGGCGCTGGTCCCATGCCACTGTTGCCTCCGCCAACGCCACCAGTTCCGCCTCCACCGCCGCCACCGCAAGTCGCCCAGGCTGGCGACAATGAAAACAGCACCATTAAAAGCGTGGCAAGCGCGCGTGAAAGTTGTATCCTCATAGTGCGGCGAACCTTTCGTGGAAAATGGTGAATTTATAACACAAGCGCTTTCTCCGTGTCTCTGTGCCTCTGTGGTTTTGCTTTAGATGACCACAGAGACACTGAGACACAGAGATTTTTACAGAATTATTACTCGTCCGTGTTGGCTTCGCGGCTAAACATCATATATATCCATGCCTATGAGAATCTTACTGGTCAATCCGGAGTTCCCTGAAACGTACTGGAGTTTTCGCCACGCACTTCCTTTTGAAGGCAAGCGCTGCGTATTTCCACCGTTGAGTCTGTTGACTGTTTCGAGTTTGTTGCCTCGTTCCTGTGAGCGCCGTCTCGTAGATCTAAACATCGAGCGACTGAAAGATTCACAGATCGAGTGGGCTGACATGGTCTTTATCACCGGCATGTTGGCCCAGAAACAATCACTTCACGAAGTAGTTGGGCGATGCAAGCAGCGAGGGAAGTTGATCGTGTTGGGTGGTCCTTACGTCACCAGCACGATCGAACAACTGCCTCACGCGGATCATATTTTCCAGGGCGAAGCGGAAACGACGCTGCCGCAGTTTTTCAAAGACCTCGAACGCGGACAAACCAAACGCGTGTACAAGGCGCCCGAGCGACCACCACTCTCGCTCGCACCAGTTCCCGATTTTGGTCTCGTCAATCTGAAAAAGTACAGTAACATGTCGGTGCAGTACTCGCGTGGCTGCCCGTTCTCCTGTGAGTTTTGCGACATCATCGAGATCTACGGCCGCGTGCCGCGCACGAAGAGCAACCAACAGATGCTCGCCGAGTTTGATGCGTTGCACCGTCTCGGCTGGCGTGGACCACTGTTCATCGTCGACGACAACTTTATCGGTAACAAGAAGAACGTCCGACTACTGTTGCCCGAGTTGATCGAGTGGCAAAAAAGAAACGGCTATCCATTTTCATTGTTGACTGAAGCAAGCGTAAATCTTGCCGACGATGACGATTTGCTCGTGGCCATGAAAGATGCCGGCTTCCGTCGTGTCTTTCTCGGTATTGAAACGCCCGTCGAGGAGAGTCTCAAAGAAGCGCAGAAGTCGCAGAACCGCGGCAACCTGCTCAATTCAGTCAGAAGGATTCAGAGTCGCGGAATGGAAGTAATGGCGGGTTTCATTGTCGGATTCGATAACGATCCCGAAGACATCTTCGAACGTCAGATCGAGTTCATCCGCGAGAGCGCCATTCCGATGGCGATGGTGGGAATGCTCAACGCCCTTCCAGACACGCAGCTCTGGAAGCGGCTCGAACGAGAAGGACGATTGCTCGGTAACGATGCCACGGGCAACAACACGCTCACCGGGATTAACTTTATTCCCAAAATGGACGTCGAGAAACTTGTCACTGGTTATCAAAGAATCATGCGGACTATTTACAAGCCGAGCGAGTACTATCGCCGCGCGCTCGACTCTCTACAACGTACGCCCCAGGACGTGCCGGAGGCGCATCAGTATCACGGCTTGAATGCCGCGAAAGCTTTTTTGCGCATTGCGTTTAAGCTCGGTGTGCTTGATGCTGAACGGCGCGAGTTCTGGCGGTTCTTCATCGAAGCTGCGCGTGAGCATCACGACCGGATGGTCGAGTTGTTACGTCACGCGGCCATGGCCTACCATTTCCGTAAATTAAACGAGTCCTACGGCGATACGTGAGTTCTGCCCGTCATTCCGCATTTGCCGCTTTACGTCACCGCGACTTTCGGCTGCTCTGGTTGGGCCAGATTGTGTCTGTCACCGGATCGCAGATGCAGTCAGTGGCGATCAACTGGCACGTCTATCTGCTGACGAAATCCGCGTTTGCTCTCGGTCTGGTCGGACTATTCCGCGGGCTGCCGATCATCTTCTGTTCGCTGGCCGGCGGTTTGGTGGCCGATGCAGTTGATCGAAAGAAGCTGATGATGGTGACGCAGAGCGCGATGCTGGTGAGTGCCGGGCTATTGACAGTAGGCACATTGGCGGGTCTCGAAAGTGTTTGGCCCATTTACCTGTTAAGCGCACTCGCATCCACTGCAACCGCATTCGACATTCCCGCGCGTCAATCGCTGTTGCCCACGTTGGTGCCGATAGAAGATTTTCCAAACGCAGTGAGCTTGGGAATTATAGTCTTCAACGTCGCCACGATTGCCGGACCGGCGATCGCGGGTTTCCTGTTGGCTGAAAGCGGACCCGCCGTCATTTACGCGCTTAACGCGTTATCGTTTGTGGCAGTGATCATCGCTCTAATCGCGATGCGAGCGACTGGTGCGCCCGAGTTGCAGGGTGAACGCAGCGACGCATTGAGCTTTCGTGCGCTCAAGGAAGGAATGCGATTCGTCTGGCGCACGCCGATCATCGTGCAGACGATGACGCTCGACTTCGCCGCGACTTTCTTTGCTTCAGCAACTATGCTGCTGCCGATTTTCGCGCAAGAGCGATTGCACGTCGGCGCTCGTGGTTATGGTTTTCTTGCTGCTGCACCCGCGATCGGATCCGTCTTGACGGCTTTGATAATGGCGCGCATCGGGAGTTTTCAAAAACAAGGCAAGTTGGTGGTTGCCTCAGTCGCAATCTTTGGCGTAGCAACCGCCGGGTTTGGAGTCTCGACTGTTTACTGGCTCTCACTGTTGATGCTCGCGATCACCGGCGCGGCTGATACTATCAGCACGGTCCTGCGACAAACGATTCGACAACTCGTCACGCCGAATCATCTTCGCGGACGCATGACTTCCATCAATATGATGTTTTTCATGGGTGGCCCACAGCTCGGTGAACTGGAAGCAGGAACAGTTGCGGCATTGATCGGAGCACCGCTTTCGGTAGTGACTGGCGGGATTGGTTCGCTTGTTTGCGCTGCGATTGCTGCCGTGAAGTCGAGGAGTTTGATGAAGTTTGAAATGTAAGCCGCGGATCCGCGAAGATCCGCGGCTCAAGTGTTACTCACCGATTACGGTTATTTGATTGTCGACCGCCTTCACGCCTTTCACCTGCCTGACGACTTTCTCGACTTGCGATTTCAACGCCTCTGTCTTCACCGTTCCGAGCAAAGTCACCTTGGCGTTAAGCACACTCGCAGTGACGCCGAGCGTCGAGAGATCCGGATCGTCCGTCAATCGTTTGTCAACAGCCGCTTGAATAGTTGAATCGATGTTCACGCTTTCAGCAGGTGCTGTCGACACTGGACCACCCGCAGGTGGAGTCACGACGATTGGCGCCGGCTGAGTTGCGGGCGCTGGTTGCTGAATGATGACCGGAGGCTGTTGCGCCGGTGCTGGTTGCTGAATGACCGTCGGTTGTTGTTGCGCGGCCATGTTGGCGTTATCAGCTGCTTGCTGGTTGCTCATCCAAAACAGCACCAGCATCGTTATCAGCGCGATAGCTACCACGACAAGCACGCCGACCATGCCTGCGGAGATACCATTGCCTTCGGGATTGCGAACTGACTGCGAATGCACCACCTCACGTCTCTCGTTTGGTGTTTCCACTACCACTCGGCTCTTTCTTGCTTGTTCTTCATCGTATGCCATCACTTGCCTCCGTTTGTTCTAAACAGTTTGTTATGCGAACTCAAAACTGATGGTTTAATAGCGTCTGTGACGTTTTTTGTGACGCGTGTGACGAGAGTAGAGATATGAACCGGCTGCGCCTGCGCCTGCACCAATGGCTGCTGCACGTTTTCCGCCTGCGACAGCACCAACGCCCGCGCCGACCGCGGTTCCGCTAGCTACGGTGCCAATAGTGCGCGTGCGTCCTTTGAAGTGTCGTCTCGCGGCTCTTCGATTGAATGCGTAGAGGCCCGCGCCACCGCCTCCGATGGCCGCACCCTTCTTGCCACCTACTACCGCGCCGACGGCTGTACCACCGGCGACGATTGCGGCAGTCCGTGCTTTGCGACCAAACTTCGATCTATGCCGGCGGCGTGTTTGTCCGTTAGCCGAGACGAGCGTTCCGGTAAGGACGAGTAAGGTCAATACAAGTATAAATGCGAGGAATCGCTTCATTGGTAAACCCTCCTTGAACTTTGCAGCCTGACCTTGGGGTCTTCAGGCGGTAGGTTGGCAAACAGCATTCCTCAGTTTGTTAGGCAGGAAAATGCTCATCGGGGATTCGACTTGTTTCAATATCGTACGCTTTTCAAGTCTGCATTGAGACATGTGAGAACAGGTTTATTTGCCACAATGAGGCACAAAAAGCACAATAAGCACATGACCACAGCAATCGTTCACCACCCGATTTTTCGAGAACACGACACCGGCCCGGGACATCCTGAAAATCCTTCGCGCTACACCGTTGTCATGGATGCTCTGCGCCGCGATGCCGATTTGTGGTCCAAGCTGCGCGAAGTCGAGGCCAGAGAAGCCCCGCGCGGTGATATTCAGGCAGCTCATTCACCACAGCTCTATAAGCTGATCGAAAAGGTTGTAAGCGAAGGGATTGGCTATCTCGATCCGGACACAGTCGTGTCGATGCGATCACTCGACGCCGCCAAACGCGCCGCAGGAGCTCCCTGCCAGGCGATCGATTTGATCATGACAGGTGAAGTAAACAATGCGTTCGTGCCCGTGCGTCCGCCGGGACATCACGCGACTGAAGAACGAGCGATGGGCTTTTGTCTTTTCAACAACGTTGCCGTCGCGGCTCGTTATGCGCAACAGAAATATCCTGAGATCGAGAAGGTGGCGATCGTCGATTGGGACGTGCATCACGGTAACGGCACGCAGGGAATCTTCTACAACGATCCGTCGGTCTACTTTTTTTCGTCGCACCAGTATCCGTGGTATCCGGGAACCGGCTCGCGCGGCGAGAAGGGCACTGGCCGTGGACTTGGTTTCACTTTGAATCTGCCCTTGCGTGCCGCCACTCCTGCTGCGGAACAAAAGCGCGCGTTTGAAGCTGCGCTTGATGAAATGGCCACAAGTTTTAGTCCCGATTTGATCATTATTTCGGCGGGTTTTGATTCGCATCTGGGCGATCCGTTAGGGCAGTTGTTGCTCACTGACGATGATTTTATCGACATGACGCGAGCGGTGAAGCAGTGGGCCGCGAGCAGTTGTAAAGGCCGGCTGGTCTCGTGTCTGGAAGGCGGCTATAACCTCCAAACTCTGGGGGAGACGGTCCGCGTGCACGTAAAAGAGTTATCCGCAGATTACGCAGATAGACGTGTTTGACACGCTTGGACCTCGTTCCTATGATCGTCTCACATGCCTACCTTAGAACGTGTCTTCTTAATCGACTCGATGTCGCATATCTTCCGGGCCTTTTACGCGCCGATGCAGAACCGTGCCGCGCCGCTGGCCACCTCGCAAGGGTTCGTAACGCAGGCGGTTTACATCTTCACGAACATGCTCATCAAGCTGTTGCGGGAGGAGAAGCCTGACTACATCGCCGCAATCTTTGAATCTCGCGAGAAGACGTTTCGACACGAGACATTCGCCGATTACAAAGCGAACCGACTGGAGATGCCAGACGATCTCTCCAAGCAGATGCCGTACATCTTCCGGCTTTGCGAGGCTTTCAATATTCCGCTGATCAATGTTCCTGGTTATGAAGCTGACGACGTCATCGGCACGCTGGCAAAACAAGTTGCTGAAAAGCAGATGCAGGCAGTCATCGTCTCGAACGATAAAGACATGTGCCAACTCGTGCACGATCCATACATCATCTGTATGCGACAGAACTCCCAGGTTGTGAAGCGCAAAGAACCAGTACCGCCAATCGAGTTTTGTGACGAGGCATGGGTGCTGAATAAGTTTGGCGTTCCCGCTGACAAGCTCGTCGATCTTCTCGGATTAATGGGTGACTCGATCGACAACATCCCGGGCGCGCCGGGCATCGGCTCGAAAGGCGCAGTGCAGATCATTCAGCAGTTTGGCTCGATCGAAGCCGCACTTACAGATTGGGAATCAGTCAAACACAAAACTTACCGCGAATCGCTGCGCAATAACGCTGACTTGATTCGTCAGTCACGCGAGCTGGCACGCATTCGTGTTGATCTGGATCTACCGCTCAAACTTGATGAGCTCAAAGCCCGACCACCCGATCGTGCCGCCGCCTATGAGCTTTTTCACGAGCTGGAATTCGCCGTGCTTACACGCGAATACGCTGACGCCGCTGTCCAGCGACCGGCGACCGCCGCGGCGGCGCGCAATTACCGCATCGTCCAGACAAAAAGCGATTTGGACAATCTCGTGCGCACCTTGTTCGACGCAGAAAGCGTTGGCGTCGCAGTAGCGGACACAACACCAGCCGGAACAGGCGAGCAGGAATGCTTCACGGAGTTGCAAACGACTCGCGGCATTGCTTTCTCAACCAACGGCGGGGTGTCGGCTTACGTCGATCTCGAAAAGTTTTCAGGTGGAATGGACTCAGCGGTCGGAACGCTGCGCGAAGTATTGTCGAATGGTTTGATTGAAAAGTCCGTCCACGATCTCAAACGCGCTGTCGGCTTACTCGATCCCTTCAACATCACGTTGGAAGGTGTTAAAGACGATACGTTCATCGCGGCGTATCTACTCGATCCGACGCGCAGCAAATACGAACTCAACGATCTCGCACGTGAAGCACTCGGCATCGAAGACGGCAACGCGCCGCCGGCAAATTGGCCCGAGACAGCGTGGCAAACTGCGACTGCCGCGGACCTGACCGCACAAACCGGTCGCGTGCTGCGTACGCGAATCCTCGAGAAAAATCTCGAAACGATCTACTCGGAAGTTGAACTCCCGCTGGCGCCGTTGCTCTATCGCATGGAGCGGAACGGCATCAAGGTCGACCCCAAAGTGCTCGCCGATCTTTCAAGTTACATCGGCCAGGAACTGCACAAGCTCACCGTCAACATCTATCAACTGGCTGGACGCGAGTTCAACATCGGTTCACCAAAACAGGTGGGCGAGGTGCTGGCTGATTTGCATATCGACATCGGACGAAAGACTTCAACCGGTCGTGTTTCAACCAGCAAAGCAGTGCTCGAAGAGTTGGCCCAACAATTCGAGTTGCCACGCCTGATCATCGATTATCGCGAACTGGATAAACTGAAGAGCGTCTACACCGATGCTTTGCCGCAGCAGATCTCAACTGACGGGCGCATTCACTGCAAACTCAATCAGACCGTCGCAGCAACAGGCCGGCTATCATCGAGCGATCCGAATCTACAGAATATTCCGATTCGCAGTGAGATGGGGCGCCGCATCCGCCGCGCGTTCGTCGCAGAGAAGGGAAACAAGATCATTTCAGCGGACTACTCGCAACTCGAGTTGCGTCTGCTGGCCCACATCACGCAAGACCCGGTAATGCTCGAGGCGTTTCAAAAGGGCGAAGATATTCACGCGCGCACGGCGCGACTGGTCTTCGGTGCAAAGACCAATGAAGAACTCAAAGAGGCGCGCAGGTTCGCCAAGATCGTTAACTTTGCAATCGCTTACGCGATCGAGCCGTGGGGACTCTCACAGCGTGTGGGAATCTCTCGCGCCGAAGCAAAAAAAGTCATCGAAGATTACTACAACACGTACAAAGGCGTCCGCCGGTACATGGAGGAAGTGCCGATTAGAGCGCGCGAGCATGGCTACGTTCGTTCAATTTATGGGCGCATTCGACCGCTTGCCGGGATCACGGATCGCAATGCCAACATCCGCAAAGCCGCGGAGCGTGAGGCGATAAACATGCCGATACAAGGCACCGCGAGCGACATCGTAAAGATTGCGATGCTGAAGGTTGACGAAGAATTCAAACGTGCTGGTCTCGAAGCTCGCTTGCTGATGCAGGTGCATGACGAGTTGCTGGTGGAGGTTCCGGAAAAAGAGACAGACAAAGTGGGCGAGATCTTGAAACACGAAATGGAGACCGCAGTTTCGCTCGACGTGCCGCTTGTGGCTGATGTTGGCGTAGGTGACAATTGGATGGACGCGAAGCCCTGAAGAATTTCGAATTTCGAATTGCGAAATTAGCGTCCCTGAAAATTCGCAATCCGAAATTCGCAATTTCCGATGCAACCAGCTCCAGAGAAACATACCGAAGTTGTTTACCGGCGCATGCCTGATCCAGGGAGTGCGTCCGCCGGTGAACACGCCGCCGGATACGCCCCTGCTATCACTCCGCTGATCATTGGTTTTTTGTTGCTACTTGCTTTAATTCTCGTCCTTGGTTTGCGCACAGCGAACAAGATGAGTGCTGTCGGTTCCAATGCTCGCATCCTAACGCTTGCATACTCGACTCACCTGAGTCATTTGTCAGATCTGAGGCTCTCGATCACCAGGCTCGACAGTGAAGCACGCTTACGAGCTGCCGCGGAAGCGCGTCACGAACTGTCACCACCGTGGGAACTTCGACTCAGCAAAGCACGCGATGACGCCAAACAGGCACTCAAAAACCTCGGGGAGGCGCCCTTGAACATGGAAGACGAGTGGACTCAGCTTAAGGCTGCCACTCAGTCGTATATCGACGGCACGGCGGACCTCAAGCTGTACAGTCTCGAGGGTTTCGATCGTTTTCGCGCAGCCGATACACAACTAAATAACGTTTACAACGTTGTGCGCGAGAGATACGGCGAGGTTGGCACAGAAATGGCCGCCTATCAACGTGCAGCAAATCGATCGAATCTTTACTGGGGCGCGATCGTGCTTCTTGTCGGCGCACTCGTGGCAGCCGGCACGATCTGGCAAGTGCAGCGACATTTTAGTGAGATGCGGCGCAGCATGTTGGAAACGCGGCGCGAACGTACCTTTACTACGCAACTGCTCGAAGGGATGGTCAGCGCCGTTGCTGCGATCGACGAAGAGGATCGAATTCGCAGCGCCAACGCAGCGTTCTTCAGGATCTTTCCGATGGCGAGCATAGGCGCTTCTGTGCTCGAACAAATTGCTCCCGAAGATGCAATGAAGATGATAGAGGCGGTAACAGCTATTCGCGTCACCAAAGCAACTTACCATGGTCGCTGGATCGCGCAGGTTGAGGATGAAGACAAGGCATTCGACGTCTATTCGTCGCCACTGGCGATCAACGGTGATCGCGGGCAGATCGTGACGCTCGTCGATGCTACTGAGGCCGCCGAAACTGAGCGCACGCTGCGTAGAAGTGAATCACTCGCCGCAGTCGGACAGGCGACCACACAAGTGGCCCATGAGATTCGCAATCCGCTCGGCAGTATTCGTCTCGGCGTCTCGATGCTGCGCGACAGCGTTGCCGATCCTGAGGCGCTGAACACGATTGAACTCGTTGAGCGCGGCATCAAGCATCTCAACAAACTCGTCGTCGATGTGACACAGTTTTCGCGTCAGAAGGAGTTGGAGCGTTCGGAAGTCGATCTGCACGAATCGCTCGAACGAAGTATCGATCTCGTCAGTGATAAGATTCATGAAAAGAACGCGACGGTCGAACGATCGTTTTCGGCTGGGCATATTGTGGGGCAATGGGACGCGTATCAGTTGCGGCAGGTGTTCGTAAACGTGATCGCGAATGCTGTCGACGCAAGCCCCGAGAACTCAGAAGTGCTGATCTCGACGGAGCTGTTGCCGGCACAAGTTGATGGCGACGGCCAACCGCCGAAGAGTTATGCGCGGGTGACGATTGCGGATCAGGGTCAGGGAATGGACAACGCGACGCGCGAGCGGATCTTTGAACCATTCTTCTCGACGAAGAAACGCGGCACCGGTCTCGGGTTGGCGATCGTGAAGCAGATCGTGGAACAACACGGCGGCCGCATCAGCGTCGCCAGCGAGCCCGGGAAAGGATCTCAGTTCAAAATCGATCTGCCTGTATAAAACCATCCACAGATTACGCAGATATTATCTGTGTAATCTGTGGATGGCTTTGTGTGCGGCCTCCAGCGTTTGCTCAACAATCTTATCAGTGTGCGCAAGACTGACGAACGCAGCCTCGAATTGTGACGGCGCAAGATAAACACCCTGGTCCAACATGGCGTGAAAGAACTTGCCGTAGACCTGCCGATCAGATGTGTTCGCCGTCTCCCAATCAACTACTGGCTCAGCGGTAAAGAAACTGGTCCACATCGATCCGACGCGATTCGTAACAGTTGATACACCTGCCTCCTCCGCCGCAGCCGCGAGTCCATCACACAGCTTTTTAGTCGCCGCTTCGAGATGTTCGTAAACCGATTCGTCGCGCAGCCGTCGTAGCGTAACCAAGCCAGCAGTCATCGACAGCGGATTTCCCGACAACGTTCCAGCCTGATAGACAGGTCCAGCCGGCGCGATGTGATTCATGATGTCACGACTGCCGCCATAGGCGCCGACCGGCAATCCTCCGCCGATTATTTTCCCTAACGTCGTGATGTCGGGCGTAATGCCATAGCGCTCTTGCGCACCACCACGGGCGACACGAAAGCCGGTCATTACTTCATCAAAGATCAGCAGTGCGCCATGATCACGAGTCAGTTTGCGTACAGCTTCGAGATAGCCGGGCTGCGGCGGAACACAACCCATGTTCCCGACGACCGGTTCGATTATCACTGCCGCGATGTCAGCGTGCGTGGCAAAGACTTCTTCAAGTGCTGAAATGTTGTTGAAGGGAACTGTCAACGTATTTTGAGCGAGCGCTGCGGGAACACCGGGGCTATCCGGCAATCCGAGTGTTGCAACGCCCGAACCAGCCTTGACCAGCAAACTGTCAGCGTGCCCGTGATAACAACCTTCGAACTTCACCAACTTCGTCCGTCCAGTCACGCCCCGCGCAAGACGAATCGCCGACATCGTTGCCTCGGTGCCGCTGCTTACCATTCGTACCATCTCGATCGACGGCACTGCATCGATCACTTCCTGTGCGAGCTCGACTTCGAGCTCGCTCGGTGCGCCAAAGCTCGTTCCTTTGGCTGCGACTTCCTGAACCGCAGCAACAACTTCTTCATCGGCGTGGCCCAGGATCATCGGTCCCCACGATCCGACATAGTCGATATAGGTATTTCCATCGACGTCAGTGACGGTCGCGCCACGCGCGGAGCTGATGAATCGTGGCGTGCCTCCGACGCCGCGAAAAGCGCGAACAGGAGAATTCACACCGCCGGGTATGAGATCTTGCGCAACGGCAAACAACTGCTCGGATCGAGTTTTCATAATCTACTGACGCTTTCCTTTGGTTCGACTGTGATGGAGCGGAAACGCGATAAACGCACCCGGCCAGGCGCCGCTCCTTTCGGCTTCGACAAAAACTTTCGTTCAGTGTAATGCACAACCACCTTTGCATCATCACTCGCCTGACTAAAGCGACCGGCAAGCTGGGCTGCCTCGATGACCGTTCGTTGCGGAATCTCTTTGCGCGTCGGGTTGCGCACCACGACGTGGGATCCGGGATAGTCGCCCGCGTGCATCCAGAGATCGTTTGGTTGGGCTATGCGAAACGTGAGGTTGTCGTTGTCCTTCGCGGCGCGACCGACGAGAATCTCGTAACCGTCCGTTGAGAGGTAACGACGAACGCCGGTGAGCTTTTCCGGTTTGCGCGATTTCTTTGCCGGAACTCGTGGCGCCGCCGCAGGTTTCTCAAAACTCTCCAACGTTGCTTCGTCTCGTGATTGAACGATCGTGTCGAGTTGTTGTAGACGCCGTTCGAGCTCGACGATTTCGCGATCGATTTGCGTCAAGCGCGAAGCGATCTCCTCTGCTGCTGTTTTTGCTTTTGAGTACTGGCGAAATCGCTTCGCGGCCTCGTCTTGGAGCGATTCGTTTTGATCGACTTCGATCTCGATCGTTGGTGCGCCATCGGCGTAATAATCGATGATTCGAACTTTATCTCCGTCACGCACCGCGGTCGCTACATTCGCCAACAACAGATCGCCAATGCGTTTGTGTTCCTCCGGATCGCCGTGACGGACGAGATCCTGTTGCAAGTTTTCACGAAGGGTGCGTTGTTGACGAATCGACTTCGTCAGACGTGAGCGGACGTCTTTGGCTCGCGCGTCAAACTGCTTTGCTTTGTCGAGTGCGGAAAAGTAAACATCGAGTTGGGCGGACGGTGACTCTGAACCAAGCCTCAATAATTCAGGCGGTCCTTTTTGTGGGCGCGGTGGTGGCTTGTAGGTTTCATGCAACGCGAACTGCGGCTGTTCGCGCAAAACCGCCAGCACACGATTCAATTCGTCGAGGAGAAAAAGATTTGCGGTCCGGCCGGTGAGTTGAACGACTAGTCGTCTGAAGACTATCCCATCGTTGTCCAATCGAAATGTCAGACGCACGATGCGGTCTAACGGGTCCTTCGAAACGTTGACGAGATGCCCACCGCCGAGTTTCGATCGCAGCGCCTGGCCGAAGCTCGCCAACGGAATGGACTGCTTTTCCAGGTCTCTCAAGCGGCGATGAATTAGATAGAGACGCGGACTCCCCGGATCTACGCTCGCAAGCAGAAAGTCGCCACGCAATCCGAAATCAAACGCGAAAGAAAGCGGTCCAAGCTGAAATATTTTGCCAAAGAATCTTCCGATCAGAACAGATCGCAGCTCTTCAACCACACGCTGTACGACTACCTGATCCATGCTTCGCGAAGCTCAAGTGCGGATGACGGCGGTGCGCGTGAAGCGATCGTGAATCGTGTAGCCTTCGCGGCTCAGCAGACCGAGCAGGATGCCAATGCCCGACGCCAACGAGATGAGATAAAAAATCGAACGACCAATTGATTGTCCACCTGTCGGAATCAGTCCCGTCTTCCTGTCGATCACGCGCAGCGAGAGCAAACGCATGGCCCAGGTGCGGCCGGTGAGAGCGGTCATCAGCGTCAGATAAAGAAACGTCATCACGATCGTGCTTCCTGCCAAAACGGTCATCGCACGCGTGTCTTGCAGCAGATTGGTGCCGGCAAACCACATTGCCAACGCAATGGGTGAACTCAACAATGCGCAGAAGATCAGATCCAGTAACGCGCAAAACAAGCGACGAAACGCCGATGCGCTGCGCGTTTCAAGATCGTCAACGCGCACATTTCGAGCAATCGAATCGAGATAATTGAGTGCCGGATCGTTTGGATCGTCTTTGATCAAACGTTTCGGAGGTCTGGGCGGATCGACTTTGCGCACGACCGGCTCGGGTGCTGCTACGACGGCGAGATGCGGCGGTTTTTCGATGACCACTGCTGACTCAACAACGGGAATCTCTGGTTCAAACGTCAGTTGCGGATCGGGGAGAACCGTATCGCTCATGTCGTTTTCTTCTCGCTCGGGTGCGTAGGCAATCGCCGTCGCCAATGTCGTTCGTGGCTGATGATGTTCGGACGGCGCAGTTTGGTGTGCTCGTTCGATTCTCTTGAGCGCAGCAGCGACCAGCGGATTCATTGCCGGCATTTGAGCTGGCGGAAGCAATTCGAGTTGTGGAGGATTGATGGACGCTTCCAATCGCCGGCGTTCAGCCTCTGCTGCTTCTCGTGCGGCTTCGCGAGCGCGTCGTTCCTGGACTTCACGCACTTTTTCGCTCAATTCTTTTCGCCATTCCGGCACGGAACTGCGCGAGACACCAGGAAACTCGATTAGCGTGGACTTCTTTTCAGCCGGTGGGATTGGCGCGTTGGGGGAAGATTCCATCGAGCGCGCATACTATCAGGAATAACTTTAAGTGGTCAACGAGAAAATAATGCAGGAGTAGAACTTAAGCCGCGGATGACGTGGATGAACACGGATTGTTCTTATCTGCGTCATTCGCGTTCATCCGCGGCTAACTATTTGTTTAGAGCGGAGTCCTTCCGGCGAAGCCGGCGTCGACGTCGTGCCACCATTCCAACTCGTCGCCTTCCCCCATTTGCCAGCAAAGCAGCACGACACGTCCTTCGCGCAGTGAAGGAAAGTCGACCAGACCGCGCTCGAAGTCTTTGAGTTGAACTCCGAGACTCTCCAGCTCCTGGATTTCGATTGTCAACGAGGTTAGGGCCGCGGCATATGCGAGGCCGTCAGTGACTCCGCCGCCACCTCGCTCGGCGGCCTCGGCCGCTTTTTTCGCCTCATCTCGAAATCGTGAGAGTTTCTCGTGCGCGCGCTGAATTTTCCGCACAATGGTCCTTACGTTCGGCAACAACGCATTAGCTTCTTGCACGGTGAAAATTTTCATGTCGCTAATGTTCGTCGGTGATTCTGATGAACTCAGTAGCTGCCTCAAACTCCGCTGCCTCTTCCTCTATACTGCCCTCAATCATCACGCGCATCGCGGCCTGAAAACCATTTGCCTCCGACTTCTGCAACTCCATCTGATCTTGCAGATATCCGGCCGGCAAAGGTTCGTGCAGATCACGTTCATCGTAACGAGCTCCGTGAGTGATCTCTTTACGCACTTTGTCCGCAATCTCGCCGAGATCGATGAAGTAGTCAGACACGTCGATCAGCTTCGGCGCCGTGTTCGACCTGAAACCAGCTATCTCGACACGACATCCTTTGTAAGCGACCGCGTTGACGGCGTAGACAAAGTCTTCATCACCTGAGACGAGCACAGCCGTGTCGTAGCGACCTGCGAGCGACAACATGTCAACGGCAATCTCGACATCAAGATTCGCTTTGCGGGTGCCGTCATAAAAGGTTTTCAGTTCCTTCTGTATGACTCGAAAACCGTTGCGTCGCATCCACAAAAGAAAGCCCTGCTGACGTTCTGCACCGACGTCGACACCTGTGTAGAAAAAGGCCCGTAACAAACGACCATCGCCTAGAAGCACGCGCAGCAGTTTGTTGTAATCGATGTCGATGTTATGAAACCGCGCTGCGTGGAAAAGATTATTACCGTCGATAAAAACTGCGACCCTTCCGCGATGACCGAGTTGCCATGAAATATTATTAGTTGGATCGAAATTATGCATAAATGGACTCCCGAGTGTTCCCCTATGTATTTGAACCTAGAATGCGGTTTTGCTCTTCGCTGGTCAAGTAGGGACGGTCTATGCGCGTGCGATCATGATGCTGCAATCGTTTCATCAGAAATCGCATCCAGATAGACCTTGGATATGGGGCCGTTTGTAACGTCTATCTCCCATGCAAGCCGAATTTGCAGGCCGCTGGATGGGTCTTTCGGAGGCTGCGCGTACACCACCAACTGCCGCGCCTCCGCTGCTGCGTTTGGTGGCAAAGAAAAAGTTTGCTGTCGACCATTCATATCGGTGACGGTCACAGGTTGCGTCTTGACGTGATTCACGGCTTCGTCGCTGTTCACCTTCGGCGTAAGACCTGCGAGTGTGGCCTGTATGCGATCGGCGTTTGGAATGCAGTTACTGGAAAAATCGACCAGTTGTCCGTTACTGCGAAAACGAATGAGCAGGTTCCCAAAGCCGCCACGTAATGGATAACGAAACGGTCGTTGTTCGTAACGAGCGACCTTGACACCTGATGGATCGTCGGTTCGTTCCACCAGCGACAGTTCATTCGGCTCAGCGCCGATGAGTCGCTGCCACTCGACTATAAATCTGCGCAATGACTCGCGCGTCTCTTCTTCAGTTGGGGTGGCTTGCGAGCTCACCTTCGGAAGATAGATTGGTGCGCTCAGATTTGCCGGCAGACTCTGAATCGTGCCGGTGTATGGTTGCAAGTTAGCTTCTGTCTTGCCGGGTAGACCATAACGTTGTGACAACTGATACCACGCCACTGAAGCTTCTTCGAGGCGACCGCCAACGTCCGACAAGGCGACTGGATATTGCGGCTCGTTGGCTGTTGGACCGTTGACATTGGTCCGTCGAAAGACAGCACAAGCACCCGTCGTCACAGCAAAGACGATCGAGAGCGCCAGGATTAAACGTCTTCGTTCGGTCATTTTGTGTCTCTTTGTGGCTATAATTCAAATACTTGGAGGAGCTGTTGCCTAAAGATAACGAAAACATTCCCTTCCTTGGACCAGTCGAGCCCTCCGAGCCACAGGGTTTCGCCGCAGAACAGATGATCCGCTGCGAGGAGTGTTTGCGGGCCAACCCTCCGACAAGGGTGACTTGTCTTTACTGCGTCGCACCCTTGCCGCTGACAGAAGAGGCAAAACTACTGCGTAAACCCGTTCTGCGGCCGCCTGAAAAGCATCAATTAGGTTATAACAACATTCTGCTTTCACGCGATGAAGCAGTTTCGTCCGGCGTTGTTGCTGAAGCTGCGGCCCTCTTGAAACTCACGCCTGAGGATCTCGGAGAGATATTACTTCAAGGTGTGCCTTTGCCTGTGGCGCGCACGGCGAGTCGCGAAGAAGCTGAATTGGTCTTTGAGCGGCTAAAAGATCTTGGTTTGCCTTGTTTGACGCTGAGTGACGATGATCTTGGTCTATCGACTCGTGTGAAGCGCGTAAGATCGATGAAGTTTGAGGATGAATCTCTGATCATTGATCCTGCAGGTGAAAATACGAAGATTCTCTGGACCGACATTAAATTACTTCTTCGTGGCCGGTTAATTGAAACGAGATTTGAGACCAAGGAACTCATGACCCGGAAGCCAGAAAACGAGCTTCTTGAAACGAGCGAGTTCTACAGAGACGAATTAGCAATTGATTTTTACACCGAGGTGCATCCGTTTACGTGGCGCATCAATACCAACGGTTTCGACTTCTCCTGTCTTGAAAATGAAAAGACGCTCATCGCTAACGAAAACATCGGCACGCTGCAACGAGTGCTGACAACCAAGGCAATGAACGCCTGGACTGACGATTCGTACCGGCGCGTGCGCCGTTTTCTCGATCTCGTTTGGCCCACACAATCGGAAACGCAGTCGAGTGGTTGGCGTCGCGAACGCCCTGGAAAACTCAGTGTCGGAACGGCAATGATCAAGAGCAATGAAATGCAGTTCACGCGTTACTCGCGTCTACTCCATTATTTCTGCAAATCCTGAATCCTCGTAAATGAAATCGGACAAACAAGATCTCGTCTATGGTCCAAACGCTGTGCTCGAAGCGCTGCGCGCCGGTAAACGGCAGATCGAAACGATCACGATTCTCGAGAGCGCGCGGCCGGATCGTCTGAAAACGCTAATTGACCTGGCGCGGGAGAAAGGTGTGCCCGTTCATCGTGTGCCGCGACTGGATCTCGATCGTTCACTCGGAGACGTGAGACATCAAGGAGTCGTGGCTCGCATCGCTGCAGCGCGATATGCAGATCCGGACGAGTTGTTGGACCAGCTGGAAAGCAAAATCGGCAGTCCAGATCCCCCGTTGGTGCTCGGGTTGGACGCGCTTGAAGATCCGCGTAACATGGGCTCGATTTTGCGCACCGCTGAGTGCGCCGGCGTTCATGGCGTGTTCATCACTGAGCGGCGGGCCGTGGGTTTGACGAGTGTGGTGGCGAAAGTCGCGGCCGGCGCGCTCGAATACGTTCCTGTGGCGCGCGTTACGAACCTCGTTAGATTGATAGAGCAGTTGAAAGAACGTAACATTTGGGTCGTTGGCGCGGCCGCGGAAGCAAAACAGTCGTATGTCGACTGGGATTGGCGACTTCCCGCTGCGATCTTTCTCGGTAACGAAGGACACGGCCTGCATCGTTTAGTGCGAGAACATTGCGATACACTGGTGCGTATTCCTGTCGCCGGCAGGTTGGAATCGTTAAATGTGTCGGTGGCTGCGGGTGTGCTGCTTTATGAAGCGAAACGCCAGCGCGCATTGGCTGCCGGTGTAAATCTGAGAGGCGAGAAATAAATGTTCTGTCCTAAGTGCGCAACGCAGAACCTTGACGGCGCGAGTTTTTGTCGCACGTGCGGAGCAAACATCAGTCTGGTTCCTCAGGCTCTGACGGGGCAATTGGCGCAGCCGGCGTCAGAGGAAATTGTGGAAGGTCGTCACAGGGGCAAGCGTCGCAAGGAAGTGACGCTGGACCAGGCGTTCAAGCACATCTTCATGGGAATCGCTTTTCTGGTCATCGCAATCGCGTTGTCGAGATCAATTGGAGAGGCTTGGTGGTTCTGGTTACTGTTACCGGCATTTTCGATGATGGGCACCGGTATCGCGCAGTACATGCGACTGCGAGAGAGAGGGAAGCAAGGGCCACTTCCTGAGCCGCCTTCGGTTGCGCGTACATTCCCGCAACCCGCGCGACCTACCGAACAACTCCCGCCGCCAGTTCCAAGCGTGACTGAAGGTACGACACGCCACCTCGATCAGAAAGAACGCACGTAGTTTAGCCACGGATGACACGCATGACGCGGATTTGTGTCTCGGTATGCGAAAAGAATCTCGATACACTGCGGGAATCGCTTGGACGAGCTAGCGAGTGGGCCGACATCGTTGAGTTGCGTCTCGATTGTCTTGATGAAACGCCTGAAAATGTTTCTGCCCGTCCTGTAATCCTCACTTATCGTCCCGCCGAACAAGGCGGACATCGCAACCTAAGCCGCGAAGATCGCATCGCTTTTTGGAAAACAGCGCCACGCGGTGAATCAGTGTGGTGGGATCTCGAGGCGGATCTGACAGATCAGGTATCACCTGATTGGTCCAACGTGATCGTTTCACATCACGATTTCTCCGGCGTGCCCAACGATCTGGACCAGATCTATGAACGACTTGGCCAAACGCCTGCGCGAGTTGTGAAGATTGCGGTGCAGGTTAAAGACGTCGTCGATTGTCTTCCAGTTTTTCAATTGATCGATCGCGCTCGCAGCGAGGGCAGGGAAATAATCGCCATCGCGATGGGCAACGCCGGTGTTGCGACGCGCATACTCGGCCCGTCCCGCGGCACATTTCTCACTTACGGATCACTGGATGACGAGAGCGCGACCGCGCCCGGTCAAGTGAACGCACAAAGTCTTCGCTCGCTTTATCACATTGACAAGATCGATAGCGAGACGATGATTTGCGGCTTGGTTGGATTGCCGGTGATGCATTCAGTCTCGCCGCAGATCCACAATGCTGCGTTCGTTTCGGAAGGTCTGAATGGAGTTTACCTGCCGTTTGAAGTGACTGATCTCAGTGCGTTTGTCAGGCGTATGGTCCATCCGCGGACTCGTGAGTTGAACTGGAACCTCCGCGGATTGAGCATCACTGCGCCACACAAACAAACGGTGATGGATTATCTCGACTGGATCGATCCGCAAGCGAAAGAGATTGGTGCGGTAAATACAGTCGTCGTCGAGAAGGATCGTCTACTTGGTTACAACACAGATGCCGCTGGGTTTATTGAACCATTGCTCGCACGTGTTGGTTCGCTAGCGGGCAAACGTGTAGCGATCATCGGCGCCGGCGGTGCTGCACGTGCGGCGATCTGGGCGTTACAAGAACAGAATGCGAACGTAACGCTCTTCGCGCGCGACCTCGCGAAGGCGCAGTTATTTAATGTGCCAAGCCAGTCACTCTCATCTGCTTCGTTTGAAGACTATGACCTTGTAGTCAACACAACGCCTTTGGGATCCGGTGCGCACGTCGATCAGTCTCCGGCAACTGCGCAACAGTTAAGCGGTGCGCGTTGGGTTTACGATCTGATCTATAACCCGATCGAGACGAAGTTCATGCGCGATGCACGCGGAGTTGGTTGTGAAACTCTGGGTGGACTCGAGATGTTGAATTCTCAGGCGAGAATTCAGTTTGAATTGTGGACGGGGAAAAAAGTTTAGCGGCGGATAAGGTGGATCAAGACGGATAAGCCCGTTCGCACCTGAATCAGTCCTTTTGGTCACAAATTTCTCCCCGCTCATGATAGTCTGACGTTATATGCTTGAACTGAATTGCCCATACCTCCCGTGTCCCAGCCTGATCCTTTAGAGATCGTACCAATGAATAACTCTGTTTCGATGTCTGATGAAGAGCGTTTCCTATCAAGAAGGCTGGTGCGATATGGATTAATCTGGGGAATATGGACAATTGTCGCGCTCTTCTTCAGTACCCAGGTCTATGTCATGAGTTACTCCGAGAAGCAGCCGATCCGCTGGGGTCGGAGCTTTCTCGTGCAAGCCACGGCTTGTTATCTCTGGGCCCTCGCGACGCCGCTCGTTCTTTATCTCGCACGGCGTTTTCGTATCGATCGCAACAACTGGTTGCGAATGACTGCGCTCCACTTCGTCTTTAGTTTGGTACTGGTCAGCATATTACTGACGGCACACCCCCTCATCTACATGCCGCTTATCGGCCGTGCCGACTTAATTAGCCCTGGCAGAGTGTTCACTTATCTTTACTACAATCTCGATCGCTGGCTACTTATCTACGGAACAATCTGCCTGATGAGCCATGCGTTCAACTACTACACCAGCTATCGCAAAGGCGAGTTGAAAGCCTCACAGCTTCACACGCAACTGGTCCAGGCGCAGTTGGAAGCATTGAAGATGCAGGTTCAGCCTCATTTTCTTTTCAACACGCTTCATTCGGTCTCTGCGCTCCTGAGCAAGGACACTGAGGGCGCGCGAAAGATGATCACGCGGCTCGGCGACTTCCTTCGTCTGACGCTCGAGAACTCAGGCTCGATGGAGGTGACTCTCCAGCAGGAGCTGGAGTTTCTAAATGGTTATCTTGAAATCGAACGTATTCGTTTTCAGGATCGACTCACCACCGATATCCACGTGGATCCGGAAGTGCTGGACGTTCGCGTTCCGAATTTGATCCTGCAACCAATCGTCGAGAACGCGATGCGACACGCGATTGGGAACTCCACCTCCGGACGTGTTGAGATCACAGCCGCGCCGAGAAACGGGCTGGTTCGCATCGAGGTAAAAGACAACGGACCGGGCATTGTGGACTATGGTCTTGAAGCACGTCGTGGCAAGGGCCTCGGCCTGGCCAACACTCAAGCCAGACTTGTCGGACTCTACGGAAGCGCAGCTCGTTTTGAACTGAATAACGATCCCGCCGGTGGACTGATCGTGGCGCTCGAAATCCCTCGCGACTCTTCTCCGTAATCTATGGATGGCTCGGTCGAATCCGTGAAGTCGTACTAATCTCCACTTTCTCGTTCATCCAAAGATTTCTCCAACTCAGTAGCTATCCTCAAGCACGAAACTTGGCATCTAACTTCGTCGTACACGCAGGCGGATGAGACCCTGAGCGCGACGAGTTTGCGCCACAAGTGATTCGATTGCGGTGTTCATTTACTGTGTGATCTCACTCACGCGTTCATTGCGTTATTCACGTTTAGTCAGGAGGCGAGGTGACGAACGCAAGACGTATTCGCGCGTTGGTCGTCGACGACGAACCACTCGCTCGCGAGATGATTCGCGAGATGCTCGAAGATGATTCGGAAGTCGAGGTCGTTGCGGAGTGTGCGAACGGTCGTGAGGCAATAGAAGCGATCAAATCGAATAGGCCCGATATCGTTTTCCTCGACATTCAAATGCCTGAGCTCGGCGGTTTCGAAGTGCTCGAATCGTTTGAGCGGCAGGCGACTCCTTACATCATCTTCGTCACTGCTTACGATCAATATGCCGTGCGTGCCTTTGAGGTGCACGCCTTTGACTACCTGCTCAAGCCATTCGACCGCGAGCGCTTTGATGCTGCCTGGCAACGCGTAAAGAAGCAGATCAAAGTGGATCAGACTGGCGAGCGCGATCGTCACATTCTCGCACTGCTCGAAGAATTAAAGACTGGTCCTCGCCATCTCGAAAGACTCGTGATCAAGAACGGTGGGCGCGTTTTCTTTCTGAACGTGCAGGACATTTACTGTATCGAGTCGGAAGGAAACTATGTGCGAGTTTACGACAACCAGAAGGGCTATCTGTTACGTGAAACGATCAGTAGTTTGGAGGAGCAACTCGACCCGAAGCAGTTCCGCCGCATTCATCGTTCGGCAATTGTGAAGATTGACAAGATTAAAGAGATGCAGCCCTGGTTTCATGGTGAGTATCGCGTCATCATGGAGAACGGCAAGCAGCTCACGCTCAGTCGAAACTACCGTTCAAATTTTCAGGGGGCCATTGGCAACATGATTTGAGGCCTGTGTTTTATCCATTTTTGTAGCCGCTCTATCACAAAATGTAGCCGTTCCGTCACAGACCTAACCAATCCTTTGTAGAGTTCTGAGACTATTAATATGCAGCCGCATCCGACGACTCCCCGGTTAGGACCCCGCGGCGAAACAGCTAGTGCCGCATTTCGGAGGTGGTTATGAATAACGAATCGATCTTAGGTTTAGAAACGAGCGCCGCTGAATCGTCCGAACAAGCACCGGTCAAAGACAGCGTTGATGCTCGGCTAAATACTTTGCGTGAGACTGTGCTACAGCTTTTGGATGAGGTTGAATCACTCGCGATCTCGCGACCGGTTGATATCAAACACGGCGCGTGCTTTTCAGACGAGGTGCGCCAGTTTGAAGTGAGTCTGATCCGGACCGCGCTGGGCCGGACGTCAGGCAGCCAGACGCGCGCTGCAAGGCTCCTTGGATTAAAACCGACAACCCTCAACGCCAAGATCAAGCGCTACGGCATCATGGCTTAGATTCTCCTTGGAGTGCGGCGGCCTGGCGCCGCTTTGGCCTCGATCAAACGTGATCGATAACAAAGCGGCGCCAGGCCGCCGCACTCCAAGGAAGCGCTCGACTCAAACTGTACCACTGCCTATACTGATTAGCAGTGGACGATCGGTACAGCAGACAGATTCTCTTCAGTGGCATTGGCGCAGATGGACAGCAGCGGCTCACGGCTGCACAAGTCCTTATTGTCGGTTGCGGAGCGCTCGGTACTGCTCACGCCGAATCGCTGGTCAGGGCTGGACTCGGGCGTCTTCGGATTGTCGATCGCGATTTCGTTGAACCTTCAAATCTACAACGGCAGACGATGTTCACGGAAAGCGACGCGGAGCAACGTCTGCCAAAGGCGATCGCCGCCGCCAACCACCTGCAGCAAATCAATTCCAGCGTAGAGATCGAGCCTCACATCGTCGACGTCAACTACTCGAGCATCGAGCAGTTGGTCGACGGTTGTGACGTCGTGATCGACGGCACCGATAACTTTGCCACG
Organism: Pyrinomonadaceae bacterium; assembly: GCA_035248565.1. Lineage (GTDB taxonomy): Bacteria > Acidobacteriota > Blastocatellia > Pyrinomonadales > Pyrinomonadaceae > PSRF01. The sequence continues at coordinate 127,016 of DATFHH010000024.1, read as the reverse complement.
CGTTACCTCATCAACGACGCCTGTGTGAAACACGAGATACCCTGGATTTACGGCGCCGCCGTTGGATCATATGGCGTCACGATGACTATCCGTCCGCATCAAACACCGTGCTTGCGTTGTGTATTTGAAGAGGCGCCGCCGGCGGCGAGTGCTCCCACTTGCGATACGGCAGGAGTAATCATGCCGATCATCAACGTCGTCTCGGCCGTGCAGGTAACTGAAGCTTTGAAATTGATTACCGGCCATGTAGAAGACCTTCACGGATCGCTAATCCAGTTTGATGTTTGGCGAAACGAATGGCGAAGGATCGGTGCCGGCAGTCGACGTGCTGCTTGTCCGACGTGTGCACTCGCTCGCTACGAAACCTTATCGCGAACCGCGGAAGCCGCAGCAGTGCTTTGCGGGCGTGACGCGATCCAGATCTCGCCGTCCCAACCGACGCGAGTCAACTTTTCATCACTCGCAGAGCGTCTCCATCGCGCAGGCGAAGTGAAGTTCAACGAGTACCTGCTGCGCTTCAAGACTGGCAATTTCGAGCTCACCGTCTTTCAGGATGCACGCTCAATCATCCGAGGAACCGATCAAGTTGCCGTCGCCCGCTCACTTTATGCCAAGTACATAGGAAACTAACCAACAGATGACTATCCGACAACTAACCATCTCAGCACTCCTGCTTATTCTTTTTTTTAACGTGGCCCCGGCGGGCCAGCCGGCAGTTTGGGAAACGAGTGGCCGCACTGAACTTTTGAAAGGCGACGCGCGCGGAGTTTCGATCAGCGAGACTGGCGTCTTGATGCTTTCACCAAAACTGACAGAGCTCTTCAACACTCAACAGACGTATGTTTGGTCCAGCGCGATTGACAATCAGGGCAACGTATTTCTCGGTACAGGACACGACGGCAAAATCTATCGCATTCCAGCCAGCGGCACTGGCGCGCTTCTCTATGACGCCGCGGAACTCGATGTGACCGCGCTCGCAGTAGGCCGTGATGGCGTGCTCTTCGCCGGCACGTCGCCCGACGGCAAGGTCTATCGCATCTCTGCTGACGGAAAAGCGGACGTCTATTTCGATCCAAGTGATAAGTACATCTGGTCGCTGGCAGTTATGCCTGATGGTTCACTCGCAGTCGGTACTGGCGACAACGGCAAGCTCTATCGTGTGCGAACTGCAGGCGCAAGTCCTGAGTCGTCTTTGTTAGTCAGCACCAATCAAACGCATGTCATCTCGCTCGCTGTAACAGCGCAAGGCGATCTGATTGCCGGCACTGATTCAGGAGGCTTGGTGTTGCGAGTGTCTCCGGAAGGGAAGATGTTTGCGTTATTCGACACGCAGCTTCGTGAGATTCATGCGCTGGCTCCTGCTGCTGACGGATCGATCTACGCGCTCGCCTTGAGTGACGCAGCGGCAACAGCGCGTACGCCATCGGCGCCGGCAGTCACGCAGCCACAACCTACCGAAGGCGCGACTCCGAGCACGTCAGTCACAGTCACCGCGATCGACGAAACCGGCGCGCCCATTCAAGGTCAACCTACACCAGCGCGTAGCCGCAACGACGTCTCGAATGCGCGCAGTGCTGTATTTCGCATACTTCCTGACGGCGCAACTGATGTAGTGTGGAGCTCGCCAACTGTCACGGCCTTTTCGATCGCGCCAGCGTTGCAACCGGGCAGCGTGTTGATCGGCACGGCCGATAAGGGACGTATTTACTCGGTCACGAATGATGGTCGTGACACGCTCTTGTTGCAATCACCCGAAGGACAAATCTCGTCGCTGCTTGTCAAAAACAACCAAGTCTACGCAGCCTCGAGCAATCAGGGAAAACTTTTTCGCTTTGGAAATGATCTGGTTAGCGACGGCACGTATGAATCACCGGTCAGAGATGCAAAACTCACAGCATCGTGGGGTCGAATCTGGTGGCGCGGCGTCGGCGCTATTGAAGTCCAAACACGGACCGGAAACGGCGAACGCCCCGACACGACCTGGAGTGACTGGAGCAGTGTTTATAACAATCCTGACGGCAATCAGATCTCGAGTCCACGCGCTCGTTTCATTCAATGGCGCGCGACAATTCGTGGCTCGAGTTCAGCCGCCGCGTCGTCGTGGGTCGAAGACGTGAGTGTCGCGTATCTGCCGCGAAATGTTGCACCTGAAGTGTTGTCGATCACTGTGTTACCGATTGGAGTCGGTTTGCAGCAGATAGCGCAGGTCACAGTTGATCCAAATGTCGAATCGTCTGGTCTGGATCCGTCGTTGTTTGGACCAGTTGCTCAGGTGCCTCCGCGCCGTTTCTATCAGCGCGGCGCGCGATCATTTCAATGGCAAGCTGAGGATCGAAATTCCGACACGTTGGAGTACTCGATCTATTATCGCGCGCTGAATGAACAGACGTTTCGTTTGTTGAAAGACAAACTGCGCGACAATTTTTACACCATCGATGGAGCAACGCTGGCCGATGGACGTTACATCATCAAGGTCGTGGCTTCGGATGCTCCCGACAATCCGCCGGGGCAGAAACTGACCGGTGAAAGAGTGAGCGAGCCTATCGACATCGACAACACGCCACCCGTGGTAAAAGTGACGAGCGGTCCACAGATTACGCAGGACTCAGTGCGGGTAGTCTTTTCAGTTGATGATGCGACGGGAAAAGTGCGAAAGGCAGATGCGAGTCTCGACGGCGCTGCGTGGGTGCCGGTCTTTCCGGACGATGGCATTGCAGACAGCGGCCATGAGGTCTACACAGTCGTCTTTCCTCTCGCGGGCGCCGGTGAGCACACGATCTCACTGCGGACGTTTGATGGAAGCGGAAACGTCGGCACGCTCAGCGTGACCGTGCGCCGCTGATCGTTTGTGGCGATTATGCTTTTGTGGCTCAAAGGGGCTCTCGCGGCTATACGATACCGTGCGACATAATTCGAAACCGTGCGATTTTGCGCGGTAATTGTTAGAATCTTCGCCCAGAAACACGTGGCACCTGTCTTGCTGCCTCAAGGTCAGCGCATCTCTTTCTCCCTCCTAGCGCAAGAAATTGCATGAGGAGAAATAGGCGGGAAATGATTAATCTAGTGAGAGAATTATTAGTGATAACGATGTTGGGCGTCGTGTCGGTCGGAGCATTTGCGCAACGCAAGGACCAGGATAAACGACCGCCAAAAGAGCCGGTGAAGGTTATCGACCGTAAGGATAACCGGCCTCCACCGCGGAACAGCAATCAACAACCGCCCAAGCAACACAACCGAAACAAACCCGACTAGGGCCAGAAAAAAGCACAAAAAGCACAAAGTTAACTCTGAGCTTTTTGTGCTTTTTTGTGTCCCTTTTCGCGGTACATAGCCTCGTCAGCCCGCCCCATTTGTTCCCGAATATCAACCTCGCTCATCGGATCGATTTCCACAGCACCAACGCTCAAAGCCAGTTGAAAATCGTGATGTCTCTCATCGTTGTACAACTGTAAATTACTGTTCAATCTTTCGATGATTTTTCCGGCGTCCGCAATATCCACATTCGGAGCCAGTATTGCAAACTCGTCCCCACCGAGCCGGGCAATGATGTCGCAGTTACGAAATGTGCGACGAAGAATATCAGCCACAGCGGCAATCGCGTTGGAACCGGCCTGATGGCCCCTCGTGTCGTTAATCTCTTTCAGGCCATCCATATCCGCAAAAATTAATAGAGACGTGGTCTTCGAACGGTGATTCATCTTGAGCTGATGTTCCGCAAGATTGAAGAAGCCGCGGTGATTGTAGAGTCCGGTCATATCGTCTGTGAGACTCAGATTCCGCAACGCCTCTTGAGCGAGCTCGAGCTCTCGCACACGTTCTCGCAAGCTGCTTTGCAGTTGCACTATTCGCGCGCCCGCCTGTACGCGCATTCGCAGTTCGTTTCGATCAAAGGGCTTCGTTAAGTAGTCATCAGCGCCGGCTTCGAGACCCTCGATCAAGTTCTCCTTTCGATTTAATGAGGTAAGTAGAATGATGTAAACAGATCGTTCGGTGTCTTCGCTTCGCAAGCGGCGACAAACCTCGACGCCATCGAGGTCCGGCATTATCCAGTCGAGTATCGCGAGCAACGGAGCGCCTGCACGTTGAAGCGCCTGCAACGCATCACTGCCATTGTTCGTTACGACAACTTCGTGTCCCCAGCTCTTGAGATTTGCTGTGAGCACGCGACACGAGACCGCATCATCTTCTGCAACCAAAATCTTCATACAGTTCTTCTTTGTCGTTCAGCAGAAAGGATCTTCTCGACGCGTGTAAACTCGTCTTGAAGACTAAGCAACAGTTGTCCGACAGGAGCATGTTGGTTAGCGGCGAGTTGTTCCAAAGCGCCCGCGATCACTGCGATCTGAAGAATGCCCAGATTGCTGCTACTGCCGCGCACGCTGTGCGCCGCACGTTTTATCGATGGCCAGTCGTCTTTTGCGATTGCTTCGCGTATCGCGCTGAACAGTCGCGGCACTTCGTTCAGATAAAGGTTGATCAGCTCGAGGACAAAGTCAGACTCGCCCTCTTCCTGCGCCTCGTCGAAGCTGCGCAGTATTTTCAGATCGACTGATTCAATGGCTCTGTTTGTGACGGTCGCGAGTGGGTGTTCCGGCGAGTCGATTAGGAGGTTGCTCGAGGACATAAAAATTCTCCGTGTAGATCTTGGTGCGTGCTGAGGGTTAGCGCCAGGGCGTTGTCTGATGGCTTTTGTTATTCAGCAGCAATCGCAGCGTTTTTTGAAACTGGTCCATGGTGAAAGGCTTTGGGAGAAAGAGGCTCACGCCCGCAGCGAAACTGTTTGCCATTAACTTCAGATCCTTTTCAGACGTCATCAACATGACCGGAATTCTCATCAGTCGTTTCTCAGTTCTCATGAAGCGCATTATGTCGAGACCTTCGAGGTGCGGCATCATCATGTCGAAGATCGCACCACAGAACTCGGAATCGAGTTGAAGCAAGCGACACGCGGCGCCGCCATCGTCGACAACTACGGGTTCGTAGCCTTCTTGTTCGACAAGGCGTGTTACAAGGCGCCTGATAACTGGATCGTCGTCGGCGATGAGAATGCGTTGGATGTGAGCAGGTGTGTGCATGTTTATTTGAGATACTTTGCAGCCGCGTGCAGATTGGAACTGGTTTTAGAGATACTCTTGATTGCAATCGCCGGTCAGAGGTGGGGCGAATGACCCCGTTTGAGGCATGAATGGAGGGCATAAAGCCCCGAACGTTGCGCCGGCAAACAGTTTTGCCGGGATTCGCTCGTTCTTGAGCATCCGGCGTGCCATTACGTTCCTGGTTTGTATTCAAATCTTCTGGACTTTCATCGGATGATTGAACGAGGCCTCAAAGATTCGGATGAAGGTCGCATCATCTCGAATGAGGAGATGGAAGCTCGGATCAATACGTGGTTAAAATAAATTGGACTCACCTTCATGTTTTCCATGATTCTCAATATCGAGCGATATACCGTCTGAGTTATCTCAGGACCTGCGCGAGTAGCAGCGCAGTATGATTTGGTTCAATTCGATTTCCATCTTCTATATCCCAGACTGCGGAGAGGACGGCTTGCGCAAAGGACCAAGCGCGAGTGCGCGTTGCGTCCAGGTTGAGTGCGCGCGTTAAGATCTCGAGGCGACGATGGATTGTTGCGGGGTTAGTGAAGAGTTCCGGCAGTTCGACAGGGTTTCGCAGCAGCGCGCCGATTTCATATTCCAACTCACCAACGACACCTTTAGGATCGATCGCTACCCATCCACGATCTTTGTCGAAAAGAATGTTGTAGTGTTGTAGATCGCCGTGTAGCAGCATCGTTGTGCGTTGTGTTGCGACGAGTTGCTCATACAAGCTGCGCACTTCGTGGACCAGCTCGTGAGGAATATCCTGATTGCCACTTTGAAGATAACGATCAAAGCCGCGGCCCCAGTCAGCGACTGTTGGACACTCTGCGGGCGCCCTATGATCACGCAGTTTGTTAATTATTTGCGCAAGGATCTCGGTTGCTTCTTCGTCTTTTCCGTGCTTAACCAGATCGACTAACTGCTCGCCGGGTTCGAGTCTTTCGAGCAGCACCGCTCCGGTCTCGAATTCGTAAACTCTTACTGCTCCGTCGCCCGCGAACGCCCGAAGAATGCTGCCTGAATGCGACTCGTCGCCCTCATACTTCGTAATCTTAAGCACGACTCCGCGGTCCTCATGCGCACCAAAACCAAGCAGTGACGTCGGAGTTTCTCGAGTCTCATCCAGCGTCACGTTCCATTCAGCGGCTTTGGCTTTCAGTTGCTCAAGTGGTGATTTAGAGCTTATGTTCATTGCCACAGATGACAAGTATGAACCGCCTGGAGCAGCTCGACAAACAGATCGCCAGATTAAAGCGTCGGGCGGTCGTGCTTGAAGAGATCAGTCGTAAGTACTGGAACGCACGAAGAGCAATATTCGCCGGTGGCGTCGTGCTTGCTCTAGTATTTTGCAGTTTTGCCGGCAGCACGGTGGCATGGTTTCTCGCTGCACTCATTGCAATCGCATTTTTTGTCGTTACGGTTTTTCATACACGAGTCCGCGAAAGTCTGACGCGCAATTCACTACTTATCGAACTCAAGCAAATCCAGATAGCTCGCATTCATTTAGATTGGGACCACATTCCTCCGGCAGAACTCTCGATATCGACGATCACGGTCCATCCATTCGAAACCGATCTCGATATCACTGGCGAACGATCGCTGCACCGCTTACTCGATTGTGCTGTCACCAAAGAAGGCAGCGACCGATTGAAATCATGGTTACTGAGCGTCAGACCTGACGCGCAGTTAATCAAACACAGACAAGCACTCGTTCAGCACCTAAAAACACGTTCGTTATTCCGCGACAAGTTGCAACTGCTCTCAGCAATCGCTCGTCTCAGCACCGCTGGTCCAACACGAGTTCGCACAACTAATTGGAATTCCAGAATACTGGTCGATTGGATCGAGCGAAGCCGGCCCGGCAACTCGCTGTTACCAACGATTCTTTTTCTTTCAGTGCTGTCAGCTTTAAACATCGCCTGCATCGTGCTGGCTAGCCTCGAGAAAATTCCTCAGATCTGGCCGATCACTCTCCTAATCTACGCCAGTGCAATGCTCCTGATGCAGTCGCGGATCGCAACTGCGTGGGGCGAGTTGCAAGAGCTCGAAAAGGCGATGACGCATTTCAAAGCTGTCTTTGCCTATCTCGAATCGCGCTCCTATGGCGACACGCCCCTGGCCCAGATTTGTGCGCCGTTTCTGGATCAAGACAAACGTCCATCAAATGAAATGAGACGCTTGGGCCGTCTCGCCGCCGCATTAGGGCTGCGCACTAACCCGATACTCTGGTTTCTGATCCATTTGGTGGTGCCCTGGGGCTTCATCTTCACGCACCGGCTCGAGTTATTGAAGAAAGAGATCGCACACCTGCTGCCTCGCTGGCTCGACGCCTGGTACGAGCTCGAAGCGCTAAACTCGCTCGCAAACTTTGCTTACCTCAATCCACATTATGTGTTTCCCGAAATATCGCCGGACGCAAATCGGTTTGCGGCTCAAGAACTCGGTCACCCTTTGTTAAAGCCTGAATCGAAGGTGTGCAACGATTTCGAGTTGGACCACGAGCAAAGAATCGTGATTCTTACCGGCTCGAACATGGCGGGTAAGAGCACGTTTCTGCGAACCATCGGCGTTAACGTTTGCCTGGCTTACGCCGGAGCACCGGTAAATGCCGCTCGCCTTGAGCTGTCGTTGTTTCGACTTTTTAGCTGCATCAAAGTCAGCGACTCAGTGCAGGATGGCCTTTCGTATTTCTATGCGGAGGTGAAACGTCTTCGAGCGCTGCTTGCGGCAGCGAGAGTTAACGACGGACTTCCGGTACTCTTCTTGATCGACGAGATCTTTCGCGGCACCAATAGTCGCGAACGCCTGATCGGAAGTCGTTCGTACATACGCGCGTTGTCGCAAACGACTTCAGTCGGTCTGATAGCGACTCACGATTTCGAGTTGATCAAGCTAGCGGACGAGATCGAGGGAGTAGCGAATCTTCACTTTCGTGAGGAAGTGCACGATGGCCGCATGATCTTTGATTATCGCTTGCGATCGGGTCCATGCCCGACAACTAACGCGCTGACCATTATGCGTCTTGAAGGTCTACCGGTGGAGTTGTAACTTAGGCCACAAAGAGGCACAAAGAAGACACAAAAAACTTTTTGGAGCTCTATCTATGAAAAGACTGATGCTGCTTACGCTCGCGGTTGGATTGCCGGCCACTACTTTCTTTTCCACGAAGGCGGAGAGCGTCGCAAACATTCGCTTTGAGATCTCCTTTCCAGCGGCCGCCAGCAAGGACGCACTGGACGGACGTTTGCTCCTGCTGATCTCCACCAACAACAGCGATGAGCCGCGTTTTCAAATCAGCGAAGACTTATCGACGCAGCAGGTGTTTGGCATTGACGTCGACGGCTGGAAACCTGGCGAGACAAAGACGATGGACCAGAGCGCGTTCGGTTATCCAGTTCGCAGTTTGGACCAGTTGAAGCCGGGCGAGTATTGGGTGCAGGCGTTACTTCATCGTTACGAGACGTTTCATCGTGCGGATGGCCACACGGTGAAGTTGCCAATGGATCGCGGCGAAGGTCAACAATGGAGTCGTGCACCCGGCAATCTCTACAGCACGCCTAAACAGATTCGCATTGATGGCAATACTCCGATCTCAATCACACTCGATAAAGTGATTCCACCGATCGAGCCGCCGAAAGACACGAAGTACATCAAGCACATCCGTATCCAAAGTGAGCGCTTGACGAAGTTTTGGGGACGACCGATGTATCTCGGCGCGCACGTGCTGCTGCCCGAAGGCTTCGACACACATCCGGACGCTCGTTATCCCCTCGTCATCTTTCACGGCCATTTTCCGGCAGATTTTGATGGCTTTCGCGAGACTCCACCCGATCCGAATATTAAGCCCGACTACAGCGAACGCTTTCACCTCGCGGGTTACAACCGCATCGTGCAGGAACAGGCGTATCAGTTTTACAAAGACTGGACTGGTCCAAACTTCCCGCGCTTTCTGATCGTCGAGATCCAGCATGCGAATCCTTATTACGACGATTCATACGCAGTCAACTCAGCTAATCTTGGTCCATACGGCGATGCGATCACTTACGAGTTGATTCCGGAGATCGAAAAACGCTTTCCCGGTATCGGCAAAGGTTGGGCGCGGTTTCTCTACGGTGGATCGACCGGCGGTTGGGAAGCGATGGCCGTGCAAATCTTTTACCCTGACGAGTACAACGGTTCGTGGGCCGCTTGTCCGGATCCGATCGATTTCCGCGCCTACACAGTCGTCAATATTTATGAGCACGACAATGCCTACTATGCCGATGCTCCCTGGAAGCACATTCCGCGTCCCGGAAAGCGAAATTACCTTGGCGAGTTGTCAGCCACTGTTGAAGACATGAACCACATGGAGTTGGCGCTTGGAACGAACAGTCGTTCTGGTGGTCAGTTTGATATTTGGCAAGCTGTGTATTCACCAGCCGGCAGCGATGGCTATCCAAAACCGATCTGGGACAAGTTAACCGGCAAGATCGATCGTTCGGTGGCGGAGCATTGGCGTGAGAATTACGATCTCGGCTACATCCTCAAACGCGATTGGGCCAGGATTGGTCCAAAGCTCGAAGGGAAGTTGCACATCTACGTCGGCGAGGCTGACAATTATTTCTTGAACAACGCAGTCTATCTGGTTGAAGATTTTCTGAAGACGACGAAGAATCCCTACTACGGCGGGGAAGTGGATTACGAGCCGCGTGCCGAGCACTGCTGGAACGGCGATCACACGCGACCGAATGCGATCTCGCGTTTGCGGTATCATCAGTTTTACGCGCCGAAGATCGTGGAGAGGATTTTGAAGAGCGCGCCGCCGGGCGCCGATTTGAAGAGTTGGCGCTATTAGCCGCGGATTATAAGGATCAGCGCAGATTTTCATGATCTCCATGTGTGCTTCGAGGATTCACCGCCGGTGTGCCCGTAGTTCTGCACGAGCAGCTTGTGACCGAACCGCTGAAGAAAGTTGCGACGATTAATCAATGTCTCCACCGATTACGCAGATTTACAAAAATAGCAAAGAGAAATAATCTGCGTAATCTGTGGATATGACTTCCTTCCCGGAATGGCTCGTGCCCATGGCGGCAACATTGACGCAGGAGCGATTTAGCGGGCCTGACTGGATCTTCGAACGTAAGTTTGACGGCATTCGCCTGCTTGCTTACAAGAACGGCAACGACGTTCAGCTATTCTCGCGTAACCATCTGCCACAAAACCTTCCCGCAGTGAAAGAAGCGCTAGAGCGTCTGCCACACGAGCAACTGATCCTCGACGGTGAGATCACATGGCGCGGCGGTGGAGTCGCTTATCACGTCTTCGACATACTCTGGATCGACGGTCGTAACGTCACGACACTTCCACTTGAAGAACGGCGCGAACTGTTGGCGCAGTTACCGTTTGAGAAACCGCTCGAACGTGTGACTTTGATCGATGATTTGTCACCTTGGGAGCGCGCGCAAAGAGAAGGTTGGGAAGGAGTCATTGCGAAGCGACGCGGTTCGATCTACGAACATCGCCGCTCGAAGCAGTGGCTGAAGATGAAATGCGAGTTGTCGCAGAATTTTCTCGTCGGTGGTTTTACTGATCCGCAGGGCAAGCGCGTGGGTCTCGGTGCGCTTCTGGTTGGTTGCTACAAAGCGAACGACTTCGTATTCGCCGGAAAGATTGGAACCGGTTTCAACACTGAAATGCTGCTCGATCTGCGCGCACGACTAGACAAATTGGAGATCGAAAAACCGCCGTTTACCAAAGCTATCGGTCTACCGCGTGTGCGCGCGCACTGGGTGCGTCCGCAAATCGTGGTCCAGGTTGGCTTCATCGAGTGGACCGTTCATGGAAAACTGCGACATCCGCGTCTGCTCGCCGTAGTCGACTCGCCGAAAAATGATCACTCATCCTGATAAGATTCTTTTTCCCGATGACGGGATTACAAAAGGCGAGCTTGCGTCGTACTACGAAGCGATCGCGCCGGTGATGCTGCCGCACTTGCGGCGACGTCCGATCACGATGGAGCGTTATCATCGTGGCATCGGTTCGCCGGGATTCTTTCAGAAGGATGTGTCTAAAGGTTTTCCTGAGTGGCTCGAGCGCGTTGAAGTGCCGAAGCATGGCGGCACAGTTCATCACCCAATCGCTAACGACACTCGATCGTTGCTCTGGCTGGCGAATCAAAACAGCATCACGATTCACGTTTGGCCGTCGCGCACGCCGAACTTGTATAACCCTGACATCTGCATCTTTGATCTCGATCCTTCCAGAGACGATGAGCTCGACACATTGCGCGCCTCGGCGCTGCTATTGCGAGAACTACTCGCAGAGCTCGGATTGCCGAGTTGGGTGAAGACTTCGGGTTCAAAAGGATTTCATATCGCAGTGCCGCTGGATGGTAAGTCAGACTTCGGAACGGTTGGGCGCTTCGCACATGTTGTTGGAAAGGTTCTCGTCGCACGCGATCCTCAACATCTGACACAGGAGTTCAGCAAGATCGATCGCGGCGGGCGAATACTCGTCGATACCGGCCGGAATGGTTACAGTGCGACTTATGCTGCCACTTACACTGTGCGCGCTAAACCCGGTGCGCCTGTGTCTGCGCCGTGCACGTGGGAAGAGTTGGAGCGCGGCGAGGTTGGTCCAAGATCGTTTACGTTGCGCACGATGGCCCAACGCATCTCGGCTGTCGGCGATCTCTGGGCCGACATGCTGAGGAAGAAACGATCGCTGACGCGACCGATGGAACGTCTGCGACAATCCATCTAAAGTCCCCAGCCGCCGGATCAAGCTGCGCCATCGCACGAATATGGTTAAAAATCATTGGCCCATTTCTCGACGTTGAAAACCCAAACAAGTTTGGTTTCCTACGCAGTTTTCCCATTGCTCAAAGAACGCGATCGAACGAAGGGTGCGTTTACGGCGGCGACGTGTGGAAGAACGAACTGGAAGCGAACATGATGCCGATGCTGGACAGTTACGATGTAACACTTGGCGAGATTTCTGCGGGTTGCGTGTTTGATGTGTGGTGATCTGAGTCAGAGTCGGCCGCTCTGATGCCGCATCACGAATGCGGACATCAAAGCGGACCTGGAGTGGAATCTGGTGCCCGCTAGTAGATTCGAACTACTGACCCCTCGCGTGTGAAGCGAGTGCTCTACCACTGAGCTAAGCGGGCAGGGTTTTTAACTAAGTTTAAGCTATCTAATAACTTACTGGTTTTACAAGCATTTAGCAAACTACTCAAGACGGCGCGTACGGCGCGTATGGCGCGAATGGCTCTCAAAAGAGCGCAAGAAGAGCGCAACGCAATCCGTGAATTGTTAACGAAGTATACGACCGTTTTTTCATCCTCTGGAATCGATTTCAATGCCTTGTAATGAGCGGCGGAAGTATGCCAGAGAAACCGATTGGCAAGCAAAGGCGATATGATAGTGCGCAGGCGTGGGCGTTGACTCACACGGAAATGCTTTCATGTGATATGCAATGCGAAGGAGAAAGGTAAGTATTGCGTGACTCGACAAAACCTTGACGGAATTGACGGGTTCGCAGTGGTAAAGAAAGCCGTGTCTGAGTATTCACAAATCGTTTGTGATCTTCTCGAGGCAAGACGCAGTGAGCCGTCTGCTACTGAGGTGTTCCTGACGTTGAAACATGATAAAGATCTCTGTCCTGGCTTTCAAAAGCAAATCGAGAGAATCTTTAGTGGCTTCAAGAAATACCACAACGTTAGTTACGACATACAAGGACTAAAGGATGAAGGGATTGACGTATTACTCATCGAATGGGTTGATGGCCAAAAAGAGTTTGTTGGATTCCAGATCAAAGGGGAATGGGATCTCTCACAGAAAGACTTTCTGCAAAAGCTAAAAGCACAGCTTCACGATGCACGCGCGAGGTACGGTTCAAGACTAAAGTTGTACTACATCGTACTGTGCTACAGCATCGTTAGTGAGGATAAGAAGTCGAAGAGTGTAGGCGTCGATAAGTCTCGACAAGAGAAAGTGAAAGCCATTATCCGAGATTTCGCGAAAGAGTCTGACGTCCGTGTGGTGGAGCCCGAATTTGCCGTCCGATTCCTTTCGCTTAGCAGCGTCAATATTGATGCGATCATAAAGAGTCGTTTTGGCAATCAGGACATCGTAATCAAAGAAGCGTTGGCTTTAACCAATGATTTAAGCATGATGGAAAAGGTTGTTCTATTATTTCTTCTGTGGCTTCACCTTTTTCAAAACCAAGCATCCGCAAGTGCAGAAGAGATAATGCAATCACCCATTATTCAAGATCTGCATCGGACACTATCGCGAGAGGCTGAACATCTATTTTACGATTTTGAGTACCAGATTACGCACGATGTGGAGACATTGCAGAACAAGCTTATCGACTGTGACTCAAATGGCCAATTCTCAATACGTCTCGACCTTGTGCAGCCATTGGTGGTTCTAATGATGGACGGTAGTGTACGTTATCAGCATGGGGATCAAGCCTTATTGGAGTATACCCTGCGACTGCTCGAAGGGTTGGATGACTCAGACGACATCTAAAAGAATTGACCTTTAGGAAGAGGCGGTTTTATGGCTGGTGAAAATGGGAGCATCGTTGAAGAGGAGTGAAGGTGGAGATATCACACGCAAATCTATCTACCGCTCAACCGTTGAAGCCAGGGCATCAAAATGTCGCGCGGTCTTAGTTCAAGCCGGTATGGAAGAACTTTTTGGATTAGCTCATCCTTCTCTACATTAGGAGCGAATACACCGCTGGTTGTTACTATTCCTTTCGAAACATTGTGGTCCAAGTAAACAACACCAGCCAGTGCTCGAACATCATCCGCAGTAACAGGGTGCGTTATTCGGTTTCTTTTGATTTGGTCGATGATTCGGAGTGAGCCGAAACCATCTTTCTCAGCAATTACGTCTCGTCCTTTATCGCCACTTCTCGGCGTTAAAATAACCCTGTCGAAGTCACCACTTTTCTCATAAGCTCCCGCGATCAGTTCCTCAAAAGTACGGGGGTCAATGTTGTAAAGTTCTTCTGGATTACGCAGTATCATTTTGATAATTTCATTCCACGCAATTCCTACTCCTGCAACAAGCCTTCCTTCACTTACCTTATCGCCTGCGAGGATTAAAGCTTGAATTGTTACTTGCGGTGGGATTTCTTCAGCAAGCCATCTGATGGTTGTAGAAGCTCTTGGAGCTTCTAAATTCCGTTCGCGGATGTAGTCGTTTATATAAGCTGCCTGTCCTGGGCGTAGTGGAATCGCTACGAGGTCGTCATAACCGGTCGGAATCAATTTCCTTAAATTGGAGTCGGCATACATCATTTCCTGAGTGATACGCGGATTCAACGCGTGTAGGTTGTTAACCCAGACGACCATACGTTTACGTTTTTCCGTGTCATACCCGCGTCGTTCCTCGATGGTTATTGTTCGCGGAGTTTCAGCGACTTCACCCCAAGCGAAGAAAGAGCTAAACCCATTGGCCCATAGATAAACAGTGTCTCCTTTTTTTAGGTCATCGTCCGGTGCAATTTGATATTGGGGGCCTTCGACTGGCCACACGTAGGTTTCGCTGATATGTGGGTTAGTCAAGATTATCCAATACGCTTGGCGAGGCATATTCAATTCCGGCATTTTAACCGAGATCCGGCTTCGCGGCTCTCAGTCGAAATGAAGGGATTTGGATGTTCTCTATAACGGATAACGATCGACAAAGCGATTCTAAAGCAAAAGCGCGAAGATCATGTTAAAGGCTCGGCATGATCCAACGGGAGTGTTTCAGCTTTGCGAGTGTGGTAAGGATTCTCTCAAGATGTCGAGGTAAGGCAGGCTGACGAGGATTAACAAGATTTCGTTACGAAGTAAGAGCCCGAGCGTATCCAGTGCGTCTTGAGGTTTTCCTACTATCTGAGAGTGGTCAGTCTGTTTGAGATCAGCCAGCACTTGTGGGAATTTGCGCCGGTTTGTGTTCGGGAGCCGGTTGAGTACAGGCAATAGATCCTTTTCAATGCCGATAACCTTGTCGATGTGAATGTTGGTTTCTAGTCGGATGATAAGCCAGGTATAGGCGTGGTCAAACAGATAATCGAAGGTTGGTCTGGCTTTCGGGCCGGTGAGGTGTTTTAGCAAGTCGAGGGCGATGCGTTTTTGGGTGCTGATACTAAGCTTAGTAGTGAGTTCTTGTTTTTCTCCCTCATCGAGCGATTGTATGCTGTGATCGAATGAAGCAAGCATCTCTTCGTCGTCCAGTATGCGCTGTACTTTTTGGAAGAAACGGTAGTGAATATCACGATACCAAGCGAGGGTGTGTGAACGTCGCAACTGGCGAAAGTGTGCGTCGCCGAACCGTTTTGGTGCGGAGTAATAACCTCTCGAAGAGTCCAGGAAATGCTTATGTATCGCATCCTGCAAAGTGGCAATGAAATACTTTAATTTTTGTTGGCGTGATTCGACGGCGATGGTGTGACGATCGTCTTCGGTTATGCGGCGGACTCGCAACTCGCAGTCAGTGGCATAGGACCTACCGGCTTCGTAATGAGAGAAGTAATGGGTGTGTGTGTCTTCGACGCGTGAGTCCTCGGTTTGGCGGACTACCTTAAAGATCGCTTCATTGCAGATGGGGCATACTATCCAGAAGCGGTTCTCGCGTACATCTTCGTAGTCTACCTCAGTTGCACCAATCAGCTCTCCGAGCAGTAATGATTTCCCGTATTTCATAGGAGCGCATCGATAGGGATTTATTCAATCTAGCTACAGGTAACTTTTTTGCATTTATTCGCGTTGGCGAACTGATTAGGTTGGTCAACTTTGGTCCAGCGCAGAGGTAAGAGCATCCTAAGCCTGCGGACAACTATCTGCCCTACCGATTACTTTTCAATAGTTCCTTGGTTCTACTCGTCGTCTTCTTGTCCGGACGTAAAAGCGGATTGAATTAAGAGCATCTGACCGAGGATCTCTTCGGCTTCGGGAACTAACGGTAAGATGCTTTCTATTATCAGATCGAGTGGTGGGTACTGATACTCCGCGTGGAGATTATGGAGAGCGAGGGCGATTGCGGATACGCTCTGCGGATCTGCTTCTAATGAGGTAGCAGTTAAAAGGTTCGCTTGTTCCATCACACTAAATTTACTCTTTTGCACGGCAAGGCGGCTCTCGTCAGTCGCGGGAGTGGGCGGTAGAAAGTGGTGCAAATGTAAATCTAATCCTGCAAAAACTGATTCTATTGCTAAGGGCCAGTCTTTCATGTGACAGGCAGCAGCGACGAGATATTCATAGGACTTCAATGCGCTTGGTAATAGTCTGTTCGCTGGGCCTGACATCACCCACGGCTCTTCAGCGAACGTTGTTTGTTTGTCACTAAGGAGTTTTATGGACGTAGTGAAAAAATGCAGGGCGTTGGAGAACTCGTGGGTTCGAGCAAGAATCAATGTTTGCAGTGACATTAAATGCGGATTCTCTGGATGACTGATTATTGCTTCTTTAACGATCGGGATCGCTGGTTCTAGCAAACGTTTTCTTAGGAACGTATCAGTCAGAGTGGTAATGAGAGCCAGGTTGTCTGGTTCGAGAGCCAAGCCTTTTTGCAACAAGATTATTGCGGTAATACTCTGTCGCGCTTGTAGGTAGAACAATGCTAGGTTCAGGTAAGTGAGTGCCGTTGGGGAGATGGCGAGTTCTTTTTCGAGATCTGTTATGAAGTCTTCATCATCTTCTATCTGCTCTTCGCCCTGGCGAATTATGTATTCGCATTCCATGGCACGCTCAGAGTTAGAATCCTTGCTGGAGATTGAGAGAAGGATTTCACAGGCTTCTTCGTAATGGCCTCGTTCCCCGAGAGCTGTGGCAAGTTCTATTGTGGCTTGCGAGTCGTTGGGATTAATTTCAAAAGCACGTTGAAAATATTTTAGTGCGGCGTCAAATTCGCACTGCCTTTCGAGTAAAACGGCCATGTTGTTATAGGCAATCATGGCTAGAGCGGGAGACTCTGTCTCAAGTAATCCCATTCCGAAGTGTTCTTCAGCTTCATGAATTTTGCCGGCGGCAGCTAGCGTGTTTCCGAGTTCGATTAGTGTTTGCGCGGACGGGCAGTTTTCGTAGCTTTTTTGCGCTAGTTCAATTGCTTGTCTGTGTTGTCCTAAGCCTGATAATGCACTAGCTTTTTGGGAGACTAGAATTGATCCTTGTCTGGTCAATTCTTGCTGCAAGTCTGTGTCCGGGTTGGCTGGACCTTCCTCCAAAACTCTGATTCCTTCTGTGGCTAGGTCGAGAGCCTGTTGAAACAGACCGATTTCCAACGAGGCGGCGCCAGCGCCAGAATACGCCGGAATGAGCCAGGGTGCTTGATCGATCACTTGGAAAAAGAGATCAATGGCTTCTTCGCTGAATCCCCGTGTAAGTAGAGAAGAGGCTTTCTCGTATTTTGTGATCGCTGCGTTGATTTCAGAATTTGAACGTTTGCGTTTGTTTTTGGTCATTACTTTATTGCTACTTCTTTAATGCTACTTCTTCAGCCGCTTAGAAAATTGTTCAGGTTGTTCGGCGTCACGCTCCTGGGCGAGTCGTTCACTAAAGTTTTGCACTAGGTCCGCAACCTGAGTTGAGCGTTGTTCACCAAGAGCAAGGCCGGTTTTGGTGGGGTGGAGGTAAATCTTAAACGACTCGAGGGACTTGTGCCCGCTCCAAGACATCACTAGCGGAATATCGTTGTTGGTGGCCTCCATCATATCAGTAATAAAGGTATGACGAAGACTGTGGAGAGTGAATCCGTTTTTGCGGCCATAATTCAGCTTTGCTGCCTCTCCGGCCTTGCGGCAAGCGCGTGCAATAGCATTGTCGAACGTTTCGATCGTAGCGCGCGGGAAAAGGTATTCGTCGTCAATTAACCCGTCTGTCATTCGCCCCTGAATCACTTGTTTGATTGGAGTCCAAAGGGGAATGTCCCGTTCGTTTTCGGTCTTCGTGGCCTCAAGTCTCAGGACATTCTTGGACCACATAACTTGCCATATTTTGATTCGGAGAATCTCGTTTAAGCGGCCACCTGTCAATCGCAGAAGCTGCACTGCATCGCCGGCATCACGCCACAATGTGTTGCGTTCTTCGCGCCGTGAGGGAGCTAATGGTGGGTTGAGCAACGTTCGGACAAGCGTTGCATATTCCCAAGGTTCAACTACTCGACGTTCAAATTCAGGCGTTCGGCGAACTTTGAGAGTAGGCCGTAACCACGTGGCGAGGTCAGGCTTTTTTCGCTGAGCTGCTTTCAGCATTCCTTGAATGCGTCCTACAAACACGCCTGCACTGTTCTTGTTCAGAGTGGGGCGAAAGCAGAGCATTTGATAAAACTCGCGAAGGTCATCCTCAGTGCATTGGCGAATTAAGCGCTTTGGCCCAAAGTGATTTACGAATTCCTGCAGGACTTTGCAGTTTGAGTTGACGTTGTGTTTGTATTGAGTGCGTTTTGTCTGTGCCCGGATTTCCAGGGTATTACGATAAATGTTTAGTGCTTCTTGTGCGGTTGTTGGGACACATCGGATTTCTCCTCGCTCAGACGCGTCGATGTCGTCCATTGCCTGTCGGAGATCTTTTTCGGCCTCTCGTTTGTGGGTGAAGCCTTTTTTCCTCAGTTGGACCTTCTTGTATCGACGCTCGTATCCGTGCAGCGTTTCACCGTTCGGTCCGGTGTACTGATAGAAGTTTTTAGCCATGTTCCGTCGCTCACCGATTGGGTGGACTGTTATATCACTGTTCATGCGACCCACCTTTGTTTTTTGTTGGCTGAACGCGACGCGTGTGACTAAGGCGTGGTAATTACGAGATTGTCTGCGGTTTCTGTGAGTTGTTGCCAAGCTCTTCTTGACGTTGTGCCAGGGCCAAAACCTCTTCCAGCAAGAATCGGATTTGTTTTGGGCCGTTGCGGATACGGGTCAATTCGTTTGTGCCAGCTCCGCCTTTCAGGACTGTTTTGTGTGAACAGCCGAGCATTTCACCAACCTGCTTCGCGGTGATCCTAGTTTTCGTTTTTCGTAACAAACTCATGTGCTGATTCCCCTAACAGCAAGCCCAAGCTCTTATGGCATCCGGCGTGCCACCGCAGATTTGGCGGTTGATAATGCCTATTTGTTGCCGTTTTTAGGCGGCTTTGGGTTCGGCAGGTTAGCCGGTGATGTAAATTCCACCACTAGTCGGATGGGCTGTTACGAAGTGACGGAAAATCCGTCAGTTGTGTTGGAGCCTGCTGGAAAGAACGTGTGGTTAGGCGCGTGGGAATTTGGACCCCAGACCTCTGCCGTGTCAAGGCAGCCTCTACCCCTGAGCTACGCGCCTGAAAGTTTTCGTGGTTGATGCCGCGCCAATAGTAGGTGATGAATGAGGTGTGCAACTCGAAGAGGAAGAGCAACTGGAAAGCTATGGTGGCTTTAAGCGAATAGGAGAAGGAGAGCAAAGACGATAAGCTTGAGGAGTGGATTTCGATTTAATGCTCCCAACAGCGAGAAAGTTCCCGTTCTCGCATCCGGATTGGATTTTTGAGCCGAAATGGGATGGGTATAGAGCTTTATGCTTGATTGAGCATGGTTCGGTTCGGTTCATGTCGCGGAACAAAAAAGAACTAACGAAACGCTTCCCCGAACTGTCTACGATTCATCATGCCATCAAGGGTCGCTCCGTAATTCTGGATGGTGAAATTGTGGGGCTGGACGAGAATGATTTCCCCTGCTTCGAGAAGCTCCAAAACAGAAAGAAGTGTTTTGTGGTCTACTTTGCCTTTGACTGCTTGATGCTGAATGGGAACGATCTGAGAAGTAAACCGTTAATCTTTCGTAAGGCCACGCTCGAACGCATTCTAAAGGAGTCACGGCTAATAAAGTATACAGATTACGTTGTGGGAGAAGGCAAGCAGTTCTTCAGCACAGTTGCGAAATTGGGCCTAGAGGGAGTTGTCGCGAAGAAAGCAGATAGTTTGTATATTGGCGGACGAACCAAAGAGTGGTTGAAGATCAAGACCGGTGCCGGGAACGAAGCGATGAAGAAACGCATTGAGACCTGGGGACGGTGAATGGTTTGAAACTTATAGTTATTTTAAAACTTTGCCCACCGTTCTGGATAATAAAACGAAGCTGATGTCATTTCCTCACGTTGTTCACTCGCCGATATTTGCTTTGATACTCGACCGCTTTGCTAGCCGTATTAATTTTGATTCCGTAAAATGCCGAATTGTTCCAATTCGAACGTTATCAGGAAGCGTTGTGAACCACTTCTCAAAGAAGACAGGTGACTGCTTCAACTCCTTCTGAGAGGGAGTTTCAGCCATCATCTGTTCGAAGCGACTTTTGACCAGCTTGGCTGTTCGGTAACCAGAATCCTGTTCGAACTCATCCTCGGGCGCCCTTAGGTAAATGTCCCAATGTTCCACGATAAATTTCACTACCTTATAGATAACAGTAACCAGTCCGCCAGCTCCTCCAGCCAATTTAACTGCGCGCTCTATTCTTGCTAGCCAGTTTCTTTCTGCCTCTTTATCAATTTCAGCCGGCAAATGTCCCTGCGGAAAGAGCATTGTGGAGTGACGCTTACAGAAATATGGGTTGTTAGAAGTGATCCGATTCCGGCAACGTTTTCCCTTCTTCGTGATAGCACTACATCTCTTCTTATTTAAACGTTTCGGCATAGAGAAGAATAGAGGTATTTCCCTTTATTAGTTTCCAGGAAGGTACGAATATTCCTGCCGGTGCCCATATTGTACTCGCCTTGTGTTTCACCGTCTGTAGGAGTGTTATCGACGGCTCCAAAGCGTTGGAGGAGTTCGTGTGCAATTTATATCGAAAAGTGAAAACAGTAGACACAGGTCGTGGGGGAATCCCCCCTTCGGCACCAGCAATCCTATGTTAGAAAAGCCAATGACAACCTTTCGGTTTTAGATCTGCCCGAACAGCGAAGAACGGGCTTCGGTTAAGCTCTTCTGCGTCTCTCCTACTGAGCACACATGTGTCTCTTGTAAGATCGGGTCGAAAGACGCCTCTAAATTTGATGTCGCCAGAGCCCATTAGATGTCCCATTCTTTCTCGCTCATCATTTCCAGCATGGTGATCTGGGCCGAAACAGTGTTCCAGTTCATGTGCGATTGTACCGAACGCTGCGCCGCTCACGTCGCCTAATTCCAAGCCTCGCCCCTTCCAGCTCAGTGTGTTCTGAATCATTGGCTCGGAACTAATCCAAGGAAAGATCTCGCCACCATAACCTTCAGTACGTCCGAGCCACGCAGGTAGTCCTACCTTCAGATAGAGACTGCTGAGGTAAGACCGTTTCTCGGTAGTTCCGGCTATGACACCGGAAAGAACACCGCTTACGTAGGAATACGATTCAATGAAACAAAGCTGACGATATTCTTCGCCTAATGTCGGAAGAAGCTTCATCGCGTTCGGGATCACTTGCTTTCTTCCAATTCCAAAATCTCTCCTTGTTAATTCGGTTTTTATGACTTCAAAATTGATTAATTTGTTGTTGTCATAATCGATCTCAAATGTTTTCGGCTCATACCCCAGGAGTTCCATCTCATCTGCAAAGAACCACTGTAAATCTTGGAGCACCTCGGTAGCTCGGCGCTGAGCGGCGCGCCATGGTTCGGCGTCACTTGGGATAATATAAACGGCGCTCACAGCATATGGTCGCAAGTTTGCCATCGATTCCAAGTTCAATAAGGTTCAGTCTGCGGCAAATAACGTATCTGCTAGGATCAGGTTTCGAAGGGCCGATGTAATGTCAGCACACTTCGCGCAACTTGCCGCCGCTTGTAGTAACAAATCGAAATTGAGCCTGCGGTCTTACGTATCTTTCTCCTACTCCACTTAATCTTCGACTTAGGCGTTATCTCTCTGGCTATTATGATTTTCTCAGAGTAGTCCTGATATGGACGCTTGGCCCAAGCCCATAACACGTTTAGGCTTCGAGTCTTTCCATTGACGCCGCAAAATCGCCAGCTCCTACTCCCCAGTACCAAGGAAGAAATGACGTGTATAATTCTCTCATCCCTCCCGATCTAAAGACATCTATCTCTCTAAAAGTGGTGATGATATATGTCCCGGCCATCGCGTAAATCAAATTCTTCAGAGTGGCCTCACGGTGATTAGCGAGACGGTTATGTTTCAATTTAGCGTACGCTCCCCACCAAGCTGTACTGTGGCCGTGTGCCCAGTCTTGAAAAGGCAGGATTACGTAGCTTTCAGTCTTCTCAGGTGGAAACTGGATTGCGTTCACCACTAATTGACCATCGTAATTGTTTATCCCCACTTCTTTATCGGAGAGCCTAAACGTACCTTCGAAAAGGACTCTGTAATCTCGTGCGTTGAAGAACATTTCGTTTGCAAGTTTCTTTGCAAAATTTCCTACGTCTGCTTCGGCCTTGAATACGTAACCCTTTGTGTGCTGTTCGCATATGTATGTTTGGCATAGAGAATCGAAGAAGGAGCAAACGTCAACAAACAGACTTTCAATTTTTATGGAGTACGTGCTGAAGTTGTCTTCATGACAAGACACGAAAGGAAAAATTTCGATCAGGCGGTGCTGCAACTCAATAAAGTACGGTAGGGCTTGGTCATGTATGAACACTAGGACATTTTACCAGTTCGTTATGCGTCTTTTCACGGATCAGGCAGGATGCTTATAGGCAATCTTTCGCCATCTTTGCGTTTCCAAGTATGATGGGCGCTTCTGCAAGATATTTAGGACGTTTGGCCGGCACCAATGGAGCATCGCATGAAGCGTCATCACTGGACCGAACAAGACAACATTGCGCCCTGTACTTTTATAAGTTCGGTGATCTCCGACGCACATCGAGTATTGAAACCATCGGTGAGCGTCGCGGCATGGGTGCGGGCAGTCTTCGTATGCGTGTCGGGAACTTTAAGGCAATCGGTAGCGGCGGCCATCTCGATCATATTCGGTACCTAGAGGAGGTTGAAACGGAAGTTAGAACAAGCGTTATTTCGCGGACTGGACAACGCTCCGTCGAAGTGGTCGAAGCCATTCTTGGAAAAGGTAGCTTCAAGAACCCGAAGGACCATGAGATTCTGGCTGAATTGTTCAATCTAGTTACATGGAGAGACAAGAACGCGATCATTTTGGATCCGTATGCTGGCTCGGGTACAACGGGTCATTCAGTGTTGGCTATGAATGCCGAAGATAATGGTAATCGACGATTCATATTGATCGAGAGCGGAGATCCAACAGAGAAGAAGATTCCGAAGCATCGTTATACCGATGAGATAACTGCTGAGCGTGTCAGACGCGTAGTAACGGGCCAATGGGCAGACGGAAAGTCTCATCCTAAGCACAAAACCGGATTCCATTTTTATCGCGCTCGCGATGAAATTACGAAAGCGGCGATCATGGCATCGACGCGTGAGAGCCTTGCTGACATCATTCTGCAAGTAGTGGAAGAAGAATCGAATAGGATTGATTGTAGGGTCGACGGTCACACGTACCTCATTGGTAGAACGCGGCTTGGTTATGGCATCGCCTTAGTCTGGGACCTCGTTACGGGGAAGACTTCGGCGCCAATTTTGACGTGGAAGGTTCTTGAGAGAGTTTTAGATGAAGCGGATCGCGCCGGCGTAGCGAAACCTGTCCACATTTACGCTACCGCCAACACGGCACCGATTACAGACGATCTCTATCGCTTTCATCAAATTCCGAATTCAATTTTGGCTTCGTTGGGAATACTCAATGGAGGCGGCGACGGCGAAGAATGATCCTTAAGCGCAGCGATCTAAAACCCTTCCAAGAACGGGCTGCTAGTGAATTGGCCGCGATGATCCAAGATTATCCGTCTGCTCGTTTTAAGCCTCGTTTCGATCCGGATACAGGCGAACTGATGCCGTTTCTTTGCCGACTCAGAGCAATAACAGGTGCTGGCAAGACGCCAATTTTAGCGTTGGCCGCGCGCCATCTAAAAACTGGAATTGTTCTTTGGACAACAAACAGAGGAGCCGTAATCTCGCAAACTTTGACGAATCTCAGGCCTGGTGGCCGTTATTCGGAACTATTACCCGAAGGTACACAAATACATCAGTTGAGCGAGTTGACTGATAGTGACTGGCAGGAAATGCTTCAGGCGCAGAATGGTCTGACTATTCTATTGTCGACTGTTGCAGCATTTAATCAAGATGGCGACGTTTTGAGAGTCCACCGTAAACTCGGCGACTTTACTCCCTGGGAAATGTTGGCAGGAAAAGGCTTGGGCAGTAGCCAGCGTCGTCCGTTGTACGTTTTTTATGATGAAGGACACGGCGCAACTGAGAACCAATTTAAGAAACTTCTGGAACTCGATCCTCGTGCTTTCGTTTTAGCTTCCGCGAGTCCTTTGCCGGAAGATTTGGCTGATTTGCTTTCTGGTAAAACCCAAGAAGAAAGAGAAAGATCACTGGCGGAGCGAACGTTTGCTGTACCCACCAAAGAAGTTGTTCTCGCAGGGCTCCTCAAGAGTCGATTGTATTTCGTCGACTGTAACACTGCAGAAGCTGACGCGATCAAAGAAGCTAACGACAAATGGAAGGACCTGGCCGCTAAGCTCGCTCCGTATAAGCGTTCACCGATCGCGTGTTTTATTGTCAATGAAACAGTTCGCGGCGTTGATGTGTGGCAACATCTGGTTGCACTAGGCATTCCCAAAGGAAGCATTGCCGTCCACCTGAACAAAGCACGAGATGTAATTTTCCAAAGGGAGGGTGATTCGCTCGGCCTTATAGATACCTACACCGGAAGGAAGTCGACGGATCGTTCGCCAGAGATTCTTGCAAGCATGGGGTACACCCATATCATTTGGAATATGACACTCCGCGAAGGTTGGGACGAGCCAATGGCGTACGTGGCATACATCGACGATCGTGGACGCTCCGCCGTGGATATCGTACAAAAGATTGGTCGATTCGTTCGCCAACCTGATGCCACACCATTTGAAGATCCCGATCTGAACTCCGCCTATTTTTATTTCAAGATCCCAGACGAGGAATTTGCTGCGCTCATTAAAGAAACGCAGCAGGAAATGGAAACGAACGGCTATGAGGTCATTAGTTTCACTGGACGCGGTAAGCCGCCATCTAGTCGAGTGGTCAACCCGATCGTGAAGAAGACGATTCCCAGCATTGTTCCTTGGTTCGGAGATCGTCTTGATGTTTTAGATAAAATCTTATTGGACCATGTTCCTCTGTTTGCGGACAAAGCATTAAAAGCTTCGGGGTCCGTTCGAACAAGGGTCTTCGATATGGCCGAGCTTGATGAGGACAAGTCGAAGAGAAAGGATGTGGCAAGGGGAAATGGAGACGCAACAACACCGTGGGATTATTTGACCGTAAGGCTTGCCGCAATCGATTCACGAATAATTAGAGATAACAGCACTATATTTAGCGGTCCCCTGAAAGACCATGAGAAGATGAAACAACGGATGCAATACGGGTCGGATGCAATGATGCAGTTGGAGAACAGCATCCAGCAAGTGCGTGACGATCTGAATAATCAATTCCGCTTGGTGGCTTTCGGTCGTCAGCTTTATGAGCCGAAACCTTTTAAGTTAATTTCACCTGATATTGTTGGTGTCACTGGAGCCATTAAGGAGAAATACAAGGTTCGGCGTTTCAAACATTCCGTGCACCCGGAATACAACTCTTTAAGTCCGTTTGAGGTCGAAGTTGCAGAAGCCTTGGATTCGCTTGGAAGGCGTTGGTGCAGAAATCCCGCGAACAAAGATGGCTATCGAATTCCTATACCTGAATTGGGTTCTGATACGATTTGGTTTTATCCTGATTTTGTCTTATGGACCAAAGATGCTATTTGGTGCATCGATCCTAAAGGCAAACATTTGTTAGATGCTGCAATTGTCCAAAAACTGCTGGATTTTTCAGGAGTAAAAAACTTAACAACACCCATTAAAGTAGCGTTTGTCTTAGAAGGAAGTTTCGTTGCAGATAGACAAGGTAGTTGGAGCAAGACGGGAACTCAGGGCTTCACTCTTGTTCGAAAATCAACAACTGGTCCAAAGGGATATCCCTACTCAGATTTGCGGCGTTTGGTTCGCGCTTTTGTCCGAGATTGAATTTAATCGAAAACTGCCATTTACTCTGAAACTCTCTCCTTCCTTCTTCCCCGGTGGTTCCAGAACTTCCATTATGACACGCACTGCGACGTTCGATCTTAGCTAACACTTACAAAGGCGACTCGTCATGAAAATCATGAGGCAATATCATGTTGGCGTGGCTGCTGAAGGCTTTGCTGCGGGACTGTTTGCACACGCGGGATGTGACGTGTCTGTGCAGTACGGCGCGAACCAACCGCAATACGATCTTCTCGTGTCGCGGCAAGGCCGGGCGATCCACGTTTCGGTGAAAGGAAGTCAAGACGGAGGCTGGGGCCTCATGCAGAGCTACAAGAAAGGGCGGAGCTATCACGAAACGGCAGATGCCTGGGTAGCTGCTCATAGAAATCCGAATATCCTTTATTGTCTTGTTCAGTTTCAGGGAGTCGCGCTTGGAGAGTGTCCACGAGTTTATCTAGCGACAGTCGCGGAGATCGTAGATCGTCACAAGTCCTCTCGGAATGGCCTTGGCGAGACGATCCTTTGGGAGAATCGTTGCTACAAGAAGGGAGCGGCGAAGGGCTGCACTGACATGATTCCCGGTGAGTGGCGGTTTTCGAGGGAAAGATTAGATACAATTTTCGATGCCTACCATCCAGAAGTGTAGTCTGGCGACTTGGAGAGGATTTTAGAAGCAGTGTATGAGCTAATCGAGAATCGTAGCCCTTCAGTGCGGAGATGAGCCGTAGCCAACTTGAAGCTCTCGGATATCAGTTCGTCGAGTCGGACTTGCCGGCGATAGTCCGCGATTGGTGTGTTGGGGATTCTGTTCTCTGCCTCACGTTTGGCGAGCTTGACTATCAGGATGATCAGGCATGGAGGAAATTAAAGCCCTTTCCGATTGAGAGAGTGTTAGCGGGCTATTGGATCTTTGCGGGATTAGTTGTTTTGCAGTCTGATGGTTCTGATGCATAGGGCTGAATCCCTCATCCCAAACTTCCTCCCCACAGGGAAAAGAAAAACGAAAAAAGTTCTAATTAGGAATGGAATTTTGGCTGCTGTCCCACGTCATTGGATAGTTGAGGGGATAAGTTGAAATGAGCACACACTTATCTAAATCGCAATTGGCGCGGTTTAGCGGCGGCGGCTTAGAGAATGATGAGCTGGTGGCTGTGGCAACACATGTGGCCGAATGCGAGACGTGTCACAAGGTTTTTGTCGAGGAACTAAGACGTCGAGTTGGTTCTGGACCTTTCAGTTTCAGTCTTGAGCCTGAATTCTGGTTCCGACATGATCATTTGGAGTTCGAGGACTTAGTGACTTTAGCTGACGAAACAGTGGATTCCGAGCTAAAGGAAATATTCGATACTCACCTGAAAACATGCGCAAGGTGTCGCGAGGACGTTAGGAGTTTCCTTGCTTTTCGAAAGGTGGAAGATGACGTTAATGAGTCTAAGGCGTGAATCCTATCTCGGTCCAAAAGTTCGTCACTTCCGCGAGAGGACGATCGTGAAGGGTGGCCTGCCATTGCAGGATTGTAAGTGTGCGTAATTTGATATCTGCTCGAACGGCCTCGTCAATCCCTTTTGGTCCGTCCCAACTTAGGACTTTGGTCGTAAGCGATTGCTGGTGTGCTCGCGTGTCCTCGATTCGTTGTGCGATTAGCCTTGCGAGCTGTCGGCAAACCTGAGGGTTGGTCCTGTGATCCGCATCGAAGGCTATCAAGGCATGATAGGGCCGCGCTGCTTCAATGATTTCGTTGTGAGAGCAGCTTACCCCAGATGTAGCAATGAGTTTCGCCTGTGGTCTAAAGCGGAGTGTGGTGTCGGCCTTTAGTGCCCCTTCAGTAATAACTACTGTTGCACCTGCCACAAGTGTTTGCGGGACAAAGGTGAAATGGATCGGAGTACCTGAGCCGGTGCCACGGCGCTCTGAGGGCGAAGCTAGCCACCGGTATCTCTTTTCGTCAGGAGCAAGATCATCTTGATGCAAGCGCATTTGGCAGGCTTGGATTAGTCCGTTTGCATTCCTGTATGGAATTACAAGAATTGGCATGAGGTAGTTGCGGGCCTTCCAGATGTGAACCTCACCAGTAGGCTCCTGCCAAAATCCAGGTATGCCGGCGAGTTCGGCGTGCGAATGGAGTCTCGCGTAACTGGTAAAACGGGTTCGCACGAAATTGCTCAACAAGGCGGCGAGTGTTGCGCGTTGCTCTTTTGTTGGTGGCAGTGCTCCATACGCGAGGGCGTGTGGTTTGAGTAATCCTCGTGAGAGCAAACCACCTGGACCTGTAACGAGTTCGTCAGTGTAGTTTGCAGCGGGAGAGATCCTTATCAATTCCTGAAACACAGCGGAGCGAATTTCCAGCGGGGCGAGTGAGGGTGCATGAGTTTTGGAGAGCGGCTGGTGTGTGGTGACGAATGGAATTTCTGTGTGGACGTGGATGTTCCCGCCATTGCGAGATGGTCCTCGTGAACCGGTGCTGACGCGCATACAGATGGATGTGCGTTGATCGGTTGAGTAGCCGCAGTAAGTTGGTTTGCCGCAGATTCGGCAAGGTCGTTTCTTGCTGACGCGTTGGAAGCCGCCTGAAACGAGTGCAGTCTTAGTTCTTGTGGCACTATCAGGTTTCAAACGATAAGTATTCGGAATTCAGATGTCGTTTAGGGAACGCATTTCGGTAGCAGCTTTATTTGCACTTTGAATATCCACAGTCGCGACAGAAGTGGCAGCCAGATGCGTGTTCAAGTGGACCGTTGCACTCAGGACAGCTAAGAGTTTGGGACCGGTGGACGGTGGCTCGTGTTTTGTGTGCATTGGCGCGAGCTGAGTCACGTTGGCCAGCGAGGCGGCGGTCCATAATTAACAAGCACTCTGCGATCGCTTGCTCAGGGGAAGTGAGTAGCCTTTCGTTGAACCAGACGGAATGCGTTCCTGGGGTCGTTTCGAGCATGTGTGCAACTTCTTTTACGTGGTACGGCCCGCGCAGCATTTGCGATGCGAGTTTGCCGACACTCGCAGAGATTGGACCAGTAACGAAGACTTCCAAGATTTGGTGGCTATTGTGATTGACAGTGACATAAAGTTTCTGGCCCTCAAAAACGATTTGCCAGGTAGAGCCTGTAAGTTCTTTAGGACGATCCAGACGATCGGGAGGCGTTTCAAAAACGGGCGCAGTAATCTCAGATGGGGTCGATGATGGGGTCGATGATAGATGTGGCAGCGGTGAGGAGGGTTTAAGCTGATCAGTCGTTATCGTGGTCAGTACCTGCCCTTCGCGCGAGCCGTCGCGGTAATAGCTGATAGCCTTGCAACCGAGTTTACGTGCCAGCATGTACAGAGCATTAACAGACTCAACCGTGTCGTTACTGCTGGCGTTGCAGGTCTTTGAAACCGAATTGTCGATATTTCGTTGTGTGGTCGCTAACACCTTAACGTGCTGTTCTGCCGTGATGTCTTGTGCGGAAATGAAATGCGGCGGAAGCTCGTTTAGGTGTGCGATAACGTATGCGGCGGCACATTCAATCGAAGTCTCGTCAGTGTAGTCTACTTCGAGACCAAGAGCAGCAGCAGCCAGGGAGTGAACATACGTCCTGGTGCTATTGGTGTCATTGCGCACGTATGCCCAGGAGAAGTTTGGTTCAATTCCGCTTGACGTTTCGGCAACGAGCGAAATTGTGCCGGTCGGAGCGCAAGTGGTGGTTTCATAATTGCGGGGGGTTAGTCGAGTGAGTGGCGGGATTTTGATTTCGTTGTAAATGAAATCGTGGTAAGCCTCACGGTTTGCTTGGAATTCTGGAAAGGTGCCCTTTTCTTCACCGAGCTGAAGGCTTCGATTCCACGCCTCGTAACGGATAAAGCTCATCACTTCATCCATTAATTCGCATGATTCAGGAGAGCCATAAGTAATGCTCAATTTGAGGCAGAGATCTGCGAAGCCCATGATGCCGAGACCAATCGGACGGGTACGTTTGACCGTATCTTCGATTTCCGGAAGAGGCCATGTGCATGTGTCGATGACGTTATCGAGGAACTGAATGCTCGTGTGAACCACATAACGAAGGTGATCCCAATTGATATTGCGTGGGCCACGATGTTCTGAGTTATGGAATTTGCTGACGTCGATAGAGCCGAGATTGCAGGAGTTGTTTTCGTGAAGGAATTGTTCACCGCATGGATTACAGGAATGGATCGGTCCCATTGAGGCCATCAGGTGGTTATGACGATTCACTTCATCGATGAAGGCGATGCCAGGCTCGGCATATTTGTGTGCACTGGCAACGATGCGGTTCCAGATGTCGGGAGCGAAGATCATTCCCGGCCGTGATGGTTTTTCGATTGTGTAGCTGGGAAGATCGGCTGCTAAGAAGGCTTGGCGATCACAGAATGTCACGGTCGATCCATCTGGCGCACGGTAAACCACGTAGTCATTATCCGTGACGGGATCAAATATCCATTGATTCCAGGGCTGACCGTTGAATTCCAATTGAAACCAGTCATTGTTGTCGACAGCTCTCAAAAACGTGTCAGTAACATTTACTGAGATGTTGAAGTTGGTGAGCGAGTGCTGATCGTTCTTTGCGTGAATGAAACGTAGTACGTCGGGATGGCTGACGGGCATCATTCCCATGTTTGCGCCACGTCGCACGCCGCCCTGCTTCACGACGTCGGTCACTTGATTGACGATGTTCATGAACGAGACTGGACCAGAGGCAACACCTATTGCTGAGCTGACACTCGCTCCATGTGGTCGCAGGAACTCGTAAGTCATGCCAGTACCACCACCAGTTTGGTGAATCAAGGCAGTGGTGCGAGCGTGGTCCATTATTCCAGCGAGGGAATCCGGTACTCCGAGTACGAAACAGGCGGCGAGCTGACCATCTTGCCGACCAGCATTCACAAGGCAGGGGGTGTTAGGGATGAACTCGCGGTTGAGGATGATGTCACAGGCCGCGCGGTGGAATTGTTCACGCTTCGTCGGGTCGATTTCAGCGTTGGAAACATGATCGACAACTCGTTTGACAATATCGGTCCATTCCTCTACGGGTCTGCCTTGGGGATCTTTAGCCGCGTAGCGTTTACTAATGACTTTACGAGCATTGACGCTGAGAGGCCGATAGTTTGCACGACGATTAACAGGAGGATGTAGGGTTGCGATGGTCATGAATAATTAGTTGGTTTCGTGCTCAGATGGAGGCCGATAGCTTGCCGCTTTGTTTCTGTCGACATCATGATCGATGATGCTGATCGAACCGTTGCATCGCGGGTAATCCTCACAGCCAAAAAATTGATGGTGATTGTCGCGACGCTCGCGGACTATGAGTGGCTTCTTGCAACTTGGGCAACGGGGACGCTGATTAACCAGGACGAGCGCTTCTCCCGAAGACCATCGTAGTCGTCTCCTCCACTTGCCAGTCATTCGGAGTTGTGTCGACCATTTCTTGATTAGCTCGCCTCCATCGGCAGTCAGATCCGAATTCTTGGTATCGTCGAAAATGGATATTCTGATGCTGTCATGCTCGTGGTCTACGTTTGGATAGATGTGAGCGCTGAGTCTGGTTCTGGTCGCGCGGTAGAGCCAGAAATGGCCGTGGCGATCATCGTATTGCCTGCGATAGTTCGATGGAAGGTTGTATTCGATCGCGCGGAACACGGGAGGTAACGAGCACAATTGGATTGGGGGCGTGTTTAGGGTTGGTTCAGGTGCTGCCATTTCATGTAAGGCCAGTGTTTCAGTAACGCTGGCGCATTCCCTCCTCGATGCGGCGGTCCATATCTCTTGCAATGCCCGTAATAATGGTTGACAGCTCGCGTAAGCGGGCAGCTTCCAGATTTCCCTCTTGTATTTGACCAGCGGCAGCTATAGTGCCGTCGAACTGCGTTTGGTTCGCTTTAAGTTCAAGCGCATAGGCTTGATCGATACCTCGTTTTGCAATGGCTGCTCCGCGGTTGGCACCTCCAGCGGCCGTACCTGCGCCTGCGTCGATCGCGGCGATGTTGCCTTCTAATTGAGCTTGAGTCGCAGTTTGCATATCGCTGCGATAGATCTGCTGACTCTCTTGGACTTTGTTGGCGGCGACAGTTTCGTTTTGAATAGTGCTGTTTGAGAATTCATTATTGGCTCGGTTTAGGTTGCGGGTCCTGTTGCCTACGGCCACGTTGGAAAACAATGGATTAATGACACCTGTTCCTGCATAAGGAATGGCTGTGGTTGCGCTACCCCAGATCTCCTGTTTACGAGCGCGAGCTTCGCTTGCGATGCGAACGGATTCTGCGCTTTGTGAGATGGTGGTCTGTGCGTTGGCCTGATTGGCTCGAGCCCAGGTTTGCCGAACGCTGTCGCCGACCTGCGCATTGGTGGCCGCGACCGTGAAGTTGGCGCTTGATTGGGCCATGCCTCGGGCGGTTTGCGCTCCACCGGCGATGGCAGCAAGGGTTGCCTGTCGATTGCCTTCGATGTTGGCGTGTCCTGAGATTTGGCGTGAATTAGCGCCCAGGTTAGAAGCATCAAGTGCTGCTTTTGCGCGCGTTGTTTCAGCCTGGTATCCGTGCTGTGTTTGAGTGTTCTCAGCTTGCCTCTGCAACGAGGCGCCGGCTTTCAATCCAGTGTACTCAATTGCCGAACCAACGATAGCTGCCATCCATCCAGAAGCCGTACTGGAAACAGCTTCGAAAATTTGACCTGTTGCGGTGCGATAGGCGAGGTAAGGTGATAACCATAGCATCAAACCATTAATGACCATGATTACAAGTGTGAGGATGATAATTAACGTTGGGTCGTAACTATTGTTCTTAATTATCTGTGCGGTGCGGTCGTCGATTGTGTACGGTGCAGCACCATCATAGAGCGATAAGCCGAAGCTGCCGACTGTGTACGCGATGAAAATAAGGGTGTCGCGAACGACTGGAAAGATTAGGGTGAAGACGATTGTGCCCCAAAGGAACGGATAGGCAATTCGTTCCGAGAGTTTCTTATCTACCGCTATTGCGACTATGAATGGTGCCGCGAGTCGCAGTCCAATCATCACGAAACCACTCAAGATGAGAAGGAAAATTTCGCCGGCTTGAAGAATCCCGCGTGCGAGGTTAAGGCCGAAGAATAACTTTGGCATGGACCAGGATGTCAGATCTGTGGCGCTTTCGATCGCTTTTAATCCGTTTATCTGTCCATCACCGGATTCCTGATCAGTAAGGACACCGACCCACCCGTATTCTCCGGGTTCGAGATATGCTGGTTGAATAAAAACATTTTGCTGGTCCTTGATGATGAAGTGTCCTTGTACGAAAGCGTAGTACTGATCGTTGAATGCGGTTCGCTTCTCTTCGATCAATGGTTCGATAGGAATTGTGAGAGTTCGTCCTGCCTTGTAAAGATACGAGATGATGAAAGGCGCAACAGCAAAGAGCGACATGCAGATGATTGCACGTCCGAACCAGTAGTAAAGCTCGGTCGATGCGCCATCGTTTTCGCGGATAACTCTGATAAATGAGAAGAGCAAGATGATGCTCGCCAGAATCATCGCGATAAAGCTGAATTTATCGAGCAGTGGGCGTTCGATCTGGCGGCGGACGTAAGGTATGAGTTCGCGCACAAGATCCATAAGTTTTTGGATTTGGGCGCTGGGCTGTCCCGCTTCTGAAGGTGGCGTTAGCGGGGAAGGTGTTGGAGTTTGGGCAAGGGTTGGTGACGGAGCAAGGATGAGGAGTACGCCGAAAACGAAAACGGCGATCCGAATATGACGACTTAAATAACTAAAGTCCTGCGACATGTCGAGGTTCCGTTTCATCGGTTTTCTTATTTGAGATCGTTAGTTCGCCGGGTCGTCGTCGATTCCTTCGTCTGGCTCAAATGTCTTGTCGATCTGATCCAGGATCTCTTTGCGTACGGGAATAGTGGATTCCCAGGCTTTGTTGGTTTGATGGACCTGTTGACCATACTGGCCACGAGTCTGAAGCTCGATTCCGTATTGTTTGGTTTTGGCAGCGAGCTTTTCCGTTAAGTCGGTGATTTGAGCCTTGATTTGTTCGATCTGTAGTTTCGTGTTTGAGATTTGGGTTTGGATCAGAGCGAGCGAGTGCCGTTCGTTGTCAGGCTTTGCCATTTCGGTGGTAAGCATTTCCTCATATTGTTTTAGAACGGCTTGTGCCTCAGCGAGCCGACCGTACGCGTTCTGAAGTTCATAGCGCATCCGTTCGAATTCATTATCCATGTTGGCAAGGCGTTCCAGGTTTGCGAGGGTGTCCTGGGAGGCGCGTCCAATTGAGTTTCGTAAGTATTCTTCAAGGTCTTGAAGGTCCTGTTGTGGATTGAAGATTCCGGCCTTCAATCGGGAATCGAGTTGCTGGATGGCACGAATGCGGCATTGGACCATATTCTCAATTTGCCGTTTTAACTGGTAGATATGCCGGACGGTTTGTCCAATACTTGCGACCGAAGCCACAAGTTCTTTGTTTCGCGCCAATTGTTTGTCGACCACAGTGAGAATACCGCCGAGGCTGGTGACTTGTTGTACTGCCTTATCGTACATGGCGGTGTAATGCTGGATCGTACTCATCCAACGATCGACCTCACGAGCCATTTCCTCGATCTGAGCGGCATAACTTGTCGGATCAAAGACGGTCCATTGGGCCTGCGCTGGTTGGGGCGGCACAAGAAAGATGCCGAGCAGTAAACCGAGGAGTAGTTGCTTAATCAAAGATGGTTTTTGCATGTGTAATTTCCTTATCAAATGAGTCAATTACGCTGCTCTAAGCTGGAGCAGCTCTGATTCGTCGATTTCAGTTAAACCCTGAGCCGTTAGTCCTCTCGGGTATCGCTCGGCGAGCCACGCAACAACAACGGCCATGGGCCAGTTGGGTCGAATAGCCTGGACGCGAGCACGCGCATTACGTTCGTCGGGGTTTGTGGTGAAGGTCCAAAGCTCGGTCGGAGAGAGGTCGATTTGGAGCATTTCTACAATCTTGTCCTGCCCCGATCCAAACACGCCGAGAAATTGTGCGTGTTCGCCGGGCACATTCCTGATTCCTTCAATACAGGCATGGGCTGCAGGAGACAGTCCGGTTTCTTCAATGAGTCTTTTATAGTCGCCCACCTGTTTGCCGATTAGCTTGACGCCTGCGGTCTTGGCGATAGCAACGCCTATCGGATTTGGAACGTCGCGGCTGCCGGTGAAGTCTTCGTAGGCGTGAGACGCGAGAAGCGTAACGGCGTTTTCCTTCCCGCCAGTTCTCGCTGCGTGTTCGATCACGTTGAGAATGAGTGGATAGTGTTTGACTACTTCCCACATTTCATCAAAAGCAAGCAGGACAGGCGATCGTGTGCCATCGGGATTTAAGCGACCGATTGATCTCATCACGTGGGCGGCGATCCGAAACGCCATGGACTGGCGTACGCGATCTGGCAAGCGTTGAAGAGAATCAATTTCGTAAACGTCAAGTTGAGACTCTGCTAAGAAATCGCGGTGGGTGGGTGCATCTATCCAAGGATCGTCTCGGAACGTCTCTAAAGAGATGCGGAGCAACTCGCACCGTTCCTGTACGACTTTCTCTTTGAACGGAGCGACCTTGAGTAGATCAAGGAGATGTGAAAGTCGCGGCTCATGTTTGGGACGGCCAGGCCGATTGCGAGGGACTTGGTTTTTGTAGACCTCCTCAACCAGCAACATCAATATATCTTCAGCAATAGTGTCGTTAGCGCGGGCCAAATGCATTAAATCCGCCACGACAAATGTTCTTTGCAATTCATCGGGCATTTCACCATTCTCGAGGCCGGGATAATCCCAGGTGTTTATGGTTTTCGTTCCCTGATCGAATCGGAGGTATCGTCCGCGAAGGACTTCGACCAATGGAGCGAGCGATTTTCCGTAATCAACAGCACGAACACGCACGTGGGCTTTGCTGGCTAGGACGTCATTGATGATGCGACACATGAAAACTGATTTGCCGGCGCGGGGTTGTGCGATAAGCAGTGCAAGCGGACTGGTGACGAGATTCCGATCGTAGAGATTGAAGCCGGTCAAGTGACCAGTGGGAGTTGAGCAGATGGTATGTGGCTGCGGGCTGCCCGGCCATGCCGATTCGGTTGGAGTCAGCGGGGCTAAAGAGTCGGTAGTTTCCAGAATCTCACGTCCGGTTGGCTGACTGCGAAGCTCACCAACCAGACTGCGGTGATAGATGGCTCGCAATCCTACGGGTTCTTCACGGTTGGCTTCGGCGCCAGGGATGCGGCGAATGGCGGTGACGAGCTGCTCGCAGTAGCGATCGAGATTTCGCAGAGAAGCTCGGAGTTCGTCTTTGTTGGTAGCGGCTTCGCTATAGATAACGGCATAGAAACGGGCTTTGACGAGAGCCTCAGTGTCGCCGGTGATCTCTTCGCGCACCGTTGCGAGCTGGCCCATAGCTTTGCGGCCTTCAAAAGTTCCGTGACGACTCGAGCCTTTATTGGCGCGGCTAACCTGACGAATTCTCTTGTCGAGACGCTTTCGCACCTTATCCTGGTCGAGGTAGACATACTCCGTGATCACGTTATGCCGAAAATTCAACTCAGGATTGGTGGTAAGCACGCGCATACAATCCGCAAAAATGTGCGGCTGCGGCGGTACGAACATTGAGACCACGGCTGCGGGGTAGTTGCCGTGCATGATGAAATGACCATCGCCGGCAATAGTCTCCCCACAGAGGTAATCGCGAATGTCACGACCGGGAAAATCCGGGAGGATAGGCGCGGTGTTTGAGTTCTGGCGATGGCCCAGGTAGATGGCTTCCCACAATTCCTGCCGCGTAAATTGTTTGAGCCGAAGCGGACTTTGATGCTCGATGAGTCGGAAGGTCTTTTCAGCTTCATCAATTGCTTGTTGCTCGTCCGCAATGGTGCGGCGAGTAATTTGATCGTTACTGGCTTCTCGTAGTGTCTGGAAGAGAGCGGAAGCGAATCCAAAACGGCCTCGGAGCGCGAGTTCACGTTTGAACGTGGGAAAGAAACGAGCTAGACCCTTTTGGCTTTCGTCGCGGTGATGCTTAACTGGCACACGTACCCATGCCGAAAGTGTGTGCTCTTTGAAAGCTCCGCCAAGGGCCGCGTCCTCGTAGAACGACACTCCCATGGTATGCAAGAGGGCAGCAAGTGGCGCGGTTTGTTCCTGGTCTTGCGATCTCAGATGGCGTTGAATAGCACGTCCGGGATCGGGATTAACGGTGAGACGAAACTGGATGATTGTCTCAGGCGGTTTGCGAGCTGCGAGCAGTCGAGCCAGTTCGTCAATGCGACGTTCGATGGTGTGTTCTTCCGTGAAGATTGAATGGTCTAGCCGAATATGATAGGCCCTTGTGAAACTGCCGTCGGTATGTCGGATTAGATTTCCGACTAGATCCATAATTGAGGAATCTCTACGGCGCCCTGCGGGACGCTCCAGTAATCTCATTCGCGTTTGATCCTCTTTAGTGCCGGCTGAGGACGGAATGGAGTCAAGGTCACGTTTGACTCTGCGACTCAGGGGTACGAGTCGGATAGCGACGGCGACACCAGTAGCTGAGAGAGCTACGGCGACTGCAATGATGACGATGGTTGGGATGTCCACGATTCTCTTTCTCTCTCGTTAGTCCAAATGCTGGCTGAGCAACCACGAGCGGTCTTTTTTGTCGATGGGTAGCGCATGGCGTTGACGCGAGGCTCTGGTAGTTGCGGCCAGTTGGTGTTGTAACCAGTAAGGTCTGCGGCCAATACGAACGAAGTTAAAAAAGGCTACGGCTGCTACAAGAGATATGGGACATATCCAGATCTCCAATGGAAACCGCATGAAGCGCAGGTTGAACATAAAAGGAATGCTGTAACCAAGAAGAGCTGTGAAGATTACAAATTTCCAGTCAGTGTCTCGCACGCCAAAGCGAACGACCGGAAGATAAATTTGTGAACGTATCGGTCTAGCTCTCATGGTTGAAGATTTATCTCCAATTCGTCTTAGTTACCTGGACTGCTGCGCTTCAGTTGGTTATTGCGATAGATCGGTATCGAGGTTTACGGCATTACCTTGCGAGAAGGAGTAGGCCAGGCTGGCGACTGCGCCAAAGGCAAAACAGAAGACGCCGCCGAGAGCCTGCTTAGTCCAATTCTTCTCTGTCATGTAATTGACAGCGGCCCACATGAGACCACCGATGCCGAGAAGGAACAGGAGGTTTCGGCCCCACTTGATCACCTCCCTGACGCCGTTGCCGATAGTCTGATCGTTTCCGCCGAAAATGCTCCCGCCTGAAGGTCCCTGGGCCAGAACGGTGACGGCGCTAAGTGAAATCACAAGCAACGGTGTAAGCGCATTGAGGATCACACCGGCCTGAATCAAGCGTCTGCTCCAGCGAGCTGCGCGGGAATTGGTTAGAAGGTTGGGGTCGATCTGGACCGAGCTGGCCCGGTCACGTAGCGAGTTATAGAAGACAGTGATGCCTGTCTGAATGTTTTTGGTTCTAGTCATTGTGTCCTTGCCTTTCGAATTGGCGATGGCTCACAATGACGTTGCTTGGGAGTCGGCGTGAGCAATCGCGTTGATTTTCAATTGGCTCTGTCGGTTGTTGACGCAATCGGCAGGGCCTTTCTTTATCTACTGAGCAACCGAAGTGACGGATTTTCCGTCAGTGCCTCGGCGCTTGGCTGAACTGACGTTAACAAAGTCTGTGCCAGATGAGTTTTTGAGGTTTTGGTAAGCGCGGCACCTAGCTTGCAGTGGCGATTGGTGGAGGCGATCTTCGATGAGAAAAAAAATAGGTCTTCCAGTTAACTTAACAGTATTTGCGCTGGCGGCGATGCTGTTGCGCGCTGAGGTCAAGGCTGAGATCAAGCTTGAACAGGACCATGCGTCGCGAGGCGAAGGCGCTCGTAGTCGCAAGTCGAATGGTCTTGCAAGTGTTCGCAACCGCGGACACTCGGGATCGCATCGGCGGACACTTCGGTCACGATTGAGGGAAAGGGCGCGTTTGTTTGAACCTTACATTGCAGACGCTGCTCAGAAGCATGGTGTCGATCCGAGAGTGCTTTGGACCATCGCGTATTTAGAGTCTCGATTCCGGCCTGAGGCGGTATCGCCGGCGTCAGCACGTGGGCTAATGCAATTCATGCCAGGAACGGCTCGCCGATTAAAGCTGACTGATCCACATGACAGTATCGCTTCGATTGATGCTGCGGCTCGGTATGTGAAGGAGCTAACGGAGCAATTTGGGCCGCGATTGGACCTTGTCTTAGCTGGCTACAACGCGGGTGAAAGTGCAGTCGAGTGTTATCGCAGCGGCCGCACGTTGCGGACCTCGAGTGGTAAGGTCATCAATCGTCGCGGCATCAAAACGAACGGTATACCTCCATACAAGGAGACCGTGGCTTATGTAAAGCGCGGGCAATTGGTGTTCACACGACTTGGTGCGGCAGGTGTATTTACCCCTGAGCTAATCGCGTCTGTTCGTCAATTGGAGCCGATGGAAATAAAGATTGCAGTTAACGATCAGGCGAATATTGATCGTGAATTGCAAAGGATCGGCGTGGTAGGTCCAACATTGCTTTTCTCAGGAATTACGCAGAGCGGCATTGGTGAACAGGTAAAGAGTGAGCGATTAAATGAAACTGTAACAAAGAGGGTCAAAGTTGAGACCGTATTTTTTGACGTGCATTCTGGAACGCGTTATTTAGTGCGTGAAGGTGAAATTGTTAAGCCTCTGCCGGCTTTGGAAGGGGACGATGAAGTTTTAACGGAAAGGAATCAAAGGCATGTTACGAAGTCTTTCTATGTCGGTATGGGGGGAAATTAGATCTTTGTCTCACTGCCTGAGATGGTGGGTTTCGACAAGGCTAGGCCGAAGTCGTGGGAGAACGATTCGGGAAAGCAGATTGATTGACGGGAGAGAACTGACTTTTTCCGCTTCCTTTGAACGGCGACATTTCGGCGGGCGTAGGTTTGCAAGGTTGCGACGGAATTGATTCGTCTTAAAACCGAAAGGCCGGTTTGGACCGGCCTCTCAAGGTTGACGGAAGCTTTCGCCTCAGAGGTTACTGTCCTCACCCCAGCAACCACATTCGTCCATTGACGTCATTCTAATCGGTATCCACCAATAGTCAAATTAGAAGATTCTCAATTTGTTCTTAGGTTAGTATCAAATTAGCTTGCACATTGGGGCTGATTCGTTGCTAAGGGAAATATCAGGCTGTGAAGTGCAGTTAGTCCTCATCAATTCGCGACGTTCTGAATCATCAATAACCAAAACTGCTTGAAAGAGTTTCATTGAGTAAGTGTTCGCGGTTGCGGACACCAAATTTGCCAAAGTGTGTCCAGTTGAAGAATTGGAGGTTGGTGAACGTCGCGAAATAGGGATTTTGAAGGGAACGTTTGTGGCACGAAGTTTGTGATGTGTTGATGTGGTCCAAGTTCGTAGGAAGCTTTGGGAACCAGTTTGTATCGGAGGCTACATGAAGGATCGTCAGGATAATCCAGGGACGAAAATAACGGATGGAGAAATGCCGAGTGAGCTGAGCGCTTTATTGTCAGAGCTGGAAGCAGATCACGGTGTGCAGTTGAGTCTCGGAGGGCCTTCGGTTCGTCAGGGATATGGGAATGAAGAAGTGCTGCGGGACGGCAGTGGGAAGATTGCAGACAAGGGTCTTCAAAGAAAAGTAGTTTCTCCACCTGCTGTGATGTACAGAGACGTTGCTGATGTTAGGACGATACTGAGTCTGACATGGTCGATGATGATTCTGGCGTTGTTGCTCGTCGCGAGTGGAGTGGGAAACGTCTATCAGTATTTGAGGCGTCCAGATCGGATTGTAGTCGACGCAGGAACGGGACGCGTGTTGTCGATCAACGATCGGAATTATGGCAAGGAAGAAGGCATCGAATTTGGGCCGGATCGATTAACGCGCGAGGATAAGATCTACATAACAAGGGAATTCGTGAAGGCCGTTTACCAGGTTGATCCGGCAACGCGGCCGCGAGATATCGAACGGGCTTTGACGATGATGGTGCCTGATTCGGCAGTGAAGTTTTCGCGATGGTTGAAAGAAAAAGGCGTGTTGGACCAACAAAGGGCCGAGAGCTGGCAGACGGTTTGGAATCCGATGGACGTCTCGGTTGATAAGAATGATCCATACTCGGTCAGCGTTATTGGTAAGCAGAACATTACGAAAGTGATAAATGGCGGCACTGTTACCGAATCAAGGCAATTGCGGTTGACGATCAAGCTAGTAGCAGACAACAAGGGGCGTGCCGACAGGAATTTGCGGTCAGGGTTTTTGGTTTCATCATTGGATTACCAGGAATTGAATGAACCAGAAAACAAAGTGGCTGGAGATACGGTGATGCCGAGGTCGGCTGAGATTACGCCGCTGACTGCATTGCAGAATCGATGATGAGTGACAGTTTGAAACGCATGAAAGGAATGATCTTTATGTTGAGGCTAATGAGCTTTCAGCGGATGCAGATACCTTGCGTACTGGTGTTAGTAATGGCTTGTGCCGCTGCGACGTTCGGACAGGAACGAAAAGAAAGACGTAAAGCGGTCGGGACGAAGACAGCATCCCCGGTAGCGAAGCCATCTCCATCGCCAACACCTGTGGCGCCAGTGGCGTTAGTGAATCCTGCGCCTCCTGAATATATGTCTGGCGAGGCCAATATAAGTGTCAGAGGGAATCAGAATCCCATCATTCGATTGGGGCTTGCACAGAACGGCGTGAATGTCATCGAGTTTCCAGCAGCCGACTCGTTTTTTATGGTCCATCCAGGAAATTCAGAGTTGGTTTCATTCGACGAAGAAACCGCACGGCTCAGTAAGCGGTCGCTCGTTTTGCGACCAGGGGCGGCATTTGTTGCACCGCCGGCGGGTTCTGTTGTTAGGGGACCATCAGCTTCTATCAGTGTTCAGATGCAATCGGGTGTGGTGGTGACGTTTTTGATTTATCCGGTAAGGGAGCTTTCGCAGAATGCTCATCGTTGCGTAGTCATGTACAACCGCGAAGAGGTCGTGGCGGCGCGCAGGGCGGCGGGTTTGGCAGTTAATCTGGATGGAAAAGATCCAACGGTAAAGCCGGTATCAAACAGTTCGATCAGATTTGATAGTGATGCGGAGAAGGGCGAGCCAATAGTTCCGAAGCTGTCCCGGCTGATTGCGGAGGTTGATAGTAGTCGTGCAGACCAGAGGGTTCGCAATGGCAAGGTATCGAAGAAGCGACCGGACTTGGCTGAGGCGGCGCATCGAGCATTGAAAGACGCGGTGCAGAATCCCGCGCGCCTGGGTTCATTTACAAAATCACGAAATGGAATCGGTTTAGCCGTGGCGTCCGCAGTCGATCTTGATCTGCAAGCTCGCATAGTTGTGGTAGCGGTTCGAAACGATGCGTCGAGTGATTTAAGGATTGTACCCGGCGATCCGGATCTATACGTGCAAACGTTTGATAGCAGTG
The DNA here is from genome assembly GCA_035248565.1 of Pyrinomonadaceae bacterium. Lineage (GTDB taxonomy): Bacteria > Acidobacteriota > Blastocatellia > Pyrinomonadales > Pyrinomonadaceae > PSRF01. The sequence goes on along the minus strand of DATFHH010000024.1, from coordinate 84,462 downwards.
GCAAGACCTTACAAATAGAACGTGTCAAGCGGTTGTTGGTGGAGAGCACTTCTCTTGAGGGAAAACTGAGCAAGGGAGAGGTTGCTTATTACGCGATTGTGTATGAACCGCCAGTGTTGGGGGCGTCACAACGCCTGCGCGTATCAGTAAGTCAGACGGAAGCGGCTGATGAGCCAGCGACGGGGGCTATAGGAAATGGGACACGGCAATAATTTCTTCCAACAAATGGCGCGGTGTAAGCGCGTGATTATTGAAATGCTCTCTGGTAAAGGGGTGTAAGCATGAACCAACAGACAGTGAGTAGCACACGAAGTGCTGTAGTTCTTGAAGAGCAAGTGGAGCATACGGAGCCCGAGGGTGGAGACGAGCGCCGAGTGCTGCTTGAACAAGGGGACATTGTAACGGCCGTCCAGGAAGAGCGTGGCGAAAAGCAGGGGAAGGGACGTGCTCGCCGAGCTGTTGTCGGACTCGGTGTGCTTGCAGTTCTTGGAGTCTGTTTGGCGGTGTGCGTTTGGTTAGTGGGGGGCAAGGGCGCGACGCGTAAGGCGAAGGTCCTCGTTAATGGAAGCAATTCGGCAGCGCATACAGAAGCTGATTCGGACGAGGCAAAAACGAGGCGGGCTATTGAGGAGGCGGGCGTTGTTCGTCCCGGCGCGAGTGGTCCTGCTGTAACAATGAGCGACGGGTCAGTTATAAGGCCGACTGTGTTGGTGCCGGGAAATGGGCGGGCTAATGGAGGAAGCAGCGGTACGGGCGATAGTTCGTCTAACGTACCGGTTACGCAGTTGCCGCCTTCGAACAGCGAGGAACTATCGCGCACGGTTAATTCGTCGAACCGGTCGGTTGAGGATGAAACCACAAAGGAAAAAGGTGAACTAGATCAAGGAACAGTGAAGCCGGGGGTGCGAGGCCGGAACACGGAGCGATCAGTGCGGATCGTTGAGGATCTGAATGCTGTACACCGGAACATGACGGTTGCTCGCGAAGGAAGCGTGGAGGAAATACGCAAGGAAGTTCGGGCCGTCACGTTGCCTGGGTATGGGAGCATGTTGCCGGTGAGAAGTTTAGGTGTTCTTTACACTTTGAGATCTGGAGGACTGGCTCGTTTTGAGTTAACGCGTGATGTCAAAGGTAAGGGATGGACCATGCCTCGTGGGACAGTGCTGGTGGGCGCGTTGCGGGGTGCTGAGTACGATCGCGCCTACGTTTCATTGGTGGGTTTCATTGATACGGAATCAGGGTCATTTGTGAAGGTCAGCGGTGACCTGTTGGGCGAGGATGGGGGCATGGGCATTCGCGGCAAGCGGAAAAAAATGTCCAGCGGTTGGTCACGTGCGCTCTCGAAGTTGGGCGACGCCAGCTTGAGCATCGCCAGTGCGTTTGCGGGATCGGTTGGGCGACGGCCAATCGTCATTAATGACGCTTTTGGCAGTTACCAGGGTCGAGTAACGAACGAGCTGGATGGTGTGCTGGTTGGACGCGATCAGAATAGCTTTGTGGAAGTTGCTGCCGGTAGTTCGGGATACATGATGATAAGCGAATTGCCGAATTCCGTTCAGGGCGTTGATGCTCTGTCGAAACTGACTGCAAGAGATATGGACGAACGATCAAACGTTGATTACCCACGCAGGACTACGGGCATTTCGGAGCGTGAGTTAGCCGATTTGATCGAGTCGGGAGACATTGAAGCAATCAAACAGGCAATGCCACGGATGACACCTGAAATGCGTCACATTGCCGAAAATGTAATCAATGGAGATCTGGCTGGTCGGTGATGGGAATGAATCCAACTGTTTCTGACAAGCCAAGCATCAATCCGCGTCAGATTGTGAGTGAGCGTGGAGCGGTGGCTTTAGCCGAGTTGTTAGCCGGCACTGGATATATGGTCCAGGAACGGGTGTTAAATGATTTGGTGCAAGCAATAAAAAAAGGTGCTCCTCATTTAATTGAAGGAGAAAGAGGCTCAGGGAAAACGGCGTTAGCGGAGGCATTAGCTGAAGCGTGTAATCTGCCGACTTTTTACTTGCAAGGCATGGAAGGCTTGGAGTTGGAAGATGTGCTTTATAGCTGGGACCGAGAAGGACAAAGCCAATTTGTGCGCCAGGCGATTGCTTCGGGGATGAAACTTGCGGAGGCGCGAGCGCAGCAATGGGGGGCTGATTACTTGCTGTTTGGTGAAGCTTTGGGGGCGTTTGAATTTGCGGCCAGGACCGGCACAATCCCGATCCTGATCGTTGACGAAATCGACAAGCTGCCGGATACGATTGAAGACATGCTGTTGCAATTATTTGGGCGGGGGTACGCACACGTGCCTCGCTATGGGGACGTAGGTGAGAAAGATCCGGCACGTTGGCCCATTGTAGTTTTGCTGTCGAACGATATCAGGCACGACTTGTCGGCGCCGATGCGATCGCGTTGCGTTTACACGTGGATGGATATGCCTTCGGCCAAAGAAGAAGTGGCGATCTTGCACGCACGGGTCCCGGGGGCTTCAGCAGAAGCAGTTGGTTGGGTTGCGAAGTTGTTGGATTGCATACGTGGGATTCCAGGAGTTCAAGATAAGCCTGCATTGCGCGAGGGCATTGATCTGCTAAAGGCTTTCATGCGTGATCGAATCGAGTATGTGGATGAAGCGGTGTTGACTTCGTACCTGTGCCTGATTGCCAAGCGTAGAGGGGATCGGTCGTATTTGGAGCAATCGATGGCGAGAATCGACCTAGCTGTTAATAGTGAGAGTGACGAAATCGATTCATGGGTGGAACAGGACTTTATGAGGCGGACAAGTTTGGCGCTTGCGGCTTGAACGGGATGGCAATGAATCACGAGCGAAAGTCATTAGGCAGAGCGTTACTTTCGTCTCCACTGGCGATGGTGCTATCGGTGGCGATGTTAGTTGTGTTTGGGATGTCGGTGGTGAGCTACGTTCGAAGGGGAGGGTTTTGGTCGCCCGAAGTTGAAGCGAGAGTCTTAAACGAGCAATCAGGTCGAGGACAACGGGGCCGGGATGTGGAATCGAGAGCAAGGAAGTTTGCTTTTCAAGGTGAGGTTTACGATCAAGCTGAGCAGATTCGACAAAGTGGGGCGCTGGCGATTGGCGCAACGCTGCTTGCGGCAAATCGATCGCTCGAAGGAAAGCCTATTCAGACGGTCGAATCGCTGATTTCGGGAGTGGTTGAATCAGATTTGTTGCCTCCGGGGTTAGTTAATGACGTGGCTGGAAAGTCAGTCAATTCGGATTACGCTGTTTTCTATATTCGGTATCGCGCCGAGCCGCTCGGCGTTGAAGTGGTCTCTATCGGAAGAAGGGCCGGGGATGGGGTCGCGATTGTGGTACGTCTTCCCGACGATGGTTTTTCCGAGAATGCTTTAACGTACTACATGATTCCGAAAGAGGGATTGAAAGTTCCTGGCGCGTTTACTCCAGCGGCGCAGTTGATCGCAAGTGGCTGGCGACCGGAGATGTTTAAGGCTACAGAGCTGTCTCCGCCGGAGCGTGAAAGTGCCAAAGGGTGGTTGGGAACAAAGAGGTCAGAGAGAGAATAGACTAAATTAAGGCGAGGCTGGATGTCATTCGTTAAACGAATAGAAGAGATTGATGCAAGGATCGGGATTCCGCGCCCGGCGGAGATGCAGGCTTTACCTGCATATCAGGCATTTCTGCGACTGATGTCGGCTGCCATGATGATGGTGGTGCTGGTAGGGTGCAGTGGAGTATCGGCTTACTTGTTCTGGTTGTCAGGCGGTTATCTCGAAGTGACGACGCAAACGAAACTCTATTTCGTGATTGCGATGCTGGTGTGCTTGTTGGTTGGTTGCATGGAAGCTCTTCAAGAGGTTCTTCCGTACTACCGAATTCAACAGCGAATGACGTTTGGAACAGGCCGTTGGGCGGATGAGAGCTATCTGCGGAGTACCGGTTTGGCGGTGAGGTTATCAGAGAGTGGGGGCCTGCCACGAGGGTCGATACGTATCGGTGAATTGAAGCGAGGATATAGTCTCGTTTTGAATGAGGTTGAATGGCTGCGTCATATTGCGATTTTTGGTCCACCGGGGTCAGGCAAATCCAAAACATTTCTAATGAATATGTTGCGGGATATGGCCGCCGGCGGATCAGCGATTGTTTTAGATCCGAAGGGTGAGTTGTTTGAGCAAACTGCCGGTTCTTTTCGGCAGGTGTTTCGGTTGGACTTGGTTAATCCATCGCGATCCGACCGATGGAATTTTCTTCCGAAGTGTAAAGAGCGTCCGGAATTTGCCGGACAAATGGCAGCAACGATGATTGGATTGGAGGGCACAAAACATAACATTGCCGATCCGTTTTGGCAGGAGTCAGAGCTGCTTTTATTGAAGGCTGTATTGCTTCACCTTCCTGACATTGTTGAGGAGCCAACGGCGCCAATGATTTTTGAGTATCTTGCGCTGCGTGACTTGAAGGCTATCGAAACGGAGATGTTGGGATCCAAGAATAAACATGTAAAGTTGGCGTGGGGTGCATTCCAGAAAGCTCCGCCTCAGACTCAAGGCAGTGTGATCACTGGTTTGATGAATAAGCTAGGAACGTTTCAGGAGGAGAACGCGCAGAAAATTTGTGCGCCTATAACTGAAGGAGATCGCGCGGCTGGTGTCCGGCAAATTGAATTTAGTCGACTTCGTGAGTATGGAACGGTCATTTACATTGTCGTCGCTGAGGGTGACGCAACTAGATATAAGAGCGTTTTGGCAACCTTCATTGGACAGGCCGTCAATGAATTACGTATCGACGATCAGTCGCAGGATGTGGCTCCGGTAGGGTTCGTTTTGGATGAGGCTGCGAACGTTCCATTGGTAGGGTTAAAGGAAATTGCCGGTGTGGGGCGCGGACGGAGAATTGGTCTGATTCTTGGCTACCAGAATTTACCTCAGGTGCATGATCAGTACGGCCAGGAGGGTGGGAATGCGATCCTTGGGTCAATTGGAACAACGATTTTCCTGCCTGGCTTAGATGATGTCACCTCGCAATTTGCGTCGCGGAGAATTGGACAAACGACAGTATGGAGTCACACGACCGTTGATGGTAAGGGAAAGAAGTTGGATAACGAGCGACAGTCGGAAACTGGCCGAGCATTGATGGATCAGACTGAAGTGCGGCAGATGGTGAAACATAGCCAGTGCGTCGTAGTTATCGATACCTCTCCACCGATCAAAGCCAGTTACCCACCCTATGCTGTATTGAGGCAGCGCGCCATCGCGGTCGACTACGGAGAGCCGAAGCTAGTTAGTTTGGTGGATGCTGAGGAAGCTTTCCTGCGCAAAGTGCAGGCGAAGATGCAAACAGTGTTGCTGTCAGCAGAGTTGATGGAAGATGAGAGGGTCGGAGGGGATGTATTAGAGCAACAGGAATCCGTCAGTAGAAACGAGGATAATCAAACGACAAGTGCAATATCCTCCAAGGGAGTGGGTAAAGCCAATAGTCTGGGGCACAGAAGGAAACAGACAAAAGGCGAAGAAGACACTGAGAAAGATTATGCACAACGGGGACTATTTGAGACAGAGGTTGTGCAGCGAGAGCTTTGCAACTCGGTAGCAGCGGTCTATACGGATGGAATCACTCGAGTAGATGAAGCGGTTTTGGCTAATCGGGTCGGAACTGGTTCCCAGCATAACGACAGTGTCCGGTAAATATCAGAAGTGAGATCTGGCAATGTTTGAAGGAGCGCGGAAACAAAAATTCAAGTTGACGTTCGTTATTCTCGGCGTCTCGGTCTTGGTTTTGGTGATCAGTTTTGCGTACGGGACATGGGCAAGGACGCAGCGTGAGAGTGAGATGGTTCCTCGGTTAGCCGCAGATAGTCTGACAAAATCTTTGCGGCAATTTCAGCGACAGACGGGGCAGTTTCCAGATGACTTGATGCAACTCGAGGAGCGGATATGGAAGCATTCGAGAGTACCTGATTTTGGGGCGAGCAAGCGTACGCTAGTCGTTAAGAACTATTATTATCTATATGCGAAAAGTGATCCTATGACTTGTACTGTTTGGGCCATCCCGTCCGGGCCGAAACGGGAAGAAAGTTCAACGCACTTTTTAGTTATCACTCCTTACTTGATACGCCATTGGAAAGGACCGGCGTTGTCCAAAAGCGATATTGACAGCATCGCGCCAGCGCCGACGACTAATCTGCTTATAACCCTTGGTATGACTGAACAAAAGATTATCGATCAGCGCTCGTCTAATAATAAGTCTCGTTTGTTTTAGGCGAATGAGTTGTTCGGACGCCCTTTCACTATTCCGCCGTGGTGGTGGCGCTCTCGTTCCTGTCGTGCTCACCTGAAAAATATTTCCAACTTGACTCCCAAGTGGTGCCTTTCAGACCCGTGCCAATGTTGTCTAGGCCCCGGACCATCACATAGAGGCCACCAACAATCGTGATTCCGCTAGTCGGGCTGAAGACTGGCTGTACGAGCACGTGAGCCCAGACAAACGGCGCGACTGTTGATAGAGCACTGTACAGTCCAATGCCGGTTTCCGCGACGCCGTACATCAGCCGCTGCCGTCCCCGCAATGCATAGAGCAACGGTCCAGCCGCTGTAAGCCCTAGCACAGTGCCCCAGATAGGAACCTTCGATACGAGGTTGAAGCGATACCGCCAGACCAACAAGGCTAGTCCTACAAGAGCTAACCCGACCAGGCTTTGCCATATGAGTGCTGCACGATTGCGCCGGGCCTCTTCCGCGGCGGCGACTGCCAGTTTAACGGCAGTTTGTTTTTCCGCGTCGATGGTTGCCTGAATCTCGCCAGGGTAAGCTGCCGACGTCACACAAGTAATCTGGCGCTCCTTCGCAAGCTGCTCAAGGGCCGGATCATCGCTTACGATCAGGACGCGCGCAAAGTCGCTATTCTTAGAAAGCAGACTTGCGTGACCGAGGATGTCTGAGTGTTCAAGGGACGCTGCCGCAGGGGGATCGACCTTAGACGCGTCTGCACCCAAATTGTCGATCCTACGAGCCTCAAGTGCTTCCACAAAAGAGTGATAAACTTGAGAGTCCGCTTCGCGCAATACTTGAACCGTCTTGGGTCCTACAAAATGACGGTACGCAGGGTGAACGAGTGCAAATAGATTTCGGTGATTCCGCAGCGAGCTGGAATCGAAAAGGACTGCTGAGAGCGTCATTTGACCTCCTTCGTGCAAAACCGAATCCCACATACCGGCCGAACTTGTGACATGGCGAAGTGCTTTGTTTGATACTTCGATGTATCGGGTATCAGACACCAAGTGGAAGTGGAAGCCGATTCTATGTATGAAGCGGCGGCACTAGCCGTGAAGACGTTTAAGGAAAATGGCTGTGAGCCAGGTGCGATGGCTCAATTAGACGTCGAGATTCGTACTTCGATTACTCATAGCCTAACCGTCAAGAAACTCCATGATTGATCAGTGACAACAGGAGAGTGCGATACTCGATAGTTCACTCAGGACCGTTCCACCTCAGCAATTATCTCATCAATTTTGACAAATAACTCATGCCGTCGGCCCTTCCAGTCCCATCCTTTGGCTTGACATCTTTTTCGCTTTTCGGAAAGCTCGTTGACGGTTTTGAGTATCCAGTTGCGAAATTCTTGATTCTCGTCGTTCAATTGTTGATTCTGTTGGTTAACATCATCGAGTCCTCGACGCAATTGTATGTTCTCCTTAGACAACTCGCTCATAGTTGCAGTCTCTTGCAGCAGTTTCTGATTCTCCTCCCGCAACTTGTCGTTATCAATTTTTACGAGGTACTCAGACCGAACGTCGTAGTCTGGAACGTTTTGAATGGAAACCCGTTCGTCAAACAGATATTCATCTCTAAGAAGGTTCTGAAGCTCTGCTAACGCATTTCTCGCTTTGAAAGCAGCGCCCTCCGCACTTGGGCTCTCGGTCCTTTCCTTGGAGAAAGGTAAGGTATGCGACGAAATACCCGTTGTCTCTAGATCATCTGAACGATGTAAGCATCTCAAAATGAAATGGAGGAAAAGCACAAATCGAACGGTATTGCAGTCAAAGTATTGCAGTATTACCTTTGCGTTAGGCACCGAAGCGGTGATATTGCTAACAACAGTTAATAATCTGTTCTTGTCCCGCAAGCTTTGAGATAGGGTTTCATATATAGCCCGCTTCTTTTCAGTTGTATCTTGTTTCAGAGCTTGGTTGTGGGCCTCTACAATCTCACCCCAGAGTCCGTCGAGATCCTCCCACAAGACTTTTAGATACGGCACACTCTCGAGAACGGCCATGGACTGTCGGAATTCGGCATCTATAATGACCATGATTTCCGATGCCGTCATCGTACGTAGATCGTATGTTGAAGCATCATCTTTGGTGCCGTGCTTGGGAAGAAATCCTTTCTGACGCCCGACTGTATACAACGTGTATAGGAAAAGAGCTCCGAGCGAAAACAAATCGGTTGCGGCCGACCATTGTCGCAGTTCGATATAGCTTGATAGAGGAATTACCTGCGGTTCATCTGACGGGTTAATATCCTTAGGATCTAGTAAAGTGTAAATTGTCAACCGATCATGAACAACGGTCGCATACTTTGCGTAACAGATGCAGAACAAGCCGCCATCAAGGGCTCCAATGGACTGCACCAGCCGTTTAACCCGATACACCTGATCTCGTAATCGGATTCGATCACCCGGTCGAAGGCTATCTAAAGCGAAGGGAAGCGACTGATAAGGGGGATCATCTGGTACCAACTGCCTGATAGCTTCGCAGACTTCTTGCTTAACTTTGCCGTCGTCGTCTACTACCTGCGATTTCCATCCTAACCAAATCCTATATTCATTTTGTTCCCGGTCGAAAACCACAACCGCAGTATCAGCTGTCTCCCGTTCAACACCAGAGCGCCTCTCTGGAGCATAAAACGGTGAGGTTCTCCCCCTGCCAACGTCTGGGCCGATCTCTGTATCCCCTGCGTGCAATTTGCTTCCCCCAGCGAATCCTTCCCCCGCTGAAAGACTACCGTAGTCACCCAATTTGTAGTTGGAACCCTTAATCGGCGAGCCGATACAAAAGATGTTTGCCGGTCGAAGGTCGGCATGAAGTAGTTCGTTACTGTGCAAACACAGCACACCATCAAGTATTCGGTTCCATAGTAAGAAATGGTCGTCAATGGTCCACGCCTTAAGCAATCCACGACTAATTGCTTCCTGCAAGTTCATGGTGGCCCATTCCCAGAGAATGCTCGATATTCCTGTGAACCACGAGGAAAACGGCTGTTTGCTCGCACCCGCACTTCTCAAGTCGCCGACGATAACAGTGCTAGAAACTGATCTGATTTGTTCATGCTGCGGCTCAGCCAAGTAACATGCCTTACCGAACTGGAGGTCGCTCGAGCCTGCAAGCTTTTTCCATGACTCGTGGGTTAAAACTTGCTCAATTGCAGATTCCGCCCCCTCCGGAAACACTGAAAGTCCTCGCTCGAAGTTCACAAGACACAGTCGTGGCGGACGACCCTTCTGAAACTGAGCGAAAAAAACATGGCCGTCTTGCTTCTGCACTTCGGCGTGGTAACCGCTAAATCTTCGGCGATCCCAAAACTCACCCGCCGGCTGATCGTCGAGACAACGCACAAGAGAATTGGCATCTCCAGCGGCTTCTTCACTCATAACCCACATGACTAGGGTGGATTCCTGACTTAGAATGCCCTCAATATAGGCATTCTCCTCGACAGTGTCCGCCAGCAACCGCGGCAACTTCCACGCACGTACCTGGCTTCCGGGCAAACCAGAACCCCGCACGCAAAGGACCGATCCAAAGGCACCCTCCCCGATCGGGCCTTTGTAATAACCTTGTTCGTCGACTTCAACGAACCAACTTTTATCTACATAGAGTCTCGGCATTGTTCACCGCCATTTCCAGGGTTCCAGCGTCATTCAATAATTCGAGTCCTGATCTCAAATCGAATGGATAAGTGGTAGGTCGAATCATACAGTGTTACCGAAGGTGCCTTGCCCGACAGCACAGAAACTCGAAACTTGAGAAAGTCGAAATCTACATTCCCTTCCGCAGGGTCGCGCAAATCGATTAAATCGCGCTTCATATGGGTTCCTAGTATATGAAGACTAGGCACTGCTTTCAGCGTAAAACCTGCGTCAATTATTAATTGCGCAGTGGCATCATCATTCCTGAATCGGAACGCATTGAAGAAGAGCGTTTTTGATAGGGGAGGTAAGCCCGTCGGATTTCGCTCAAAATATCGATGGACCTCTGACAGTAAGTCTGTCGGAGGATCTATCTGTATGACTATATCGGCTTGAGCGGGTTCTGTTATGTTCCCGCAAAGATAAGCAAGGATATCGTACAAGCCTTGATGGCCATTATTCGCCATATATTGAATTGGCCGAATATTACATGATGCAAAGAAGTGATCCCTCACCGGATTTATTGAATCTTCTATCACTGCGTAATGTGTTGTAAATGGCCTAGCTGCCTTCATTATCTGAAGGTAACGATCACCACTCAAACTGCAACCCAAGAAAAGGACCGATTCCGTCGTAAACAAATGTCTCAAGGCTTGAGGCAGGTAGAGCTGGTCGCTGTTTGCACCCTGATCCGCAAATCCATAATGGGTTCGATAGTCGTCTAGCGTAAGTACTCGATATTTTTTAGATGAAAAATCCCCGTGAAGCTTTATGAGTATGTGTTCGCGAAGTTCTAGGACACGTGAAATCTCCCGACCGCCAGCTGTGTGAAGGATATCCGAGAAGGGACGACCAGAGTTGGCAAAAACGTTCTCGAGTACGTGATCATAATTTGTTGTGAATACTGGGCCCTCAGGAAACAGTTTTGGGAGCCATTCAACGGAGCACGGCTCCCCGACGCGACGAGGTGCGTGCCCAAAACAGTCTTGAACGCGTTCCACGAAGCCGGAAAACTGGTTTAAAAGTTCGGCGGCTTCTTCATATTGTGATGAGCAGAGCATATGCTCGATTTGATTTATTTGACCGTACTCGCCAGCAACAGATTTGAGGAAAGAGGTCCATGCCATAAACCCGAACGGAACGGACAACCCGGCCCCAACAAATGGGATCACTCCCTTAGCGCGGAGTTGTTGCTTCAAGGTCCGAAGCGAATCCTGATCAAGCAGGCTAAACAAGTTTTCTCGCACTTAATCTCCGCTAGTCAATTAAGCACATTTACTTTGTAGGTATTGCTTCTGCGTAGCAGAACTATGCTCCGGATTACGACTACTCCCGAGCATTCAACTGGCAATTCAAATGAGTTACGAGTGTTAGCAGTCTAGTCGATTTCACCTGAAAGCAATGAATCCATTCGTTTTGGAGCTAGAGGTCGAAGGATTTCTTGAATTTGGGTGAATTAGGCGCATGATTTTTATCATAACCCAAGCATTACTTCAATTCTTTCCGTTGCGCTTGCTGTCACGCACTCTTAGTAAATGGGATGACATTCAACCTTCTGCTTGTTTGATTCTTACTAGGTGTTACACATTACTTGAGTGTCGTATGAATGAGCTAACTATTAGAGCATCAGAATGGCATATTACGGCGCAAGCGAGCACAGAGGCTCCAAGGCGCAAGCGGTCGAGTATTACTTAATTCGCTCTTCCTCGCGTTTGGGCGTGAGTCGTAGGCACCCGTAGTTGAGCCAATAAGTCAGTGTTCCAGCACGCGAAACACTGCGACGAATCCTCGTCCTGGCTAATACTCCTGTACAGCGCAGATGGTCCAACACAACGGAGGTAGTGGTCGCATTCCATCGACAAAGATTCTCGCCAGAGTGCTGCGATTGGCCAACTTGGATCAGATGGGTAACTCTGCTTTGGTTCGATACTGTTGTCGCGGTTGCACCACTCTAAGCGATTGCCCGCTTAACAAGGCCCACGCTTGAGCGTCTAAGCCTCTTGTTTTCGAAGGGCGGCGTATAAATCCCAGAGTATGCCCAAACAAACATATCCAGTATTCGACATTCAGTGAGGTAATAACCAAGCCCGTTGAGATCTGCTCGCAGTTGGCGCAGGACATCAGCATTGGCGTCAAGGTCACGTTTGTAGCTGCGCATCAGTGCTACGGCAAACTTTCCCCTGGTTTTTGTTTTGCTGATGCCGTCCACTGTGAGTAGATAGTCTCGAACCACGGAATCCAGTATTGGGATCAAAGCCGAACGTTTCTTGTGTAGCACTTTAGTGGCGACCGAAATATCCACGCCTTTAATAGAGATCATAACCGAAAGGAGTTGTTCCAACGCTTCCCAAAGCCTGGTGTCAATGTCATCGAAGAGGGTACTCTTGGCAGGAATCCGCTCCAACACGCTATCGATTTCTGTGCGTCGGGCCAGAATCCGATCCTCTACGACCTTTCCTGTTCTCGCCTCGAAGCACCTTACGAGTTCAACGTCGGCCCTACTGAGGACATCATTTTGCGCCACATATGGCTCGTCGTATTTCGCATAGCTGCCGTCCTCGCGTATGAAGCGTCGAGCCAACGTTAAAGGATCGTCGAATCTCTTACCGTTTCGCAGTTCTAGTCTCTGCATTGTGTGTCCATTTCTTACAATAGGTGATCGCAAGAATTGACGAAGGTCACGATTTCCAAAGGTCCTTTAAGTCTAAGTTAACCGAAAATCTATTCAGAATCTTCGAAATCAAGCTCTCCCTTGGTTTGAACGTAATGCTGGTCCGTTTCGAGGCTCCCTGAGGCGTGACTTCGTATCCAATTTCACCTTCAACAACCATACCTTGCTCTCGAAGATCTTCGATGACATCCGTGAAAGATCCACCTCCCGTGATCTCCATTGGACCGTACGGGTGACCTAGTTGTGGTACCTCGGCTAATTGTGCAGCAAGTTCGCTCGGATTACGTAGACCACGATGGATAAGCCCCAATGCGAGTTGATCTGCTGCAGGGAAGAAGTATTGGAGAAGCTCATGAGTCCGTAACAAGTGCCGGATAGCCTCCAAATCCGATCCGGTCTGCAAAATATCTATTTCTTGAGCCGAAAAATCATAGAGAGGTATAGGACATAAACCAAGCATGCGATCTTTCTCAGTGGGATCGTAGTGAATAAGTTTATCCAGATTGAGAATCAACTGTTTCTCAACGGGAGTGTCTTCGGTTTTGGCGCCTGCTAAATGCTGCTTAGTTGTTTCCACTTCTACAACTGAAAGTTGTTGTACGACCTGCATCAACTGTGCGCTTACATCAAACGGTGCCAGCCCCAGCGAACCAATGATTCTCTCAAACAGAGGATTAATTAGATGGCTTACAATTTTAGGATCGCTGAGCTTAGCGAACTCTTCACTGCCGATTGTCGTTTGTCCTAGTACATTGGAAACATTAACTGCCGCCTCCGCAAAGTTAACCGCTATTGGCCGAGCAAAAACAACCTGAACATGATGGGAGGCGGATTGAATGTCAGCTTGTGCTAGGGCCGCAGAGCGAGCGTCGTGTTCGGCTGAGATTACCAAAAGGCGGTTTCTCTTATCATCTATTCCAACCGCAATAACGGGATGTTCCAGCCCAGATATCCCACGAATAGACGAAGCTTCACGCGGATCGGCTTCGGCCGCGCGAAGGATATTGCCCCATAATAGCGAATGGCTCGTGTAACCCATCTGCGTAAACGTGTGGTCGTAAAACTAAAGCTCCCGACTCTCTGAAATGATGAACTACAATATCAATAGTAGACGGCAGAGGGATGACAAAACAATCTATGAACAAAATGTCTCAAATTGAAAGGGAATTTCAAGCGATATGGCACCGGTTCAGTTCTGAACTGCGAACCACAGGTGGGAAAGTCGAGATGCAAGTACCGTCAGCAACTGTGGGGAATGCCAGCGTTCTGACTACTGTAATACGGATCTGCCCTGACCTGTATCCCTCGATTTCTGAGGTGGCCTTATCCATACAACGGGCTTATCCACCCCACTATTTCTATCCTCTGACGGATATGCATTTTACGGTGCTTAATTGTATGGCTTTCTTGTCAGAGCCAGAAGAACTAAAGGCTGACGATATTACTAGGATTGCTAGAAGATTGAGAGATGTATTCGTTTCTTTCAAGCCGGTCGCCGTTCAATTGAGGGGATTAAACGTATTTCCAACAACTGTGTTTATTCAAATCTTCGATCCTGCAGGATCCATTTCAGAGCTACGTCACCGAATTCGGACCTGTCTTGCTGAAGATTACTGGAATAGCGAAATGGAAGGGAAATTATTGGTACCCGACCCCCTCTTATCTTTTTCAAACCTACTTCGGTTCAGAGAAGCAGTGCCCACCGACTTTGTAGATCTAGTTGAAAAGTATAGGAATAAGGATTTTGGCATGTGTCAACTAAAAGGGGTCGAACTGGTGACAACTGATAAGCTCCTTTCCAGGGAAAACACTACCGTCTGGGAGCGATACGATTTGCCCCAACCTCGTAAGAGCGTTTTGGGCTAAAGCAGGAATGTGCAAATGGAAAAATGGATAAGGAACTATCGTGAGGAAGAAACTGAAGTCGTTAATTCCTTAGCAACTGACGCCCTTAAGAAATACGGTGATTCTCTGACAGCTGAGAAATTAGTTTTGCATCTATATCAGGACAAATTACCTCGAAAAGATTCTTTTCATGCTTACAGAGAGACCGGATCACTTCTTAATCCTACGTTTTTACACTCATTGACTGTCACTGAGTTATTCCCAATAAGAGATAAGAAACAGTGCGAGCGACTATTAGGGGTCAGTATTGACGATTTGAAATGGCTAATTGACGCGGGATTAGTCGTTGTATCAATTCATGATCCTCAGCAATATCAAGATATTGAATACTTACATCCAATCTTGAAGAATAATGATAGACGTCCTCCCTCATTTGAAATACGCGACAAAGTTATTTATAGAATCCTTTCGAATGGAATGTACGATGCTTACATAGAAGAAGCTGCTCACCACCCTGTTCTCTCTCAACCTATTTGGCCCGTGGATCTCCAGGAGCCCTACGAAAGAGTAGCCGGGCTTAAGCAAGATCGAGTGATAAGAAAGAACATTCAGCGATATGCGGTTCTTGGCTCGATCTTAGGCCCTGATGTGGTTCGGAGCCTTGTTGATGTTGACCCAAATAATGAAAGGGAATGCCGTCGCGTAATGAAGCGCTTTTTTACATTACATAAGCTTGTAATTCATCCAATTACGCAGGGTCTATACGGGCTACCGCACAACCATTTGCATGAGTATTTGCCGAAAGAACAAGAGACTCTCAACGAATACGCAAGTCAGGTCGAGACTGTGCTAATGGACCATCTAGAAATCCCAATTCCAAAGCGCCTTAATCATCAGCAAGTATTGGAGGCGCATGAGTTGGGATTAGCTAGTGCTTTTGAAAAGATGCAGAACAGTCTTATCCAAGGGATAGTGAAGGGAGAAGTGGCTAGCGATGGACACGGCACTATCAGAAACAATTTAGAAGAGATCCTTGGGCAAATTGATGAAAAGGTTAATGCAACGATTGGAAGAACTGTAGAACACATGAAGATGGCACTTAGCCTTGCCACGTTCTTAGGACAAAACATCATAAACGGTCAAACATTATCGTCACGATCGTCAGCTAAAAGACCATCAGCCGCTATCCGACAACTATTACCGGACCTCTTAGCCGAGCCAATTACCCGAGCCGTTTACAAAGTCTTTGGCGATAATCCTCTATTGCTCCATTACTGGGATTTACGGAAAGCCGCGGGCCATTGGGGAGCATACCTGAGTCGGAACAGACCAGGTAAGAAAAAATAATGAGTGTCAAACGGTTCGAATGGATATCGTTTTTGCCTTACTGTCCCGAGACAGCGGCCTCACGCATCTTTAGACTAAACGATGTGCTCGACGACATCTCTTGGGCAGGAACCATTGAAAAGGAGAAGGTTCAAGAGGATCTGCTTAAGCTGGATTGCTTCGCACTGGATGATGCACGCACCGTGGCCCGGCAGCTTGTTAAGGAAGTAACGCTGAGAATCGATAAAAGCAGATCAGGAGAGGTTCACATTGGTAATAGGTCATCCGAGGACAGGTTGGTCTACTTTTTCCAAAACGGAATATCAAGACCTTTAAGAAAGATTATCAAACCATATGCACCTAAACTTGAAAGGAAGCGCGCGAATCTCCCTAGAGTGGTACATGTCCTCTTGATTAACGTGAAATCAACTGGCTATCCACTCATTACTGCCCCTCTTGCGCTTACTACCCTCGGCGGATATTTAAAGCATGTCTTTCCAGATAGGGTGATTATTGATTACCTTGATTTACAGCTTGAGAATGAACTTGATTCAGTGCGCTCGTTTCTTGAACTCAATCAACCCGACGTTATAGGGCTATCGGTAAAAGTTGGTGGCACCGAACAGATGTTTGACCTATTGGAGAGATTAGCCAGACCACAAGCCCCGTCCCGGCCGCTGATTGTAGTTGGGAACGTCGTGCCGACCTATGCAGCGGATGAGATACATCATCGATTTCCAGGAGTTGTTTGCGCAATAGGAAGAGGTGAACTTACGATTCGCTCTCTTGTAGAACACGCAGCTTCAGGCCACGATGTTGCGGACTTAATAAAGGTACCAAGTTGTTCCCACGTTATAGGAAATCAAATTTATGAGGTAGAAGGGCTCGCGTTTGATTTGAAAGATTTGGGTATCCCAGATTGGCTCACATTGTTTGATCGTTACTCACCGAATTCTTATCAAGAAATCTGGATTGAAGCTAGTAGGGGATGTCCACAGAAGCGCGGAGGAGTAGGATGCAGCTTTTGTGCAATCATGCCAACTGCCGGCTCAAGGGATTGGCGCTCGCGCACTGAAACAGATGTACTAGCGGAAATCAGAATCTTGGCTAGGTGCGGGGTAAAACATTTACGCTTTGCCGACGAAGAGTTTATGGCAGGTCAAACTACTTCATCCCTTGAATTGGCGCAACAGCTATTAGGATTCAATCAGCTTTTAAAGACAGAGGAGATACGCCCCCCAACATTTGATTTTGCTATTCGTGTTGATGACGTAGTGAAGAGAGGCAAGCGCGAAAGTAAGCAATCGGAGCGGAACTTGGCGCATGGATCTCTTCATATGAGTAATAATGAAGTTCGTAAGATGGCCTTACAAACTTTTAAGAGAGCAGGGTTGACGCAAGTCTATCTAGGCATAGAGTCGGGTTCTCTTGAACAATTAAAACGTATGTATAAAGCAGTCCTACCGAAAGACAATGAGGCTGCAATAGTTGTATTAAGAGAGCTTGGTTTGCAAGTAGCGGGCGGATGGATAATGATTGACCCGTTGATGGAAGGACTGCAAGATCTTAAAGAGAATATTGCTTTTATTGAAAGAAATCATCTGATACCAAACGCTCCCAAGGACGATTTCATTACAAACCCGATTTCACGGATGCGTGTTTTAGAGGGCAGTCCTCTTGTAGATCAACTAAGGAAACGTGGATTACTTGGTCAAAGGAAGTCTAACTTGATTGAGTACGACTTTGCTTATAAGGATAAACGGATAGCATTACTTGCGATGCTTCTAGAACAATGGGAAGAAGCAATAGCCCCATTCATCTACGCCTTAAAAAACCTTGTTGCTTTGGGAGTACTAGAGCAGAGTAACGATCAGGAAATTGGTCGCTTGGCAAATTATTTGTTCAAGTTCAAAGCCCTCAGTTTTGACTTAATAAAGACGATGGTTGAAGAGAGCATTCGCCATGAAAACAGTCCCGGCTTACGAGCCAGCCTCGAACTAATCTTGGAAGATTTTAGAACTCGAAGGAAGAACGTCTTCTCGCCGTTAATACGCGAACTAAACACGGGCTCGCTGAGTTTTAGCGGGAGGAGGATGCAAGCGAGCGTAAGAGAGTCCGCAGAACTAATGAATCTTTCTGCATAAACGCCAAGAAGACATTCTAGTGAGACTCAAACGACTCTTCTCCGTATTCCTTATGCCTCAAAGGGAAGATCTCGAACTCCTAAATCAAATCATAATAGGGTTGAGTCAACAGTATAATGTTCAAAGTTTCGAGCCTCATGTAACAATCTATTCAGGAGAATACATCGATCCTGAGAGGTTAAGCCAAACCGTAGCTGAATCGCTTCCGCCAATCAAACCCTTCACATTAGATGTGGCCGGAATGGACGTCTCACCTACTTACTCCAAGACCTTGTACATCGAATTCAAAAACAATCGGAAGCTTGATCTGATATATAAAAGACTCAGCGCCGCTATACCGAATACTTTAGGCTTCGAGCTGAACCCACATCTGAGTTTGCTCTATAAGAATACAAACTCTAATGAGAGAGCCGAGCTATTAAGCCAAGTACTTATTAAGAAGCGCAGTTTTAGTTTCAATCGTATTAAATTAGTTAGCCCCAAGAACATTAGTGAAGCATGGAAGGACATCACGAGTTGGGAAGTACTACTGAATATCGAACTCAAGTAGCAACCATACCAAGATTACTTAAGCTTCCATAAAGACAACTGCGTTTGGGTTCACCTCGGTCTTTAGTTTTAGAGATTGGTCTACGAAGCCGAATTCCTTGTACAACTCGTGTCGCTGATAAATTGGAGTATTTTTAAATTCGCGTTCTAATTGAGGATTATTGATGGCAAATAAATCGTAGAGTTTTTGAAGACTCTGAATGTATTGGTCTACACCTTGGACCGCAATGAAGGCTAGTTCACTTATGCCTCCAATCATGAAAAGGATTAAAGATAGATTTTGATCTATGAAGGCCTTATATCCGATTCCCCAAAGATTTAGCATGTCATCAATTTTTGATAATTGGCCCATACTCGGAAGTCGTGCAAGAAATCGAACAACATATAGCTAATGAACAGCGGTAAGCCGGAAGTAGTGAGTCTTACCAAAGATGTGATCGAAGAATACGGGATCGAATGATTGTTCTCTCGTGCGAATCGGTCGAACGTCTCAAGCTCTGCAGCATCGACCTGGCTTTCGTAGACACCACCCCCGCGCTTGCAGCTCCACGAGTTACGGTCGGTTTGCTAGTCGTCCTGACATGAAAGTGGTGTGTCGAGTTGCACAAAATCAACAGTGCGAAACGCATATTTGTGCGGTAACATCGAGTGCAAAAGTTATCGCAATTGGAGTGCATCCCGAACTGTGATGTCGTGACACATGCTAGATCTCGACTATCTCATCCGTAGTGATCACCTTAGGTTTTGTCCTCTTGAGCCGACGGAGTCATTTGTCAAATTTTGCGTTGATCGTGGCATAGATACTTCAAGAGAACAGTTGGGAGCACTTCAAGACCTAAATCTGTTTTATCCGATAGCTACAGTTCGACAGCATCGGGAGTCAATATATGAAACTGAAGCAGAATGGCTAATGGAAAGCGGCGACATCTGGGATCCGGCAGTCTTGGATGAAACGCAGAAGCGTGGGCAGTTATTTCTTCCATGGTCAAACTTACGAAAAGGAGCGATCGCTCCGTTGCTGGAAGATTTTTACTCAGGTTTTCAATGCTACGCTCTGTACCGAGTTCTGAAAAGAACTCGGATAACTGAAATTAGAGCGGAAAGCTGGATTTTCTATAACAAGGATCAAAGTGAAGAGCTGCTGAGAAGCTTTGAAGCACGTGCCGCAGAAATTATTTCCTTTCATCAGGACAAACTTGGAGATCGTGCCGCAAGAGTATGTCAAATAATTTCTACTCGGTATTTTCCTCGCACCCGATCGAATAAGAGGTATCTTAGCTTTCCTTGTGAGCCGTCACTGAACGGCTGGAACTGGTGGGATTACATTGAGCAATGGGACGCTGCAGCAGTTCTAGCGCAATTAAACTTGCAGGTGTCCGATATTAAAGAACTGTGGTTGTTGATAACCGAAGATGTAAAAGTCATTGATCCTTTAGAGAACTGGGCTGACCTTCTGAGTTTCGTTTCCGTGGACAAAAGAGATGAACTTAAAGGCAGTGCATTGCTCGCAGAAACACTGCGTTCAATGCGCGATATGCTCTCTATGTTCTATACGGAATTAACAGAAGCCGTTGAGAATGAGATTCTGGATGCAGAGAATACATCACGACAGTTACAGTATCTGGTGACGCAGTACAGTCTAAACCCGCGGCCGCGTGTCATCCTTGTTGTTGAGGGCCATGGAGAGGCGGAGCAGTTCCCCCGCTTTGCTGAAAACATTCTGGGTGCATCTTTCTCAAGGTTAGAGATAGAAGTAACAAACCTAGAAGGTATCGGTGCATTTACCGGCAGTAAAAAGAATGACAAGTACGGTGCCTTAGAGAGGTTCATTGATTTTAATCACCACAATGAAACTCTAGTATTCATTATTCTCGACAATGAAGGGCGTGCTGCCGAAATTAAACGTAGTCTAGTTCAAAAACAGTCGAGATACTTCGGGAAGAGAACGGTCACTCGGGAGGAGTACATTTTTCTGTGGGAGAGTTCAGTAGAATTCGCGAACTTTACGAATGAAGAGATTGCGACAGTGCTAACCAAATTGTCCGAAAGCAATTATACATTTCAAGCCTTTGAGATAGAAGCATGTCGTCGGTCTAGGAGGGGAAACCCGCTCCGGGATCTCATTAATACCAAGACCGAAGGACGTTATGATCTCGATAAGCGCGAGTTACTTAGGAAGCTGTTCGATACTATGGTCGCTTGTTCGCAAGATGAGTTCCGGGAAAAAATAAGCTCAAGACCGGTGTACACCGTACTTGAGCGAATCAGACGATTAGCTGGATTCCATCCTCGAGCGCATGATCACGATCATTGGGTCGATCAACAATTCAACTTCGGTCATAGTTCGGTAAAAGAAATAGAATTACTTACAAAAGGATACTTAGATCGCTTGTGGAAGTGAGAAGGGTGGCCCAATCTCGGCTTCGTTGCAAGTCCTCCACTGCGTTCAGGCCCTACGGGTGTGGCGTGCGTTGCCGAACTCCTCGCAGCCGCCGAGAAACATTCGTAGGCACGATTTTCGAATTCAGAGACAGGCCGGAAATCGGCGACCCGGCCGGTATATGCCACCACAAGGCCCTCAGCGATTGCGGGACTGGCCACGGACTATGGTTTGAAGGTGGGGTCGTTGCTAGCGGCGTGCGCGGCTTTTTCATAAGTAGCTTCAAATCTATTCGCGTCCACCAATCCTTGTCATGAAGAATTTGACCTCTGAACGGGAATTCAGTTTGGTTATTGACGGATCTCTTTGGCGGCATTCAATTCCTCGGGGTCACATAATGTCAAACTCTTCACCTGTCTCTTCCCATCCTGCGATCTCGTCCTCTTCATAAAACCAGTCGACGACCTGTTTTCTTACCGTTACAACTCCCCAACAGAGATCATCAGTGGTATCAAAAACCTCGTGGGCGCGCTGCAAGGCGGCGTCTTCATCGGTGCGATATTGATAATGAGTGATGGTATCGGTGTCAGGATCGACAGAGTCCTTGCCACGAGCTGAAGGCTTGATTGTGATCCACTCGATCTGATAACGGGTGGCGCCGAATTCCTCGAAGCCGCCGCCAAACATTCGTACTTTCATTTCGACTCACGGCCTTTTGTTTGGATCTTCCTGGGAGATAGTTACTCCTACAAAAGTTCTGTGGTCCACCATCTCGCCAGCTTGAGGTGATTGCGAAATGATTAGTCCAGGCTGAAGTTGGAGATCGTAGCGATTGGCGAGAATGCGAATACGAAGGTTCGACTTCAGAAGTGTGGTTTCGGCCGCACCGTAATTCAAGCCAAGGATGGATGGTACGCGTGTTTGTTGAGGTCGTGATATGCGCTCACGTTTGACTGACCATGCGAGTTGCGAAAGTGCGATCGCAGGCAGCACGATGAAACACACAATGGCAATAACGGTTAGGGTTGCAGCCAATAGATGCTTCTTGCCGCGTATGCAGTAACCTAAAAGTAGTCCCAATATGAATCTCATTAGTGTGTGGATCTTTCTTGCGTAATTGAAAACAGGAAAACACTCCCCGCCCCAAAATATTTGAGTGTTTGCCAACAACGTCTGAGGTTACAAGGCAATCACGGCTGCCAAATCTTCGATTCCGCCGCCGAGTTCTGCGACGTTCGAAGCGGGTCCTGTGAGGCTGCTCGTGGGGGCGGGTTGGGTAATTTCCTGGGGTTTGACCACTTCCTGAGCAGTAGGTTGGCGACTCGAATTATTCGGCATCCTCGGATTACCAGGAGTCTGTTTTTGTCGCTCGGTGTCTTCTCGTTGACGTCGATAGTCCTGTTGGTCCAGAGACGCATGAGCAACATGATCATGAGTGCTTGTAGGTGCCAGGACTACGAGCTGATTATAGTCTTGGCTGGTAAGTTGTGTTGTTGCGGGTTGAAAAGCAGTGTGCTGGTGTAAGAGTACATGCTCAGAATTGGTACGTTCAATGCCGCTTGTCAGCGTGTTGTAAAGATTAGCGGCGACCTGTGTAACTTGTTGTGCGCGCTCCTGAGTGGTGGCCAGACTGATTCCGTTTTTGCCAGCAACGTCGAGGATAATGGTGCCAAGTTGATCGATGTGTTGGCTTGCGGCGTCGCGGTCCAGGAGAGCGGACAGGCCGTGCTGACTAACCGTGTTATTTAAGTAGTCGCTGATTTGGATTGCTGCGGGTTGGGAGATTTCGTTGAAGTGATGGAGTGTCGTTTCAATGGAGCTGGCAGCACGCGCCTCGTCCAAAGCGGTGACTTTCTGATCAACTTGTCGAAGCGCGAGATCAAATCTCTGTTGAGCCGAGTCGACGGCGGTCTTGAGATTGGTATAACGATCGAGGTCGGCATCTTTTAATTCAGCAATGATTTGTTGCTCAATACTGTCTCGTGCAGAACCATTGAATACGGGTTGTTCGCGCACGTCCTGGGCACGTGTCTCAGCGGCGATGTGCGCTTGAAGCGTGACGCTGGCTCCAGCCGACCCTAACTCGTTTGCCATTGCCTGGCTCACTAGGGTTGCTGGATCAAGCTCACCTTTATTTAGAGTTTCAAGAACCTGGACTGCTGCATCAGCGCGCTCCCGAGATTCATTGGCGCCGAATGCGATGCTGCTTAGTGTGTTGCGGAATTGGTCGTCATACGCAAGGTTGGCGCGTTCTTCTTTGATGGGAGCTTCAAGGTTCGCTACATGTTGCCCGACAAAGCTGGCAAGTTGTTTGTTCGTTGCCTCAAGCTCGAGTTCGATTGTTTGAGCATCTGCAACACGGTCCATCATCTGATCGGCAGTGGTGACGAGCTGTGGGGGAGCTTCGCGGTCGTTCAGTTCCGGCGGCGCTAGGGACTGCCAGGCTCGCTCGCGGGCGATTTCAAAAGTTTGGTTGCGAACGCTGGTCGGGATTAGTTCCTTAACAGTAAGGCTTGTTTGTTTGTCGTCTCCAATATTGGGAACTGAGCCGCTTTGAAACATTTGTTGGACGTGATTGGCAAGAAGATCTCGTTCAAGGTTGTCCCTCGCAACTGTATACCGCTCGAATGTCGATGGTCCGGCAGAGCGCGACTGGACAGTTAGTTCCGGTTGCTGAGATTTGAAGGCACTATAGTCTCGATCCAGCGTTGAAAGGGTCGCCAAGTATTCGAGACGTGTGTTAGCAGCGTATTCCCTAAGTTGAGCAGCTCGGTCGCGGTCATTGAGCGTGAGGGTTTGTTGGATTACTGCGTACTCAGGGGCATTAGCTTTTAGAAATTCATCTTTGGATTGTGCTAGTTTTGGATCAAGGAAAGACTTGACGAGTTCGCGCGTGGTTTGTTGCTGCTCGGCTGACCGAAAATCATTTGAACGTGCTCTTAAAGTCTGTTCGACCCTGTTAATGCAGATGGTTGTATGAGCATTAAGAGTCTGAAAGGCGGTGCGAGCTTTCTCTTGGAGAGCTGCGGTCTGTTGGATGGCATGTGAAAGGTCGCGTGCTTGATAAAGCGTTTGAGCAGGCGAATCAAGAATTGATGTTGGATCTTTTAGTATCTCATTTGTCGTGTCTCGCCATGCCTGAGCTTGTACTTCCCGTCTTAGTTCTGCTAGCTGAGGACTCGGAATCTTTGTTGCAGTGCGATCACTGTCTTGTTGGGTATAGCTGACGATTGTTTTAACGGAGTCGGCTGACAGATGGTATGAGAGAGGAATCTGTATCTCTTTGATTTCTCCGGGGCCTGCTGCTCTGATATCAAATGAGACGGTGATCATGTCACCGAGGGCTCGCAAGTGTTCATCTGGAGAGTTCTTCAGATAATCAGCTACTTGGATTTGGCGATTCTGGTCAAAGTTGTTAACGATATGGCTGATGGCATGGACTTCAACGTCTTTTAAGTCCGGAACGATAGTGGCGCGATCAAGTGTGTTTGTTGGACCAATATGATTGTTCTGCCGGGCGACAGCGGTGACTATCTGTTTTGCTTCAAGCCAATCGGCGCGTCCGTAGTATTCGCGATAGAAGGCAGTGCTTGAAGCGGTTGAAGATTGCCTGGAATCGGGGACGTGGGTAACAGCTTTGGATGCGGTTTCAGGTGTGAGTTGCGTCCCTGGTTGTTTGTTGACAAGCTCATATCGTTGGGCAATGGCGTATCTGTGCAGATAGTCGCGTTCGTATTGTGGCAATCGCGCATGAGCTTTGCAGAGGTCGAAGCTGTTTTGCGTACGCAACTCAGATGCAGGAGTGCGAAGACTTCTGTAGAAGTGATTTACAGCGGTCTCGGTTTGTCGCGTTTGCAAATTCTCAAGAAGTTTCTGGAGTGTTGCTGACGGAGGGAGTTTACCTTCAGCCAGAAGCTTGACTCGATCTTCCTTCTCCTTGCCAAAGACCGCCGTTGCATGAACGATGTCTCTCATCTCGATGTGTTGTGCGCGAGAGGCGGTGCGCGTGGGGGTGGTGGTAAGCAAAACTTCCCGCATTTCCATAACGGTGAGCGGTTTGCGATTGGGAGCCGGGACGTTTTGGGGATCGGCACGATGTGCAAGCGACTGTTGATGAAGCCCATAGTTCTCCTGTTTTATTTGAGCAGTAACTTTTAAGAGTTCGTCCGCATTAGGAGCAGTGGCAATGCGTTCAGAGTACTCTCGAAATGTGGGGTTACGGGCAAGTTCCTGGGTTGCATGGTCCTGCAACCGAAAATCAATATAGCTCGAAATAAATCTGGCGGTGTCGGCGCGCTCCTGATCGAAACCGGATATAGGCTGTGGGCTAAGAAGTCCTGACCAGATTGTTGTGTCGACGCGGCATTGTTCGGCAGTCACAAGGATAGCCTTGTATTCCTGTGAATCTTGTAGAGGCAAACGAGTGTTGGGATTCGACGTAAGAGAGAGGTAAACCGGGGCAGGCGAGTTGTCTATGACTACAGTGGGGTCGCGGTCGATGCCGAAGCGGGTTCGCGTGGCGTCGATCATCTGCGATGCGTTTTCGAGTCCTTGTAAGTTGCTGGCGATTGCCTGACGAGCTTCGCCGGCGTTGTTGATCTTGACGCCAGTAAGTTGGGTAAAGACATTGCTGGCTGTGCGCAGTTGCGCATTGTTATCTTCCTGCGCTGCTTGTATCTGGGGGTTGATAAGCGATTCAGTAAGTGTTTGTCGGGTATCCCGTTGGGTCAAATCATTTTTTGATGAGAGCTGGGCAAAGTGGGAAAGCGGACGCGACTCTCCGGTTAGTTCGGGATACCGGACAATTTCTGGTTGCGACTCATATTGTTGTTCTTCCCAAAGGTCGTGGAGAAAGTTTTCGTAACGCTCTTCTGCGACGGAAATAGCTCTATCTTGCAATCCTTGCAAGTCGAAAGATTGAGTGCGCGTTTCTTCGTTAGTTTGTGTCAGTTCTTGCGATAATTCGCGTTGTTCAAATTGGGCAATCTGCTGATCTTCCCAACGTTGCCAGTCGAAGCCGGGACCGAGATTATGAGACGGTGGGTCAGGATGGTAGCTGTGTTCTTGAACCAGCGACTCAGGGAAGTGCTGCGCCAGCTCAGCGTATAGATTGAGCAATTGTTGCTCATCGACGCTGCGTTCTTGTGAAAAGCCGTCGATAAAAGATTGAGCTTCCTCTGGAGTTGCAAAGCCATTCTCGGGACCTAAAGCGGACGGGAAACCGTTCACAGGTTCGAGAGGATAAAATTTGCCATCGTATTCCTCGACGCCTTTCATCAAAGGCGAATCAACGCCACCAGGCATCCTCGCTTGTTGCTGTAGATACAGGAAGAAGTCGGGATCGACGCCTTGACTCGTAAACTTTTCTTCAAGAGGTTGGATCTTGGCCCACAACTCGACTAAGGAGCGCGGCTGGTCATTGTCTAGGCGAGCAGTGTCGCGATCGACGTGCTCGTTATCTTGCGAGAAGAAGGAGGGGAGAGGTTCACCGTATAAGTCGACGCGCACGTTATTAGCAAGATGTAAAGCTCTATGTTCATTTATCGAGTTTTCTCGCCTTAGTGTAAGGAGTGTTTCCTTATGATCTCTGAAGTCAGGTGTGGCGCGAACGGCTTCCGCGTAATTCGAAGCCTGTGCTGCGAGGTCGCGTGAGAGCTGCTCGGCGGCTTCGTAGTTGTGCAGAAGGCTTTTGCAACTCTCATTAGTAGATGCGAGGCGCGACTGCAACTGGTCGAGTACTTGTGCGTGTTGTTGTGGTGTAGGGTTGAGTGCGGCGATAGCATTATTCAGTTGATGGCCGGCTTGCTCTAGTCTGTTAATAGAAGTGATTTCTGCGCGGGTTGGGACGGCTTGGCCGGGATTGGCCTCGAGCCAGGCTATGCGGGCATCATTCTGCGCCGTGACTATGTTTTGGTATTTGCCTACCGGAAGTTTGCCTCCTGCGCGGAGGCGATCGGGATCGACACGGTAGTTATCTTTGGCCCACAGGATGGCTTCGCGGCTGAAGTGTTGGGTCTGCTGGCGATACTCGGTGCCGACGAGGATTCGGAGGGAAGAGATGGCGGTCAGCTCTTCCAGCCGAGTAATTCGCGAATCGGTGGGCGGGGCGCCGGCGCGAGTGAATGCTTGATTAACGTTGCTGGCGATTTGCTGCCGATCGGCTTCGCGATTTGCAAGGTAGATCGAAGAGAGGATTTCATTTTTGCTTACGCCTCGTTCAAGTTGGGAATCAATGGCGGGCAGCACGTGGTCCATCAAGTGTATTTGCGTTTCGGGGGAGAGTGAGTCAGGCAAGGCTGGCGGTAAGGTTCCGAGGTTCGTTCTCTCAAACGTAGCATCCAGCATGATGCCGGTGTTGCTTTGGCGATCCGCAACTTCAGGCGTGGACCCTTCAAGTGCTAGAGGATCACTAATGGCGTTTTCAAAAAGGTTGGCATAGACCTGGCTCTCATCGAATGAAAGATCATTACTAGCGTCGAACGTTTCGCTTTCTGGAAAGTGAAAGCCTGAGATCTCTCCAAGCGTGGCAAGACCGTAGGAAGTGGATTCAAGGTCGAATGCTGATGGTTGGAGAGTGCCGGTTGAAAACACTTCTTCATTGGCCACAAGGAGGTTTTCAGGTTGAAGTGTGGTTCGATATTCCTCGAAGTGGTCTAACGTGTATTGGTGGATTTCCTCGCGCGTTGGATCTGGAGCGGGTTCCGGCAGTGGTTGAGCCCAGCTCGCAGCTTCTTCCAGCACTCTATCAATGACTTCGGCTTTTTGTTCGTTGGTGCGGTAAAGGCCAGTTTCGTCCTGACGAATTTCGGTATAGATGTAATTAAAGATCGTTAGCCGTCCATCAGAGTCAATCCACTGACCACAAGCTTTATTTGCAATGTCATAGAGCAATTTACCTTTTTCATCCGCAAGCTTCTGATCGGCGATAAAGCTGCGCACAAAGTTAATGGCATGTGCTTCGGTGCCTATGGTTACTTTAGTCTCGTCGCGGGGTCTTGCATCAGGGTCTCTTGGAATAGACAGAACGTTGTCGGTGAGAGTTGCTCCCCGTTCAAATGCATCACGAACGAATTGATCGAAGGAGTGTAGTGTACTTGCGTGTGCGGCCCTGGTGACCCCTTCGGGCACATTGTAGATGGTGAGGTCGTCAGTAATTTGGTCGATTGCCTGTACCTCTGCACGCGCTTGTTCGGCACGAGCGGAGACGGTGCGTGGGGCTGTTTGGTCTATCGTCTTTGGCTTGGCAGTTGGATCAGGGCTTTGGAGTAGTTGGAGCGGTTCTCGTTCAAGCTTTCGTTCCGGATGCCGATGGTTGTGAATGAGCAGTTCGAGAGTGGCCTTCACGACGTCACCATGACAGAGCTTCGGAACACAACTGCAAGCCAGTCTTATGTGCTCACCATTTGCGACTCGTTGCAAAAGCTGCTGAATGAAAGCGAAAGCCGGTCCCTCGCTCTTTTCGATTTGTTCTGAGAGCCAGGTATTGAAACGGCTTACAGCTTCTTCGCGTGTCGCGACTCGATAAGTGGCGGCTGTGCCGTTGACGTGGGACCATTGATTACCGAGGGGTGTGCCTCTGCCGATATAGACAAAGCTGTTGTCTCTTGGACCTGAGTATGTATGGCGATTCAC
Organism: Pyrinomonadaceae bacterium; assembly: GCA_035248565.1. Taxonomy (GTDB): domain Bacteria; phylum Acidobacteriota; class Blastocatellia; order Pyrinomonadales; family Pyrinomonadaceae; genus PSRF01. The sequence continues at coordinate 56,041 of DATFHH010000024.1, read as the reverse complement.
TACCGCGACGTTCTCAAGTTCTTCCGCGGCGGAAAGTCTAAGTCTGGCCCGAGGGGCTTTCATTATTCTTTGTCCTCGTTCATGCCCCGAGACTCCGAATAGAGTTGCCCCAGGGCTGTTGAGCTTTCCTGTGCAAACGGTGTGCGCAAGGGTGGTTATTGGCTATGGGGGGAATGCACGGAATTAGCGAGCGTCTGACAGGAGCAGAGCTGAAGTGTGTTCAACCGCGAACACTGACACACATGGATGAACACACTTTCATCGAATCAGGTCAAGATCAGGGTCTTCCCGAATGGGTTGGTTTGGGGTGGCTTGCTGCTGCGGTTGCTGTGATTGGTGTGGCTGGGCCAGTGAAGCGTGGGTCGAGTCGGGTGAGGCGTTTTCAGTTCTGTTGAGTGCCTGATGGCCGGATGAGTTGGTCGGGCGGGCGGTCTGCTCGGTGCTGGGGTGATGCTCGGGGCGACGGAGGGCATATGCGGGTGAGAGTGGTTCAGGCTCCTGAGGCTTATGGGTTTGCAAAGTTTGATGGTCCAGGGAAGCGATTTCAGCACGCTGGATTAGCGTTTCGACTCTGGTTCGTTCGGCCGGGTCGTTGTGCCGGACTGCATAGATTTCTAGCTGGATAATTTGTTTGGGAGTGAAGGTGGGAACTGAAGGCGGTTCTTCGACACTTTGCATTCGCTCACGATAAAAATCAGCGAAGTTGCTGGTTACTACTTTGCATTTGGTTGCGGTGGCTACTTCGTCTTTAAGTTGGTCATGTTCTCGGTTGATAGCTTTGCTAGTTTCCTGACGCAAATGACGATGTTCTTTTGATTCGAAGATCCGCTGCATCAGCCAGATGACTGGATGATGGGAGTGGCGGAAATCAAAGAGCCTCGCTGTTCGTTCGTGTCCCTGGGTATCTTTGACGGCTACCGGCGTAAAGATCTTGTTCTCTTCGAAGGAGTGAAGCTTTTCGGTCGCTTGTTTGAGGGCTATATCGGTCAGGATTTCTCTTCCGATTGCCCGAGCTGCTTGTTCTTTCAGGGATGGCTGCTTGCTGTCAGGCTGGCGTTCCTCGAAACGAGTTTCGAGTATGAGAGCATGTTGGAGCATTGCGGGATCGAGTTTGAGAGTCGCGTGATCGACAAGCTGGCCAATTTCTTTTCGCGTGAGAATCTTTTCCTGGCGCTCTCCGTTTCGTTCAATGAGGCGCGCGTGTTCTTTCTTGTGAATCTCGGAAAGTGTAGCGGTGAGGAGCTGAGATTCTTTGACTGCTGCGCACAGTTCCTGCCGGCGCTCTTCAATTCTCTCCAGGACCACGGCTCTGATCTCTCGCAGTTCTTGAGCTTGTGCGGCGGCGTGGCGGCGCGAAGATGGTCTTAGATGGAGGTTCGTGATTTTGAGAGGAGATCCGAAGACTCGGGCTCGATGATCCTGTTCGCCTATGCGCCGGTCGAGGTCGGTGAGGGAGTATTTTTCCCCGTTGATTTCAAACCGAGTCTGATGATGTCTGCGCTCGAATTGATCGAGACGTTCCTGACTTGCGGCCTGAGTAGAACGGGCAACGAGCAACTGACCATCCAGGCGGGCTACGTCTTTGTCTGAACGGGAAACCTCTCCACGCTCAGTCGCCAGGGCCTCTCGGATTGTTTCAAGGGTGTTGACGCGCTGCGTTTTGCGAGTAGCGATAGCCTGTTCCTGAAGCTTATTGAGTTCAGCGGGTGTAAGCAGTGGGACAGGCAAATATTCCTGGCATTGGTGGCGAATGCGATTGACGTGAGGTATCAACTCCGCATGTTGTTTTCTGGCTGCCGTCAAATCACCTTCGACTTTGTCAATGGTTTTGGAGACGACTATCCGATGATCGTGAATTCCTTTTTCGTGGCGCTCAATTTCTGAATCATAGTGTGCCTGCCTGTGCTCGTGGCGCTGGTCTTGGTGGGCGATCTGTAACTGCCGAGTCACTGCGGAAGCGCTGGCGTCTGCGCGGCGTCGAATATCGAATTCAGATATTGGGCGGGTTCGACCGCGCGAAGCGTCATATACCCGGAACCTGCGTTTGTCGCCGTGTTCGCGAAGATTCTCAACCTCCTCTTGCAATCGATCTACCTCGGCGCGTGCGACCATGGATCGTCCCAAAAGGTAGCGATCACGCCAAAGAGTTTTGGACGCATGAGGAGGAGGATTCTTTATATCCTCAACTCGCTGGAAAGAGGGTTCGGATTTAAGGTGCGTTTCGGATGGCTCGTTAGCCCAGGGGTTCGTGTGTACTTGATTACGTTGCGCGTCAATCGGCTGGGTGGATTGGTGAGCCTCGCTGGTGACGAGGCTAGTGGTGGGATCAAGTTGGACTTCAATGTTAACAGCGGGCGGCTTTTTTGAGCGATCAAGCTCCTGAGATTGTGAGAGGGACTTGTCGTTTCTTTCACGAATGAGCTGGCGTCGTTGTTCTATTCCTTCACTCACCGCGTCGGCAATTTTTCCGGGAACAAATTGTTTCTGACCGTTATCATCCTTGACGTTTTTCGGGAGAAGAGTACGCGGGAGGTGGTCCAGGTATTTGTGTCTTTGAGAAATACGATCGCAACCGTGCCGGCTGATGGCTAAGTGGGCGTGTGGGATGTCTGTGTTGAGATGAATTCCTGATATCCAGAATACTTCGACAAAGCCGACCTCTTTTTCGATTACTTGGCCCGTGTCGCGGAGGATTTGCATGAAGGCATCGTATCTTTCTTCCCTCGTGTCTCCGATCTCCTCGTACAGACCTGGTTCGGGCGAGATACATAAATGGATCAGGTCCTCAGTTTGGGCTTCAGTGTCAGTCGCGAGTTGGAGGAATTGATCAGCTTCAGTGTAGGTAAGATTATCGTGATGAGCAGAGAAAAGCGGGCGCGGTTCATCCGGCCTTAGCCCTTCTTTTTCGGGGTTGCGTTTGGATTCGGCGATGTAACGCGTTAGGCTGCTTTTTCCGTTAGTGGAACTTGGCCTGATGGCGACTACTATGCGTGCCATTAGAATGCGATTTGAGGATGAACCTCAGTGGGCAATTTAGAGTGTCAACAAATTGGAACTAGGGTTTTTCCGGAGCTATTGCAAGAAGCTTGAAACTGAAAGTATTTGGTGGGTGATATTTATTAGTCAGGTGTATGGCCATAGACATTCCCTCTTTTCGGAAGGAATCGCGCAACTCTTCTGCTTCCTCAGTTGCTTCTCCGTTCGACTCAGGATCGGCAAGATAGCTTTGGATTAATTGAAGTGCAGCCCAGCTATTGGCAAAGGCTTGTGTTGCGAGCATGTAATGAGGCAAGAGAAGCGTTTTCAGGCGAGCAACCTCTTCCTTTGTATTGGCTAAGTCCTCAACGATCCGTTCGACCAGATCGGCGATAGAAGTGTTTGCCGCAGGTCCGGTACTTATTTGCTCGAGGATGATAGAAAGGGTGTGATTTACAGGAGCAAGCTGCGCCGCAATTATTTGCTCATGAAGCTGGCGTATTGGTCCGGCCATTTCAAGTGAATCCTGAGCCTTGCCTGAGACGCGAATTGTCATTGCCCATTCGTGGACAATTTCTCGCAATAGCGCCGCTGGAGTGGTGCGCCTTCTGCCCACGAACTCATGAAATAGTGCGTCGTCTGCGGCCCACAGTTTCGTGCCTACTATCTCGGCTGCAAATTCCTTCTTGAACAGTCTTCTGGTCCTGGGTTGTTTCCCTGTAGACGATTTTGATTTTGGCATATATCTCTTTAATCGATCCGCAAGTTGGTTGCCCTCGTGAGCGGAAGGCAATCGATTTAAATGGCAACTGATGTTCCTAAAAGGAGATAAGCGTTTTTTAAATGGACCAGGGTAAGAATTAAACGCTAAGTAGTTGGCAAACAAGGTGCTACTGATGATTTTTAAAGCTGATGAAGGAATGAAACGGAATAAACCATTGTTTCAGAGGTAGATAGGAGCAAATTCGCAGGCTTTTTAGACAAATTTTTGAGTTTTAAGAAATTAAACCGTAAGTCAATCATATAAAGGGCTTACAACGACGCAAAGCGGAGGAGACGCATAATCTTGTCAGCAGCAAACAACGCGACGAATTTACCCCTGAGATACGGGATTGAAGGATGGATTGAAGACTCGAGACGAAGGGTGAACAGGAGGGGCAGTGGCGGAAAATCCGACAGTACGCGCAGATGGGAGTGGCGGAAAATCCGTCAACGAAGTGTGGGAGGGAGTGACCCAGGAGGGTACTCAAACAGTAAGGTGATGGGGTGATGAAGGGCGCACACAGTTACCAAAACGTTGTTGTGAGAGACGAGTCTGTAATGCACGAGTGAGACGTCGTTTTTGCGCACAAGCGAGGGCAAACCGGGCACCATTTACCCAACCAGAAAACTGAGTGAACGCATCCACATTGGCATCAGTAGTGTTCATGAGAACGCGCAGATCGGAGTTGTTCTGAACGCGATTCCAGAGGTCGTCAATTGGAGCTATCAATGCAGTGCTGGTGACAAGGTGGTTGATGAGGAGAGTAACCAGAAGAGTGGTATGTGTACCTTCCTGCGCAAGAGACCTGGTGATAGCAGAACGGGCGATATTACGAGCCTCAAAGTCCTGCTGCCTGATAGTTCCACTGGTAGTGTAGGGTGTCATGATGTGACCTCGGAAGTGAGGGTTGGGAGCCTCGTGGCGGTAAGTGCCTCCGCGCTCCCGCGCCTCCATCAGCGACCAAGAGAGACCTTGCCTAACCGACCTACCCGATCCGCGATCTCTCTCAGTCTTCTTTGGGTGTTCTGTGTAAACACGTGAGTGGAAAGCAGGTCGGATAAGTGCTGACACAGAGTGGCACTGTTGAGAGAATCCTGTGTTGCAAAGGTTGGATGGAAAAATGGACCAGCAACAGAGGGTTCACGAGCGATGAGCCTGCATCCGGCACACCTGATTCATCCATTGCAGTCATACATAAAACCTACATCGAGGAGTGGCACGGAGGTTGAATAGAAGACGCATGGAGCCAAGATCTCCGAGGCTGAATGACAGCGACTGAGTGATGAGTGAACAGGAAACGACAGGTATGAAATCAAGAGGCCCACAGGGTCAGCCGGTGCTGGCACTGAACCGAATCACATTCAAGAAACTGCGAGTGCAAATTCGAAGTGAGACGTATGAGTTATTGACAAGGTATATAAAGTTTTATGAGGACGCCACAGAGAAGACACCAGATGAATCCGAGCTGGTGGACGCTGCCCTGAAGCGAGCGTTTCAGAAGGACCGAGGATTTCAAAACTACCTTAAAAATGGGGGGCAAGGGGCCGGGCAGAATAAGGGCAAGTGATCGGGATTGAAGGCGAGAAGGGAGGTGGTCCCTGATTCAAGGTTTCGCCTTCAAGTGTGTCGGGGATACAAGCCTTTGGGAGGCGAGTGGAACCGGCCAAGAGGAGGTGCCGTTGTGGAGTTGTTAAGCTGCAACGGCGCCTTCGTGTGTAGTCTTTTGTGCTGGCCGGATTAGCGGATGTAGGACAGCATAATAAGCAAAGAAAAAGGAATAGATAGCGGGCGTCATGATAACAGCTATTATGACCGGGAGCGCCGAGTGAGGCGCTGGTTTGGGGAGGTCATAATAATCTGTTATCAGATGCCCGTCCTTGTTGAGGCGTGGGGCTTTGGACACGCCTCGACCCTGTTGTTCGAGGATAGTCGCAGATGCTTTCCTGCGGCATCCGAGAACTGAAAGCGGTGATTTCGATTTGGCTTTTGTGAAAGCGGAGTGTTGGTTGAAGTTACGTTTGAGATGTGCCGTCAAGTGTGTGTTTGTGTGAGGCGAGATCGCAACTCGTCATACATTGGTCGCAGGCTGTCGATGCCTTCGCGAACGCATTGACGGATGACGTCCGCCTGGCAAAACGGAAAGGTGCCTTTGAAAGGATCTTCGAATTCATCGAAGTGAGAAGCAATTGTCAGCAGAGCCTTGTTCGAGAGGAGATATTTGTGCCAGAGAGCTATATAGAACTGGATGCCGAAGTCGTTCAAGGCAAAGCCAGTTCCTTGTTCGTTGCTGACGCAGGGAAGACGAAGAGAACCGATTTGCCATCCTATCTGTTTCAGTGCAGATTTCTTCCATCGTTTTGCCTCGCTCCAGTTGTTGGGAACGAGATTCCCATCGAAAACTTTGGCCCTTTGATAATGATTTTCGATCGAGTCTGTTTGTCCGAAGGCTTCGACGAAGCAGCAGAAGGGGCTGAAGCGACGGTCCCCTCGTGAGTGGCATTGGAGCACTCTTAGGCCCTGTGGATTGATACTGAAGGGTGCTTCAATAACGTTTATAAAACTCGGCATCTTTTATCTCCAGACGAAAAGTTTTCAGCGTTGGGTTTTCGTTGACGAGCGGTGGTTTGCAGTCAGACTAAACACCGATGCTCCTATCGATTGGTGACGAGAAGTTGTGAGCTGGTTCGATTGTGTTAAGCGGCGAGTGAGCTGGCGAATTCGCAGATGGTGAGTTCGCACGTGCTGTTTGGGTGCGGAACGTCGCTGCGGTACTTTTCGCAAAAGAATGTAATTGCCAGTGTGCAATTCTCAGGGGTGATCGTGTGGAGAGTTCCGGTGATTTCAATGTGGATTCCGGGCTTCGGAAGGGAGTCTTTTGGTTTGCAAATGATCGTTCCGGACTCATCTTCGAGAGTGAAATGTGGAAAGGGTTGATTGTAGTTTGCGCGAACAACACCAGTGATAGTTGACAGTTGATTGTTGTCGGCCTCGGGGCGCGGTTGAAGTTCTGAGATGAGCATGATTTTGGTTCCCTGTTTTCAGTCGAGACGTGGTAAAGACCGCCACGCGGTGTGGTGGTGTGGAAGTAGGTTGCGGACCCGTTTTTAGTTCAAAACAAATGAGAGCCGGCTGCGGCAGCAGCGGTCGGTTGTGATGATTTGAGGCTGCCGCCGCATTGAAATTCTCGTAATGGAATGCTGTTCCCCGGTGGTATGCGAGGCCATGTGGCCTGAAGCCGCAGGGATATGGTTAGAAGATGAAGGTGCCGGTATCATCAATACATTGATGGATTGGTGGTGAAGTCTTTTTGTGATAGGCATGGGCCATAGTGGACAGGCTAGGATCAGTATCCAAGGCGGCATGGTATGCGTCCCATGTGAGTGCGTATCGTTCCTCTTCTTGCGGGGAAACGCTCGTAGCTTCTGAGTAAAGTTCTTCAAATCGGATGGCGGTGCCGAGTGGCAGACCGAGATCGGTTTCGATCGCATGTAGGATGTCGAGGCGGGTATCTGTCTCGATGATGAGACGGATTTCGTCGAGGTTTGCGAGATACCATTGATAGCCTCGTTCGGTGGTGTCGGGGGGAGCCGATGTTGCTGCTGATGTTGTCATTGTCTGCCTCCAAAGACGTCGAAGATCAACTCCTTTGCAGTCAACCCACAAACTTTTGGTGACGGGTTCAGGACTTAGTGTAGGTGCTGGAGAGAGGACGATTAAGATCGTTGGGTCACACGTGAAATGTAGTGATACCACGTGTTGACGGTTTGGATCCGGGTATGCGCGTACGACAAACAGTTCTTGGTTCCGCCCGATGTTCCATCCCATAGAGCCAATAAGATAGCGTTGTCGGAACCAGGGCCGTTTTTCAGTGCCAGATCGATCATCCGTTCGTTTCGGATCTGCATCTTGTCTGGAGCATATTTACCGGGAGAACACACGATTACTTTCGCAGCGCGTTTGATGTAGTTGGCATAAGCGTGCTGTGAATGTTGTGGCCATTTCGATTCTTGGCCCTCGAACGGAATACACGCTATGTAGGGCAATCCAAGAGCGAGGCAGGCCTCAATGATTGCAGTATCCCACCCTAAAGCCATGCCAGAGATCGCTCCTCTAGGGTTCAACGCGACAAGCCAATCAATTGCTAAATCTTTCAAGCGAAGTTGTGCCTTTTCGCTATAACCGCCGCTTTTGTTGGGACGATGGCCGGTGGCGACAAGGATACGATTGCGGTACTCGACAGTTACCTGTTCCGGCAATTGAATTGAATGGATGATCATAATGCGGTCCTTCAATGATAGAGAATTGCCAAATCAGTAGTCTGCGGTCAGGACTGAATTCTAAGTGAGATCGTAGACAGTGACGGATACGCCGTTGCTGCATAGTTCTGCGTCGACGATTTCCGCGATCAACTGCCAGTTTCCACCTGCAAGCCCGGCGCCCATACGCGGCATGTGGATTGAAGCGTTGTGTTCAAGCGCAAATTCGCAAACGGTCTTGAGACCTTTTCGAATAGCCTCATAGCGAATCGGGGGAGGGTAACTGAATCGATCTTTGGCAATACCGGATTGACCGATGATATTTGCAACCCAAAGAGCGCTGGCAACGGCGACGAACTGGACGTTACCCAAGGCGAAGGGTAGAGCTTGATCTTGGCCCTTGGCCCACAGGCGATAAGCGCGCTCGGGTTGGGGCCAGCGTTTGGAGAGAGCCTTTACGAAGCCGGCATTCCAGTATCCGAGGTCATTGCAACAGTGAATGATGATGCAGTTTCCGTTCACGTCAGGCCTGGTTGCATCGCCTTTGACATAGCAGATCGACACGCGGGGTGTACCTCCTCAGATGTAATCGCGGGAGTGCAATCAAAGCTAAAGGCTCGAAGACGTTTGGCGGGAAAAAGAGGATGGAGGTTGGGCCGACCTCGCCCTGCGTGGGCTGGCTCCAGCGCACGCGACGGCTTACCGAAGCGCGTCGGTCTAACTCGTTTCTGCACTGAGCCGCGATGCCGAACGGAGAGCTGTCCTCAGTGATGTTTTCTACACAAAGGTGGTAAACCCTTTGTGGTGGCACCAAACGTCGTTTGGAGGGCGGGGCCGCGAGTTGCGGAATGTCCCCGCCCTTTAACTTCCAGCCGGGAGGCGTCGGCGGGAAGAATTGATTAAGAGTTCGGTCTAACCAAGCGGCGACTGTGGGAGGGTGCGATCGCGGTCGTACGGAGGATCTTCGTGTTCAGGCATTGGATCGTCCGGCCAATCAAATGCCCATTGCTTCCGCTGTTCCTCATTGGCGTAATACTTGAGATAGATCTGGTTGTCTTCTTCGCTGCCGCTGCCGGTAAGGTCGATCATGTAAGCGTAGCTTGGATTCTCTGGAAAGAGCACAGCTTCTTCGCGCAAGCCCTCGTTGTAGAGGTATTCGTAGAGTGCTCGGTCGCTCAGATGGTTCGTGTGGAGAAGGTATGATCCAAGCGTACCAAGCCTCTCAGTGATCTCGGTTAGCTTGGTTGAAAGAGCGAGGTCATCGAGATCGGTGGATGGCGGGATTTGGACGCCGGCGTTTTCAAGCAACCGGAAAAGCGTGATGGGTTCTGCCGATTCATATTCAAGTACGTGGCGCAGGAACTCTTCTTCCATGTCGGCCGGCATGGATTCTAAGGTCGTAGTGCTTCCGCCAAGTTTTTCAAGTTCGGCGCGGAGTTTGGCGATTCGTTCTTCTTGATTGAGTCCGTCGAGATCAGGGTCAGGCATGAATGGCTCCTTGTGAATGTTTGAGTTGCGTGGTTGACGTAATCAGGTTTACGCGGGCCGCTTGATTTCTGACGCTGATTAATTGCGAAGATCGTCGGAACGTGAGGGTTTGAGTTCTGAAGCGTACCCGCGTACGAGTTTAGGTAACGGTTAGTTGGCGTTGGCGAGTTGTGCGATGGTTTGGGTGAGAATCGTTGGATCGACTTGTCCGCCTTCTGCTGTAGCACGCGCGATGTTGTCAGTGGCCTCTTGTTCGGGGTCACCGTCGTGGCCTTTGATCCACTGGTAAATGACGGTATGGTTTTGGGCGGCGTTATCAAGTCTGGTCCAACAGTCGTGATTTCGCTTTCGTTTGAAGTTTCCACTCATGGTTTCGACCAGGTACTTGGAGTCGGACCGGACAATGACATTGCAGGGTTGAGTCAGGGACTCGAGCCCGCAAGCGGCGGCGATGATTTCGGCGCGTTGGTTGGTGCCCTGGCCGATGAATTCAGCAACGGCTCGGCGGTGACCACGGTAATTGAGAATTGCGGCCGCAGCCGCGCGAGTTTGGGCCTGCCCGTTTCCGAGGCAGGCGCCGTCGACGGTGATCGTGACTTGTTTATTGTTGTTCATTTAAGTACCTCGCGGAGTTGGGAACTGGCGATGTGTTGAGGTGACGTGTGGGCGACGTTGGTCCAGCCGCCCACTTCCGTCTCGTAGTGGTGAGAGTCAAGTGCGTGAAAGCGGGTCGCACCTAAAATGGAATATCGTCAAGGTCACCACCGTCGCCATCGGTAGCTGCGGCTGCTTCACCTGTCGCGGCCGACTCTGATGCCTTGGGCCGTTTGAGAAGCGTGACCTCGTTCGTGTTGATGTTCATGGTGAGTTGGACTTCGCCGTTGCGGTCCTTCCACAATTCAGGGTTCAAGCGGCCTTCAGTGTGGATGAGAGTTCCCTTGGTGAGGTACGGAGTAATGGCCTCAGCGGATTTGCCGAAAAGGTTGACCTTGAACCACTGTGGGTGGTCCGTTCTGTTTTCACCGGACCCGCGGCGCTGGTTGGCGCAGACAGTGAATGAGGTGACAGGGTTGCCGTTTGGCATGTAGCGAAGGTCAGCGTCTGCGCCAATGTTGCCGATGACGAGTGCTTTTGCGACTGATGACATGGGTTGATTCTCCTTTGAGTGGTAAAAGTTTCTTGTTGTGTGAAATGAAACACTTGCTTTATGGGCGAGGTGTTTCTGCTCATGCCAGCTCCACCTGGATCGGCGAAACCGGCTAACGTCATGTCCTGCGGTCAGCCCTAATTTCCTGTTGTTAATGTGGAAGACAGCGATGTGGGAGTCGTGCGATCGCTTACCTATGAGTTAGAAGTGGCAAAGCTGAATCGATCGCTGTCAGTTGACGTCTGGTCGCAGCCATGGTGAGGGAGTGGCTGCGTACATGACGATCGTGGGTTGTTAGGCGGCGAGCGTTTTGAGTTTCTGTGGCTCTTTCACCTGTTGCCAGATCGCTGCGTTATCTGAAGCGGTCAATAAGTGGATCAAGTTGTGGGATTGATTAGGAACGCCAGTTTGATGGTCCTGATAGAAAGCGAAACGAAGGTAGCGTCGCTTTTCAGGACTGGCCTTACGAACGATTTTTTGCAAACCGTCAAGTATCCGCTCATAGAGTTGCGGTTGCTCGGTTCGGAGGACATGTCGGACTCGCTCTCTTTCGTGCTGTGGCAAACTGTGAATGTTCGTGGCGAGGGTTCGCAGATTGCGAGGCGCGATGGTTTTTGCCAAGGCGATCAAAGGCAGTGCTGGTTCAAACAATTTCGTAGAGCCGTTGATTGTTTTGGTGACGCGCAGAGGTGTCGATTGAAGACGTGCGCGTTTTACTACGTAAAGAGTGTTCAAGGCAGTGAACATCTTTATCGTAATTGTACGTCTTAACCTGGACTGATAGGCGTCTTTGATGGTGTCAATGAGTTGACGTACATCGGTAGCTTCGTCGATCAGATTGTGGAAACGACGAAAGTGCGCGGAGCGATTCATGGAGCGAAGGACGAAATCCTGCTGCATAGCTTCGAAGAGAATATCCAAAACTTCGCGAGCGTACTGTCGCTCTTCACGGTTGGGGTAAGCAGAAACTGGATAGGTGTACTCGAAGAGTGTCTCGCGAGTGCCGGCGTGAGTGGTCATGGATCGAGTTCGGACTCCGCGCATTGTGCGGGTTACGCGATTTGCCTTGTCACTCGGATCTCCATAGATCTGGTTTAACCTGAGTTCGATGAACGCATCAATGGTCTGAAAGTCTTCACCTTCGATGAAAAGGTGAAGCATTTCGTTCGCAATGTTGCGAGCGTCCGGTGGCAAGTAGTCGGAGGTTACATCGTCGTCCAGAGTACCGTCGACCACGAATCGTTCCGCATCACTCATGTGAAGGGATACTACGCCGCCTTCGCTGTACTGCTCGGTTACTCGCTCATGGCTTTCCTGGAGAGCTTCGAGAGTTTCGTAGCTTGTGTTGCCCGAATCTGCCATGTCAGTGAGGTAGCTCTGGAATTGAGCATCGTCATTATGGGGCGAAGCAGACGATGTAGGGGAGCCGATCCGAGAGCAGATCGACGTTAATTCGGAAGCGAACGTCGAGCGAGTGTCGTGATGGTCGAGAACTTCGCTGCAGCGAGCCTCGAAGAGTTCTTTTCGTTCAGTTGGCGTGAGACGTTCTTCGCGAGGAAGGATTTGGTAGATTTCAGGTTCGTCAAGTAAGCGCTCCTCATTGGTTGCAGTGACGGCAGTCAGATGAATGGCAATGATCGCGAGTTCTGAGAGAACTTCCTTGTTTGCGGCGGCTTGAAATTCGGCGAGAAGCTCTGCGTATCGTGCCGTGTTCTTAGTCTCGTTCAGGGTTTCAGCGTTATCGCGAAGAAGTGTCGCGTAGCGTTCCCGGACTTCGCTGTAACCCCAGGAGGCCCATATCTGGAGGGATCGTGTATCGGCCTCGACGCCGGCAGTGACGGCTTGCTTGATAACACGAACAAATTCAATGGCGTCGTCGATGTTGCCGAGTTGTTTTTTCGCATACGGAACGGAGAGGATCTTGTGCTGTTGTTCTGCTTCATCGACTGGTCCAAGATCGCTTTCGAGGCGGCCGAGAACACGTCCGCCAATTACCTGGATTGACTCCAGATCTATGCGGGCGATATTTCCAGTGATGAAGTGCTGGCGATTATTCGAGTTGGGGCAATAGACGGTGTCACGCTTATTGCCGAATTGTTCAAGGTGAATGTTGAAGTCGTGGTTGGGGCTGCCGGTGTCGACCGGATTGAATATGAGATGTAGGGAACCTGGTGCGTAGCACTTTAGAAATTTAGTGAGCACGATTTGCCTCCAGTCAGATGCACGAAGTCATTTGATCGGTAAATCAATGCCTCGGCAGTCTTAACCAAAAGCCCGCTTTCTCTTATGTACTGCCGGTGAGCAGGTGGGAAGCGAGGAAGACAGTGTCGTGGGTGTTAAGCGCGTGCAAGCCGCAAGCCGAAGGCGCAGCGGTTGAACACAAGAGATTGATTTGAGGGGTTGATGCTGTTTTTCTGGCGGGGGATTTTGCTTCCTATTGAAGTAAGCGCCAACGCGCTGTTGAGTGGTGGGCCGAGCGGGTGTGTTAGAGGAATAGCAAGGCGCCTTTGAATTGACCGAGGAGTCTGTTGTGGAGCTGCTCAGCCTGCGACTCGTATGCTCGGGCTAGGTCGTGCAAAAGGTCTTGCCTCGCTTTGAGGGCGCTTGCTTTCACGTAAAGAAACTGAGTAAGGAGTTCCATACTCTCGGCGGTGCGTGTCATGTTGTCGGAGCTGGAACTTTCGAGCGTTTCTAGGTTGATGATCGCGGTGATGGACCAGTTTACCGGAATGCACACCTGGACCTTGTCGGGATCTTCGTGGGTAATGCTCGGCCCGTTGGGAGATTCGGACGCAAAGACTTTCATGGTAGTTTGGTCAGCGATGACGTGCTGGGGATCTGGGCGGTGCAGTCGCTGATGTGGTTGTATCTTGCATAGAAGCAACTACGTGTGCAAGTGAAAAATTCAGCTTTGTTGCAAGTGCTTGATGGTGATAATCAGGAGTGGGCTTGCACGATTTCTTGCGAAACAACGCCGTAGAGTGGAATGGTAATTATGGCTCACACTAACACATACCGCACGGTCCGATGCGTTGAACAATGGGCCAGCGAAAAATCCAAAAGAGCGATTAGATTAAAGCTTTCTTGGCACATCGAGTTTGTCATCGATAAGAACATCTGTGGAGATACCTGCGAGGCGGGCATACTTCAAGAGGACGTCCAGAGTGGGTTCCCGCGTGCCAAGTTCGAAATGCGATACGGCAGTGTAATGAGTCTTTAACTTTAAAGCCCTCGCCATTTCGGTTTGGGAAAGACCTAGCAAATCAACGCGGATCGTATGTAGTTTCCTCGCCAGTTCGCCTGGCTGGTAGCGACGAGAGCGTCCCATCAATGACCGTATCCTAATCGTGAACGATTCATGCTACTTACTTGCTTTAAGCGTTTTGATAACAGGGTATTATGATCTCCTCAAAAGCGATTCGCAATCGCAACAGTGAGTAGGGATTACAAGCGTTGAAAGAGGCGTGATGATGCTTTGCTGTGAGGGGCGGGCTATGCGATGTTGACGAAGCGAGCTAGTGAGATGAGATGGATGGTTCTAACCAAGTTGCCACGCGCATCCCGAAACCGAAAATGCGGTTAGCAAGATGTTCTGAAAGGTAATCAGCGTTCATTTGACTGTCGATGAAGGTGCGTGTGTAAGGGCTAATTGTTCCATGAATGTCGAGCCGTCTTGTGCCTTTAATGTTCCAGAGTGTGTCTGCAATCCCGCCAAGGTCGGGATTGGTGAAGTCGGCGGTAGGACGGTTGTGGGAAAATGATTCGAGAATAGTGCAGCCTTCACTGAGTGCGCGGTAGAGATACTCACGCAATGCTTCTTTTCGCGCTTCGTAATGGTTTTCCCAGATCGTAAATGAAAATTCGTATGCGTCAGTTCCATCTTTTTGTTGGCCGAAGTCCGGTAACCAGAAATCGTTAGGTAAATTACGAACGTAGTCGGCGGCAGATTCTTGAATTAGCGCGTTTGGTGAAGCGGTAGTAGGCATGGTTTGCTTTTGATGTAAGTCGGTGGATGGGTTGGTCTATGTCTTTTTGCCGATCCAAAGCTTGGATGGGTCTATACTAATTCCTAATTCCTCGTTCATCATTTTCATGTAACCGGGGCTTACTGGATTCTGGCCGGTCAGATTTCGATAGATAATCGAAATGCTTGCGTGGTCACCACGGAGCAATTCCGTTTTGTCATGCATTAGCGCATGAGTCTGTTGAGTTCGTCTGTGTCGCGGCATAAGTGTAGGTTTTGGATGTGGTGTTCTTGTCAGTGTTTTGTGGGCCGCACGATTCTTCAAGTGTGGGGAATGGGCCATTTTATAAAAATGGATGAGAGTTGCCGGATTCCGTTTACTGGAGATCCAGCACTGTTTCCTTCGTCGCGGTGGCACGCTCGCAGTCGAGTGTGTGAGTATCAGTTTCGGTTCCACACGACTTGCAGGCGTACGCGGCAATAGAGCGCCACAGGCCGCGTGCGGCATTAAAGACGACACCCTCAACGCGCGCAGCTTCTGCCTCTCGCGATGTTGTAAAGTAATGCCAAATCTTGCCGTGTTCATTCCAAGTCGTTTTGAGTTTCATTTCGAGGAGTCCTTCATCGGTTTTCTTTGAGAGCGAAATATTTGATGAATTCTTCAAGGGTTGAAGCGCCAGCGGCTTGTGCTTCACGGCAGTCCGATTCGGTTTCTGAATCGCTGTTAGTGGACCAGAATGCTTTAGTAGCTCATTCGACTACCTGAGGTGTGGTGTTGTACTGAGTGGCGCGGCTGGCTAGTAAAGTTTCGTAGTCGGCGGGTTGATAGTTGACCGTAGCTTCATACCATTCCTGGATTCGGTGGGCGATTTGATCGAAGCTTTCATCGAATGGGTATTTGTCGGCGATGACGATTGGGTGGTTGCCATCGTCTTCTGTTAAAGACCAATGGCGAGTTAGCGCCTGGGCGGCTTGGTTAAAAAAGCGTAACTGTTCTAAGAGGAGATCGGGGTGTAGCTGAGTGATTTTCATTGGATGTTCGATTTAAGAGAAAGAGAAGCCGAGTTGTGGGTTGATTGGTCTTTGAATGTTGCCGAGCGTACGTGTGGCTTCGATAATTTTTCGAAAGAGCGAAACTATGACACCTTGGCCGATTACTTCACCGGAGAGGATTTTTGAATCGGATAGCTGATAAGCATCTGGTAACTGATGGAGCTTACGAATCTCGTTCAAGGTGAGCCAACGAAAGTGCCCGCTTAGGTGGCGGTGTTTGACTACGGCTCCAGTTCCTTGTCCTGCCATATATCGCTTAGTGATGCATGGAACTGATGTGCTCTCGTCTGAGAGTTGAGCGGATGCAAAGCCGTTGCCTTTAGCTATCTGTGTTTTCCAGTGGTTGAAAAGCCAGGGTTTGGTTTCGGCCGTGAAGTATTGGCCTCCAAGGGTTGATTCATCGTCGCGGATACTGGTAAAGGTTTGCGTTTGCGGGACAGGTTCGGGCCATTGAAAGTGTGATCCCGAATGAGCGACGATCACCGAGCGACGCCTGCCGGTTAGTTCACCATAGTCTCGGGGGTCGATAACTTTTGCTTCAACGGTGTAGCCGGCACGTCTGAGGAAGTGTTGCATCATGTAGCCTGCGCCACTTGTGAGATAGCCAGGGGCTTCTTCAATCAGGACGGTTGCCGGGTTCAATCGCTGTATTACGAGTGCCGCCCAGATGGTGAGGTCGGAAAAGCGGGTGGGCCTCAGGCGGCAGGGACCGGTCGCGTTTGGTCCTTGCGGATGAGAAGCATTCACAAGCTATACCCATTGTCAATAATTCGACTTGTGGTAGTTCTTCCATGGGCGTGTCTTCAACGTTGAGGTTGAACATTCGAGCGTTGTGGTTGTTTTCGTAGATCTCGGCGTACTGTGAGTTGAGTTCGATAGCGAAGGCTGGAGTGTATCCCGCAAGTCTCGCAGCCTCGGTAAGCAATCCGCCACCGGCGTAGACGCTTCCTTCCTTTCCGTTTCGGCATCTGGTTGCTCGACGGAGTTCCGTTTGCGAGGGTGTCAGGATTATTTCGCCGGGGGCGATGTAAACCTGAAGGGTATTGATTGCGCCAAAGGCTTCTGTAAGTGCGGAACTGTTGAGGTCGAGGACTGGTATTTGGCCGCGCCGTTTGCTTGAAACGATTCGAGTGCCAGCTTTTGCAAGCCGGATTACTACGTGCGCTTTTTTGAATTCAATCTGTATGCGATTAGCGGGTTTGAAGCCGGCGTCACGGAGATGTTTGCCTTCGAGCCAGACGCGTGGGACATTTTTGTGATAGCCAAGCGTCGTGGTCGAGATGCGCGGAAAGATCGTCATGGCTGAAAGTTGGGCGCCGCTTAGTGTTTACTGGATTCTGTCTGTGTCTCGCCGAGATAGAGAATTCGGAGAGCACTCGGGGAGGGTTTTAATGAAGTCTGTCGGTCTGATCAGTTGCAAACGGAAGTGCATTAGAGAGTTGCATGATCGCGTCCGCGAGGTCTCCACCTTCCCAATTCACTAATACGTTTCGCGCCGCGTGTTCAAGATTCGATTCTTTTAGACTGACTCTGCTTGGTAAGAGGTGCGTCTGCTTGTTGCAGGCTGAATCACGCCATTGGAGCAACGCATTCAAGACATGATCGAAACTCTCGTTGAATGGATAGTCGGTGTTCAATGTAGCGCCGAGCTCGCCACCTTTTTGAAAGTGAGTTGCAAGCAGTTCGGCAGCATAGATCAAACGATTTAACGCGATTTCAACCATCTCATCAGTTGTTAAGGTCATGCGTATCTTTCTCGCGTGAAGGTTGAACGTCAGCAGAAGTCCGTTTCCAGGTCAGGTGCGATCGGGAATTCTGCGAGGCAGGACCGACATTCCAGCCGTTCATTGGTTTCTGCGTCCTCATCGTAGATTTCGGCCCATCCCCGGATAATGAGAATTCCCTTTTCGACCTTGACGACCTCTCGCCACGTGGTTTGGTCGGATAAATAACGGAATCCGTGTCCGTTGTCGGTTGGTTTCTTGCCGTTGTAATTGCAGTGGGGACAACGAAGAGTGGATGGAGATTTTCTTCTTGTTACAACGATTTGCTTGATCGTGGTCCAATCGGATTCAGCTCGGTGAAGAAGCTCGTCTAATCGGTGTGATTCGAGATCCATCGAAGCGCAGATGGCAGTACGGTGGTTGGTGTCTAAAGCTCCGGTCGCAAGTATTTCTGCAATCAGGCGGGGGTATTGGAGATCGCTACGTTGCCACTGTGCAGTGTCGTTTAATGGTTTTGATGTTCTCATGATGGTATTCGGTGGGCATTAGTTTCAAGGGTTCGGGCGAAGGTTTCAGCGCGTTGGGCACTCGGTTCAGCCGCTGCCGGTGTCATTTTTCTTCCAAGCATGGCGCGTCGAGCATGAACAGCTTCATGGTAGATGGAAATAGCGTCGGCCTGTGGTCCAAGTTCGATATAGGCGGGTGGCACGTATTTGCCGATTTCTTTTGTTAATCGTTCCGCTTCTCCGGGAGCTAGCTCTCTGTAGCGGGCGCGCCAATTGCCGAGACCGTAAGGAGCATAAAGAACAGGAATATGTTCGATCCCTGGCACGTGCCTTATGGCTGTCTCCGTGAGGATGTCGCCAAGCAATACATATTCCAATTGCTGCAATCGATGAATAGTGAACAGCGCATGTGGTCGGACCACACCTTTATATGTTCCTGTGGTTTTGTGACAGAGCATGTTGGGAGAAAGGGGTATGAAGGGATCAGCTTTTCGGAAGTGTTGAGCGAAACGTAACTGTATTCAAAGCCATTTCAAGTAGCTGTCGGGTTGTCAGGAACTTCATTCGCCTCCTTGACCTCGACAAAGATCCATCTCGTTGGCTTGTACGGTTGGCGATGGAGATCCTGTTTGCCGCGTAAGTTTCGGCTAAGTACTTCAACTCGTCGGTATTTGAGTTTGCGACGCTTGGCTTCGGCGGCTATTGCGTCGCGGGACGTGGCCGTGGTGAAGGGTTGCTGTTTCAAACAGCCGCCGATGACAGGATAAAGAATTGTGCCATCAGGGAGCCTGATGAATTCGGGAAGATATGATTTGAGCATGTTGAGACTCGCTGAGGTCAATCAGCTTTGGAGGTTGGCGACCGGAACGTGATGGTATTGTCTTTGATGATGCAGTCTGGAGTCTCACCTTCATTCTTACGGGAATCGCATGTATATGGACCATCACGATCATCGCCAGGTTGGAAGTCAAGGTCGTTGAGTTTGCCCTGACGCAGCAGTGTGGAAACTAACTCTTCGGCTTCTGTTGAGTTCGTTGCAAAGACTTCAACTTCTGCGTACTCGGTGTGCTCATGTGCGATTTGCACGATGAAGGACTCGGTCCTTTGTTTCCGAGGTTTTCGCATATTAGTCCTCGACCCAGAAGTCGATTGCTACGGCATGGCAAAAGCGTTGAAGGAGTCTAATGAGTCGCATGTTTGGTTCTGCGCGTTGTGATTGCGCAATATTCTTCCCATTCAGCGTCAGTCAACTCGTTGCCATTGCCGGTCTGGAGAAAAATCGCGCCGTTGCACATGCGTTTGTGAACGACGACTTGACCGGTCGAGAGTTGCAGGCTTGGTTGGTCACAGGTCTTGCCATGCGTACAGACAGTGGAAGCGCGCGGATCGCATCGCCCTAAGTAGTAAGCCCCAATGCCTACGCTGGTGAAGGTGTGAACAGTCCTGAATGTCGAGTCCGACATTTTTATGCGGAGGTGTCTACCCCACTGGTTGATGATTTTTCCGTAAACACGGCCGACCGTCTCGGTCGGGAATTCGCCTGGCCCACAAACGAAACCCACTGAGTCACCAAGCTTCGCGTCGAACAAATCGTTAAGAACGGGATAATGTTTGTCGGAGTCTGCCATGATGGTTTATGACTTCAATTACACGATCAGCGGGAGCCGCTAAATTTTGTGTAGATTGCAACCGGGTTAAGTGCTTAAAACACGGGGATGTTGGAGTCGGTATGAGTGGATGAGATGGGCGGGAGTTATGTGGGTGTAAATGGCGGTTGTTGAAATGTCGGAGTGGCCCAGGAGGGCTTGAACGTGTTTGAGTTCGGCTCCATTGTGCAAAAGATGTGTAGCAAAGGAATGTCTTAGCGTGTGGGGAGAAATCGAGGGAATACGTGCGGCGTAGCCATATTGGTTTAAGAGTGTCCAGAGCAGTTGGCGTGTGAGTGCCTTTCCGCGGTTGGTAAACAAATACGAGTTGGGGGTTGCGTACAATGGTGTAGTGTTTCGGTAGTGTTTGATCCAATGGGCCGCACTCTTACCAAAGCGAATAATTCTTTGGCGACTTCCCTTGCCATGACAGGTGACAAGACCACTTATCAGATCAATATCTTGATTGCGTAGCGATACCAGCTCGGAAGCGCGCAGACCTGTTGCGTACATTAGCTCCAGGATCGCTCGGTCACGGCGACCAGTATCGGTCCTCAGGTCTGGGGTGCTGAGCAAACGGTGTACTTCTGTTTCTGAGAGCACGGTGGGCAGATGTGTTGGTGGAGGGGGCGTTTCGAGGATGTCAGTTGGAGAGCTGTCGATATAGTCGTCCAGTATGAGAAAAGCATAGAAGCTGCGAATGGTGCTCGCTATGCGACGGACAGTGGAAGCAGACAATCCGTGGAGAGTTAATTGGGAGATGAATTCTCTTATATCAGTCCCGCGAAGCTGGTGAATCGGACGTGCGGATTGATAGGCGAAATGAGTGAGACGTCTGAGGTCCATACCGTAATTGTAGATGGTATGCTCGGAAAGACCTTTTTCTATTCTGAGATAGCGCAAAAATAGCGCCGTGAGGGGAACTCCTTTAGGAATGGAAGCTGCGATAGTCATTACAGAAGGCGTTACTAAAAAAGCAGTCCGTTCGACATAGTTAATTGTGTTTGCGACTGCGGTGGCGTGTCGGGCGGTGGTTCTTCGCTTCCGGTGCAAGTGGTGTAATAATTTTTGCAAACAGGACAGGTCGTGTTGAGTCGTGTTTTCTGATGGGGTGTTTGCAATCGCTTCAAACAAGTAGCGATTATGGTTTTGGTTCGTCGAATGTATTCATGATCCGTCTCGGTGAAAGCAGGAGCGTTCTCTCGCTCGAAGTTTTCGACTTGCTGGAATGAATGATTAGCCCGTTCGACAGTGGAAGTTGAAAGGTTGAAATCGGTAAAGGTCAGTTCCTTGACGTGAGCATTCTGATCGGTGTGCAAGACGACTGCACCTTGGGTGTAGGTGCCGGCGTGAGGCTTATTCCAGACGAGGCCGGGTCGCTTTGGATTATTGGTCTGTGAGACGAGGCGTGTGCCATGGGACTTTTTGGTTTCGAGCCAATACCGCATAACACAGCGCAAGCGTCGTCCGTAGGGATAGTCGCTCACGACGACGGCAGTTTCAGCTGATCGGGCGCCTGTGATCAGAGTATTTGGTTCGGGATCTATCTGCGCCTGTGGGGTGATTTGCTTGATGAGTGCGATTATCTGTTCGTTCATTTTGCCTGTCTATGTCGGGTTCGTTGCTGTTAGGGTTGATTGCGGTGAATGCGTGTCCTTGAGAGATGCGAGTGGATGCCGATCAACTAATGCAAGCGAGAGCAACACTATTAATCACAAGTTGGCGGTCGTTGAGACTCGGGTGACGTTTACGTTCCGAGTTGTCAGCCGCGTAATCATTCCGCATCGTATTGTGAGACGACATTTGTTTTAGGATGTAGGCATATTGTTGGGGCGGTAGTTGTAGACGATGTAGAGCAAGAGCAGCAATGACATCGTGGAAGAGTTCGAGTTGTCTGATGGTTTGAAAGTCTTCGTGTTTCCACGCCTTGATGAACCTATCCTTGACAATATCTCTTGCCAGTTCATGTGCGACGAGTCCGTTTAGTTGAGCGCCAGTGGTATCTCTTTGGAGTAAATCGAGCAGTCCGGTTGAGATACCGATAAAAGAAAATGCAAGGGTTTGTATGTTTGGGTAATTGTCGCGATAGATGAAAAAACGAACTGAGTGCTCGCGATGAAATAACCGGAGCAACTGGAGTGTTTGCTGTTGTAGACGATTGCCGGTTTTGAAGTCGTCGACGATCTGTAGCTGAGCGAGATAGGTTGCACGTGGAAAGGCTTCATCACGAACGGTAGTAGAGACTGGTTTTGGAAGAGCCGAAGTCAACCAGGTCTCGAATTGAAGAGGAGTGAGAGCGATAAGCTGCTGGATTATTACGTTTGGGTTGGTCGGATCGAAAGTGGTGGTGACGTTGGTTGAAGCGATGGTCAAGAGAGGCTTTGGGCGGTTTCTTGTCTGCGCGGTATTGGACAGGGCTGATAAGAACAGCACTGTGAGACATACAGAGTTGATGAACAAATAGCGGACAAGCGTGCGTCGAAGTGGGTTTATCATTGTGTTTGTGATTCCTGATCAGTTTTAGTTTGTAATCTGCTTACCTCTCTTTTTTTGCGTGGGAGCAAAGTTCTTTCAAGAATGAGGGATAGCAAAGAGGTAAAAGGAAGAAGGACCGCCGAAGCGGGCTAAAGCGTGTTGAGGCCAGCCAGGGCCGAGACACTCAGATAAAAGATCATTAGCTGGCGGCAATGTGTTTTCTAAGAGGGGAGTGAAGGAAGGTTGCTGCGACAGGGCCATGCGGCCTGAGTATTGTTTGTGGCTTTCATGGACCGGGCTCTGTCTCATCTCCGGCAGTTGGCTCGTGGGGTCGAAGCCCCGCGTGAGCTGCGGCTAGAAGTTGGTCGACTCGGTTGAAGCATCTGCTGGTCTGCTGTCGAGTTAACCGCGCATCACGCATCGAATAACCCCAAAGTCCCTGACGACATAAAGGTGCTGGTCGCCTGTGATCTCTTTAAGTTGAGTGCTGGCGCGTTTTAGGATCGGCATTAGGCGAGAGGTCTTAGCAAGCGCAGCCTTTAGCTGTTAGCTCGCCTGATTCGTTGCGCTCTGGATATGTGTGACAGACGTGACAAGGACCATCGAAAACATGCTCATTAAAACAGCCTTGACAGACTCTCATGTTGCAACCATCGCAAAAGCGAATGGCTTCGCACTGTTCGTGTTGACAATCTTCGCAGAATAGTTTGATGGGCCAGTATTCGTAAACGCGGAAGGGGAGGCTGACGGTAACTCCTCGATGCGGTCCTGAAAGGTTACGCGAGAAAAACCAAACGCGGCCTAGCAGTTTTGTGCCTGTGTCGTGGCATTGATCGAGCCAGATCGCACTATCCAGTGAGCCGGAAAAATCACAGTAACCGCTGCGAGTGATATGGAAACTGGAGTCCCTCGATCCCTCGGTGGTTGTCTGCATCGATCCGTCGCTTAAATCGTAGGTGAAGCGGCGTGGTTTCTCTTCGTTTGGGAACCATACAAAATCGCCGACGCGTGGACCATTTCGTTTATTTAGCGAATCGAGTCGCTGGCGTGCTAACTCAATGTCAGCGACTGCGGGATTCGTGCCGTAGTCGTAGATTAGCGATTGAGCGTGTATGTTGAACTCGGGGATGAGTAGCATTGTTTACCCTGCTTCATGTAAGTGTAAGAGGTGATTCGCCGCTTGTTACTGGTTGCTTACGCTGCGTATAGGCGGTGCCATGAAGCCACGCTTTCATCGTTTTTGGTTTGACGCTGGTATTCGTTCCAGGGGATGAAACGATAAAGACCGCGGTTGACCCAGCGTTGAAAGCACTTCAAATCGGCGCGAGGCTTTTGACCGCGTTGGTGGAAGACCATTGGGTAAGGTTCTATGTCTCGCTCAACCATTAGCTTAAAGCGATACCAGATACGGTCCCAGGTTTCGTTTTTGTCGAAACCGATCAGCATATAAGCGCGGACGTGTGATGGTGGGATGCCGGCTTGTTCGAGTGTGTTGATTCCGGCGAAGAATACTTGCTGATCTTTTAGGCAGTCCCACGCACAATATAAAACCCTGCGATTGAAGGCTGTATTCCGGTATTGGATTGATGCGAGAGCTTCTGCGGTCTCCGTCGTAATCATTCGGACGTTGATTCCTTGAGATAGGCAGACGCGAAAGTCTCCGTCGATGATTTCGCGGATGTGATTACGCCAGGACTCGTGTCCGAAAAAGTCGTTATCAAGTAGGTGTAGTTTGCGAGGGTACGGAGCGCCGCGCCAGATGTCGTTGATCGAGTTCAAGAAGTAGGGCTTACCTTCTTTTTGGGGAACTACACAGAATTTGCAGCTCAGACGGCATCCCCGTTTGGTGAAGCCTATCGATTCTGTGAAATACGGATAGTCTTGATAATCGTAAAATTCATAGTCGCTGCCAATGATCGACTCGACGGTGTGGCAGTTCGTAGTTCCGGTGCCGCCGAAGATCACATTGGGCCAGTCGCTTGAGATTTGGGGAAAGAACTTTTCACTGTCGCTGAAGATCGCGGACGCATAGACCTTATCGTAGTGAGGGTCGAATAAGTCGCGTCGGCGTCGCCTGATTAGCGTGACTGTGTGGCCTTGCGATCGATACCAGTGGGCCAGTTTCATAAGGGCAAGGTTTGGAAGCTTGCCATCTACCTGGATCAGAAGTACCTGCATGGGATCAAGAGTCGAGTAGGCGGTCGCGCAAACGGTGAGCGAAACGCGTCTTTAACCAGGGGGGTAGCCAGTCGATGATCAGACGTGGCTGGTTGAGTTGGATTGCGGCGCGGTAAGTCTCAAGTTGCCACTGATAGTTGTATTTGCGCGTGTTGGGATGTGGCAGTGGTCTGAGTGTGCCAGGAAAGCCATCGATGCGCCGATTTATGCGATCGTGAAGACCAAATCGAAACTCGCGAAGGACCTCTTGCTTGGTTTGTGAATACCAGGTGAATGCTTTGTTGAAGACGGCTGTATCCGGGGCGCTCAAAGCAAGTCTCCATGCCTGAACGTAGTTGCCCAGCGTCACATACCGACCTTGCGGAAGATAGACTACTCGTTGCATCAAGTGATTGCTAGCCGCGTGTTTGTGAGTGGCTTGGTTGTCGAAGAGGTTACTAGAGCCAAACGAGTCTGTAGCGGAAGCAGTTGAGAGTGACGTATCGATTACGGCGGTCCGGTTTGGAATTATAGAACCATGGAAAGTTGGCGTAGAAGCGGCTGCAATCAGGATCGTGGTAAATGATTACATCGTTGCACGACGCCAGTGTTTTGGCGTCGAGGTATTGAATGGCGACGGTGTCGTTGGTGGGTTCTCGCCGGGCATAAAGAGTTGGCAGGCTATACGGCACGGATCGGTGTGTCTCCTCTGAGTTGACTCGAGCGTGAAAAGAGGAAAGTGGTATTTCCATAAACGACTTCTGCTAATGGTTGGTCGTAAGGTGTTCGGCAACGTCTTTCGGAGGCGATCAGTAGTGAGTTGGCATAGCGGAGCATGTTAGGAATATATCTGATCGCAAGTTCATTTCCGCTAAGAAGGTTCTGGATCAGTTCAAGGTTAGACCTGTCGATACGGCTATCCCGCGTTAGTGTAATGATTGGGAACTGTGTGGTCTTTTCCATCGGATTGTTTAAAGGACAGTTTCCTAATCCATGCGCCGCTTAAGTGTGCGGTTGACGTCGGACCTGTAAGTGCTTACCTGGCGTACCGCTTCTCACAGTGTTGATCGATCGCGTTCGAAGAAACATTAAAAATGTATTCGCCGTTGTACCAACGCTTGCGCTGTTGTGGTCCGAGGATCTCTTCAATCCAGAGCTGGTCGTGTATTCGAGCGATGAGCGTTGAGCGGTCGTAAAGATTGAGCATGTCGCAACTCGGATTTGTGCTTGCGTAAATCGCTTCTATCTTCATGAGTGTGAACCCCCATTGTGATTGACGGGCTGGGCCACTTGGGATAGACGTGGGACTGTGGCAGCGATATGGAGTCTGAAAGGCTCCAAGCATAACGATGGTTGCCGGGGTGTTTGAGCGGTCTCGTAAGTAGCGTGGTCCAGTGTCTGAGCCAGCTTCTTAGAGCTGTGGGATCGGCGGGATTCGCTGGTGGTTCGGTAGCGCCGTTTTTCACCAGAATGTTTGCGGCATATCGCCAGCCACGATCTGCCTTGCGAATTTTCGAGGCTGCCCTGTCACTGAATATAGATCCATCTCTGAGCACCCTTAGGACACGAGGTGTGGTCCTTTTCAAGTAGACCGCATTTGACGATTGATAAATGGTTCCGATATGTCCGGAAAAGATAAGGGAGGGAACGGGGAAGATTGAGGTTCGCGGGGTATCGTCAGAAAATGCGACGACGCCTTTGATGCCTTCTCGCTTTAAGAGTTCACGGCAACGGGCAAAGAACCAGGACTCTGCATTTGAAGGTACGTTGTCGAGAAGTACGAATCTACCTAACTCGACAGCTTCTAGTACGTCGCAGGAAAAGATGTTAGTTAACACTTTGCTTGACATAGGCATCGAGAAGACAGCTACACCCACCAATTGGTCTTGGGGAAATTGGCCGTAGCGTAGAAAGAGGCCATAGCGGAATCTACAGGCGACATAAGCACCGGAGTAGTGGTGTTGTTGCACGAACGCTTTTGCTTCGAGGAGTGTTATTGGTGCAACTTCATAATCGTGAGTGGATATCACTTCATTAGGTGGCCGGTAAGTGCCGCGCCGATCGCGCCAGCGCTGGCAGGCGAACGGAAAAGGAACCTGTTGGGCCAATTGGTTCATATTTCTGAGGGTTGAATCAGTTAATAAGAGCGCCGAGAGTTTCGAGACATCGGGCTGTTATCCATGTGGCAACTGGTGGAGTTACAGCATTACCAAGTCCAGTGGTCATTTGGGTTTTGTTTCCGAGGAGGATGTAATCGGGGTCGAAGGCCATGGCTAGCCTCAATTCCGGGTCCGGTTCCAGCATTCGGAAACGAGTATTCATTAAGTCTTCTTCGGTGATTTGCTCGACCGGGATTTGGGGTGACGACTCGAGGTCACCCCGCAGTTGAGACATGAGGGTCGCGAGTTGTCTTGTGACCGCGACAGGGTCGGCGCGGAAGTCGTCAATCCAGGGCAGCACAACGAGGCCGTGAGTGTCACGTGCAGTAACTGTGTTGAAGGGGTCGGCGGTGGAGTGCCATGCAGTGTCGGATGGTCCGCCGTTGAATTTAGCGAAGAGTGCCGGAGAAATTAGACGGCCTGCTCCGCCATTTGCTCGAACTGTATGGAGGGATTGAGTGACCGTATGAACGGACTCGTTATCCTGGCCGTTGAGCAATAGGGGTGTGGACACCAAACCGTGGTGTAGGCCGCCGGCGGTCACAGTGTGCGCGCTGTTAGTAACGGGATGTTGGCCGGCTTGAACCGATCCTCCTCCTCGCATTTCGATAAGGGACGGCGTAGAAGCGAAACCAAAGGCTGGAGTCGTATGTTGCGTGTAGAGTTGATCGGCCACATGACGTGCTCTTGTATAACCCGGCCGTTCATAGGTATTTCCTGCGGCAGCAAGGATCATAGATGCGAGTGTTAAATCGCTCTGCTTGGTTGTAACTGTGGGAACCTTGTCATGCGTGCTGGTGGGATTACTGTCGAAGCGTTGAGGAACAATGGCGGCTGTCACGAGGGCTTGTGTGGGATTCGTGGTCAATGCGCCAAGTGTTGTAGCTGGTGACGAGGCTCGGTATTTTGCTTCTTCGAGTGATCCGTTGTTTTTGATGACGGCGCTAACGACTGCCTTGTCTTGCTGAGTAGTTTGAGCAGTGAATGGTTGTGTCACTGATCGATCTGATCCCCAGACACTTTTGGTCGGAATGATAAAGGGGGGCGTGCGGCCGAATTTTGCGAGTGCTCGGCGTATGCGTTCTACAGTGGCGGTTGCCAGTTGATTCATTCCAAGTTCGGAACGTTCACCACCTAGCTTTGGACCTAGATTGGACCAATTAATCGCTGAGTAGGCAGCAAACGCGGCCGGCTCGACCTGGGCCGAGCAGTCGGGGCAGCAATAGACGTACTGGCGTTTGTATTTGCCCCATTTTCGTAGAGGCCACGCTTTGGTTGGTCTCTTCCATGTTTGTACAGCGTAGACGTGGCGACCGCCGCAGCGTTGGCTTGTGCAAAACGCAAGGGGCCGATAGTCGAGATTTGGTCTGGAATTCCCAGCCCTCCATGCAACGATGTAGAGCCGATCTCGACTTTGTGGGCAGGGCGGGAAGAACTGACTATTGAGGAATAGGCATTCGATTTCGTACCCCATGTTTTCGAGTGTGCGTTTCCACCACGCGAAAGTGGAACCATCTCGATCCGGTCCCCACAGCGTAACTTCGACTACGTTTTCGACGACGAGAATTTCTGGTCTGTTTCTCTCGACGTAGCGGAGCACGCAGGACATTGTGACTCGGCTCCGTTCGCTATTAGCGTATGCGACCTCGTCGAAATCCTCCTCCTCGAAGAGACTTGTTTGGCGACCTCGTTGGTAAAGCTTCTTAGCATTGGCGGGCGAGTGGTGTGTACATCCGGGCGAGAACCAAGCGAATCGTGCAGCCGGCAAATCCGCTGGATCCATGTAGTCCGCGCTTTCGGGGTCAACTAAATCGGCGCGGTAATGTTCGACATTTTTAAAATTTCTGCTATGGCAATCAATCGCGATCTGTGAATGATTAGCCGCCGCGATCAGGTCAGCACCAGCTGCTCTTATGCCTTGGGCTGAACCGCCGAATCCGCAGAAGAAATCTATGGCATCGACTGTAGCGCCCAATCGGCGAGTGGTCATGAAAGTAGCAGTCATAGGACACACACTGTTTGTGGCGCTCATGGCTGACCGCTCTGTTTGAGTTGTGTAGGTTGGTGAAGTGGAGGGAAGAACGGAGCGCTCGAGCAAAGGATCAAGGTTTGGAGTTCAATGGTGCGTACGACGTGGAATTCAGTTCCATGACGTAATAGCTAACGTATGTACGGCGATCATCGGGTGGCGGTGAGCGGACGTAATAAATGCGTTTTGCAACGATTGGAGAGTAGCAATTGTGGCGACACCAGTAGGGATTTGTCGGAATAGCATTGAAGTCGACGATGCAGGCTTCACAGTGCCAGGTCCGTTGCGGTCCAGCATCGTAATCGACGTTCGGTTTGAGCGTATAAGGTGGTGGAATCGGTAGTGTATAGACGGTTCCTGGCGGCTCGATGATTTCGAGGAGCGTTTGCGGTGTAAGTTGTGGGATTGGTTCTCTGCAGACAAAGAGTTCGTCGTTTAGTGCTGTAAACCAGCGGTCACCAACCTGCCTTATGTTATTGATGTACGAGTGGGCAGCTCTTTGCTTCGGATTGCTCGTTGAAGAGAGTGTTAAGCAGATTTCGGGATGATCAAGAATGATCAGGGAACCAACAGTCTTGAAGTGAGTAAACGGACCGTGAATGTACCGCACAGTATACGGTCCTGTTTGATGTGACGTCGTGACGTGATCATAGGTTCTGATGCCTAACGCTTCTTCTATTCGATTGCGCGGAAACTGTCTTGCTCGTGGTGGGCGCAGTGGTTGACCGAGAGCTTTGTGTGGTTGATTCATCGGGATTGGGTACTTCGTGGTCGCTATCAGGGGCAAAGATGGTCCCATAAGAACCAAAATCGTCGGTGCCGATTGTGAGTGATCTTTCTTTGGTGAAAATGATTGAAGTGTCCGTCATGGTTTCGTTGGATCACGCTACGCAGCGTTTACAAATTGTTGGGTACAGCTTCCTTGTTGGGATAATGAGTTCGAGGAATGAAGCGTCATCGGAGGGAACGTGAGTGGAGCAAAGGGATTACCGATAAAGATTCTAAGAGCATGAGCCTGCCGGTGTTCTTCGTCTTCAATCAACTGTGCAATCAATATGCTATCTGCACCGAGGGATACTTGTTCCCAATAGAGCGCTTTGGTTGCGTATTTCGCGCAGGCTGCAGCTAGGCCAAGCGGGGTTTGTGCTTGCTGTGCGAAGCAGCAAGTTGCAGCGGCGGCGGCTGCATGGAGAACTGCGGCGCCATAGATAATTTCCTCATTAACTCCTGTCGGGTGAGATTGCTGAGCCGCGGGCGGCGAATATCTGTTGTAGTGTTTTGCTTGTTCCAGGATAGCCGCTTTCGCATTGAGGTATGCCTTGTGGAGCGCATAACCGGATGCACGGCCATTCGCGAAAAGCTCGGCCGTTTGTATGGCTATTCGGCTGCGAGTGTCTGTGAGCAGATAACTCGTGCGTCGAGCGCAGGATGTGGCAAAGAAACGAAAATGGTGTTCATAAGGAAGCAATGTTTGAGGATCACCCGATTGGGAAAGTACTTGTAACATGATTTTGGCAGAAGGCGCAGAAGTCCAGAGCTCCGTGGTTATGTTTTGAACTTCATTCGCTGTTGTTATGTAATGCATATCGTCACTGATTTATTCTGCTGTTGGCGGCGGTATTGGAAGTCTTTGTTGCCGAGTTGGAGTTGAACCTTGTTTCTTCTGACTGCCTCGTCGATGATCACCATCTTCAAGTTTGCGGATCAGCACGGCTAAAGAAGTGCGACGGTAGCCGAGACGTTTTGCGGCCAGCGTGTGGTTCTTTTCGGATTGCATTACGGCATTGATGGCGAGCAGTTGGACACGCGCCACGTAAGCAAAGAGATCCTCGTTCGGCAATAGGAGTCGAGCAGCATTTGGTAGTATGAGCGCACTTTCTTCAATATTTTCATGGGGAAGCTGCGAAGAAACATCAGCCTCAGTGATGAGACCATTTGCATTAACGCGCGCTGTTAAGCGGGAGATGATGTTATGGAGCTGACGAACATTTCCGGGCCACTCGTAAGCAATTAAAGCTTTAAGTGCGGGTTGATCGATTTGAAAAGCGATTTGATTTGTGCGCAGTTGTTGCTCATACAATAGTCGCTGCTTGATAAGAAGAGGGATGTCTGATGGTCGGGTACGAAGTGGCGCAATTTCTATCTCGAGGACGGCTATTCGATAAAAAAGGTCTTCACGAAAAGTGTTTTCTCGAATCATCTTCTGGATGTTGCGTGAGGAGGCCGCGATGATTCGAACGTCGCATTTAACATCCTTTGTGCTTCCAAGCCTGCGGATCTTCTTGTGTTCAATCGCGGTAAGGAGTTTCGCCTGGAGCTCGGGCTTCAGTTCTGCGATCTCATCCAGAAAAAGAGTGCCGCCATCTGCTATCTCGAATAGACCCTTCTTAGTTATGCCAGCGCCAGTGAATGCTCCCTTCTCATAACCAAATAATTCGCTCTCAATTAAGCTGTCGGGGAGAGCGGAGCAATTGATGTCGACGAACGGTTGGGCGGCACGATCACTTTGCTCGTGTATCATTTGAGCCGCAGTTGTCTTGCCTGTTCCAGATTCTCCTTTAATGAGCACCGAATGCACGGATCGTGCTGCGGCTGAAATCTCAACGGCCAGCTCACGCATTTGACTGCTTTGACCAATCAGCCTCGTGGTCTGAAATTGGGATTCCGCTTCTGCTGCTTCGCTGGTCCAGGAACGAGCCGCGTTGGCGGCGACCGTGACGATTGATTGAAGAGCCGCATGGAGGCTTGAAGTTGGGTTAATGCAAGTGACCGTGAGATTGGTGTTTGCCACCTGACACTTAATGTCTCGGCGGACACCTGAGGCGTTGATATTCAAAATCAGATTCGACGGTTGATCACCACGGAGGAGTGTTATCTGTTCAATTGTGACATTGAGTTCTGCGAAGGCGCTGGCGATAGCAGCAAATCCTTCATCGACCGTTTTAGTTCTTTCCACCCGGTCGCAGAGTGCATCTGTCGGAAGGGGAAAAGTTTGGTATTCGGCAGCGCCTGCGTTCATTTGTTTTCGTCGAGTCTCAGTTCGTTCCAGAGATTCCTGCTTAGATTTATTGAGGAGGGTCATGCCGCCTGTGGGATGTTGATGACTTCCACATCAATTCCGTAGAGGGCTTGGGTAACCGAGATAGTGACTGTGGCTTCTTCGATCATGCGGGCTTGTTTGACAGCCTTTCTTACGAGTAGATAAGCGATGCGGACTGCCTCGCGCCGAAGTAATTCTTCGTCATAGGAAAATGGCATTCCGGTTTCAGACGCCTTTTGTTGAAGACGAAAAGCGTCGACCCAGAGTCTGATTGCCTCGTCGCGCATTGCGACGCGCTGGTTTTCGTCCGCATCAGTGAGCTTGCTTTCAAGCTGTACTCGAAGTAGCTCGTATCTGAGCATCATCCGAATGACTGTAGCTATCGTTGTCTCGTGCTGATTTTGTGGTTGAAAAGGTGTGATTGAAGAGGTCGTAGGATGAAGTTGTTGTGTTGCGAAATTCATTGGTTCAGGTCCGTGTCGAAAAAGGGTTTCTTCTGTCGTTATGCGTGCTCGGATCGTTCGAGCTGCTGATGTGGACATTACAAAGCGTGTGCCGCGAACAGCATTCTGCTGGCCTAAGAGCAATGTCGTGAAATACCGAGGAAAAGAGGCGTTTTGGGAATTTCGTCCGAGGCAGCGTAGAAGAAAAAGCGGAAACAAACCTGTCGGGGCGAAAGAAACGTTTCCAGTTTAAATGGTCCTTGGCGGTGGGATTGACGTGGGCTAAAGCAGACTTATTGGTGGCTTATTAGAAGCATTATCAAAGGAAAAAATGAAGGCATAGGCGAGCGAATCTTGGATGAGGGCCGGGTGTATGCAACGTTCTGAGAACGCGGGACACAACCGTCACCGCAGATGCTGAAGGGGGGGACTTGGACGGGCTTTCCGCTCGAAGATTATCGGGCAGGTTGAAGGTTACGGAAAACTTCTCCGGTTAAAAAGGGCAGCAAAAATGCGGCCGGATTCGGGGACTGGAAAGGATTCTGTCAGTGAAAGAATCGTTGCCGGCTGGATCTGAAAGGTGTTGGAAAGGATTCTGTCACTGAAAGAATTGTTGCCGGTGTAAGCGGGGTCAGTCTGGGACAGGGTTGCCGTGGGGGTGTTTACTGGCGGTCAATAGAGTTTGAGTCGAATCCGCTCGCCAGAGGACGTTTTTACCGTAATCTCTGCGGGGTTGAGTGTGCCGCGCTCTTTGGGTTTGTAGGCTCGTCGTGGATTAACAAATTTTCCATTTCTTTTGAAGTGGTATTTGATTTCGACGATCGGGGCGGAGGGGTCTTTCAAAAATCGCCTGATTTCGTAAAGCTTGAAATCGTTGGGTACGCACTTCCCGATGATGGTGCGGATGAGATCGGCGAGGGTTTCTTGATAGGATTCCTGTTGCGTATCGTAGGAGTCCTCCTCATGCGGAGAGAATGCCGCCCACGCCTCATTCCGAAGGAAGTCTAAGGGACTGCTCGTGGTGCCAATTACGAAATCGACTTCGGCCGCGTCATAGCTACTTGTGTCGTTGAAAACAAAAACAGGTGAAGTAGTAATTGAGGTCCAACTCTCAGGTGGCGTGTTGTCTTGGTAGGAGATTCCGTATTCTCCAGGTTCGTAGAACCAGTCATATCGAGGTTCTCCCTTGGGTCTCCACCAGAGTGTTCCAATCGCGAGTCGCGTTTCGTCACCGCAAGATAATTCGTAAGCGGGTCCGGTCTCACGGAGAAAGGATTGCAGTCCGTGTTCGGCGTCAGACGTCCGGGATGGGAGTTGGAGAATTACTTGGTCATTTAGAAGTAGTGGGGCTTCATCGTAGGTGAAGATGTTGAGGATAGGGGGTATGTGGCTCACATAGGTTCCTTGGAATTGTTCGAAGGAACCCGGGTTATCGATGGTTTGGATTTGTTCAGCGACGAAGTAAGGGGAATTTGTGATTGAGTAGGCCGCATCAAGTTTGTAGCAGCCTTTAACGTAAGCTGCTTTGACTTTGCTGCGGTTGTTTGTGTCAAAAACGAATGTGAAGATCTCGGCCTTGATGAAGGCGAGTAGCTCGTTGTAAGCAGCATCCTGGATGATGCCTCTGCGGCTTGGAGATAAGGGATTAACGGGACGGCCGGATTTAACTTCGAGGTGGAATTCAAAGCAGTCTGCTAATCCGCGAAGGATGATGAGTTGACCGTACCAGAGGATAGTAGAGCGGCCGTAGGAAGCGTAGGCAATGTCCAGTTTGGAGCCTTTGTAAGTGGTGGAGACGAGCGGATCATTGAGTCTGGTCCAGGCTGGCAGCGTTGTTCGTACTGGTGCTGAGTTGAGGGTGATATGCAGGATACCTGCGTAACCTTGGGCCGGACTTGCACTCTTATACACTTCGTCGCTGAAAGAGTAGCGTTGATCCTTCGGTTCCAAAGCTGTATGGAGCGCTTTGATCAGTTCTGGTGAACACGTCACGGCAATGCGTAAACCATTGACAGGCTCTTCGAGGGTAACGATTCGCTCGTACCAGTTTGAGTAGTATGCAGGATCGTTCCACCACTGATCTGTTTTGATCGTGATCTCAAGATTGCCGGAGCTGAAGGTTACTTGAGTAACTTGATCATGCGTCAGTAGGCTGACAATGCCGAGGCCCATTGGATCCTGGTCGTTAATCGTTTCATTATCAAAGTTGGACTCGGCGAGTTTGAGAAGCGTGTGAAAACCGTCGATCCCGTTCAGTAGGCCGTGTCCGTTGTCCTGGATAATGAAAGTGTTATCACTCGTGATGATGTCGACGGTAGTGCTATTCGAGCGTTGGCTATTTTGAAAAATTTCGCAGAGCACTTCGTCGATTCGGTTGCGAAACAGTCGTTTGACACTGGAGCGAATACGATCGGGGTTGACGAGGACGGCAAGTTTTGAAGTGTCGGGTGGTACGGGGCGGTCGTTTGTCATAGTTTGAAATTTGTAGGGCGCTCGGTTTCGGAAAACGAGTACCTGGAATCCGCTCCTATCTATCGATGTAAACAGAGGTGGTGAAGTTAGATGGTCAAGTGATGATCACGCTGTAACGGAGGCTCTTTTCGGTAGTGAGGGGTGCCAGCTTTTAATATTTGGTCGGCGACCCGGAGAATCCTTCTCGCGCTCGATTCAGGGATCGGTTCTCCGTCTGCCCAATTTTGAATATACCCGCGACAGAACTCTCCACCTTCGAGGCCAAGGGCTTCACAACAAACGTAGGCCACGGATTCGGCCTCAACTTCGCGTAGGTTTCTCGGTAGGGACTCATGATCTTCGAAGTCGGTTTGCAGTGTGTGGCCCAGGAGGACATGTGCAGTTTCGTGGAAGAGAGTTTTTCGAGGCAGTTGGGCAACAGGGTTGATGGCTATTTCTCTTCCTCGAGCGTAGCCCTGACAGTTTCCGTTTGGCTTTGTGAAGGGGGCTTGTGTGATGTCGAGATTTTGGAGTGCCAGGCCGGGGTCCCAATTTGGCAGTGGCGGGAGTTCAATATCTGGCCCTTCGGTTTGTGAGAGTACGAACCAGCGACGTTTGTAGACAAACAAGGTAGCGAAGCTTTCGTCTGAATCTTCGTCGTCCAAAGAAGCGTTACGTCGCTTGACCGTAATTGGCATACAAAGGGTGAGAGCTTTCTCGCCTTTCTTTACTGAGCGACCGAGGTCTTTCCATCCTGGGAAAGTGTTGATAGGACCAGTGGGTATGCCACGGAGTCCGCATTGAAATGCAGCAAGGAGTTGATTGCCGAAAGAATAGTTGTGAAACGCAGAATAAGCCTGCATCAAGGAACCAGGTTCGCTGAGGGCTCGGCTTAGCAATTCTGCGAAGCCGGGTGGTTCAAGTCTGGGCGGTTGGAGAGGTGGCACTGGTGGCCTTAGGGTGTTTGGGGTAGTTAATTGCGTACTCATAATCGTTAGTCTTGTCGGGCTTTTACTTCTGCGAGTGTGGAGGGCGTAAAGTGGAGATCGAGTTCAACGTTCAGCGTGATCAGTTCGGCAATTGATATGTAACCGAGTTCACCGCCGTAACCGAGGTCAGCTAAGCCAAAGGCTTGGATTTGACCTTCGCCATCAGAGTCTTCGTCCTTCTCGGTGATGAACCAATCACAGCTTGAAGAGAAGTAGTGGAGGTACGCGACAGCACTATCTCCCTGTCCATCCGTTTCGTATGTCTTTGGCATACGGGTAACGTTGCCGGCCATCTCGACAAGCTTGTCGAAAAAGTATTGCCGTTCTTCACCGCGGCATCCGTCCCCAATGACCCTTAATTGACTATCGCCGATAAAACCGCGAAGCGTCTTTAATGCGTTTGCAGCGTCAAGTTTCGTCGCCTGTGCCGAGGAGAGTGTCGGTGTGAGGGGAAGCGTCGTTGTGGTGTGCTCCTTGATGGCAACCGGATGTGTCTGTTGCTTTGAGGGGTTGGCAATGACGAGCAGTTGTTTGAGCGGTCTGACGTTTTTCATGACAGGCTAAACTCTCCGCTCCTTGTTTTCGGGCGGCGGTAGTAATCAGGCTGCGGCGTCCCACAGGGTTAACTGTGCTGAGTAGTTGGGATGTGGGAGAGAAACGAACGAGGACTCTTCCGGGGGATCGGGCGTAGGTGTGGAAGCTGGTGGTGGAGCTATAGACGATTCAAGCACCGGAGGCGTGGAGGATTCCGGGGCGATAAGTAAATCGAAAATGTTTACGGTGTCGGCCTGGGCCAGCGCTCGGAATTCCGTTGATGGCAGTGGCACTTCATGTGGATTCTCTGTCTCCGGCACGACGATGGGATACCGGGCGAGAATCTTTTTGAGAACCGCAAGAGCAACATCGGGATCGCCAGGGAGTAGAAAACGCTCTCTGAACTCAATTTTCATATTGAGCAAGCCAAACTCTCGGAGCTGCGCGAATTTGTGATGAGTTACGCCTCGGAGTTCGACGTATGAGATTCCCTGAATTTTTGATCTGGAGAGCGAGAGACCTTCAACTAAAGCAATCTGATCATCGTTTTTAAGAACAGCGTCAATGATTTCTGCGGGGTCGGTGATCACAGAGGCAATTCCCAAAGCACGGAGAATCTGTTGCACGCGGTTAGTTGGGACCATGACGCCTACAATGCGCTGATTGTCCTCGGTGACGACTCGAACGACTTTTAGTTGAGCGTCCTCGGTTGTCTTCAATCTTTGCCAGAGGGGTAGTACAGCGCCGGCAATTAGGTGAAGTTCCTTGGTGGTGGTTTCGGGCACAGTGTCACAATAGAGCTTCCACCAAGCGAGTGCTGATTGGGATTGGACCTTCTTGTAACGGGCAAGTTCCTTGTCGGTGATGTAGTAAGCGCGTGCCTCTTCCGGTTTCGTAACAGAGTATGTCTCGTATGTGTTACCGGTTTCGTGGTCGGTATGGTTTCCGGATTTGGTGACAAGGATAATGTTTCCGTTGGTTTGACGATAAAAGGCACCGCCTTGTTCTAGCAGGGAAGCGGCTTCTTGAGCAGTTACGCGTGTCGATCGAGTTTCGACAGCGAGCGTGTAATGAAGTGTCTCTGCATTTGTGGTCTCGTCAACATATACGAGTTCCGGTTCTCCGACGAGTGTGATCGAGAGTGCTTTTATGTCTTGTACGCCGTGATCGAAAGTTCCAGAAGCCTTTGCGTGAGCGACACATTGGTCAAAGAGATGTGAGTAATAATTAAAGAGTGCGTTTTGTCGGTCGCAGTCGAGGCTGAGGAGACGGTTTAGGAAGCGGGGAATGTGAAGTCGATCGCTGTCGTTGATTTTACCGTCCTTGTTCAACAGTCCCATGTCTCTTAGCGCCTGCAAAGGATTGTCGAGAGCTGGTATTGCGACGCCATCAAGGATTCTTCGGTAGAGTAACGAAAGTGTGCCTCGACCCAGAGAACTCTCAAAGGTGTATCGTGAGAGTTGAGTGCCACCGTCTGCGGCCTTGCGATCTCCTTTGCATAATGCCCCGAGTGAAGCCAGCCGGCGAGCGATGGTGGCTGAGAATCGTCTTTCGCCTCCGAGATTCGTTGAGAGCAGGTTGTACCTCGGAGGATATTTTTGAAAACTGCGGTGAGTCCTGCCAAAGCTTTGCATCTGGAGAACTGCTGACCAGGCGAGTTCCAAGACGATTTGGCAGCGTCTTTGTTGATTGATGGCGCTGAGTGAGGAGTGGAGAGAAATGCCGGTTGATCCTGCGGCAGTTATGATTCCTATACGCTTGGCTCCATTTTGGAATTGCTCGTTTTCATAAACATTGGTTTTAGTCATGGGCACGCCTTTTGGCGCGCGTGAGACATAAGTGACCTGGTTATTTCTTCGATCCCGGATCAATCGTTTGCGACGTCCGGAGATTTCGGCTACTTGGTCAGTTCCAAAGTAGTTGATTATTTGGTCGAGAGGATTTTCGGGAAGAACAAGGTCTGATAATTTTTCAAGTAGCTTCGATCGAAGTTCGAGGGCTTCCTTGCTTTGAACCGGCCGACCCGACTTATCCGTTACCTGTACCCTTATTTTCTTGTGGCTAACTGGATCTTCTTTTTCGTGATAGAGATCTACGGGAAACGCTCTTTCGACGAGGGCACATAGCACTGCTCGTGGTGAAAAATCGAGATCTTCGAGTCGATTACCTTCGGCTGCAGCTTGCGCAACGAGTGCTTTGCTTTTCGATTCAGCCGTTCCAATTATGGAGACGACTACGCTTTCTTCACGTTTAAGCGCTGCCTCGATTTGTCTAATGCATTCGGGAACCTTGAAGGCGGTTATTAACTGTCGGAAAAACGCCTGGTGTTGAGCCCAAAAGTGGGAAAGAGCGAAGGCGTGGTTTCGACTACCGGCGTTGGTGATGGAGATGGCGGTTTCGATGTTTTGGAGAACAACCTGCCAGGCTTCTGCTGCATTGTTATAGATCTCGCGTTGCTGGTCTGTTAGTTCGTGAAAGACTTCGGCATATTCGACAGCCAGATTGGATACCGGATCGCGACCGTAACTGAGCGTGCTCGCATGAGACATTCCAAAGGCCTTCATGGAGCGGGTGACCATCTCGAGAGCGCCGAGGCCGCCCGCGTTTATCTCGCTCATGAATTCTTTGAATCCTGACGGAAAACTGGTGCCGGGTCCCCATAGGCCGAGGCGGTCCATGTAGGCCATGTGGTCGACTTCAACTACTGAAGTGGCTGATGAGTAAACAAAGCGAAGACCAGGGTGTGCTTGGTGGTCCTGCAGGTCGAGTACGGCTTTTCCGGTTTGTGTTGCTTCTCCCTGTGATGTGGCTAGAGCATGTTGTGCTCTTTGGCATTCATCCAGATTAACCAGCGCTTCTTCACCAAGCCATTCGATCAGTTGCTGCAGCCGGGTTTTGTGGCTGATTTTGCTCTTGGCGATCAGTGTGTTGTAACTGCAGAAAATCACGCCGTCGCCGAACGTGAGGGGTTCGTTAACGTTCCAATCATTCAGTTGGTGTAAAGCGATATGGGAGGCGTTGAGATCCTTTAAGTCACGGCGTGTTGATTCAAGGAGTTGGTTGCTGATACTGAGCCATAGTGTGCGCTTACGTCCCTGGTTGTAGTTGTCAATGATCATGCCGGCGAGACATCGTCCCTTACCGAATCCCGTTCCATCGCCCAGGAGGTAAGCAGCTCGTGCGCCCGTTGGAAGATGCTGTGAATGCCTCTGCCCTGCATAGCAGATTCGTTCGAGTTGAATGTTGGAAAGCGCGCCACTACTGACGAGCTGAGGATCGAGATGTGGACGGTAGGTTATCGGAGGCGGGACGACAGCAGCCATTGCTGCACTTTCGACAAGAGGGGCAGGATGATCGATACCGCCTGTAAGACGAGTCGAAACGTAAGGAACAAAGTTGTCATTTGTAGAGTCGGTTTCGTCCTCGGTGGTTGTGGGAGGCGTGTTCTGCCCTGTGGAGAGAGGGGATATCGGGCTTGCATCATCCGTGATGTCGCTGACCAATTCGATTGGTCGCGGCTCGGAGGGGAATTCTGGAGAGAGTTTGTTATCTCTCGCGAAGGTCAGTATTTCCAAAAGAGTGGCTGAGTCCTGAGGTATGTTGGTGCGTTGTTCATCCCAGGTGGTTCCCGGAGTTGGACCAGTATTATCGATAACGATTAGTTGGGAGGCGCAGGCCGTGCCGAATTTCGCGAATGTTGGACGTGGTAACGAAAGGTTGAGTTTTATTGTGTAGCTTCTTGCAATTCGCTGCCAGAATTCAGCCAATCGGGGTCGATCGAGCGCCATGCCTGAACCTTCAATCGCGACGAGGCGGCCGTTCCTATTTAGTCGAGACAGAGCTGACGAAAGATGGTTTGCTCCATGCTTTGTATTGTTGGTGGAAAGGCGTCCTGCCGTGGCGCTAAATGGCGGATTCATGAGGACGATGTCGGGTTGACATTCGTCGGGTAGGAGATCATTTAAGAATTCTGCATCGACGTTGAAGACGGGAAAGTTTAAGTAAGCAAGAAACGCTCGACGGCAGGGAGAGAGATCATTCGTGTATACGTTGCATCTGAAAGAGCGTGCAATACAGGCGAGCGCTCCGGTGCCGGCAGATGGTTCGAGGAGGATTGGTGCGGTGCCATTGTTGGGATCGGATATCGCAAGGCAAGCTGCGGTGAAAGCGAGCGGCGCAGGAGAAGAGAATTGTTGGAATTGATCCTGTTCGGTGGTCCTTACTCTTTGAGTTGGTAAGCGCCCGAGCAAGTCTTCGAGATGGTCCAGAGCCGCAGCGGGCGCTAAGGAACGAATAAAGACGGCTTGGTCCTCGATGATCTGATGAAGGGCAACTTCGAGAGCGTCGTAGAGGTAGCGAAAATCGTATCGGCCTGAACTGATTGATGAGCCGAGATAATAAGCTGCTTTACTCCGTAAGGTGCTGGTTGGAAACGGGACGCCAGACAGTATCGTGGCTTTTAGGTCTTGGATAAGATCGGTTGTGCCAGGTAAAAGGGTAAAAGTCGTGTGATCTGAAGTCGCAGACATAGCCTATTGCCTCTCCCCGGAAGCTCTTGGATTGACCGCATTGCGTTGTTTGGCTGATTACCGCTTATGCGGTTTTTCTTTTGCCTTTGCGCCCGGTTGCGGTGGGTTCGAGGAGAGTGAGTGCTTTGGGGGTTCGTGAGGAGGCTGTCGTTGACTTCTCGGATCTTGCTTTCAAACTCGCGCGAAGCGCTGACATGATGTCGACTACCGGCGCAGTGTTGTTGTCGTTCTTTTTAACCTCGATTGTTCCACCCGCGATCTTTGTTTCGAGCATTTGCTTCAGGTTGGTGTGGAAGTGATCGGTAGTATCGATCTCGTCGAACGTGGTAACCATTTGTGTGACCAGCGATTGGGCCAGTTCCAGTTCGTTTTGATTCGTTGCGGGCAAGGTGCCCAGCCCCGGAACTTGCTTGTGATCGCGCACCTCATGTCGATAGTGGAGTTTTTGGAGAATCAGACCGTCGGCGTTCGGAGTGAGGGTGATTAGCTCTTCCCGATCGCGCAGGATCACCTTTGCGATGGCGATTAGACCAGTCAGGTTCATAGCATCCCTCAGAAGAGAGTAGGCTTTACCCGCGGCGGGACCGTTGGGTGCTACAAAGTAAGAAGCGTCGAAATATGTTGTCGGTATTTCGTTGGGGTCAATGAAGCCAATGACCTCTATCGATTCGTTGGATTTGGGTGCGATACTTGAAATCTCATCAGGCGAGACAACGACATATTGGCCTTTGTCATATTCGTAGCCTTTGACGATTTCTTCATTGGAGATTACGGCGCCGCACTTTTTGCATTGCTTGGTATAACCGATCGGACCGAAGCAATCGGAGTGGAGTTGGTTAAACGAGATCTTTTCGCTGGTTTCGATTGCATTGTACAGCTTCACGGAAAACGAAAGGAGTAGGAAGCTTATTGTTCCGGTCCAGATGCTGCGCATGAGAGATGCTCCTTCAACTGTGCATGTGACGGGAGATGCTGCGTGGAAACACGTTAGTGTTAGCTGGCTCGGACTTCGTCAAATCCAGGGCGGATGTATTTTCGTGCTTCGGGAAACTCAGACTCAGTTCGGTTTCGTAACCGTGCTAATTGCAGAATGAGTGGAACGATCGATGTTGCGCTTTCAGGAGCGCCGAGCTGCATGAGACGCCATGCGGCAATTGAGCGATCGATTCCAATTAGTGCGACCTTTGCAGACCCGTCAGAGTCTTTGGGAGAGTCGGAGGTTTCGGTGTCCAGATCGAACTCTTCCTTGCGACCGGAAAGGGCGCGCATGGTCTTAACCGCTATTTGGTACTGATACCATTGAATAACATCACGCGCAGTGTTGATCTTTTCGTTCGGCTGGGATGAGGGATCTGAAGTTTGCTCGGCGTCAACTTGCCTGAACCAGTCACTGGCAGAGTGGGCGTACTTCTTAGCCGTGAGGACAAGTGGGTGATTGTCCACCTGCTGTCTCTTTCTTTTGCGACTCGCATCTTGAAGAGAAGTTAAATCAAAACCTGAAGCTGTGGCCCATTTGGGGATGAGCGGAAGAGTTTCCTGTAAGACAGAATCGAGTTCTCTCCAGAATGCGGCATTCGCAACATCCTGTTCTTTTACGGAAACTTCCTCGTCAGCTTCAGTGGCATACACGAGGCAGCGGGATGTGAATGGACAACGCTCGCACCATCGATCGCAATAGTTGTAAATGCCATCGATCAGATCTGGATTGTTGGCAAGCTCCGTGAGAGATCGGCGTCTTAACATCTGGTTCTCCTCAAATGGGGATTGATATGTGTTGCTTACAATGCGATTGGATTAGCCGCTTTATATCTGAGTTGTGAAAGCAAGCAATCGTCAGGATGAACATCCTTCCTGATAGCGATCATGCGAGGTTGGTAGATCTGGTTACTGTCGGAGAAGGCGTGCATATATCGGATTTCGAGAATGGTGCCGACGCCGTCTTTGAGATTGCGGTCGAAATAAGCGTCTCTTATTTTCACGCTGCCGACTTCAACTATTTTGTGGTTGTCATCGTAGACGCCGAGATCAACGGAGGCCTTCTCATTTCGTCTGAGAACGATGAACGAAGCGTCGTGCGTGAATTTGTGCTTATAGTCACGTGGCTCGCGCCGCAGTGTATAAATGCCGGCAAGGCGTTTTAGAACTATGCCTTCGAGATTGGAGTCGCGAATTTGCGTGAGTAGTGCGATCTTTCCAGCTTCTTCGATTTCGGTTCGCGCGGCGTGAATGAGTGAGGTTGTTGCAGGTTGTAGGATCTGGCCGAGGAGCCCAATTCGGTCGATGAACTTTTGATTCCGAAGAGTCGTCCCTTCAAGTTCAAGCAGATCGAAGGAATAGAAAGACTTGACTTGACGAATCCATTCGCCGTCAAACATGAGTGGGGCGAGTGCTGCAAAGCGTTGTGCTTGACTCAGAATTTCTTTGGAAATCCTGGACGTTAAACCGTCTCGGTTGTAGGCGGTAATCGAGTGTTTCTCGACGTGAATCAGGGTTCGTTCGCCATCAAACTTTTGTTGGAGTGCGTAGGTGGGATCTAGCAAGCGAGCGGCAGCCTCAGCGCCGTCGTCAAGAGGAGTAAGCAATTGACAAGCGGCTTGGGATTTCATTGAAGATGAGCTTGACGATGATTAACGAGCGAGTGTTGAGATAGCTGTTAGGTCTCGGGGCTAAGACGGCGAGCCAATATCGTGATCCTGTCACCTCTTGCAGCCGCCTTCCGGCCCCGAAATCTTTGTGGTTGCAGTCCGCTATATTTTCGTTTTTATTGCGAGAGGAGTCTCTGCGCGATCGTGGAATGAGGCGTCGCGCACCGTCAGGCAATCCATACGCGAACGTTATTGCTTCCGCGTTGTTTTCGTGTCTTGATTCGCTTTTCTACCGCCGCTTTACGCCAGTTATTAGCGGTTGTTTCCGAGCCGGTTCGTCTGCCGTCCGAATAAGCGTGATAAAGTGCGTTCAATGTCCAATAACAATCAGTCGAGTCAAGGTGGTCCAACACAGTTGCCACTGGCCCGGACAGGTGCAGTCGCTCATCCCCGGCACCATGTCGGACGAGAAGGATTAAGGAACCGTAAGACTTAACTAAACGATAGTGATGGCAATGCGAATCGAGTCCGCCACATCGACCCGGTTCATCGCGTAGCAATTGATCATTGTCCTTCAATGAAGGCGGATCTACACGTCGCACGCCTGGCTTATCTGTAGAGTTCCATTTGTAGCCGAATTCTCCATTGACTACGGGTGTTCCACAGCAACACATGGTCTTTCTCCTCTGCGATTGGTAGTTGTTGACTAGAAGTGTTTACGGGTTCATGCTGGCCCTTCGAGTTCTGCCAGGAAGTGCGCGGCATGTGATGGGTTGAGCACTTCTTCTAGCTTCTCCCCGTCGAAAGTGAATGCGACGCTGCCGATTGAAATTTTCATAAAGTCTAAAAAATTGCGGTCTGCGCCGGCCTCCGGGAAGAACACGGTGGTTCCGCTTGGTCTGATAGTCCAGACGAATTGCTCGTGTGCATCTGGTGAAGAGAGCAAGCGCAAATCGTGAACAAGCAAATCATTCTCGAAGGCTTGG
Organism: Pyrinomonadaceae bacterium; assembly: GCA_035248565.1. Classification (GTDB taxonomy): domain Bacteria; phylum Acidobacteriota; class Blastocatellia; order Pyrinomonadales; family Pyrinomonadaceae; genus PSRF01. The sequence goes on along the minus strand of DATFHH010000024.1, from coordinate 12,141 downwards.
AGTAAGTGTGGGCGCCGCAGAACTATCGCGTGCATCTGAGCGAGAGCTTTGATGCCTGCGGAGCAGGTATTTCGGTGCTGGACGTCCATACCCAATTCCGTCGCGCGGGCAATTAGCAAATCCTTAAACTGGTCGACTTTTGTTTGGTTCATTGCGTTCTGAACAGTGAGTTGCTTTTGTCGACTTGCCGCTTTTGTTTTGGAATTGTGCGGGGTGAGTAAAGTGGCGGAAAATCCGTCAGTGCTAAAGAGTGAAGTGTCGAAAAATCCGTCAGTCTAATTGATACGAACTTCCTCGATGTTCACCAATCGGCGGCAATCTCGCGTGAGTACCTCGTGTTCGGTATAGCCGTGAGCACAGTTTTCCGTTAATTCACCGGCTTGTTCCTCATTGTCGGCATCAACTTCGTAGACGACGAAGGTCTCCCATTTTTCTCTTTGTTCAATTCTGAAAGTCGGCATTGGCGTGGTCTCTTAGCGCGGCACGAGCAATGCAGGAAATCAGGATCGATCGGGCCGTAGGTCTGCTTGCGGCCTCTCATTTCCCTGTTTGCGGAGATCCCCTATGTCTATTCAGGAGTCCGAATTGTTTAAAGGCGCATCGAGTTCACGCTGGTTAGCTCACCAGGCTGCAAGTTCAGCCAACATGATTGAAAAAATGGTTCGCGAAGAATTACGGCGCGGAGACTTCTCAAGGATGCCTGAACGGGTAGGGCGAATCGAGGAGTTGGTGAACGAGCATGTTTTGGAAAGCGGACGCGAGCGAGAGCTGTTGTTACTTGCGGCAATGTTGCTTGAAGGGGGCGGTGAGACGCGCGCTGCTTATCGCTTTGCGGGGAGACTGCTGTCGGAAAAGGAACGTTTGGACCAGGCGTTCCTAAGTTGTTTGCGCCGGTTCCGAATCAGACTGGCTTTAAACCGCGGCGATCTCGTGGAAGCGCGCGCGGAAGTGAGTCTCACTGAGCGCGTGGTAATGGAGACGTTACGTGGGTTGGGAGAAGTCAACGAGACGGTAGATCACGAGGATGTGTCAAAGGTAACGGTAGCTACGTGGTTGCTTTCGGCAGAGGTATCGTTGGCCGAGAAGAAGCTGGACCAGGCACTACAGGATTTGGCTAACGCGAGAAGTTGCATGGGTGGTGCGGCGCAGAGTTCTGACGAGAGTGTGATGTTCGAACTGCTGTCGGCATTGGTGTGTGTCAATCTCGATGACACTGGCGGCGCGCCGGCGCTGGCTTATCTGTATCAGCGTCATGTTAATCAACGTAGTGAATCGCAAGTTCAAGCGTTAACAAGTGCGAGGATTGCGGCAGCGGCGGGTGATATGCGACAGGTGAATGGGATTAGTGAAAGAGAAGCTTTACGCTGGCGTGAATATGGACCGGATCAAGATGTTGTTGAGCATTACCTTCGAGAGGGAGCGCCAACGAATACATCAGAAGCACTCTTGGAAAAACTCCCTTCTCCTCACGAGTTGATTGTGGCTCTTGATGAGAACTTGGTTGAGTTGAGGAGAAATGCCAGTGAGAGCCAGGTTAGACCGGTTGCGAATGTGGATCTCGTCCCCTTGGGATTTCTTTTTGAGTATTTTCCACTTGAGGAAATGACTGGAATGTTCGATTACAACGGGAAGACCGGTCAGCTCGAAGTTGATTGGAGCAATTGTGAGGAAGGGATAATTAGAGAGGCGGTTGAAGTCGGAGCGGTCTCAGATGTTGCGTTACGTTGCAAGGGGGGAACGATTTACTTACACGATGGTTCGTACGTGGATGCATCACTGCATTCGAGCGAGGCTGACTTGCGAGCTATGTCGGCGGTTGATGTGATTTTCGAGTTGTTCCGAATAAGTAGCGCCCGTTTACCTGGTGCCGGGGTTCGACAGTTTCAGAGTCGAGCAGAGGGAACTCGAATTTCCGAAGTTATTAATTTGAGACCGAATAAGCTCAACTTGGATTTGGCGAGGCGTTTGGATCATTTACGTTCTGGCAAAACCGATGAAGGCGTATCCGATGACGAGGTAGATCTGGACTCTGCTTTTGCGGTTTGGGAGACACCCGGTCAGTTCTCGCGGATGGCGTCGGAGACCATATCCGATTCACTAGATAGTGAGCGTGACGTGCGAGTTTCGGTCGGAGATTTATCGTCTCTTGGTCCAATAGTCTCAGCACCGGATGTGGTCTCGCTCGAGTTGTCGGTAGTTGAATGCCTTGCTGCGGCCGGTGTTACTGATTCGAGAATTGAGATTGTTGTGACAGAGTCGGGCGAGAGTTTACGTGAGTGCGGTTTGAGTCCCGGCTTATGCGATGTTTGGGGAACGTACGAAGTTGGAATGTGTACTGTGGCCTTAGCTTTAAGGAAGGGCGTTAGAGTTCTGAATCCAGAGAGTGTCGATGTGATTATGAAGGTAGCTGTACAAAGACTTAGAACTTTGCCTGCCTGTCATTTAGCTATGAAGATCAATGCACCGGGATTCATTGCTGAGGATCCTAGAAGTCAGAGGGTGCTAAGTCAGCTTCGAGATATAGCTGTACTCGATGGTGTGGAGAATCCGGACAAGATAACTCATGTGCTGCTCGCCGGCGAAAGGGGCGTCGGGAAGGAGTTACTCGCGAAGTTGATACACGAGTGGTCCAGGCGCAGCCGAGAGACTTATCAGGTTTTCAATTTAGGTGGAATTTCGAGAGAGTTGGCTGTTTCCGAGATCTTCGGTTCCAAGAAAGGATCGTTTACTGGATCGGTCGCCGATCGCATTGGGTACATTCAGAAAGCGGAAAATGGAACGTTGTTTGTAGATGAATTGGATGAAGGCAGTGACAGTATGCAAGCTTTGTTAAAGCGAGTGGTCCAGTTCGGTACTTACAACGTGGTAGGGAATCCTGACGAGCGTTTGTGTAATGTTCGGTTTATTGCTGCAAGCAACCGTGTTTTATCTATTAAGGCAGACTTGAAGGATCGGTTTTGGATAGTCGAGGTTCCGGCTTTACGGGAGCGACCGGCTGATATTGCACCTTTGGCCCACTACTTTGCGAGTCAGCATGAGTACAGTTTGCCAGAGCCGGTGTTGTCTTACTTGACGGGTTTGCAGTGGCCTGGGAATGTGAGGCAATTGCAAACGGTGGTGTTCCGGGTGTGCGCAATAGCGAAAACGGCTGACGAAGTGAATCTCGCGGCATTCGAAACCGCGGTTCGGGAAAGCGGAAATAACCCGGGCGTTTGCGATGTCGGAACTGATCAATTCCCGCCCTTGGGCGTTGGTGAGACACTTAGGGATCGCCTGAATGCGGAGGAGCAGCTTCTGATCGAGAAAGCCTTACGGTTTACGAAGTGGAACAAAACGGCGACCGCGCGATTGCTCGGGTTAAGTCGACCAAATCTGCGTGAGAGAATGAGGGTTCTCGGTATGTCGATGGAGAAGCCTGAGAATAAGTGAGGCACAACCTTGCATTTATGAGTGAGCTTCCTGCGCATTTGACGAGAGAAGATTCGAGAGGGAGATGAGCGTCTCAAGACAATCAGAGCCTTTTCTCAATTACTCCAGTCTTCATCCCGACGATCTTCTTCAAGGCAACGTTTACATGCCTCGAGATCTTCCGCGCAAGATTCGCATGTCTTCAGATGAAGACCAAACAGCCACTGAGTCCCCGAATCCAAGGTTCCTTCAGCTAAACTCATCAGCGAGTCAAACTCCAGATGGCAATTGCGCACACAAAACGCCAAGTCCTCCTCAGTGTAACGGGAAGGTAACGGATTTTGGCGTCTTAGTTCCTCTACAACACGATCCTCACACGCGTCACACTCCGCGATGTGATTTGCCAGAGCGGAGATCTGGTCATCCGCTAACCCTTTCGCACAAAACCGTTCTATTTGAAGTGTCGATAGATGCTCGCTGCTCATGTCAAGTGGCCTAATCCCTTATTGAAGTGACCGGCTCCTGTCTTTGCTATGGTGATACCAACACCGACCAAAATTCCCGCGGGAGCAATCCCAAGCACCCAAAGATTAGGTGTATCGGCCGCAAGCCAATAAGTGATGGTAATAAACGAGACGCCTGTGACCAATACAATGTACCGTACAGTAGGTGTGTTCATCCGACTAATTCCTCGCGCTAATGTATGCGCCGCAACGTGCAACAGATCCATTGCTCGTGGTAACCGCTCGCCAGTGGTGAGATCGTATCGTAGCTGTCAATCTAAGCGACATTCTGGTGATGAGAGACAGCGCAACGCAATGGGAGTCTGAAAATAATGTTATGACGCATCCTTTAGCAAGCAGTGGCTACAGATGCGCAGCGTGCCCCCCGCAACCTTGAAGACTTGTACTTTATTTTTCTTGACGTAGTTGTAAATCGTGCGCCGATCCGTATCGACAAGCTTTGCGGCTGTCGCTACCCTTACGATCTTCACGTACTCACGACAACGCGAGCACCAGACCTTTTGCCCTTGTACCAAAGGGGGCGTTGCTTCGTTCATGGTGTGCCTTTTCGAGGGCGGCGTTTTCTTTGAAGAATCTTCCGAGTGCCAAAGTTGAAAATGCTCGACTACGAGATCGTAATGACTGAGATCGCGAACGAGCACAATGTAGCGTCAGTTATTTCTGAATGCTGTCATTCTGGCTTGGTTCCATCGGCTTAAAAAACGTTAGATTGCAGTGCGTACATTGAACTAATACGCGACCGGCATGAGGCAGCATATAAGTGAACTTGGTCCAATCACTGTTTCCGCAACGTCCGCAGGTAATTCGACCTTCGAACTGTTGCCGCATTTCATCCGGTGGTACGGTGAGACGCATTTTGGGGATGCTGAGCTTCGCGTGTGGTCGAAACTACCTCATTTTATTTCGACTGGAAGCGGCGGCATTATCTTGCTGTCAGATGTACCACGTAGTATCTCTGCCCACTTTATTCCACCGTTTGACTGCGCGACATGATCGATCTTCTGTTGATCTGTCATTGCATCCCAAGTGCGATAAAGAACCTTTGTCCAAGCTATCTGATCTTGCCAACAGGATTCTGGTTCTTTCTTTTTTTCAGCGACGCATTCATAGAACTTTTTCGTCGCCCTGGACTCAGTGGCAAGATCAAATCTCCCTTCAGCATAACCAACTCGGTAAGCGTCTGATGTACTCGACGGTGCGACTGTCATGCCGATAAGAGATAGAAGAATTAGTGCCAAAGTCTTCAAGATCATGCTTTAACTCGCTTTCGTGTTTTATGTTGGCGCACTGTCGTTCCGTATCTGAATTCTTTACGAAGGCGTTTGCAAAACGCCTCTGCGCTAGTTTCCTCATCACTCCTGACGGTCATGTTCTTCGGACTGGTGTTCCAGCACATCAATGCAGAATACCGAGATGGTTATAAAAACGAATGCTACGTCACGGTGTCGTCAATGATCACTCGTTGACCCGAATGCAAGGGACATTGCTCTTCGTGCAGTAGAGGATCAAAACCTCTGTAGTTGAGTCCGATCACGTCGGCACCGTCAGCTTGTGGTCCACCAAGCTGATCGTCCAGAAGTGACTTACATGTACAGAGCGGAGCCTCTGTGATAACTCTTTGAACTAAGGAGTCAAATTCGGGGTCATCGGCATATTCATTTGCTGCGTGAACAAGTAAGTCATAAAGCGGGTGATCGTCTAACCCCTTCTCCTTCCATTCTTTGACGATTGAGTCCAGGACCTTTCCCAAGTTCCTTCTCCTCTTTAACGTGCCTCTTCATCTTTAAAAGGGTGTTCAATGGGTTGTGAGTTCCTGTAACAAATCTCTTTGCCAAGCCGAGTACGGAAGATCTCTAGGGGGATTTCATCATCTGCAATAGATTCCAGGTGTACCTGTCCTAATCGGCCATACGCAATCAACAAGAACAAATGTGGTTCACGCTGTCCAGCCTCATACTCTGAAATGCGGCCTGGATGAAGTTGAAACTCCGGGTGATTGCGAGAAATGATTTCGCATTTAAGCTTGCGCGCCATTTTGTGCTGGCCGACATTCAGAAACTCTCTGATTGCGAGAAGTTTTTCGGCCAATAATTTCGGCCGAGGACGATGATTACCCATTTAAACTTTCTCCGACGCGCCGAGAGGCAGCGAGTTTTTGTTTGTAACGACTGAAATCGAAGTTGCTGGGGATTTTGTCGGGGAGAGTTGCTTCGTCATCGATAAGGCTTTCGAGATGGACTCGCGCTACGCGTCCATAGGCCAGCAAGATCGCAAGCGGTGGTTCTCTTGCACCGGATTCATATTCGGAGATCCTGGACCTAGCGGTCTGAAACGAATGCTCCGCAGCTAAGTGTCGCAACATTTCCGACTGTGACAACCCCAAAGCCTTTCTGATCTGACGCAGCTTTCGACCGAGGTTTTTGGGCCTCTGTTGTGGCTTTGAACCCATCTATGGAAGACCTGCCGCCTATTGCGATGCTGCACCCTTCTTGGGATGTAGTATCGCTTCTGCGATGGCTATGGTAGCGATGGCTCTTGGTCCTTCCGCTTGGAATCCTCTGGCCAACTCAACGGCCCGGTCATAGTGCTCAAGTGCAAGGTCGCTGAATATTCCGTCGAGATCGAAGTCTTCGATATATTTGTTTCTGAGCGATGCCTGTCCTTTGCTCTGAAATTTGACCACCAGTTCACCATCTTCGCCGGTGAAACCCTCCGCTGAATTGGCTGCTTTCACTGCATCGAAGGTCGCCTCCCAGACTCGTGCGCGGTCAATTCCCTTGATGGCATTGGCAACGGCGAATAATGCACGTGGAAGGGCAGGATCTGAGGGTTCAAGGCGGCGAGCTTCATCAATAGCTAGATCGATTAATTCGAGCGCTTTCTCGCGATCGGTTTTGGCAAGGATCTTGGCGCACTCAGTCATTACCCACGCCTTATGAATATGAGGTAAGTCGCCTTTTCGGACGAGATCGAGCGCCGGATCCGGAAGCTTCTTTTCGACAAAGACATTAGCAAGCGAGGAATCAATAAAAACTTGCAGTTGTGACCGTATCTGAGAGTCTTCGACTTTGCTTACAAAATCTCGCGCTCGCATATCGCCTTTGTTTGAGGCCAGAAAGGCCAACTGGATGTAAAGTGAATCGCGGTCGGCGGAGGTTTTTACGCGGTCGATCCGATCGAGCAATGCTTGTTCTCGCTCTGCGGCTGGTTGCTCAGGTTTAAGCCCTTTGCCTATCGACTCATCATCGCGTCGGCGTGCGTTGTCTGACACGATAGCGTTCAGTGCATTTAAATGACCGCGAAGCGGTTCCACCATTTGGGCCGGCGCAAACTGTTCAAAGAAGGGCAGGAGGCGTTTTATAACCAGGTATTTTCCGTCGAGACCTGATGAACTTTGATCGGGTTGGCCTGGTGGCGGTAAAGGGCGCAGCAGAATTGAGGCAGCGGATTGAAAGAATGTCGTGCGTAATTCGGCGCTAACGGGTTCGGGTCTGACCGTCGAGGATTTCTGAGAAGACGAGGCGCCACTACCACTAAAGGTAATATAAAGATGGGGCGAAAAAATGTAGGAGAAAAGTACTGAAACTGTATTGGCGTCCGCATCCGGATTGGTTGCTGAGTTGACGAGCAAGGCGGCATAGAGGGAATCGGCTGCATTCGAGTTCTTCTCACGGAGATCGGAAAGAAAATCGAGCGTGCCGACCGTCACGACAGTTAAGGCTGGGCGGGCGAATTCCAAAGCACGTTCTGTATCACCTGCCTTAAGTAACTCGCTGGCTGCTCCGAGACGCTGGCTCAATGCTTCGTCCGGACGGCCAGACAATGGATCGCTCCGACGAGGAGTAGGGTTGGCTGTTTCCGCGCCTTGTTGTTTTAGTCTTTCAAGAAACTCTTCGCTAACAGCTCGATCGTGGCGAGCGGACAATTTTAGGACTTCGCGACGAACGTTGGGTGGTAGATTGATCGCAAATCCACCGCCAGTTCGTGCCTTCTGTCTGTTGATTTCTTCTTGGAGTTTCGCGGCATTTTCTTGGTCCGCAAGTTCAGCGGCTTCCCAAGCCTTACGGAATAACAGTCGAGCCTGTTCAGAATCAACCTGCCATAGTGCATCCGCAATTCGTGCAAGCGATCTTGCGCGAAGAGTCTGCTCGCGAAAGGATCGAGCATCTATTGACAGCGATATCAACAATGCTCGAGCGCGGGTGCGAAGCGCGGTGACGTCGCGATCGTTCGACGCTGTCGATTTAGTGACAGCAGTTTTGGTCGATGGTGCTTGGTTAATCTCCGGTGATTGCGCATTGGCGCTATTAACCAACAAGAGAAAACTGAGAGTGATGCCAATGTTCTTCATTTATCTTAGAGTTCTCCTTTATAGGACATTGACGTAGGAGCACGAGATGGATGCTCCAAAGTTTTAGCCGCGTTTCTGTGGCAGAGCTGATTGATGACTATTAAACAGAGTGCTAGAAAAGTGAGCGTTGAAAGTGACGCGATGTGTGTGTGATCGTATGCTGCTTGAGTGGCATAGTATTCTCGCGATGGTAGTACTCGTTCACCGATAGCTTGCCAGTAGGCAATCTTTGCATGCCGGTATTCACCGACCGCCAAAATCCATCCAACAAAAGGTATGTTGTATCTCATTAGCGAGTGCTGCGAGACACCTACACCGATCCCACAAACCAGACTCATTATCAAGAGGAAACGGGAGCGTTCAGTGGTGAAGAATCGTTTGGGTTGCATCGTGTTATTCAGCGTTTCTAGAACTCGGCTTTTCTTCTTCGAGCTTTGTTTAGCTTCTAGGGAGCCAATATTCGTTGCTACAACTTGAGCTCCATTCCGGGGCTTCCGCGACTGGTTTTTCCTACGCTTCTAAATCCCTGACGGCGATACATGGCGACCAGCGCTTGAAGCGAAATTCCGTTGCCGAAAGGTCGAGCTTCAAGCCTCGCAGTATTAAAACCCTGCCGGCGCGCGGTATTAATAACGGCACCGATCAGTTTGGCAGCAACGCCACGCCGACGATGTTGCTGGTCCACGTGGAGATTGGAGATAACTGCCTTACCCCTACTGGACGGATTGATCTCTAGCGAGCCTGCGATTTGCGGCGTTCCTTGGATTGTGGCTCTTATCTGCTGGTAGCGGCGACCGAAAGTGAGCGGCGGGTGCACGGTATAATTGGGCACTTTCGTCTGGGCGGGTGAAACCGGTTGTTTGCCGATATTTTGAAGCTCTTTGTAGTCGGGTGTGTGAAGTTGGTTCCAGAATGTGTTTAGACTGATTTCATCGTCCACAAGTGAGGCCATAGGTACTTTTGCCAAGTGGCTATAGCCGAGTGTGACTATCAACGAGGGCTTGCGTTTTCCGGTTTCATACTCGGATATACGAGCTGCTGTAGAGAGGTCAAGGGAGTCTTTGATTGCAGTTTGGGTAAGGTTCAAATGCTCTCTAATAATGAAAAGTTTTTGAGGCAGTAGTCGTGGAGGACGAGGACGAGGATTTCCCATTGGGCTTTTGAACCTTGAACTGTCGGGCGTTGTGAGAGAAAGACGAGAACGCCTCCGTCCCACATGGTTATTTAAATTTCAAGGGGGGCTGACATGTCTGGGCTCATGTCAGCGGCTCTCGCCATAACCCTCATAGCGAGCCCTTTTGGAGAGTCACTTGTGACCCACCGCACAACTGACTCTCAACTGAAAAATGCGGAAATCTCAGTTCCTCGCACTTCTCAGTACCCGCAAATGTGTAGACCGTCCGCGCGAACTGATTTCGCTTCCCCCCGCAGAGCCATTCGCGAACACGCTTGTGCGGCGACGCGAATGGCTCTACTGGTGGAAGATCCTCATCCCCTCACCAAGATGGGATTTTCCACTTTGCGAGGATCGTTACGTGCCCTACCCCACGCATTTTCAAAGCATTCGCAGATACGGAGTCATGAGCGGGGCCAACAGCCATGGGAAGTCATGTCGTTACTGTCGACCCCTTGGGAGAAGTTTGCCCCGAGAGCCACCCGCGACAGCCCCAATCCCGACAGGTGCTGCCCACTTTCGCGAGTGGCTCCTCCTTTGCCCGCGTGCGAGGTTCGTTGCGATCGAAACAGTGTCTTTTGGAAAAAACGCGAGTCCGCGGAGTGCGTTCTGGGCGATGACGCCTCCGCGAACTCGGTGGCCCCCTTCAACAGGCCACTATTAGAGGGTTCGTTAAACCCTCAATTGAACCTCAGGTTTTCAAATGAGTACTCGAGAGGTTTGCAGAACCACTCGTACCTACACGAGTGGTTCTGCTCCCAGGAAGATGTCAGTTTGTCACCGCGTTCATCTTCCAATTTCGTTTAGTCCAAATGCCAAAGAGCTGGTAGGTCAGTTGGTACGTTCCTCGCCAAGCCACTCGGACAGCGCTGCTCGCGCTCCCACCCATCACGAGTGGCAATCTTTTTAGAACGCAGCCCAGTAGCGCTTCCCGTGCGAGGGCGAGGATCGAAGTGCTCTTGTGATCCGCTATGTCATGCAACATTGCGCTTTTGGACGCACGACAGATCTCGCAGCTTTAAAATGGAACTTTCCAAAATTTCATTGCCGGTGTTCGCGCAGCAATCTACTGATCCTTTCAGCGAGCGATCCAATATCTTGCGGCTTCCGCAAGAAAACATTCGCTCCAGCTTCCTTTGCCTCGGCCTCAATAGGAGTCGCCGAAAGGACCCCGACTGGTGTGCGAGAGCGATGGACCAGCTTGCGTGCGCGCCGAACAAGCTCTAAACCGTCGATGCCTGGAAGTTGATAATCAAAGAGCAAGAAATCGTAGTGAACTGCGCCAGAGATGTGTTCTATGGCTGCGTTGCCATGATCGCATGTGTGAACTTGCCAACCTTTTTCTTCAAACATCTCCTTCGCTAATGTAGCGATCGTCTCATCATCTTCAATATGGAGGATTCTTATACTTGGCGCGACATCTAATTCGATGGAACTGTGGACGGAGTCGTGACCGCTGGTAACCGTCTTCACATGGCCCATGATAGAACTCGAAAGAATGAACGCTCCTTAGCGATATGAGAATTGAGTCACTCGTATGAGCAGCGAAACGTGAATACGAGAGGCGGGATTATTGGGCAGCTATAATAAATGGTCAAGCTAAAGTTCTCCGATGTTGACAATAGTGGCGAGTGTTATCTATATGGAGTGAAAGTAAATGATTGTAGTTGCAAGAAACGATGTATGTTATTTCATATAGCAGGAAACGTTGTGAGCTAGCAGCGTTTGGCTTAACGAAAATGCGAATGGATTGTTTGGGCGGAGTGATGCGGTTTTCCCTCGTCGCTCAGTCGAGGTGGCCCAGGTACTCGCAGACGCGAGTAAGGCGATTGGGGTTGTGGATCAATCTGGGGCGTAATTCCGCATAGTGTGCCGTCAAGTTTTAATGCCGTTGTCACATCTGGCAATATTAGAGTACGATTCTCATGCCCTTACTCAGCGCACACTGCGACCTGTCGCGTACCGCACCAGCGCCAAGGGCAACTAATTTAGCCCAGAGTGATTTAAAAGATTGTGAGCCGGATCTCCACAAGCATTGTGGTGCCCTCCTGCCAAACAGTCTGACTTTGTTCAGTCCATGTTGGCTGCGTGGAGTCACTTGTCGACGCGGTTGTCAACCCAGTCGGCGGTGGGGTTGGGGTGGGATCTTTTACCCGGACCCTGTATATCCCCGCCTAGTGCGAGAGTCACGGTAGATAGCACGAGTATGGCTGCAAAGAGAAAGCTTCGAAATCTGTTCATTGTTGTTAGATCCTTTTGGTGTGAGCAGTCTTGTGATCAGACGGCGAAATCATTGAGAGTAAAATCATAACATCAATAGTCGCAAATATGACTAAATAGAAACGAGCGTTGCCAATGGTGTTAACGGCTAAACCTATAGAAAGACGCCAGGCGCGGGATTGGCTCGTAGGACGCGCGTGCAAAGATGCTCATAAGCTTGAACGAGCTGGTGATTATGAGCATGCTCGGTTGGCATTACAAGTTACGTGGTGTGGAAAGATCGGGGCACGTCCGAGGTTGATTGAGCTTTCCGTTGACAGGCGGGCAGAGTTGTTGTGGAGAGTTGGCTCGTTATCCGGGTGGCTTGGCAGTGCAAACCAGATTCCGGGAGCGCAGGAGTTTGCGCGCGATCTGCTCACCGAGAGTATTACCCTGTTCGAGTCGTTGGGCGAACAGGACAAACG
>DATFHH010000023.1:0-69156 GCA_035248565.1 Pyrinomonadaceae bacterium | reverse complement strand
CTCCAAGGAGGCGCTTAACAGGATGACAAAAACAAAGATCGCAATTCTTGTGTTGGTGTTGTTAGTTCAAGCCGCTAGCGCCGTGCGGCAGAGTCCTTCAAAACTTGTCTTGAGAGATTGTGACGTCCAGAACGTCCAAGGCAAGGCGAAGTGCGGCACGCTAGAGGTCTATGAAAATCGTGCTACAAAAAAAGGCCGGATGATCGGTCTCAACATCGTCGTATTGCCTGCGACTGGAGACAAACGCGAGCCGGATCCAATTGTGTACTTCGCCGGCGGACCCGGTTCGTCTGCTACCGAAGAAGGTCCTGGTATCGCGCAGGCATTTCCCCAGTTGCATGAACATCGCGATCTTCTGTTAGTGGACCAACGCGGAACAGGCGGCTCCAATCCGCTCAATTGTGACTTGTACGATCCTGCTGACCTGCAAAGCTATCTTGGCTATTTCTTTCCTCTCGAAGCCGTTCGCAAGTGCCGCACACAGCTTGAAACCAAAGCCGATCTAAAACTCTACACCACCGCTATCGCCGCTGACGACATGGACGAAGTCAGAGCAGCACTCGGTTACGAACAACTTAATCTCATTGGTGGATCTTATGGGACGCGAGCAGCGTTGACTTATCTCAAGCGTTATCCGAAACACGTGCGCACCGCGACACTGCAAGGCGTTTCTCCGACAAACCACTACATGCCCGGCGATTTTCCGCAGCAAACTGAGCGTGCGCTCCAGGGTGTGATCGGCGAGTGCGCCGCCGATGCTGCTTGCAGCAAAGCATTTCCGAATCTGAAAGATGAAGCTAAGTCAGTGCTGGCCCAACTGATCAAGGGACCCATTGAGGTCGAAGTACAAAAGCCGAACTCGAGCGAGCACGCGAAAGTAAAACTCTCACGCGACCTGGCAGCGGAAGCGATTCGTTACATGTTGTACAACCCCGTGTCGGCAAGCCGAGTTCCGCTCATGCTGCATCGTGCCGCCGAAGGTAACTTTGTTCCGTTGGCCCAGGCCGCGTTGAGATATCGCATGATTCTCGTGACCACGGGCAGCAACGGAATGTATCTGTCAGTCACTTGTGCTGAAGACTTGCCATGGATCAAACCCGGTGAAGGTGAACGAATGGCTGAGAACACTTTCCTGGGCGATTATCGTCTGCGCCAGCAACGCGAGGCATGCGAGCTCTGGCCGCGCGGGAGCATTGAGCGCGATTACGGCGAGCCGATTCGGTCAGATGTGCCTGTTTTGATTTTGACTGGTGAGTGGGATCCGGTGACGCCACCGTCAAATGGTGCAACGGTGGCAAAGACTTTGACCAATAGTCTTAACATTGTGGTGCCGCACGGTGCGCATGGTCAAGACGGACTCGAGGGCATCGACTGTATAGATCGACTGATGGTGGAGTTTATGGAGCGTGGTACGGTCAAAGGCCTCGATACCACTTGCGTGCAGAGCATCCACAGGAAAGGCTTTGCGTTAAGAGCAGAATAGGTCCTATAGGACATATAGGACCTATTCTTGGAAAAGACTTAATTGAGTAATTGCAATCCAAGGATCTGCTCGAGGATCGTCCCGAGAATGCTGTAGCTTCCATTCGAATAACGGCCGTACTGCGAGCGGCTGTAATACCCGTCCTCATAGCCACGCCTGAATCCTTCACGGAAGTAATACTGATAATCCCCTAGGTCAACGTAGTAGCCGTCGTAGCCGTAGCTGGCGTCTTGATAGGCATATGCCTCGTCCGGACTGGAGCCATAACCGTCCTGGCGATCGGCTTGACCTGCGTAGAAACCCTGTTCGTAACCATCATTGATCGCGCGCTGCAACATCTCTGCGCCATAGCGGTTTGTTTCGTAGTAGCTACCGCCGCGACGATAGCGATAGTTGTATGGACCATAATCGTTATAGCGCCACTGCTGTAACCGCAACTGATCGCGACGCAACTCGTCGAGGTAACGTTGCTGGTAGCGCAACTGGTTCACACGTCTTTGCTGTTCGAGCAGACGCTGTCGTTGGTAAAGATAGCTTTGGCGTCGCTGCCAATCCTGACGATAACGTTCGGCACGCTGTTGTTGATCCTGCTGCCAATTGCGTTGACGCCAGTTGTTGTCTCGATCGCGATCTCGGTTTTGATCCCGGTCACGGTCGCGGTCCCAGTCACGGTTGTTCTGTTGCTGCCGTTGTCGCTCTTGCTGCCAACGCTGATCTTGCTGTTGCGACTGACGGATCTGTTCTTGGCGTTGTCGTTCTTGTTCCCAGCGCTGCCGTTCTTGCGTGTCATGCTGCTGTCGCTGCTGTTCCCAACGCTGTTGCCGTTCCTGACTATCGCGACTATCGCGCTGTTGCTGTTGTCGCTGCTGTTCCCAACGCTGCTGTCGCTCCTGGCTGTCACGCTGTTGTTGCTGTCGCTGTTGCTCCCAACGCTGTTGCCGTTCCTGACTATCGCGCTGTTGCTCCTGGCGACGCTGTTCCCAGCGTTGTTGCTGTTGGGCTTGCTGTTGTTGTTGAGTGGCTTGTCGCTCTTGATCCCGATTCTGTCTTTCTTGTTGGCGTTGCTGCTGGCGCTGATCGCGTTCGGCTTGATTTTGCTGCCTCTGCTCCTCACCGCGGCCGCGTCTGCCCTGCGCCTTCGCCAAATCACTCGCGCCCAACAATGCGACTGATAATGCTAAAGAGAATATTAGATACTTCGAGTAGTTCATGTGTACGCGTATTGGCAACTGCTATTCCATGCGGTGATTGTGAGAAATGTGTCGTCTTTTGGCAGTTTGCGAAACGATTTGATGCAGCCACAGACGATATGGTCTAACGATTTAGCCACGAATGACGCGGATAAAGACGTATTTGTGGCATGGTGGTTGCGAAAATTCTCCCCAAAAGAACGTAAAGGGGAGGGTTATGAATAATCTAAAAGTGTGGCCACACCTAACGATCGTTGCCGTGGTGTGCGCCGTCCTTGCCGGCGGTGGAGTGGTGCTGTGGATGAAGCACGAGCAGACCGTCTCTGCCGAGGCTCTGCCAAATGCCGCTCGCATTCAACGCATCGAAGGCGACGTCGCACTCAATAACGCAGGTAACACGGAGAGCGATCAATGGATCGCGGCCACCGCCAATCAACCGTTTTCAGTCGGTGACGGTATCTACACTCGCGACAACTCGCGTGCGAGTCTCGCGTTTACTGGACGCAACTTCGCTCGACTCAATCCAAACACATCGCTCGATGTGCTTTCACTAAACGATCGACGCACGCAGTTAGCGCTGCGTGACGGCTCGGCCGTCTTCGACGTCGGTTATCTCAACTCGGGAGATCTGTTTGAAGTAGCGACTCCGTATGGCGCAGTCGATTTAGAGCAACCAGGTCTCTACAACGTCGGAATAGATAACGGACAAGTGCTTGTTTCCGTTCTGAGCGGACTTGCACAGGTCGTTGGTCTCGGCGGCAGTGGACAGATCAGTAAAGGTGAGTTGTTGACTCTCATCGGCTCGACCGCGGCTGACGCTGTGCTTTCGCGAATCGATGGTCGTGACGCTGGTTACCTGGTCGACGACTATTACGCCTATCAGTATCCACAGTATTACGACGGTCGCTATCGCGACTACAACGCCTATCTAAGCGATCCATATTATTTCGATCCTTATCGTCGCACTGTCAGTTACCAATATGTCAATTCATATATTCCCGGCCTCTATGATCTTGATTACTACGGCGACTGGCAAAACGTCGATGGCTACGGACACTGTTGGGCGCCGCGAGTTGATGCGGGTTGGATGCCATATCAGACTGGTTACTGGTACACGGATTATCCGTACGGTCCAACCTGGGTTTCGACTGAGCCTTGGGGTTATGCGCCATATCACTATGGTCGTTGGGCCTACGTCAGCGATCGCTGGTATTGGGTGCCTGACAATGCGAGCACTTATCCCGTTTACTCACCGGCAATGGTCGCGTTCGTTCCGTTTGGTCAGAATGAGGTCGGATGGGTGCCGCTTGGTCCAGGCGACACGTACGTGCCTCGTTATTACAACACCAGTTGGCAGCCGACTTACTTGACGCGCGACAATCTCTACGAGCGTGCCGTGAATCTCAATGTGCCCGGTGCGGTGACGGTTGCGAGTGTTGACGATTTCGGGCGCGGCGGCGTGGATTGGCGTCACGCGCGAAAGGCTGATCGAAACATGTTGGCGTCAGTGAATCCGGTTTTGGATCCACTGTTGGTGACACCGTTGCGGAATGCGGTGGTGAACTCGGCGTGGGGTCGTGGCAAGAAAGACATTCCGCCGGGAATCTCGAAGAAGCTTCGCGACACGACGGTGATAACGAGCACGACGCCGATCGCGCCACCATTCCGGCCTGATGTGGCTAAGACAATGCGCGTCGATACAGTTTCTGATCGTGCTAAGGATCAGAAGTTCAAAGTGAGAGACGAGCGGCAAGGCAGAAGTCCGGCGCAAACGTCTCAAGCTCCGGTTCAGAGACAGCAGCAACAACCTGTGGCGCAAGCACCGCCACCTCCCGCTGAGACTCGTGGAGAGGCGCGACGCGCTGAGCAGGAGCAACGAAAACTACAGCGTGGGCAGCAGCGAATGGAACGTGCGGCAGCACCGCAGGCTGAACGCGCGGCGCGGCCCGTGCGACAACAGCCGCAAGGTGAACGTGTCGCGGCTCCGGTTCGTGCGCAGCCGCAGCAGCGCGTGATTGTTCCGCAACAACAGCCGCGGGCGCGCAAGGAAGTGGCAGCGCCGGTTCGTCCGCAGCCGCAACCTCGTGCTCAACCGCAGCCGCATGCGCAGCCTCAACCGCAGCCGAAACAGGAACGTCCGCCACAGGCGCAGGCTAAACCACAGAAACAGGAGCGTGCGCCCGCACAGAAGGGTCCACCGTCTTCACCAGGTGGCGGCAAAGGTAAAGGCAAGAAGCCTTAGGCTAATGTACCCTGAATTTGGGCGCCTCCTTGGAGTGCGGCGCCTTGGCGCCGCTTTGGCCTCAATCAACCGTGATCGATAACAAAGCGGCGCCAGGCCGCCGCACTCCAGGAGGCGCCCTTTTTTTCTTCCTTCCGAAGCGCCTGATGTGATAAGAATACGCGCGCAGCTTGAAAGTCCCAGAAACTCTCGTGCGGTCAAGCCCTGACTGACTCACTGTTTTAAGAATCCATAAGCCTGCTCAAAACTTCTCAAGGTGGAGGATCTCGTGAAGGACAACTCTTTACAACAACCGAATAGACGTACATTTTTAGGCCGCGTCGGCGTCGTTGGCGCCGCAACGATCGCTACAGGACTGATCCGTCTCGATCATGCTGAAGTGCACGCTGCGGATGGTTCGAACCAGCGCGCCAACGACTGCGCCAAACTCCGGCGTGACGCTGCCACCACCAATCTCAAAGAGACCCCGCAAAATCTCCAACATCCATCGAACCAAGACGAAGACCTCTACCCAAGCAAGCTCGGGAGTTATTCGAAAGGGTTGCCACACAATAGCGATGGCACGGTCGTCCTGAGCGCCTACGCCGCATTGCTTCAAGCGCTAAACAGTGGTCGACCGGCAGACTTCGATGCGATTCCGCTCGGCGGCACTCTCGGACTGACAAACCCACAATCGGGCCTCGCTTTCGACATGCAGGGACCTGACTCTCACGCGTTGGTCCAACCACCGGCGCCTGCGTTTGCGAGTCGCGAACAGGCGGCGGAGATTTCAGAGAATTATTGGATGGCGCTGCTGCGAGATGTTCCGTATGCGCAGTATTCGGGAAATCCGATCGCAAATGCAGCCGCGGCTGACTTGACGCTGTACGCTGGTGACTTCAAAGGACCTAAGTCAGGCAGCGCAGTTACAACTGCGACATTGTTTCGCGGTTTGACTCCAGGAGATCGAGTTGGACCATACGTTTCTCAGTTCTTCTACCAGGACTGCAACTTCGGCGCGAACAAGATCGAGCAAAAGATCCGGACCACGCTGCCCGGCATCAATTACATGACCGACTTCGACACGTGGCTCGCAGTTCAGCGCGGAATTGAGCAAGGTCCGGACGCTTTCGATCCGGTTCCGCGGTACATCCGCAACGGCCGTGATCTTGCTTCGTGGGTCCATGTTGACGTCTTGTTCCAGGCTTACTTTCAAGCATTTCTGGTGCTGCTTGGAGCAGGAGCACCGTTCGACGACGGCAATCCTTACAATAACAATCCGACGCAGATCGGGTTCGGCACGTTTGGTGGTCCAAACATTGCCACACTGCTGTGTGAAGTAGCGACGCGCGCTTTGAAAGCTGTGTGGTTTCAGAAGTGGTTTGTGCATCGACGCTTGCGGCCGGAAGCTCATGCAGAGCGAGTTCACCGGACACTTTATGCCGGCGCTGGTTATCCGGTGCATCCAGAAATCCTCAAGTCGTTTTCAGACAACAATCGTCTCAAGGGCTTCATGCCTCCGGGCAATGCGCTGCTACCGATCGCGTTTCCGGAAGGTTCGCCAACGCATCCGGCTTACGGCGCGGGACACGCGACTGTAGCGGGTGCATGTGTGACAATTCTTAAGTCGTGGTTCAATGAGAACACGCGTCTCGCAGATCTTGGACTGACGCCGATGCAGCCGACGGATGACGGCTTGAGCTTGGCGCCGTATGCCGGTTCTGATGCTGGTGATCTGACGGTTGGCGGCGAGCTTAACAAGATTGCCTCGAATGTGGCGCTGGGAAGAAACACGGCCGGCGTGCACTGGCGTTCAGACGGGACTGAGTCACTGAAGCTCGGCGAGCAGATCGCGATCGGTATCCTCAGGGAGCACCGCGCCTGCTACAACGAAGTTTTCAACGGCTTCAGCCTGACGAAATTCGACGGCACGACGGTCGCAGTTTAATGCCGTCCGATCTTGGCGCACGCATTGTGAATCGGTGGAGAAATAAAGCTATATGGAAAGATTATTTTTGAGTCACTCTCACGGTGACCACGAATTGGCGACCGCGCTGAAGAGTCTTATCGAGAGCTGCTTTCCAGGACATATAGAAGTAAAAGCTTCATCGTCCGCACCTGCTGAGGGTGGTATCCCGGCAGGCAGTGACTGGCTCGATTGGATTCTTGAACAGGTTCGCAACAGTAAATTCACTGCGGTAATACTCACTCCAAATTCCATTGATAAGCCATGGCTCATGTGGGAAGCAGGCGCGGTTAGTGGGGTTTCGTTAGGGGCAGAAAAAATTTCGACCGTAATTCCTGTTGTGTATCGTCTTTCCATGGAGCAGGTGCCGAGTCCTCTCAGATCGCGCCAAGCCGCTCGTGGTGAAGATAGCGAAGCGATGAAGAGGGTGCTGCAATCGCTGAAGGCAACGGTTTCTTTACCGGAGTCCGCCCTGCATCAGTTAGCGGAGGTCTTCATACCACCGTATCTGGCGAAAGTGGCCCAAGCTCTTGCAGAAACGCCACCGCCACTCACAGAGTCTGCGGTTCAGGAGTGGTTGGATCGCATTACATACTTTGAGAAAACCGACCGGCGCTCAGAAGTGAAACAACTCCACCGCGCAATGGTGAATGTGTTTGCTCCGGGCGACAATGGGTTCGAGACACCGCTGGATGTGAGGTTTCATCGTCGTCTCGGAGACATTTACCTATTCTCAAAACAGTCTGCGGAGGCGGTGAAGCAGTATGATCTGGCTCTTCGTTTGTCGCCGCGCGATATCTTCCTTATGCACAAAAAAGGGCTCGCCCTCCTGGAGACGGGCAATGAGCCGGGCGCGGAGGAAATGCTCAAGGCGATAGCTAAAATAGATCCGGCCGCTACCCAGTGGAGCACTGAGATTGCTGGCATGAAAGGTCGCCTCTACTGGCAAAAGTATCAGCAAAGCGGACTACGATCTGACTTGGAAGCCGCACGTGACGCATATGCTGACGGTTTCGACGCCAACAATGATTCAAGCTACATGGCTGACAATGTCGGGCAGTTAAGTCTTCTCCTCGGAGAACCTGAGCGCGCAAAAGAGGCGTTTCGCAAAGGACTACAAGCTCTCGAAAAGACAGGGGATCGAGGATACTGGGCGATGGCAACCAAAGCCTCGTGTCACTTCGGAATTAGTGAAGACGCGGAAGGAATACATGCGCTTCAGCAGATTTGCGATCTCGGGCCGGAGCCTGCTGCGCTGGACTCCATTCGACGAGGTCTCATCAGACTGCACAAAGGCCTCAATGGAAAGCAGGATCAACTTGATCAGTGGCTTTTCATTCTGGCGGGTATGTCGTAGACGTCGAACTGTTCTATTAATGGAGTTCGACAATGGCGAGGCCGCCTGGCGGAATCTGGATGCTGACTAATCCTCTGTCGACTTTCAGTGCTGTGTCACTGGTCCAGTCGGTCGCGCCGCGAATCTGTTGATCGGGCAGAGTGATCGTGGCGGTGACGTAGGCGTTGCGATCGACCTGCGCCATTCCCTCCTGTGGCTTGTATACGCCGTTGTTGTTCAGCAGAGTAACGATCCAACTATTCGCCGTTCGATTAATCAGATACTCGATGTCACCACTGACTTTCACCGGCGCAACATCCGCGAAGACGTGCGCCAGCATGTGCGCGGCGAACGGCGTGATACGCTCGTCTTCACCAAGCAGATCGGGCAGCGCGGCAAAGACCACGCTCCCCTTCCCCACTTTGTTAATCGTCACTAACGGATCGCCGTTCGGCGCCGCAATAAAAGTTGTCGCCCCTTTCAGTTCCACCTTTTCGTAGCGAAACATCTGACCGGTCAGGGCCTGCGCATCCTCGTTCGGCCCAAGACAACGAGCCGAATCCGTCTCAGCGGTAGCGTTGGTCAAGTGAACGCCTGAAAATTGCTCCGGCAGCTTCTTGATCTGCGCCGCATTGATCACAACTGTGCCACCATTGCGCACGTATTCACCAAGTCGCTGTATCCATTCCGGAGACCAGTCAATCCGTCCACCGATAACAACAGCGCGATACGACGGCAGCAGAGTTTGGATCTTCGATCTGGAAGAACCCTGCACGTCCGCGGCAGTTAACACATCAAAAACGTCGCCAAAAACTCCGGGCACGAACGGCTGCCGATCCGCGATGGCCGGTTCACCTTCAAGGACGAGCCCCGGATAGTAAGCAACGCCGAATAGCTCTCGCAGTGCACGATCGCTCCGATCGATCTGCGACACTTCGAACGGCCATTGTGGATAGTCAGTCATCTCGAAACCGTGTGCAGGATCGAGCAGGAAAGCGATCGGCGTGTAAGGCGTGCCGCGGTCAGGATGTTTCTCCGCAAAGCGCATGAACTCATCAGTGATGCGGCCAAGTGGATTTAGTTGAAATGGATGCTCGCCCGGACCAGGTTTAAAGAACTGGTCCTGGCCCTGCTCGAGATAGATCGCAGAGGCTCCGGCCATGTAATAGAGATAATAACTTTTGCGATACCACGACAGCGACGGCCCCATAGTTGGACCATAGCGCGTGTGGTAAAAGTAATCGGGCCCCGCAAAATTCTGCGAACGGGTGAACGTGCTGGCACTGTCGCCGAAGTTTGGCGCGTGATAATAGAGAAATGCGCCACCAAACTGGCGCGCCGCGCCGCGCGTGAAAGCGATCCGCATTCCCCACATCGGCATCACCGCTGCCGTTTCCATGCCGACGAGATTGACGCCCCATTGAGTCAGCGCATGAGCAAACGAAGTGCTTGAGGTTGACTGTGCGGGAATCAACTTGTCCCACATCGGTCCGGTCTCAGTATGAAAAAGCTCGCGCCACTTGCGCGCCAGTGCGTTCGAGTAAAACTGCCGGTGTGCTTCGAGTAACTCGCGTCGCGTCATCGATGGCGAGATCTTCAACTCCGCAGGAGCTGAATTCCACACGTACCCAATACTCTCGCCAGAGATCAAACCAAGAAACTGATCTTTCAATTCACCGTTGAGCAACCGCCACACAGCTTGCCCATCTGCCTCGCTCATCTGCGCTGAGCCATAGTTAATCAGAATTGCGAATGGCAGTTTGGTCTCGCGGATAAAACGCAGGAAGGGACTGCCTTCTTTCAAATACTCCGGAACGTTGTTGATATAAATAACCGGCACAACCAGCTTCGATTGAAACAACGGCACATCGCGAGCGCCTTTGTACGTCGCGATGAACTGGTCGATCGGTTCGGCGTTGAATGGGTACAACGGCCGTTCTGCCGCAGGCGTGTCGTACAGCGTCCAGAACTCTTTCGCGATATTCCACGGCATCGTGAAATCACGTCCGGCAACTTTCGGACGTGTCCAGGATTCGGGAAGCCGTGCGAAGTCATTCGGAGATAACAACGATGAAAGCGGCTTGTGCGCGGTGGACCAAGTTCGCAGATAACGCATCGCGGCAAAGTCTGGCTTCTGCCGGCCCAATGGTTTGAAACTCGCATCGTTGGTTAGCAGGAAACAGTCAATATGTCGCCGCGCTTCTGCTGCCTTCTCAATCTGAAACGACAATCGCGCCGGACCTTTTTTCAAACTCGCAACGGCACTATCCCACGCGAAAGCCCAACCCCAGTACATGCTGACCTCGTCGTGTGGATCGACGAGGTCTTTCGCGCCAAACTCGTGACGAAAAATCTCGGTTCCATTCTGAGCGATCGTGACTGTGAAGTTCTCAGTTCGCTTGGCCCAATCCGCATAACGTACCCACAGCATGTACTGACCCGCGCGTGGAATTTCGAGGTCCTGATAGATCGTCGCACGCGTTTCATCCGCGCTGGCGGCTGCAGAATTCCATTCGCTCTCGCCGCCTTGCGTCCATTCAGCGGAAACGCCTGGTCCATTGATGGCCCAACCCGGCGCCTTGTCGCGCGGCAGATTCAGGTAGGATGGATTGAGCAGAGGTTCGCCGAGCTTGCCGGTGGAAAAGCCGCGCATGTTCTCGGCTTCATACCAGAGATACTCGGTCTGAGAATAAACAGGCTGGGTGAAAAGTAAGAAGACAAGCCACAGATAACACAGATATCCGTAAAACGATCTGTGTAATCCGCGGCCCAACTTAGCCGAGGGACTCGAGACACTCATTGAGCGTTCGCTGCCGGCAGGTAAACATCGGCGTGTCTCTTAGCGTGTATGAGCTGGCCTTCGTCTCTCTCAGTTCCTGGACCAGATCGAGGAAGTCAGCAGGATGGTCCGTCTCAAAAGCGACGACAAACTCCTGATCGTCGAGCCCGAAGGAATACGTAGTGTGAAGTTTTACTGATCGATACTTCGTGCCGATACGGATGTGCTCCTCCATCATCTCTTGTCGCTGTTCGGCCGGTCGTGAATACCACTCGCGGGTTTTCACAAACGGGTAAACAAAGAGATACTGCGACTTGCCGGGAACGATGTGCAGCCGATCCTCGACGTGCTCGGGATTGTCTTTGTCGATGTACATCGATCGCTTGGTCATCGACAAAAAGGACTGCGTCGGTTCGATGTACTTGGCCATCTCAGTCTTATTGAGCTGCGAGGTCATCTCCTGAATCGGCTCGAGCTCGTAGCCGATGCGCCAAATCATGAAGTCGACGTTTGTGCGCAGTCCGATAGTCGAATAAGAATGAATCAATAATGAAGAGCGAAATTCGTCGACGGCTTTGACGAACTCGTCGCGACACCGCTGTTTATCGGCATTGGACAGCAAACGCCATTCGGGGCGCGCTTTATAAAAAGTGAAATTGACGAACTGTCGGGGAAGCTTTGCCTTCTCTATTTCCACCTCCGAGGAAGCTGGCGCGAGACGAAGGGAACCGCGTGCGGCATTGCCTGGATCCTTATCGCTACTCATTTCTTTCTTTACCTCTAGTTCGGAAAAAGATGACTGACCCTGGAAGATTCAACGATGCGAAGTTATTCTGCCCAGTCTCAGGTCTGAATGCAACTTGGGAAGAAACTCAGACCCTTCAGCGTCTATTATGACAGTCATTAATTATGAACAACACACCGACACCCAATAATTCGCGCCGTTCTTTCCTGAAACTATTGCCAGTCGGCGTGCTCGCAGGCGTATTTGCTTCGATTGGCGGAGCGGCTTTTCGCTTTCTGCGGCCCCGAATATCAGCCGCGACTGAAGCCTGGCTCGACGTAGCAGCCGTCTCCGAACTGACTGGTCCACAACCGCTCAGCCGCAAGATCGTGGCCGAACAAATCACCGGTTGGTCCATCACGACTGAAGAACACCACGTGTTCGTGTTACCGGCAAAGAACAATCAAGTGTTATCGACGATCTGCCCGCACGAAGGTTGTGAAGTCGTGTGGGAACAAAATCGAAATCGCTTCTCATGTCCGTGTCACGAAAGCTACTTTGCCGCTGACGGCTCGCGCATCAGTGGTCCGGCGCCACGCGGTCTCGATCCGTTGCCGATGCGTGTGCAGAACGGAAAACTGCAAGTGCAATACGTCTCGAAGGAGCAAGCGAGCCGCGCATGATCGAACAGGAAAACAGGATTTCGTTGCTGCGAACAACTGGTGGCGTGGTTGTGGTCTTGTTGTGCGTGCAGTTTCTTACAGGCGTTTTGTTGGCGTTTTATTACGTGCCTTCGGTGGACCATGCTTACACGACTGTTTCTTACGTTGAGAAAGTTGTTTCGTCAGGGTCATGGATTCGCTCGCTGCATCACTACGGATCGCAATGGCTGACGCTGTTTGTCTTCGTTCACGTTATTCAGCTTTTTGTAACACGGGCTTACCTTGCACGGCGAATTCAATGGATCGCGGCTGTGTTGGTTTTAGGATTGGTAATGGCCGCGGGCGGCACTGGTTATTCGCTGCCGTGGGATGCGCGCGCGTTTTTCAGTACTCGCGTCGCTGAAGGTCTCGTTGGTGGTCTGCCGCTGCTCGGACGCATTGCTCGACTCTGGTTACTCGGCGGCAGCGAGATCTCCACGATCACACTGTCGCGGTTCTTTGCGCTGCACGTCCTGCTGATTCCGGCTGTCATCATCGGTATTGTTGTGTGGCGATCGACGCGTGCGCGCGTTTGCTGGTCCAATTTGGCTCCGCATGTAATCGCCGGTGGTCTCGTGTTTGTCCTATTGGCAATTTGGTGTTGGAAGCATCCTGCGCCACTTGGACCATCAGTCGCGGAGGCGGCCGCGGACTATCTGCCTCGACCCGGCTCGCAGTTTCTTTGGTTGTATCAATCGCTGAAGTACCTGCCGGGCGGATTGGGATCGATTGCGGGGCTGGTGCTGCCGGGAATTGCGCTTTTAGTTTTGGCTGTGTTGCCGTGGCTCAAATCACAACGATTGATCGGTACGGCAATTCTGAGCGCCGCGGTTCTTCTGATTGGCGTAATGACAACCGCTTCTTATCTCAGCGACCGGCGTGATCCACAAACGTCGAAACAACTCGCGCGACAAGCTGCTCAGGAAGAGACAGCGCGGCGTGAACCATTTAAGCCGGTGCCCATCAGTCTCGTCGCAAATGCCGGCACTGGCTCAGCGGGCGTTGGACCAGGCGAGCCACCGGTGTTGTACGACAAGTTCTGTGCTAATTGTCACGGGCGGCACGGCGAAGGCGGACGCCAGGGAGCACTGAGATTTCCGCCGCTGCTCGACGTTTCAGCGAAACCGCGTCGGACCGTCGATGACATCGTGGCCTTGCTGAATAAGCCGGATGCTTACGGCCTACAGCCACCCATGCGCTCATTCGCTGACAAACTGACAGAGCCGCAGATGAGAGAGATCGCGGAGTGGGTGGTGAAATTAAAAAAGTAAGTCATTGCCAATTGCCGATTTTCAAAACCTCTTAAGAAATTGGCAATTGACAATCGGCAATTGGCAACGCGCATGCGTCTGGCTATACTCGCTGCCCTTAAAAAACCATTAACTGGAGAAACTGTCTGATGAAACTGATTTCGTTTGTCTTAGCTTGCATTGCCCTCACATTGATCGCCGTTGCCTGCACCGAGACTGTCACACCGACCAATACGTCAACACCGACGAGTGCAGCGCCTGCCGCGTCAGCGTCAGTAGACGAATTCCCTACTGCCCGGGCCAACTACACGAAGAACTGCGAGCCCTGCCATGGACCAAACGCGGAGGGCGGGCTCGTCAAGGTCGATAACAAACGGATCAAAGTTCCTTCGTTAAAAGCGGGGCATGCAATCAAACACACCGACGAGCAGATCACGAAGATGATCACCAACGGCGAAGAAGCGATGCCGGCGTTCAAAGATAAAATGAAACCAGAAGAGATTGCGGAGATGGTGGGGTTCGTTCGCAAGAACTTTCAGGGGAAATGACCCACAAAAAGGCACAAGCAGCAAGCCACAAAGAGGCACCAAGCACAATAGATATTTGAGCTCTATGCGCTTCTTTGTGGCATTCAGTTATGTGTCTCTTTGTGGCGCGCTTTACGATTTGCCCGGAAGCATTTACCATTCCTCCGGCGTGCACTCGTAGCTCAGTTGGATAGAGCGTCTGACTTCGAATCAGAAGGCCGCAGGTTCGAGCCCTGCCGGGTGCACCAGCGATATCAACGACTTGCGCTGGCTGTAGGCTCTGTCGCTCTTTAGTTTGTGACAAACCTACAATGCCGCTGTCGATACGCTGATGAGGCCGCAATCGTTCCACGCTTTCCTTGGTCGGTCGCGTGAATGTAACGCATCGTCGTTACAATCGAAGCGTACCAGATCAACTCTTTGATCTTCACCACGTCAACCGAATCGAGTTTTTGTTAACGATAAAGTAATTCCAGCTCGTTAGTGTTTTTTTGAGGTCCGCCGGGCTTGTTAGTATTGACCGGCGGCTTCTTTGCAGGCTTTTTACTATCTGGTTTGACGCCAGGTTTTTGATTCGACCGTCGATTACTATTCTTATTCGAATTCTGAGCCGTCGGAGTAATATCAACTACGCCGGTCGATACGAAACCCGGTTCGAAAAACGTTAGTACGAAGACAAGCGCCACGGCAACTACAAAAAACGCTCTCATATGATGCTTCTTTCTCGGTAGGTATATCGAAATAGATTGGTTCGAATCTTCTGAAAAACTAAATTGCTTTTACTGCTACCATTCGCCAGTGCATGATTTGTTCTGCCACGCCGTGAGCGCTAACTGACAACACCGGTATGAACGGATCGAAAAACCACGCGAAACTGAGTAACGAGATGTAAGTAATCAAGAGAATTGCGATATAGGGAGCTGCAATTACCAGCGCGCGCTTGGTTCGTGAGCGAAACTTAACGCCAAACGCGAGCGCTACAATCAATGCGAGAATTGTTTCAGCGATGTATTTGGGCCAATCTTCCCATACTCTATAGAATCGCTTATCGAATAAACTCTCGAAGTAATTAGCATGTATGTAGGCCCCGGGCAGGGACCCTACCGGGGTATTCCAGGCAGAAACAATAGGACCGCGGCCAAAGCCAAATTGATGCCATGCTCCGGATATGATGGCCACTCGATTAGCCAAGATTGAGTTTTTTGGGCTTCCGCTCAGTAACTCATCGGCTGATAATCTCGAAAACTCGTCTGCTGGAATGAAGCTGGCATAGCGAACAGCCGTGAGGTCATTAAGCTTCTTTATGGAAGCAGCATTATCAGCACGCGCTATAGCAAGACAAAAGGATTCAAGCAAGCCACCATCAGCAGACCTCACAGCCAGCGGCAGTGTGCGCACGTCGTCAGGCAATACGTGATATCCCGTGCTAACGTTCTCCCATTGATTCACTTCCGAACCATAGATGTCGGACTCTGTTTCGTAAGTCTCTTTGCCTTCCTCTTGGCTAACTTGATGGATGGTTCGAGTAAGAATGACTTTCTTACCAGCGCTTGCGGCTCTTCTGATTGCTTCTATGAGCTGCGCAGTTTCTGACTGATACGGGGGGAGTTCGACCGGGTTGCCTTTTGGATTGGGCGAGCTGAAGGTGAAATCCAGAGCAATAACTCCCGCGTTCGCCGCCGCTGCGGCATCCACTAGTTTTGCCAAGTAATCCCGCCGGAGGGGAACTCGGCGCTGCAATTCACCATCGGATCTGTAATATTCTTCGTCGCCTATCATGATCATTACAGTTCGCTGAACGTCGGCGCTACGCGGAGAGAGGAACTGCAGCCATCGAAAGACTTGATATCGCGTATTGAGCCATGCATCCGTATCTTCCGTCTTGTGGGCTATAAAGATTCCTGAGGCAATTATTAGCACTGTTCGAAACCAATAGTTAGATAGCAATCTTCGCAGGTAAGATTGCTTGCTTGGTTTCGTTTGCGAATTGGCTTCGAGATGCGACATCGGTAATTATTGCTATAAAAAATGCAATTAGAAGTCACAAGGTTTTTGTGCCGGCCCGCCGGGCTTATTCGTGTTGACTGGTGGATTGCTGACAGTTATGTAGTTGGCGACTGCCACCACACCAGCGACGCCTTTGGCAATTTCTTCCGCTTCCTTCTTTTGGTTTTCAGTATCTACGTATCCGCAGAGGGTAACAACTCCCGCACCAGTCCTAACACGCACATCAACTAAGCCGGCCTGAGCGAAAGATCCTGTAATCTGGTGCGTTATGAGCGAATCGCGATATTCAACCTCGGTTTTACGTCTTAAATCTTCAACCCGGTTTGCAGGTACGACGCCCGGTTCAGATTTGCGGGACTGGTTGGTCATACAGCCAAGGATGAGTAAAGCTAGTGCGAGAGATATGAGCCTTAATTTCATCTTGGCTCCTAGAAGGACTTGGGAGGCAGCCGTGATTCGAAGTGTGCGAAGATCACTGAATGCCTGGTGAGAACCTCAGTTAAACAAGGCAGAGTCTAGTGCCAGCGAATTAGGAAGTCAACGAACAAACATTCCAAGCAACCCTCGCCTTTCTGCAAGTGCTACTTTAGTATCACTCTATGCGGACTGAACTCGTTACCACACTGAAGCGTCAAGCCACAGAGATCCTGAACCAGCTCGAGAAGGATCGAGAGCCGATCCTAATTACGCAGCATGGCGTTCCATCAGCATATCTCGTCGATGTTGAGACCTTCGAGACCCTACAGCGTCGTATCACGTTGCTCGAAGGCATCGCTCGCGGAGAAAAGGCAATAGAAGAGGGTCGGTCACTCAGTCATAAGCAGGCAAAGCAACGGATGTCCAGATGGCTGAAGTAATCTGGGCCGGAAACAGCATTCAAGGATCTTGACGAAATTGCGTGCCCTGCCGGGTGCACCATCTCGAACAACTTGCCGCTACGATCTTCTCCGCTTGCCAACTTGTTTCATCCCTTCCTATAAAATCCCATAGAGCAACAGATGAAATTTGATTTGCGAGGATTGCCGCAGGCTCGATTGGATTTCGTGAAGCCGATGTTGGCGCAGCCAGTTGAGCAACTGCCCTCCGGTGCTAATTGGCGCTATGAGTTGAAGCTCGATGGTTATCGCGTGTTGGTTGTGAAACGAGCCGGCGTTGTCACTCTCTTCTCACGTCGTGGAAATAATCTGAATAGTGGCTTTCCAAGCATTGCGGCAGCGTTCTCATTTCTTCCGAACGACACAATACTCGACGGCGAATTAGTCGTATTGGACGACAGGGGCAAACCTTCATTTGCAGCGCTACAAAAGCATCGGTTCACACCCGATGCGCTGTACTTCTACGCGTTCGATTTAATTGCGTATCGAGGTAAAGATGTGCGAAAGGCGCCCTTCATCGACCGTCGCCTGTTGTTAGAGGAACACGCTTTGAAAGGCATGCGCGATCCAGTGCGGTTATCAGCCATCTTCAATACTTCGCCGCCGAAACTGATTGCGGCGGCAAAAGAAGCCGGTCTCGAAGGCGTAATCGCAAAACGTACCGATAGCCGATACGAAAGTGGCGAACGCAGCGGTGCTTGGGTCAAGTACAAAACCAACAAAGGTCAGGAACTTGTAATTGGCGGTTACAGGCCAGGCGCAAATGGTTTCGAGTATTTGCTTGTCGGATATTATGAAGGCAAAGAACTGATGTTCATCGCGAAAATACGCAATGGATTTACACCAGCTTTGCGACGTGACGTAGCGCAGCATTTTGTGCCACTAAAAACCTCGCGTTGTCCGTTTGCGAACTTGCCTGAACCGGCAAATGCGCGAAGAGGTGAAGCCGTCACGGCGGAGGTGATGAAGAAAATTCAGTGGCTGCGTCCAAAGTTTGTGGCTCAAATCGAATTCACGGAGTGGACCAAAGGCAATCACTTGCGGCATGCGCGATTTATAGGCCTGCGGGATGACAAAAACGCGAATGAAGTCGTCAAAGAGCACGACGATGGCTGAAGAATACTGCCTGACAAACTAACTGAGGCTGGCAGACACGCGATACAGTATAATCCGACTTTTATCGCCCCCTTATTTCCTGGTCGCCCAGACGAAGGATCAAAGATGACGACACACTCAGCTAACGCGGCAGAACAACGCGCTAAGCTTGCAATTATCGGAATCCGTTACGACGAGAACTCGTCGTTTACCAAAGGCGCCGCTGATGCGCCGCCACAGATTCGTGCTGCACTGCGCTCGGATGCATGGAACCTCACCAGCGAAAATGGCACCGATCTTTCAGGTGATTCAACTTTCTTCGACGCGGGTGACATCGAGCCAGTGCCCGGCAGCGAAATGTCTACGCTGATCGAAAACTCGATCTACACACTTATCGCTGACGGACTCGCGCCGATTTCACTCGGCGGCGATCATTCAATCACCTATCCCATCGTGAGGGCCTTCACACGAAAGTTCAACAATCTGAGTGTGCTTCACTTCGACGCACATCCGGATATTTACGACACCTACCAAGGCAATCGATATTCTCACGCGTCTCCGTTCGCGCGAATCATGGAACACAAGCTGGTGAGGCGACTGGTTCAGGTTGGCATTCGCACGATGACCGCGGATCAGCGCGAACAAGTGAAGAGGTTTGGGGTGCAGTCGATCGAGATGCGCAACTTGACTCCCAACTTGCAACTCGAATTTGATTCGCCGGTTTACATCTCGTTCGATGTTGACGCGCTCGATCCGGCGTTTGCGCCCGGCGTGTCGCACCGCGAACCTGGTGGGTTGTCTACGCGGCAGGCGATCGATCTGATTCAACGGCTCAAGGGGAAGGTTGTCGGTGCAGATATTGTCGAGTTCAATCCTCGCATGGACCCACTTCACATCACGGGCACGGTGTGCGCGAAGATCCTGAAAGAGATCGCCGCGCGGATGCTAGAGTAGGCCACAAAGAAGCACAATCAAGCCACAAAGAGGCGCAAAAAATCATTGTGTGTTGCGCTGCTCGATGGGAATGTAGTTGCGGGTTCTGTGGCCAAGATAAATCTGCCGCGGGCGTGCGATTTTTTGATCCGGATCTTCGAGCAATTCCACCCACTGTGCGAGCCAGCCTGAAGTTCGCGGAATCGCGAACATCACCGGAAACATATCCACGGGAAAACGCATCGCCTGATAGATGATTCCTGAATAAAAATCGACGTTTGGATACAGCCGGCGCTTCACGAAGTACTCGTCTTCCAACGCGATTCGCTCGAGCTCGAGCGCGATATCCAGCAGCGGATCCTTGCCCGTCACTTCAAACACTTCGTACGCAACCTGCTTGATGATTCGTGCGCGTGGATCGTAGTTCTTATAAACGCGATGACCAAAGCCCATCAAACGGAACTCACCCGCCTTCACTCGCTTGATGTAATCAGGCACGTTGTTGACTGAGCCGATTTCCTTCAACATCCGCAACACCATCTCGTTCGCGCCGCCGTGCAATGGTCCATACAGCGCAGCCGCGGCGCCAGCCAACGAAGAAAACGGATCCGTGTGCGCACTGCCGATACTTCGCATCGCGTTCGTGCTGCAATTCTGCTCGTGATCCGCGTGAAGTATGTAAAGCACTGTCAGCGCCCTTTCGAGCACCGGGTTTGGCGTGTACTTCAGCTCCGTCGTCTTAAACATCATGTTGAGGAAATTGCCTTCGTAACTCAGATCGTTGTCCGGATACGAGTATTGCATACCGATACGATGTCGAAACGCGAAAGCCGCGATGGTTGGCACTTTAGCAATCAAGCGATAGATCTGTTTCCAACGCAGCTCGACATTGAAGATGTCTTTTGCGTCGGGATAAAAGGTTGAAAGCGCGCCAAGCGTGGCTTCAAACATGCCCATCGGGTGCGCGTTGTAGTGGAAACCGTCGATAACCTTTTTGATGTTTTCGTTGATGAACGTGTGATAGGTGACGTTTCTGGTCCACTCGGCGAGTTGTGATGCAGTCGGCAGTTCGCCGTGGAGCAGTAGATAAGCAACTTCGAGATAAGTGCTGTTTTCCGCGAGTTGATCGATAGGATAGCCGCGATACTCCAGAATGCCTTTGTCACCGTCGATAAAAGTAATCCGGCTCTTGCAGGAAGCGGTATTCATGAACGCCGGATCGTAAGTCATCAAGCCGAAATCGTCGTCAGACACTTTGATCTGGCGCAGATCCATGGCCCTGATCGTGCCGTCTTGAATTGGTAACTGATACTGCTTGCCGGTGCGGTTATCGGTGATGGTCAGCGTGTCATCGCTCATAGTAGGGGGATTTTGCCACAGATAAACTCTGATCCGCGTCTATCTGTGGCTAAATCCTACTTGTTCTTACGTGCGGCTTTGATCTCCGCCTCCGCTTGTTTTCGAGCGTCCTTCGCTTCGCGCTCACTCAGGCCGAGATCTTGTAGCGTCTGGCCCAGGTTCCTGCCGGAAGCGAGTCCACTCAGAATCGCATCACGCGTAACATTCGGAAATCGTGAATTCAGATTTTGGCCCAACCTCGTAGCAGCGACATAGTTGCCGAAAGTCAAATCCGGATTCATCGCCAGTGCGGCTTGATATCCGCTGCGCAGATCGTTGGCATTCGTATGCAACGCTCGAGGAAGTCCAGGATGATCTTCCAGATCGTTGTCTGCGTGACGCAGGTTTGAACTGGCGCGTTGCGCGCGATCGAGTCCCGCATCGGAGCGGCCGTTCGATCTTGTCGAAGCATTGCCCAGACCATTGTCTGAGCGACCGCCGGAGCGTTCGGAGGCATTGCCGAGGCCACGGTCGACACCCACACCCGAAGGTGGACCGCCACCACTGCCGCGACCTCCGCCATGGCCTTTGCCTTGAGCGAAAGCACTTGCAGATAAGGTGAGGACAAGTAGAGATAACACCAAAAATTGAATCAACTTGCGCATGGGAACCTCCTTGATAGCAGGATATACGCGATTCAGAGATTAACAGGTTTTATCCTGCCAATCATGTCAATCATGTTGTCCCTCCCTAATAATTACTTAATTCCCAGGAGTTCGATCTCGAAGGTGAGGTTGGCGTTCGGTGGGATTACAGGCGGTCTGCCCCGAGGACCGTAAGCGAGTTTACTCGGGATGAAGAGTTTGCGCTTACCTCCGACCTTCATCGTTTGCAAACCTTCATTCCAGCCCTCAATTACCTGACCAAGCTTAAACTCCGCGGGCTGGCCTAGTTTGTGTGAATTATTGAATTCAGTACCGTCTTCAAGCCAGCCGATGTAATGCACAACCACAGTTTGGCCCAGCTTCGGGCTTGGACCATCACCGACCTTGAGATCTTGCATTCGCAGTCCTGACGGAGTTGTGATCTCCGCAGCAGCCTGGCCGCCGCGATGCGTAATCACATACGCTGCGGCGGAAACAGCTATCGCAACGATCAGGATAATCGCCCCAATTTTCAGACCGCGATTGCTGGCGACTGCACTTGAACTTGCGCTGGTGGTTGCAGGCGCAACCCTCGGTCTTTTTCTCGCTCTGTTTACTTTTCGATGTCGACTCTCAGGCATGAAGTCCTTATACCACGGATTTGCACGGATGAACACGGATCTCTATCCTTCACCACATGCCTTTAGTTGCCGTGATCCCAAAACCCGAATCGCCGATCGAAATTCGTGAAGTTGCCGAGCCAGATCTCGAGCCCAACTCCGCGCTGCTCGAAGTCGAACTCTCCGAAGTTTGCGGAACTGACGTCCACCTGCAACACGGCCGACTCGCAGGCGTGCCGTATCCGTTGATCCCGGGACACGTTTCAACCGGCAGATTACAAAAGATTCGCGGGGATCTATTCGACGTCGATGGTAAACGTTTCAGCGAAGGCGATCGCGTCACATTTCTCGACGTTCATCGCACCTGCAACGCATGCTGGTATTGTCTCGTCGCTAAAGCCGGAACGCGATGTCCTCAACGCAAAGTTTATGGAATAACTTACGGCCTCGATGACGGGCTCTGCGGCGGTTGGGCCACTCACGTTTATCTGAAACCTGGCACTCGCGTCATCAAACTCGACGCACAACCTGAAACTTTCATGGCCGGCGGCTGCGCCTTGCCAACTTCAATTCACGCCGTCGAACGCGGCGATGTAAAGCTCGGCGACACAGTTCTGGTACTCGGCTCCGGGCCAGTCGGTATCAATGCGATCGTCGTCGCGCTGATGCGTGGCGCGTTACGCGTGCTCTGCATCGGCGCGCCACAAATCAGACTTGACGCAGCACTCGAAGCAGGCGCAAACGCCACGCTCAATATCGAAACAAACAACGAAGCTCAACGATTAGACTGGGTACTGGAAAACACCGCGGGACGTGGCGCTGACGTGACGATCGAAGCGACTGGCGCGCCCGAAGCAGTCGCGCAAGCGATGCGCTTTACACGCGACGCCGGAACCGTCGTTGTGGTCGGACAATACACGGATCATGGTCTGACTTCGTTTAATCCTCATCTGGATCTGAACAAGAAACACCTTGATGTGCGGGGTTGTTGGGGATCAGAGTTTTCGCACTTCTATCGCGCCGCTCAACTCGTTTCGCAGAGACCGGAAACGTGGGCGCGAATGAAGCTCGATAGATATGGATTGAACCAAGCGAACGAGGCGTTAGCCGATGTATCTGCGGGACGTGTATTGAAAGCGCTAATAAAACCATCCACAGATTACGCAGAAAAATCTGTGTAATCTGTGGATTGCCTTCATGGTCCATCATCACCGCGTGGACCACGCCCGCGCCGCTCTCTCTCGTCGCGAATCTTTTGAAACTGTTGCCACTGCTCGGGCGTCAGCACCGTCTGTAAACGACCATCAGCCTGGCGCCTGATCTCGTTCATACGCGGCTCCGATTCTTTGCGCAACGCGCGCAACTGCTCTCGCGTGTCGCTGAATATCTCTTGCACCCTTGTCTTCTGATCGGCCGTTAGTTTCAGTCGGTCAGACAAAATATCAAGCCGGTTCGCAGGAGTGAGGTTACGCGCCCAACTCCGATAAATATTCACGGCGAGAATGCCCGCCGTAAACCCGAGCACGAAGATGATCAATGCCGCCACCCGTACTTGCCATCTGTTTTTAGCAACATTGTTCATGATTACTTTGCCTCATCATCATCCGCGTAAATAGTGCTGAGCACTTGATCGTAAGTCATTTGCTCGTCGCTGGTCTGGCCCATGATTACTGACTCGGCTGAATAAGCCGAGACTGCTTGATCCGGTGCGGGTGTAGCCGGCGACGGCAACGCGAAACTCAAAGCTGCGAGTGCAGCGGTGGTCACGGCCATGGAAGAGACCAGCGCCTTAGCCGCCCCCCATAGCCGTAGCATTGCTGGCACGCTTTCCACCGCTTGCTGTTCTCGCAAAGCCGCCATAACTCTGGTATGAAAAAACGGCGACGGCTCTATTGTCGATTGCGCGCGACTTCTGAGCACTACCGCCGACATTCGTGCAGCTTCGTACGCACCATCACACGACTCGCACTCTCTCGCATGAGCACGAATCTCGTTCAACTCGTTCTGCGAAAGATTCACAATCGACGCGTTGTCTAAAATCTCAGTGATGTGCTTCTCTTTCATTTTGATCACCCGCTCATTCTGCTACTGAACTGTCGCTGCATCTTTGTGTTTCAACAACTTCTCCATGGCTTCGCGTAGCTTACGTCGCGCACGAAATGCCCTTACTTTGACTTTCGACTCCGACCATCCAGTCGCCTCCGCCACTTCCTTGATCGACGCATCTTCGCCATCAATCATCAACAACGCCTGCTGGTCTTCCGGCGGTAAAACCGACAGCAAGCGATCGGCGAGATCCGCCGCTACTAAATCCCTCTCAATCGAACGCCCGTCGTTCCCTTCACCTGCTGACTGATGCTCCAGCCACTGATGCTCATCTTCGGCGAGATCGGAAACGGTAAACTCCGGTCGCCGTTTTGCACCTCTCACCATGTTCAGACAAGTGTTGGTCGCGATTCGTGTCAACCAGCCTTCGAGGGAGCCGCGGCCTTCAAAACTCCCGAGCTGGGTATACGCTTTCAAAAAAACTTCCTGCGCCGCTTCTTCAACTAAACTTCGCTGCCGGAAAAACCGGCTGGCCACACTGAATACTCGCGGGCTGTAACGTCGAACTATTTCTTCAAAGGCAGACTCGTCACCCGCTTGCGCTTGACGCGCCAAGTCTATGTCCAAGGCCTGTTCGAGCCCACTCTCCAGTTGCGGTCCTCATGGGTTTAACGGATGGCGGACTCTTCACAACAACCCGAATCCGCCAAATCCGTGGGGGAAACACCTTACTGATTATTGCGTTTGCGCATTTCGCCACGTCGCGTTTTGAACTGCGCTCTCGCTTGTTCAAGCTGGGCTTTCTGCTCAGCAGTTAAAACGGAAAGCATTTCCTGATGCTGCTTGGCTCGTTCGCCCATCAGCTTAGCTTCAAGAGGCGCGATTTCCGTCAGTTTCTGAGTAGCCAGCGCTTCGTTGAACGTACCGCCTTCGCTTGCCTGACGCAACTCCTGACGCTTAGCCCGAAGCTGTTGCATTAGTGGTTTGTTCTGTTCGGCAAAGCTTTCGCGGATCTGCTTCATCTTAGCCTTCTGGTCCTCAGTTAAATTAAGCTGTTTGAAGAATTCACCATGATTGCGCATTCCTCCCCAGCCGTGTCCTTTATGTTCGCCTCGACCGAAGCCACGCCGTTCAGTGGGCGTACTCTGGGTGTTGCTCTGACCCGTAGTCACGGACTGCGCAACGGCAATCGAGGCAGCCAAAGCAATCGCCGAGAGAGTAGCTATTGCCATTGTCTTAAACCGTCCTAATTTGCTCATCGTTAGTTCTCTTTACTCCTAAGTTCTTCCTTGTTAATTCCAGGGGAGTGTTCCGACTGCATAGACACTTCGAAACGGCGGACGGTTACAAAACCTAGAAAAATTGCCAATTTCCAATTGCCGATTGCCGATTTTTCCAAAACAACTTGGTAATTGGCATGAGGTTTGTAACCAATTCTGGACATCAAGTGTCTAGGAAAGCGGGAGAGAACGCATGTCGACTGAAACAATTAAACATCCACCTATCGTCACAGGAATCGGGACCAGCCCAGGCATCAATTGGCTCAAACAGTTTTGGAAGAGGCTTCTCGCAAGCAAGAAAAAACTGATGCTCGGTGGCGGCTTCATGGCAGCCGTGCTTCTGGCCGGCTTTTATTTTTGGAGCAATGACTCGAGCACTCCGCAATATATGACCGCCCGCGTCGAACGCGGCAACTTGCGCAACTCCGTCACTGCGACCGGAACATTGCAAGCCGTAACCACAGTCCAAGTGGGCAGTCAGGCTTCGGGAACAATCTCCGCTCTTTACGCTGACTTCAATTCGGTAGTCAAGAAGGGCCAGGTGATCGCACAATTGGATCCGTCTACTGCTAAAGCGCAAGTGGAACAGGCACGGGCGAATCTCGAGCAATCGCGTGCGAGTTTAGTGCAAGCTCGCGCTGCGGTCGCTAATTCGCGTGCCGGCGTTAACGATGCGCAAGCGAAGAATCTCGCCGCCAAGTCGACAGTGCAAAACAACCAGGCAGGCGTCTCGGGCGCGGAAGCTAACGTCGCCGTTCTGAAAGCTCAGCAGGACGACGCGCTTAGTTATTTGAAACAGCAGGAATCGCTGCTCAAAGCCGGCGTGATTGCACAGCGAGATTACGACATTGCGCAGACGGCTTATAAAACAGCGGAAGCAAAATACAACCAGGCGGTAGCTCAGTTGAACCAGGCCAAGTTGACTGAACAGTCTGCGTCGACCGCAGGCATCGCACAGTCGCAGGCCACAGTTGAACAGTCGCAGGCGCAGGTACAACAGGCGCAGGCGCAGGTGCAGCAAGCCACAGCCCAGGTGCAGCAGGCACAAGCGGCGCTAAACCTCGCTGAAGTAAATCTGAGTCACACAACTATCGCTTCGCCGATCGACGGCATCGTGGTTTCGCGCGATGTGGACGTTGGACAAACGGTAGCTGCGAGTCTTTCGGCGCCTACGCTTTTCACGATTGCAAACGATCTTACGCAGATGCAGGTGATCGCGAATATCGATCAGGCGGACATCGGCATGGTGGAGCAGGCGAAGTCAGTGAAGTTTACGGTAGACGCATTTCCCGGTAAGGAGTTTGAAGGAAAGATCCAGCAGATGCGTCTGAATCCGGTGAACGTGCAGAACGTCGTCACTTACAACGTTGTCATCGACGTCGCCAATCCGGAACAGAAACTGAAGCCAGGAATGACGGCTAATCTGACGATCACGATCGATGAGCGGAACAACGTATTGAAGGTCCCGAACTCTGCGCTGCGATTCACGCCGCAGGATGCGACCAGACAGCGAAGTGGCGCAGGCGCCGGAGCAGGAAATACCGGTGGTCAGGGCCAGGGTCAGAATCAGGGGCGCAGGCGTCAACAGGCTGGCGATAGCGCGAGCGGCGCAGCCCAGGGAGACGGTGGAGAAAATCGGTTTGCACCGGCATCGGCGCCTGTGCTTCCTGGACAGATACGCGTGGTCTGGGTGTTGGGCCAGAATGGCAAGCCCGAGCGTCGCCGAATCACGGTCGGCCTCAGTGATGGATCGTCGACTGAAGTTGTCGATGGTGAGCTGAAGGAAGGCGACATGGTCATCACGGGTCAGACGTTATCGAGTGCGAGCGGATCGTCAAACACGCAGTCCAGACCGCCAGGATTTGGTAACGCGCCGCGAGGTGCGGGTGGTCCACGAGGCCGGTAATTAGGCCTCCTTGGAGTGCGGCGGCCTGGCGCCGCTTTGGCCTCGATCGAGCGTCTCGATAACAAGCGGCGCCCGGCCGCCGCACTCCAAGGAGTATAGAGGAGAGACAGGGCAAGAAGATGGCTACAACGTTTGCAGTTGAATCACAGCAGGTACAGCCGGGAATCATGCCGGAGATTCCCGAAGGCCGCCCGGTAATCCACCTGGAGCACATTCACAAGACCTACGTAATGGGCGACGTTGAAGTACACGCCCTGCGCGGAGTGTCGCTGACGATTCAGGAAGGCGAATTCGTCGCGATCATGGGCGCGTCGGGATCAGGCAAGTCGACCACGATGAATATTCTCGGTTGTTTAGACCGGCCCACGCGCGGCACTTACATTCTCGACGGCGAAGACGTTTCAGAAATGTCAAAGGACCAGCGCGCTGATATCCGTTGTCAGAAGATCGGATTTGTATTCCAGGGCTTCAACCTGCTTTCGCGAACCTCGGCACTGGAGAACGTCGAGTTGCCAATGTTGTATCTCGGCGTGGATGCAGCGCAGCGTCATCAGCGTGCGATGGAAGCGCTCGCGGCGGTCGGACTGCAAGGTCGCGAACAGAATCATCCGAACCAGTTGTCAGGCGGACAACAACAGCGCGTCGCGGTGGCGCGTGCGTTGGTCAATCATCCGGCATTGATACTTGCGGACGAACCAACAGGTAATCTCGATTCGCGCACTTCGATCGAAGTGATGGAGATCTTCCAACGTTTGAATCACGAACGAGGAATTACGCTGGTGCTGGTCACGCACGAACCTGACATCGCGCAGTACGCAGATCGCATCGTGGTCTTCAAGGATGGAAAGATCAAGTCGGACCAGCGCGTTGAAAATCCGCGAGATGCGGGAGAGGAACTGAAGAATCTGCCCGTCATCGATGAAGATGAAGATGAGGATGACGAATAAAGCGGCAATCGGCAATTGAAAATAACATGACTCTCTTAATGATCATTCGCGTCGCCTTTCGTGCTCTTGTTCGTAACAAGATGCGCGCGGCTTTGACTATGCTCGGCATCATCATCGGCGTGTCTGCCGTGATCGCGATGGTGAGTATCGGTCAGGGCGCCTCGGCGTCTGTTCAGGCGCAGATCGAAAGCATTGGAACTAATTTGCTGTTTGTGAGCGCGGGCGCGCAGAACGTCGGCGGCGTGCGCAGTGGCACGGGCGATACCGGAACTAACACGCTCACCGTCGACGATCTTCAGGCGATCAAGCGCGAAGTGCCGAGCGTTTCAATGGTCACACCTTCGGTCAACGCGAGATCGCAGTTAGTCGCCGGCAACATGAACTGGAACACTGCGGTCACCGGTGTAAGTGAGGAATATCCCGAGATACGCAAGTGGCCGGTGGGCAGCGGGTCGTTCTTTACGGATGCGGATGTGCGTACTGCTGCACGGGTAATCGTTATCGGTCAAACGCTGGCTGACAGTTTGTTTCCTGGCACCGATCCGGTGGGCCAGGACATACGTGTGATGAATCTGCCGTTTCGGGTTGTGGGCGTGATGTCAGCAAAAGGACAAGATCCGCAGGGACGGGATCAGGACGATGTCGCGTTTGCGCCTTACACGACGGTGCAGAAAAAGATACTTGGTCGAGATCGCGTCCAGATCGCTTACGTTTCGGCCATTTCGCAGGATGCGACCTACACGGCGCAGTCGCAGATTACTGATCTGCTGCGTCAACGTCACAAGCTGAGCGCAAACGAACCGGACGACTTCACTGTTCGAAACATGACTGACATTGCCGAAGCTGCGAATGAGACGAGCAAGACGATGACGATCCTGTTGGCGTGTATCGCGGGTGTTTCGCTGCTCGTAGGTGGCATCGGCATTATGAATATCATGTTGGTGTCAGTCACTGAGCGTACACGCGAGATCGGTATTCGCATGGCGATTGGCGCGCGCTCGTCGGCGGTTCGCAGTCAGTTTTTGATTGAGTCAATCGTGTTGAGTCTGAC
Source organism: Pyrinomonadaceae bacterium (assembly GCA_035248565.1). Lineage (GTDB taxonomy): Bacteria > Acidobacteriota > Blastocatellia > Pyrinomonadales > Pyrinomonadaceae > PSRF01. Next base: position 40,237 of record DATFHH010000023.1, on the reverse strand, counting down.
TGGAGGAACGATCGGAATCATTCTCGGAGTCATTCTTTCACTGGTGATACCAGCGTTTCTGGGCTGGCCCACGTTGGTGTCGATGATGGCGATTGTGGGTTCGGTGCTCTTCTCGGCTGCGGTTGGGATCTTCTTCGGCTACTATCCGGCACGCAAAGCCGCGTCGCTCGATCCGATCGAAGCGCTGCGATACGAGTAAAGCCAAGCCACGGATTACACGGATAAATATTTTCTGATCCGCGCATCCGTGTGAATCCGTGATTATTTGAGGAGCCTTCGTTAAGGTGTAACTTCGCTACATTTCCCAATCATCCAGTTTCAAGCCCGCAATGCGACTGAACTCCTGTGAGTTATGAGTTACCAAAGTCAATTGATGTTGAAGCGCGATTGAGGCGATTTGCAAATCGTGAGGACCAATTACTCTGCCTGCTGATTCAAGTTCAACGCGAATCTCGGCACAGCGGCGTGCACACCCATCGTCGAAAGGAATTGACGTGAATGGATTCAGAAAGAGATCTAACTTCGAATGTTCTCGATCCGGATCCGAGCTTCGCTCAGCGCCGTAACGCAACTCATAAATAACGATTGAGCAAAGAACGATATCTGTTGCTCTGACTGACCTCCAGCGTGCGATTAGACGATCGTCACGTCGTCGCAGCAACGTAATGCATGCGTTGGTGTCAGGAAGAAAGATCATTCAAAAGAAAGCCGTTCTTCAAACTCACCCTGAGGCGCGCGCCGCAAATTAGGCATCGACCCGGCAACTCGCTCGAAAAAGCCGATGGGCCAGCCGTTTGCATCTATTTCATCGGCAACAGTCACTGCCCTTACTTGAACGGTAACGAGAACATCAGCATCAGCCAGTCCAACATTAACACTCAGGTTTAAAGTGCCATCTTCTGTGGTGTGTCCACGTGTTTCGATACTCTCATTCAACATAAGCTCAGTTTATCCGAAGGCGACTTCCACTGCCAATACGATATCGTCGGCAAATCCGTGTAGATCCGTGGCTAATTTGGATCGGCTTCGGTTACCATGCGGCGCATGCGTCGACGAACTCTCCTTGTCTTTCTCTTAACAATTTGTCTTCTTCTCGGGTCCGTTAGTTTTGCTCAGACACGGACCCAATCAGTTGTACAAAAACGTCCGCGGCTTGTGTTGCTCATCGTCGTGGACCAATTTCGTTACGACTACCTCGAGCGCTTCGGCGATCTCTTCGTCGAAAACGGTCTCCGACGGCTGCTGCGCGATGGAGCATCATGGACGCAATCAAACTACGATCATGTTCCAACTTACACCGCGCCCGGTCACGCAACGATGATGACCGGCGCTTATCCCGCCGAGTCGGGCATTATCGGCAATGAGTGGCTGGACCGCGCCACCGGGAGAAGAATCACAAGTGTCACGGATGATTCAGTAAAACTGCTCGGCGGTGGTCCTAATGAAGCGGCTGCAAGTCCAACACGTTTGCTGAGTTCGACCGTCGGCGACGAACTGCGCCTCGCAACTAACGATCGCGCAAAAGTAATCGGCATCTCTATTAAAGATCGCGCAGCGATTCTGCCCGCAGGCCGGCACGCAAACGCCGCATATTGGTTCAGCAGTGCGTCCGGCAACATGGTTTCATCAACTTATTACTTCAATCAGTTGCCAACCTGGGTGACCACCTTCAACAACTCAAGACCGGCAGACAAGTATTTCGGCGCGAAATGGGAACGGCTCCTGCCCGTCGCCGAATACGAAAGACGCGCAGGACCAGATTCGCCTCCATGGGAGAACGTCGGTAGCAGTTCAGGCAACAGCAACGCCTTCCCTCACACGATCACTGGCGGCGCAACGACCGCCGGGAGCGCGTTCTACAATGCGCTCGACTACTCACCGTTTTCCAACGATCTGCTCGTCTCTTTCGCTGAACAAGCAATAGTCAACGAGCAACTTGGCAAGGACGACGACACAGACGTCCTTACAGTAAGTTTTTCAGCAAACGATTACGTTGGTCATCGCTATGGTCCATACAGCCAGGAAGTCATGGACGTCACGTTGAGAGTCGATCGCCAGATTGCAACGTTGCTCGATTTCGTGCAAACCCAGGTTGGTCTATCAAATACACTCATCGCGTTCACAGCGGATCACGGTGTCGCGCCGATTCCCGAACAGGCTGCCTCCCTTGGATTGGGCGGCGGACGAATAAGAGCCGCAGATCTGTTTGGACCAATCCGCGCGGCGATCAGCGCGCGATACAATCCGCAAGGCAAATCACCGGATCCGTCTGCCGATTATCTCCTGCGATCCAACGAAAATGGAACGATGCGTGACTTGCTCCTTAACGGAAATATCTATTTCAATTACGACGCACTGAGACGCGATGGCGTGAGTCTGGAGGAGTTTTCGCAGGTCGTGGTATCAGCGGCACTCACGGTTCCGGGCATTGCGCGATGTTTTAGTCGCCTTCAACTCCTGCGCGGCGCTACTTCAATCACCGATCCCATCGAACGCCGCGCGCTTCACGGTTTTTATCCGGCGCGAAGCGGCGACGTGCTGGTCATTCCCGAACCTTACAAGTATCTCGCAGAGTCAATTACCGCGACGCACGGTTCACCGTATTCGTATGACACTCACGTGCCGACAATCATCATGGGACCAGGCCTTACCGCCGGCCGTTACTTCCAAGCGGCAACGCCCGCTGATATCGCGCCTACGTTGTCGGCGTTGCTTCGCATCACGCCGCCGAGCAATTCAACCGGACGCGTACTACTGGAGGCGATTTTTAGCCGCAGATGAACGCGGATGACGCTGATGGGTGTTCATCCGCGCTTGTACTGTTGTGCGTATTCAGGAGGGTCGATACGTTCAGGTAATCTCGGGTCCTTAATCGGCTCACCTGCTTCGAGCTTTAACGGAATCACTCCCGCCCAAACCGGCAACTCATAATCTTCTTCATCATCGAGCGGTGGACCAGTGCGAATCTTTGCCGATGCTTCCACTAACGATAACGACAACACTGTCGTCGCTCGTAACTCCTGTTCAGTCGGCTCACGAACTTCAGTCCAACGTCCGGGAATCATGTGCTCTGAAAGCGCCAGCAACGCAGACAGTTTTTCGTCACGATCTTCAACAGGCGTAGCATGTCCAAAGATCACCACCGAACGATAATTCATCGAATGATGAAAAGCAGAGCGAGCAAGCACGAGTCCATCGACAATCGTCACCGTCACGCACGCATCAACACCATCCGACAACGTTCGCAACATCCGGCTCGCCTGTGAACCATGTATGTAAAGCTTGTCGTCAAAACGCGCATAACCAGTTGGAATCACGACAGGCTTGCCCTCCGGCGCAAAACCGACGTGGCAGATGAATCCCTCGTCAAGAATCCCGTAAACAGTCTCCCGATCGAAATGACCGCGCTTCGGTAATCGTTTCAGCTTCGTTCGTTCAGTTTGGGGAAAGGTCATGGTTGTATAGTATCATCCGCATAATCTGCGGCTCGAACCTGATCGACCTCAAGGAGAACAACATGCGTTTCCGACTGCCCCTGTTCGTTATTTGTCTGCTTGCTTCAACTGCGTTCGCGCAGGACGGTGGCACGGCGAAGTCGCCATTTGAAGAAGCCTTCTCACGTCTCGAATACCGCAGCATCGGTCCTGCGATCATGGGCGGACGCGTCGCCGACGTCGAAGGTGTGCCAGGCGATCCCAACGTGGTTTACGTCGCGAGCGCGTCTGGCGGACTTTGGAAAACGACGAACGGCGGAGTCACATGGAAACCGATCTTCGAACGACAAGGCACAATCTCCATCGGCGACGTCGCGCTCGCGCCGAGCAATCCAGAAGTAGTCTGGGTTGGCACTGGTGAATCAAACGTCCGCAATAGCGTTTCGTTTGGCGATGGTGTTTACAAATCGACTGATGGTGGTAAGACCTGGCAGCACATGGGCCTGAAAGACAGCGAACATATTTCCGCGATCGTCATTAATCCTCAGAACCCTGACATCGTTTACATTGGCGCACTCGGACACGCATTTGGTCCAAACGAAGAGCGCGGCGTCTTCATGACCACTGACGGTGGTAAGACCTGGACCAAAACACTCTATATCGACAATCAACACGGCGTCGCAGATCTCGAGATCGATCCGACGAATCCAAACATTCTCTATGCAGGTATGTGGAGTTTTGAGCGCAAGCCCTGGACGCATCGCAGCGGCAGCGAAAAGGGCGGCATTTATAAATCGGTTGACGGTGGCCGCACCTGGAACAAGTTGACCAACGGCTTGCCAAAACTAATCGGGCGCATCGGCATTCGCGTCGCGCCGAGTAATCCGAACGTCGTCTACGCACTTCTCGAAGCAAAAGACGGAACGCTTTACCGGTCGGACGATCGCGGCGAGACTTTCAAACTCGTTTCGAAAAACACTGACATCGTCTCGCGTGGTTTTTACTACACACGCGTGCGCGTAGATCCAACAAACGAGAATCACATCTTCGCGGTCGCATCAACTCTGTTCACTTCGGTTGATGGCGGCAAGACTTTTCGTTCGATCACCGGCCGCACGCACATCGATTATCACGCGCTCTGGCTCGATCCCAAAAACCCGAAACGAATGTGGCACGGTCAGGACGGCGGCATCGCGGTAACTTACGACGGCGGTGAGACGTGGGAAGCCGTTTACAACATTCCGATGGGCCAGTTCTACCAGATCCATGCTGACAATCGTCTTCCGTTTTATTACATCATGGGCGGACTTCAGGACAACGGTTCGTGGACTGGACCAAGCCGCACACGCGAACCTGCGGGCATTATGAATGACGATTGGCGCATGGTCAGCTTCGGCGATGGCTTCTACATGATCAATCATCCCGACAATCCCGAGCTTTATCTTTCAGAATCGCAAGGCGGCGATATTGTCTGGACCGATATGCGTAGTCGCGAGCAACAGTTAGTGAATCCGTGGGGTCACAGCAGTGGCGGTGGTCCTGCCGCAGGCCAGAAGTATCGTTTCAACTGGAACACGCCGATTGTGTTTTCCGCACACGATAAAACAACTGTTTATTTCGCCGGCAACGTCGTTTTCAAGTCGACGGATTTTGGTAAGACGTGGGAACAGATCAGTCCGGACCTGACCACCAACGATCCTGAGAAACTCAAAGATGCCGGTGGTCCTGTGGCAATCGAAAACTCAACTGCCGAGTATCACTCGACAATTATCAGCATCGCCGAATCGCCTGTTCAGAGAGGACAAATCTGGGTCGGCACTGACGATGGGAATCTGCAAGTCACGACAGACGGCGGTAAGAACTGGACCAATCTGATCAAGAACGTGTCGGGTCTTGCGGCCAATTCACCTGTATCACATGTCGAACCATCACGGACCAGCGCCAACACGGCTTACGTGGCCTTTGAGCGCCACATGTTTGACGATTTCCGGCCTTACATCTTCAAAACAACCAATGGCGGCAGAACGTGGACCAACATCTCCGGCAATCTGCCGGCGAAGGCTTACGTCCAGATCGTCCGCGAGGATCCGAAGAATACGAACCTGCTTTACGCGGGTACTGAACTGGGGCTGTTTGTGTCGTATACCGGCGGCAAGGATTGGATTCAGCTAAATCTCAAGAATCTGCCGAACGTTGCGGTCCACGACATCCTGATTCACCCACGCGAAAACGATCTGATCCTCGCAACGCATGGGCGCAGCATCTGGATCTTCGACGACGCGGCTGTGATCCAACAAATGACGCCGCAGATCCTGAACAGCAACGCCTACCTATTTTCCGTGCGGCCTGCACTGCGTTACTCGTCGCGCTTCACTCGTTACGGAACAGGCGACAAAGCGTTTGCCGGGCCTAATCCTCCGAATGGCGCGTTGATAACTTACTATTTGAAAGAGAAGCTCGACGACAAAGCGACGTTCAAAGTCCAAATCTTCGATCGCGATGGCAAGCTCGTGCAGGATGTCGAACGTCCATCTCGTGAAAAAGGTGTTAACCGCGTGACGTGGAACCTGCGGTTCGGTGGTCCTGAAGTTCGTCGTCCGCCAACCGAGGAGCAACTCGCTTTCGGCGGCGCGCCGCGCGGTCCGCAAGTGTTGCCCGGCACGTATACCGTTAAGCTGACGGTCAACGACAAGACCTTTGAAGAGCGAGTGGAAGTGAAGCTGGATCCAAACATCAGCACGTCAGGGGCTGAGCTTCAAGAGACGCTCGACATGCAGACTAAGTTGCGGGATATGCAATCGACTATCAACACGTCGCTGCGTTTTCTCGACAGCGTGAAGGAGCAACTCAAGCAAGCCCAGACGACGATGAAGACGTTGAACAAGGAACCGGACAAGGAGCTGATGAAGGCGCTCGAGGATTACATCAAGAACGTCGATACACTCGAGGATCGGCTGGCGTCCCGTGATGAGGGTTTGGGTTTCCCGGGACGATCGCAGGTTGTTGATGATATTGGCAACCTGTTCTATTCACTCGATACAAACTTTGGTCCAACGGCTGGACAGCGGCAGTACTTTGCGGAGATCCAACCAGTGTATCGCGCGCGTGTTGAGGAGGTGAATAAGTTTTTGAGTGAGACGTTGCCGCAGTGGAATGAGAAGCTGCGTGCGTGGAATGCGCCGACGCTTACAACTCGTAAACCATTCTAAAAGCCATCCACAGATTACACAGAATCTGCGTAATCTGTGGATAGTTCTACACAGGGGTACGGGTCAGGCGGATGTTACCGTTAATTCCTTTCGCAGTGATGCCAGTGCCGCCGTTACCAATGCGCGCCCAGTAATTACCTCGCTTACTCTTGTCGATCGACACGTTCGGCAGATCCGAAACGATGCGTCCATTCATGCCGTGCGCATCAAGGTCGGCGTTCACATCTTCACCAAGTTGAAGCTCGATGTTGCCGTTAACACCGCTCAAGTCAACTCCATCCTGAGCGATGCTCTTCAGTCCGACTACTATGTTGCCGTTGATGCCTTTGAACGTCGCTCTGCCAACCGCGTTTGCAATCTGCACTCGACCATTCACGCCTGCGACGTCAACCGCGCCGTCGATCTCACTCGTCACAAACGATCCATTCACGCCCTTCGCGTAAAGCGAAACCTCGCGCGGCAGTTTCAAACTCACACGTTCTTCGGCATGACATCCAAACAGCCGGGCCCAAAAACCACCTTCTCCCTTGTCTCCGCGAATCCGCAACGCGTTCTCATTGACCTCGACGGTAACCTTACGCTGGTCGAGTGCTTCCTGCGACGAGGCGGTGCGTTCGATGTAAACTTCCGCGGTCTTGGTGTCTGACGTTTCGATCTTCACTGCGCCATTCAGACCGGTCAGCTCGACTCGTGCACCGGGTGATAATTCGTAATTCTGACGTATCTCCTGCCGCACTTCGGTTGCGTCGTGATGGGCAACCATCCCGCGAAGCTCAGAGATTGTCCCGCGTGAAGAGGAACGGACCACCACACCAGCAAAGCCGGCAAGAATCACCAGGACAATGACTATTACTAAGCGTTTCATGTTTCCTGCCTCAAAAAGGGATGAAAAACTGATACTCTCGGTCTTTAACGAGCGAGCCCGGAAATTTGTTTCGCTCTTTTGGAGTGCGGCGGCCTGGCGCCGCTTTGTTATCGATCGCGTCTGATCGAGGCCAAAGCGGCGCCAGGCCGCCGCACTCCAAGGTGGTTCGCCTTGACATCGTGTTTAGCGGGAACATAGAGTTCCCGACCTATGCACGATCGGAATTCAAAAGATCTAAAGCTGCTTTTGGTCGAAGACTTCGAGGACACTCGCCTGTTCATGCGTCTCGAGCTCGAAGACCAGGGCTTCATCGTATTCGAAGCCGAAAATGGTCAGGTTGCAGTCGACACGGCCATTCGCGAGAATCCCGACGTGATCCTGATGGACCTCACACTTCCGTTGATGGATGGTTTTGCGGCGACAAAGTTGATCCGGCAGAACGAGCGACTCAAAAACGTTCCTATCATTGCTGTCACGGCACATCAGGAAGACGACTTCCGTTCCGATGCCAAAGCTTCGGGGTTTGACGCTTACGTCACCAAACCGATCGACGTGAATTGGCTCAAAGAGCTGATCGCGGGTCTACTGATTTAGTTCAAAGTTTCATGAGCACGCCGGTAACGATCGTGATACGTGAGATCGAGACGCTCGCCGAAATGCGCGAGGTTGAGCGCCTGCAAAAAGAGATCTGGGGCGTTGAAGATCTCGAAATTTATCCGGCGCTTGCGCTGAAGCCGCAGAAGGAAGTGGGCGCGATCTTGATCGGTGCGTTTGCGGAAGGGCGGATGGTGGGTTTTGTGTTCGGTTTTCCGGGAATACTGAATGGTGAAACAATCATTCATTCAGACATGCTGGGGATCGTTATGGAGTATCGCTCACACAATCTTGGTTTTTTGTTGAAGCGTGCACAGCGCGAGGAGGCGTTAAAGCTCGGCGTCAAACGCATCACCTGGACGTTTGATCCATTGCAGTCGCGGAATGCGCATCTCAATTTTGCGAAGCTGGGTGTTATTTCGGATCGTTATTACGTTGATTACTACGGAGTGACTTCGAGTTTTCTGCACCGGTTTGGGACGGATCGATTGTGGGTTACGTGGTTGTTGGAAAGCGAGCGAGTCGCGTCGCGAATACAGGCTGCTACCGCGCCGCGTGTTGTTCACGATGACGACATCATCATTGAGATTCCTGCGGAGATCACTGCGAATCACGAATACTGGCGCGCCACGACGCGCGAGGCGTTCACTCGCGCTTTCGATGCGGGGTATATAGCTGAAGAGTTTTACGTCAGTGAAAATGTCGGTAGATATGTTCTTCGGAAAAAATAGCCGCGGCTAAAAACGTGCCTCAATCAAGCCGTCATAAAGCTTTCCGTGCTTCTGCGTGAGTTGTGGGTAGGTAGCGTGCTCTGCTCGCAGACCTTTCAATCCCAGTTTTCGTTCCACTGCCTTGATCTGATTTATCCTTCCCTCGATCTCCATAAACAAGCCAAACGGCAAGACGTCGATCACGATCTCCGTATTCCCTAACCGCCACGTCTGTCGCCGTTTTTCGTAAACGAGTGCGGGCGTGAAGCCGAGTGCTTCAAGTATCGCTTCCATCGCTTCGGGATCTGCAATCACAGTCTCCTCTTCGCGTTGCTGCTTGATCGCAGACGCACCAGGAAGTCGCTTCTTGTACGTGAGCGTCGCTTTTCCTCCGACGCGCCGCAGCCGCAACACGCACGTACCGCTATTCAACGCCTCGCCAGCGTAAAGCGTGTTCTCTTCAAACTCTTCATGCTGCAAAGTCGCACCAAGATCCGGAAGACGCTTCAACACCGCATCGCGCTGCCGTTTTGTCAAACGAAACTTTTTCTCGACTTCAATCATGCTTGCCTGGCCCAACGCCACGCTTCAGGAATTGAGGCGCGCTTGCCGTACATCAACATTCCAACACGATAAATGCGCGACGCGACCCACATGATCGCAAACACAGTGCAGACGCCAATGAATAACGATAGCGCGATCTGCCAAACCGGAGGTGTCTGCGTCACAATACGGACCAGCATCGCGACCGGCGCCGAGAACGGCAACATCGATACCCAAAAAGAGAACGATGAATCCGGACTACGGCTCACCGGAAGAAACAGATAGAAGCTGACAACTAGTATCAAAATGATCGGCATCGCCAGTTGTCCGCCTTCTTGTGCGGTCGTTACCATCGATCCAACCAGCGCATAAACCGTTGCGTAGATAAAGTAACCGAGCAGGAAGAATAGACCGAAGTAAATATAGTATGAAAATGGAACTCTCGGAATCCTTGCGGGCAAGCCGTTGGCTGTGAGCGCGGCTGCTCCGTACAAAGCAAACGCGCTGAAAGCGAGTCCCCAAATCGCAAGCTGCGTCAACGCCACCAGCGAGACACCAACCAGCTTTCCCATCATCAACGCAAACGGTCTCACTGACGAAAACAAGATCTCGGCGATGCGCGTCTCCTTCTCTTCAATCACTGCTCCCAATACGATCTGCCCATACATCAGAATCGCAAGATACATAACGAATCCAACACCAAATACGAGCTCAAAACTCTCACCCGAATCACGTTCGGCTTTGCCATCGCCGACCTTAACAGACTGGAGCGACACTGGTTCAAAAAGCTCTTGCCTCGTTTTAGTGTCGACCTTCGCCTCGATCAGTCGCTGTTCACGAATGGCGCGGTTCAATGCTGACTGAAGTGTTCCATTCGACAAAAGATCACCGGGATTGCGATTAAAGAATTCAACCTGACCGCTCTGAAGAAATTCGGGCGGCAGGATCAAATAACCATCGAGGTCTCGCGCGCGTAAACGTTGGTCCAGATTCGTTCTAAGCTGATCCAGCGATTGCCCATTCGCGTTCACTTCCTGCAACACAAATCTTCCAAAGCGTCTGCCGCCTCGCCTGGTCGCGTTATCGGCGCCTTGTCTTGAGTCGTCACTCTCCAGCGCCCCCTTCAGATGCCCGTACACCTTGCCGGTTTGGTCTACGACTGCAAGACGCATCGGCGAGCCTGTATCGATGCTGAGAATGATCGCCGGCACAAGGATGAAAAGCGACATCACGAGCGGCAGCAAGATAGTTGAGACGATGAACATCTTTGCCCGCACACGTTGCATGTATTCTCGTTTGACTACTGCAAAAAACTTTCTCATGCCGCTTCAGTCACCTTCGTAATGAAAATGTCGTTGAGACTTGGTTCGACCATTTCAAACTTTCCAATCACAGCGCCTGCGTCGATCAAACGCCGCAGCAGCACTTGCGCGTCAGCGCCCGCAGCAAGCAGCGCCTGCGCCTCGTCAGCATGACGCACGAGCTTGCTCACTAACGCCGGATCGTCCAATACACCATTTCCACCTTCGCAACGAACTGCAACCGAGTTGCGTCCAAAACTGCGCTTAATGTCGCGCAAACTCCCTTCAAACACTTTCTCTGAACGGTTCAGCAGACAGATGTCGTCGCAGATCCTCTCTGCAACTTCCATCTGGTGCGTGGAAAAGATGATCGTCTTGCCGGCACGTTTGAGGTCGAGAACGATCTCCTTCAACAACTCCACATTGATCGGATCGAGACCGGAAAACGGTTCGTCGAGGATCAGCAGATCCGGATCGTGAATCACCGATGTGATGAACTGGATCTTCTGCTGCATGCCTTTTGACAGATCCATCGAGCGCTTGTTCTTCCAGTCGGACAGTTTCACACGCGCGAGCCACTCGTCGATCTTTGCTTCGACTCCCTTGCCGCGCACGTTCTTGAGTTCGGCAAAGAACCGCAGTTGGTCCACAACTCTCATCCGTCGATATAGCCCGCGCTCTTCGGGAAGATAGCCGATACGGTTCTGGAGCTCCGCGTCGATCTTGCGGCCGAACAAAGTGATGGCGCCGGAGTCAGGTGCAGTGATGTTGACGATCATTCGGATCGTCGTCGTTTTGCCTGCGCCATTTGGACCAAGCAAGCCGAACACTCTTCCGGCGCGCACCGTGAGACTTAACTCCTTGACCGCAGTGAACTCACCAAAGCTCTTGCTCACGCGATCGAGCTTCACCGTTATATCGTTGCCGTTTCCCATTTCTCGCATCAGGAAACACAGATTTTCACGAATTAGGACGGATTGACAAGCCAATCCGTGTTATTAGCGAAAATCTGTGGCATAGTTATCGAAAGGTTTTATGTTTGTTCGCCGTACTTTTTCGATGTTCCTGTTTCTTCTGGCCGGATGGTCGGCCGCATCGGCGCAGACCGCAACGCCCTCACCACAAAAGTCACCAGAAGACGTTGTACGTGTCTACACCGAGCTGGTCCAGACCGACGTGATGGTCTTTAACAAGCAAGGAAAATTTATAAACGGACTCGCCAAAGACAATTTCGAATTGCGCATTGATGGTAAACCGCGCGGGATCGAAGCATTCGAAGAGATCGCCGCCGGCAGTAATGAAGAAAGCCAACTAGCCGCTGCGCGCGGCGCAACCACGCTAAACCTGAAACGTCCTGTGCCACTCGATCGCGGTCGCATCGTCTTCTTCTACATCGACGATTTCCACATGGACCTCGGCGGCCTGGTCGCCGCTAAAAAAGTTATCAATCACTTCATCGATAATGAGATGGGCCAGAACGATCAGGCAGCAATCGCCTGCGCGACGGGACAGATCGGGTTTCTTCAACAATTGACCACCGATCGCACAGTATTACGAACAGCACTGGACCGTCTCACCTCGAAGCCATACTCGGTGCGCGATGCTGACAGACCACCGATGAGCGAGTACGAAGCATTGTTGATCGATCGTCTCGATCGCGATGTTTTTGATTTCTTCGTGAGCGAAACTCTGCGTCTCAATCCCGGCATGACTCGTGACACAGCCGCAGGAATTGTTCGCGCGCGTGCACAAGCGATGCAGTCGCAAGCAGCACGCCTGAACCAGAATACTTTGACTGGTCTCCAGCGTCTGGCCCAAACAGCCAGAAATCTTCCGGGGCGAAAGGTTCTTTTCTTTCTCTCGGGTGGGTTTCTGATCGAGAATCGTCGCAGTGACTCCATCTCGCAAATCCGCGACATCACCAGCACGGCCGCCAAAAATGGCGTGGTCATCTATTCAATGGATACGCGCGGACTGGTGGCGTCGCTGCAAGATGCCAGTACGGAAAGAGCCTTTGATCCAACCGGCCGTCTCAATCTTTCTTCTCACGAGGAACTCTCGGTATCTCAGGATGGCATGAACGCGCTCGCAGTCGACACTGGCGGCAAAGCAATCTTCAACACGAACGATCTGAAGAAAGGTCTCGCGCCCGCGATTAAAGAAACATCTACTTATTACCTGCTGGCGTGGAAGCCTGATGCAGAATCACAAAAGCAAGGAAGATTTCGTAACCTCGAGGTCAAATTGGTCGGTAGACCTGATCTGATTGTAAGAGTTCGAAAGGGCTACTTCGATCTCGATCCTACGCCGGCGCCAGTTGTCGCTAAATCTCCGGCCCAACCGCAAAAGACCTCGACACCTGCGGCCAAACTTCGCGAGTCGATCATGGCGGCTTATCCCGTAAGAAATTTGCCGATACTGATCAGTGTTAACTACTACGACGTCGCCGGCAAAGGATCGATGGCTTCAACTGCCATTCAAACGCCCGGCGAGTTTCTGGTGTTCGGTGAACAGCCGGACGGAAAGATTCAGGCAGTCATCGATCTCAGCGGCGTTTATTTCGATGAGAAAGGCATTGCGAAAGCGAGTTTCCTGGAAAGAATCGTTACGACCGCGCCGAGTCTGGAGGCGGCGAAGAGTTATCGCAATGACATCACGTTCACCTATCCGGCAAATTTGGCGCCCGGTCTATATCAGGTGCGCGTCGCAGCGCGCGATGACAAAAGTGGAAACGTTGGAAGTGCTCACGCCTGGATTGAAATACCGGATTTGACAAAGAAGAAGTTGGCGATGAGCAGCCTGCTTCTTGGCGAACGCACACAATCGATGATAACGAACGTATCGAATCCAAGTGGCGTCAGTCCGGTTGCGTTGAGTGCGAGTCATCAATTCAACCGCGATTCGACTTTACGTTTTCTGCTGTTCGCCTATAACACGACTTTTGCACCGACGGACCAGAAACCGGATGTTGCGGTCCAGGTGCAAGTCATACGCGACGGTCAGCCGGTGATCACGACTGCTTTGCGAAAAGTTAATACTGAAGGTGTTGCGGACCTCGAGCGACTTCCTTACGCGGCCGAGATCCCGTTGAGCGAATTGTTGCCGGGTCGTTATTTGCTGCAAGTGACAGTGATCGATCGAGTTTCAAAACAGAGTACTTCACGCCAGACTCACTTCGACGTCTACTGACCTGCGTCTGTGATCAAGCCCTGGAAACCAACAAAGGAACAGCTCCTTGCCGCCGTCGAGAAGACGGTTCGTGACGTCATCGCTCCCGATCTGCGCGTGCTTTTCTGCGGCATCAATCCGGGTCTTTACACAGCAGCGGTGGGCCATCACTTCGCGCGTCCGGGAAATCGCTTTTGGCCGGCGCTCTACGCCGCGGGCTTCGCAGATCGCATATTGTCGCCGTTTGAAGAACGCGAGCTGTTGAAGAGTGGTTATGGGATCACGAACGTTGTTATGCGAGCGACGGCGAGTGCAGATCAGTTGACGAAAGAAGAGATCCTAGCGGGCGGCGAACGTTTGCGAGCGAAAGTGTTGCGCTATCACCCGCGTATTCTGGCAGTGCTGGGGCTGGGCGCGTATCGGACTGCGTTTAATCAACCGAAAGCGCTGGTCGGCAGGCAAGAGGAATGCATCGGCGATACAGTGCTTTGGGTCTTGCCCAATCCGAGTGGCCTAAACGCCAACTATCAAGCCGCAGACTTGGCCCGATTGTTCCGGGAATTAAAACAAGCCGCGGATAACACGGATTGAATCCGGGTCAAATCCGTGAAATCCGTGACTACCTAAAGCTCGATCGGCTGGGCGGAGATCACTTGTTCAAGCGAACGCAGGGATTGCAATGTTTGTTTACTGAGCGGCGCGTCGACTTCGATCACGGCCATGGCTTCGCCGCCTCGCTCGCGGCGTCCGAGATGAAAGTGACTGATGTTCACACCGCCCTGGCCCAGCATCGTGCCAATGCTGCCAATGACACCCGGCACGTCGTGATTGCGAGTTACCAGCATGTGCCCGCGCGGTGTCGCTTCAAGGTGGAAACCGTCGATCTCAGTTATACGCCCTTCACGTCGTTGCCCGCCATAGCCGAAGAGCGTTCCGGCTAAACTCCGCGTCGAATGCCCGTCGCTGATCTGTGTGCGAATCGCTGGAGCCATGTCGCCAGTGCGAATGTAGGTGGTCGTTACTTTGATACCACGCTCTTCTGCGATCAGAAACGCGTTGACTGCATTGACGCGAGCACTCACATCTCGCAACAGGCCGGCAAGAAATGCGCGCGTCACTGGCGCCGCATCGAGGTCAACTACTTCACCAGCGAATTCAATTTTGACTTCACTCACCACTCTATCGACAAGCTGCGCCTGAAATCGTCCGAGACAATCGGCGAGTGCGACGTAAGGTTGGATCAGGTTGTACTCTTTCATGCTGATCGCGGGCACATTTACTGCTCCCCGCAACGCGCCAGTCAACAGATAATCGCGCATCTGCTCAGCGACTGTGAACGCAACACCTTCCTGCGCTTCTTTAGTTGAAGCTCCGAGATGAGGTGTCACGACCACTTGCTCGAGTTGTAACAACTGATGATCTGCGGGCGGCGGCTCCTCGACGAAAACGTCCAAAGCAGCACCGGCTATTGAGCCATTCGTGATCGCTTCATACAGTGCCTGCTCATCGACTAGACCACCGCGAGCGCAATTGATTATTCGTGCGCCCTTCTTCATTTTTGCGATTGCCTGGCGGTCGATTAGACCCCGCGTTTCGGGCGTCAAAGGAGTGTGGACCGTGAGAAAGTCAGCACGCGCGTAGACGTCGTCCAGCGACGCCAACTCGATCTCCAAATCGCGCGCGTGCTCGGGAGCAATAAACGGATCGTAGGCAACGATCTGCATGCCCATCGCGCGCGCGCGCGAAGCTACCACGCGCCCGATCCGACCGAGGCCGACGACACCGAGCGTCTTTCCTTGAAGTTCTACGCCGATGAACTTCTTGCGGTCCCAACGTCCGGCCTTCAGACTACCACTCGCTTGCGGGATCGAGCGCGCCAGCGAGATGAGTAGCGCAATGGTGTGTTCGGCGGTCGTGATCGTGTTGCCATCTGGAGCATTCATCACCACGATGCCGCGAATCGTCGCAGCGGAAACGTCGATGTTGTCGACACCAACACCAGCGCGGCCGATTACGCGCAGGCTGTTGGCTGAGTCGAGGAGATCGGCGGTTACCTTCGTTTCGCTGCGCACGATCAGTCCTTCACTGTCCTTCAACGCTTCGCGCAATTCTGCCGGCGGGAGTCCGGTACGCTTCTCAACAACAAAACCGGCAGAGCGCAAAGGACCCAACCCGCTCTCACTTACATCATCGGCTACGAATATTTTTGTTGTCATAATCTTGCCAAGTAAAGCCGAAATGTGCCACAAAAAGAGGCAAAATGCACATGTGGAGATGACGAATGGAGATTCTTGTTTATCGCAAAGGCCATCCAAAGATCGAAGAGGGCTTCACAGCGGAAGATCTCCCGGAGCTGTTAAAGGACCAATCCGCTGTCATCTGGGTAGACATGGAGGCGCCCACAACGGCTGATGAACGCGTGTTGCTCGACGTCTTCAACTTTCATCCGCTGACCGTCGAAGATTGCCGCGAGAATCGCCACTATCCGAAGGTCGAAGAGTTTCAGAGTTACATCTACTTCATCGTTCATGGTGTCACCGCCGATACCAGCCCGGAACGATTCAACACAATCGAGCTCGACGGTTTTCTTGGACCAAACTACGTCATCACGTATCACCACGAGATGTTTCGCAGCATCAATAACGTCAAGCAACTGCTGCATACGACTCCCGTCGCCTGTCAACGAGGCGCTGCTTTCTTGCTGCATCAGATCCTTGACCAGGTAGTGGATTTTTACTCGCCTGTGCTCGACGATTTTGACGAACGCATCGATCAACTCGAAGACGATATCTTCACTTTGAAGCGGCCCAATAATGAGATCCTCTCGGAGATCATGGACCTGAAACGCAGTGTGTTGCGTCTGCGTCGGATCTCCGGAAAGCAGATGGATATTCTACATCGCATGAGCCGTGGCGAGTTTTCATTGATCCTGGAAGACATGCGGCCGTTTTATCGCGACGTTTACGATCACCTGGTGCGCGTCGTCGATCTGGCTGAAAGCTATCGCGACTTGATCAGTGGATCGCTGGAGGCGTACTTGTCAGTTGTTTCCAACCGCTTGAATGAGATCATGAAAGTGTTGACGATCTTTTCAGCGGTCATGTTGCCGTTGACGTTCATCGCGGGTGTTTACGGCATGAATTTCGACAACATGCCGGAGTTGCATTCGCGGTATGGATACTACGGAGTTTGGGCGCTGATGTTCGTGGTCGCGCTGGCGATGCTGATGTTCTTCAGGCGGCGTGGATGGATTGGTGGTACAAGCAGCGAGGAAACACCGAAACCGTAATCATAAGGGGTCCGCATCCTTCAACTCACCTGACTCATCAAACGCACCGTCAGGGCTTGGCAAATCGCCGTCGTCTTCAGATTCGTCAGTCACCTCTTCGTTCTCTTCGAGCTCGTCGAGCGTCTCTTTGCTGGTTGCGTCTTTTCCAATCGACTCTTTGCGTTGCATAAATGAATCTCCTACAAAACCGCCAAAATGATCGACGCGATGATGGCCGCGTAAGCGCCTGCGACAAGATCGTCGCACATTATTCCGAGGCCGCCCTTCAGTCGTTCGAATCTGCCGGCAGGATACGGCTTAACGATGTCGAAAAAGCGGAAAAGAGTAAACGAAAGAATGACTGCGGCGGTGGACCAGTGTGTGGAGAATGTCAAAGGTAACAGTGCAATCATCTGGCCTGCGACTTCGTCCACCACGACTTTGCCTGGATCTTTGCGTCCTGATAACTCCTCCGTCCGCGACCCCGCCCAAATCCCAGCGAAAGTAATCACTGGGATCGACAACACTACCAGCACCGGCATTCGCACAAGTAACAAAAAGATCGCCACACCAACCAGCGATCCAAACGTCCCCGGCATCAGCGGCAAATAACCAACCCCACACGTCGCAATCGACAGCGCAAGAATCCGTGTCATCCGTGTCATCCGCGGCCAATAATTCTTCCGATAAGATCGTACTCGTGTGCTTCCGTTATCTCGACGTTCACAAACTCTCCCGCCATCGGCGCCACACCATCAGGCACATCGTTGATCAGCACACAGCCGTCGATGTCCGGCGCTTGCGTTTCCATCCTTCCCTGCCACAATAGTTCGCTCTCCTTCGATTCGCCTTCGAACAAGACTCGCACGACTTCGCCTACGCGTGACCTGTTCTTGCGGCGCGAGATCTTCGCTTGCTCTTTCATCAGACTGGTTCGCCTGCGCGCCGCGATTCGATGCTGCACTTTGTCCGCGAGATTAAAGGCCGGGGTGCCTTCTTCATCCGAGTAAGTAAAAACACCAACGCGATCGAATTCGACATTCTTGATGAAGCTTAGCAACTCTTCGAAATCTGCCTCAGTTTCACCAGGAAAGCCCGAAATAAACGTCGTCCGCACCGCGATTCCTGGAACACGCTGTCGAACACGCTCGATCAGTCGTTCAAGACTGTCGCGGTTGCCACCACGCTTCATCAGTTTCAGTACATTTTGCGACGCGTGTTGCAAAGGCATATCGAGATACTTCACCGCCTTCGGCTCTTCCGCGAGTACGTCGAGAAAACTGTCGCTGATGTGCGTCGGATAGGTGTACATGACGCGCACCCACTCGATGCCCTCGACGTGGCTCAACTCCCGAAGCAGACGTGCAAGTGCATCCTGCTTGCCGAGATCTTCGCCGTAGCGAGATGAGTCCTGGGCCACCAGGATGATCTCTTTCACGCCCTCTTCCGCGAGTTGATGTGCTTCGGCGATGATCGATCCGAAACGGCGACTACGAAAGTGACCGCGCATCTGCGGAATGAAGCAAAACGCACACGGCCGGTCGCAGCCTTCAGCGATCTTTACAAACGCGTAGTGTGACGGTGTCGCCAATACACGCGGCGTTGATTCGTCGTAGAGATATGTCGCGCTCTGATTTCCGATTGGCACAACCGGCAGCGAGCGCATATTAGTCTTGGGATCGCAAACGGCGAGTATGTCGTTGATCTGATTGGTCCCGATAAAGGCGTCGACTTCCGGTATCTCCGCCTTCAACTCGTCGCGATAACGCTCCACGAGACATCCTGCGACGATTAGACGTTTGGCCTGTCCGTTCGTTTTGAGTTGAGCGGCTTCGAGGATGGTCTCGATCGATTCTTTTTTTGCTGAGTCGATAAAACCACACGTGTTCACCACTATCGTCTCGGCGTCTGCCGCGTCCGCAGTAATCTGATAACCATTTTGCTTGAGGTGGCCCATCATCACCTCGCTGTCGACGAGGTTCTTCGGACAACCCAGACTGATAAATCCAACCTTCTTCATTTGTAAATCTGTCTTCATCCGCGTCTCTCCGCGGCTTCGAGCGCAAACAACGCGCGCTCCACCTCTTTTTTTTCATTCGCTGAGAGTCGCTCGCCACCGTATCGCACGCGATTGTAAGCACGCGTAACGAGCAGCGCTTCAGTGGAATTCAACGTCTGCGCAAACTCCAGCGGCGTTAGATGACGATCGCGCGACAGCCCACGTTGCTCCAGCAACGAAATGAGCCGCTCATAAAACTGAATGCTCGAATAAGTTCTTCCTTCGATTTCGGCATTTACATCGCGCCCACGAATCCAACGCAAGGTTCGCCGGCCAAATAACACCGTCAATACGATCAGCGTAAGCGCTATTGCGCCAAGAACAAATGTCAACAGATTGCCTGTCAGATAACTGCGAAGTGTCGTCAGCAAGTCCGAAACTGTGCGGCCGTAATCAAACACTTGATTGTGCAACGACGTCGCCAGTGAACGCTGTTCCTGCTTGTCGTAGCCAACGACGTATTGAAACCACAGCAACTCGAGCGCTTCACCGTACTTCTGCAACTGCGCCGCGAAACCTGTGTGCGCCGGCTGGACGCGACCCGCCGGGGGTGTCGGATCAAACGTCACCCACGAACGTGTCTCCGGAAAGTAGACTTCAACCCATGAATGAGCATCGCTCTGCCGGACCGTGTAAGCTCCCGCTGCTTCGTTGTATTCACCAGGCAAGAAACCGTTGACCACGCGCGCGGCGATCCCATGTGTCCTGAGCAACACGACCATCGCCGTTGCAAAGTATTCGCAGTGACCCGCCTTGACGTTGAAAAGAAAATCGGCGAGTGGATCCGGTCCACCGGCTCTCATCTCCAGCGTGTAGCCGTAATCGCGCTGGAGTTGCGATTCGATTGCCTTCGCGGCATCGTAACGATTACTCGCGTCAGCATTGAGGATCATGCTCGTGGCGAGTGGACCAATACGACGATCGAGGTTGTCAGGCAGTTGCAGATAGCGATAAAACGCTATCGGATATGGTCTCAGATCGCTGCGCAAGTCTTCAATGCGCGGCTCGTTCGCATCTGAAATACCTTTGTAGATGATCCGTTCAAAATCGTGACGGCGTGACTGCACCGACCCTTCGCTGTCGACTCGCACAAACGGCAAATCGCCTTGAATGGCAACTACTCGCGGACCTGTAAAGAGCACAGCGGATTCCAACGGCTCGAGAAAAAATGTCTGTGTCGTGAGTCGATGTAGCGATTCGATCGTGCCAACCTGATAGAGGCCGCCACGCTCCGGAATCGGGTCCAACTGTCGCGCTTGCGCCGACTTCCTCCAACCGTTGCCGGTGAATTCATCGAGCGCAACACCACGCCAGCGCAGTTCGCGTGGAACTTGATTCTCCTCGACACGCACGCGCATCACGACGCCGTCATCTCTTTTGAGCGTTCCGATCTGGCCCAACGTCACGAATTCGGAGAAGCCGATGAAGTTTGACAGTCCGCCGCCGCTGCGCGTGAGTGCAGCCGCTCCGGAACGCGGCGCGATCAAAAACAAAGGCAATGCGAGGACGAAGATCAGAAGCAACAATGCTACGGCGACGAATGGAAGACGCGCGGCTTCAGTGTTTCGCCACGAGTGTCGTGCGGCTTTTTTGAAGACGCGAGAATCAGGCGGCACAAGTAGACGTGTCTCTGTGTAAGCGACCGAACGTCGCGCTTTCTGAATCTCAAAAGCCGTGACTGCCGACAGACCACACAACAAATAGAGTGTGAGAGTGCCAAGAAATACCGGACTAAAACTCAAGCCCGCAGACAACAGAATTTCAAAGAACGAAATCAGGTAAAGAAAAACCCAGTCGCGATCCTTCTTAACTTGAAGGAGTTTCACCGCGGACAGAAAAACGATCAGGTGTGCGAGCGCCGTGACGCCCAGGCGTTCTGCCGGTTCACCACTCACTTTCTGATATTGCCAGTCGAGATAGAAGAGTGGGATCGAGAGTAGGACAATTCCTAAACCGTAACGTTCGGGCAGTTGCCATTTAGTGTTTTCGAGCAGCCAACTTCCGACCATCACCACCAAGAATACGAGCGCGAGTCCGGCGCTCAATCCACCTGCGAGGACAAGCGCCAGCATCGCCACCGCAATCATGGCGTAAGAAAATGCCCGGAAGTAGGTCAAGAAGTGCATTCTTTAAATTATCGTTTGACTTTTATCTCAAACAGTCTCGGCCACAGTTTGCCTGTCACGTAAAGTTTGTCGTTCGCCTGATCGTAGGCAATGCCATTCAGCACCGCTTCCGCATCTTGTAGCTCACCTTCGGGCATCAGACCGCGCAAGTCGATCCAACCTGTGACATGTCCGTTTTGCGGATCGACAATCGCGATCCGGTCTTCGTGCCAGACGTTCGCGTAAATCGATCCTTGCACATACTCGAGCTCGTTGAGCTGATCGATTGGAGTCGTGCCGTCGAGCACGGTAATCGTCTTCGTAACGCGAAAGTTATTCGGATCCAGAAACCTGATTCGACTCGACCCGTCGCTCAGAATTAACGACTGGCCATCAGTCGCCAGTCCCCAACCTTCGCCTGTGTAATTAAACTGCCCGACACGCTCGAAGGTCTGTGCGTCATAAATAAAGCCCAACTTGTGTTGCCAGGTGAGCTGGTAAATCTTGCCATTCAGCAAGGCGATGCCTTCGGCGAAATACGGCGGGGGGACGTCGACTTTCTTCAAGACTCTTCCGGTCTGGAGATCGACGCTACGCAGGCTCGAACGCCCTTCCTCACCGGTGCTCTCCAACAATTTTCCATCAGCTAGGATTAAACCTTGCGTGAAAGCGTTGCTGTCGTGCGGCCAGATGTTGACGATTTGATAGCCGTATTTGGGGGCGGCGGCGTTTGTTGTGGGCTCGCGGGTTATGCGATCGCTGTTGGCGGGCGTGTGACAGCCGCCGAGACCGGCCAGACAGAGCAAGAGTGTGACGATGATAGTTAAGGGTTTGGTAGCAAGAGACATAAGAGGCATTTTGCGCGAGCGGTGCGAAAAACAAAAGCGCGCGTGCGGGTGTTAGTCGGGAAGGATGAGGGGCTCGCCTTTCGCGCGTTTTTCGAGATAAGTGGTAAGGCGTTCGCGGTCAGCGTCTGAGATTTGGTGGATCTTCACGCCGAGTATCCACTTTTTCTTGCCTTCCTCGCCGGCACGGTCTGAAGTGACGATTGCCACAACAGCTTCAGTCGGCCCTTCGGGCAGATCGATTCGGATGAAAAGCAGTCGTCCGATGCGTGATAACTCTGCTTCGGAGAAGCGCGTGCCCACGAGGGACAAACGCATGCCAAACGTGCTGATCGCCTCACAATGACCGCGCGACGGCTGCGAGTAAGAGACCTTGCCGCCCAGCGGGTTACCGTCGATTAGCGAGATGGCGGTTGGCAAATGGGCATAAAATCGCGGCCCACGACGGCGATTGTCGTCGGACTTGGCGTCTTCTGCTGGCGCTCGGTTATGTGCTCCGAGGGGGTCGAAGCCCTTGAAAACGAGTCCACAGTTGTTGCAGAGCAGCTTGTGCATCCCCACCATACGTAGGAGAAGGACGGCATCATCAAAATCCCTCTGAATCCGCTCACTCTGACACCTCGGACAGTGCATACGAGCATTCTAGCAGTCTTCGCTGATTGGCCCTGCTATAATGTCGGCGATGGAACCAGCGAAGGAAA
The DNA here is from genome assembly GCA_035248565.1 of Pyrinomonadaceae bacterium. Lineage (GTDB taxonomy): Bacteria > Acidobacteriota > Blastocatellia > Pyrinomonadales > Pyrinomonadaceae > PSRF01. Next base: position 17,435 of record DATFHH010000023.1, on the reverse strand, counting down.
AATCAGGTCTGGACGCGGTTATCGAAGCTTACAAAAAAGATGTCGACGTTACTTTGATTCGCGAAAACCTCCGCCTCACGGTTGACCAACGCTTCCAACGATTAATGAAACTTCAAAAGTTTGCCGAAGAGCTCCGCCGCGCCGGGAGGAAGGCCCGCTCACGGAAGTGACCGACTTTAACGCGCTACTCCGTTTGCTCACCGAACATGGAGTTGAATTCATCATTGTCGGTGGTGCTGCGGCGACTGCTCACGGTTCAGCTCGACTCACATACGATCTCGACATCGTGTATGGTCGAAGCAGTGACAACCTTGCACGAATCGTTAATGCACTCGCACCAATTGAACCTTACTTGCGAGGTGCACCGCCAGGATTGCCGTTTGATTGGAGTACTGAGACTTTAAAAAGAGGTCTGAACTTTACATTAATAACAACTCTTGGGCCACTGGATCTGCTGGGAGAAATCGTGGGCGGTGGCGGCTATGAACGATTGTGTTCGGAAACGATCGAGGTCGAGATTGGCGGCGTGAAATGTCTCTGTGTGAACCTGGAACGACTAATCAAAGTAAAACGCGCAGCGGGCCGGCCGAAAGACTTCGAAGTGATCGCAGAACTTGAACGGATTTTGGACGAGTCGTCGTGATGTGCTTGTGCTTTTTGTGCTTCTTTGTGGCTAAAAATAATTACTCGTGGGCGAGGTCCATTAGCCAGATGTCGGCTTCGGAGGTGACGTAGGTGAAGTAGATCGTGTGGTTGTCACGGGAGAGGGCGGCGCTGCCGATGTCGACGTCCTGATCCGTAACCACAAACACTTCGCGGTATTTGCGCGAGTTAGTGTCGAACAAAAACAGTTTGCCCTGACTGACAAATAACAGGTGACGGTTGTCGTTCAACCACAGTGGCCAGTCGCCGAAATCAGTTAACCAGTCGTAACTCTTCGACTCAAGATCGTAGATCCCGATACCCGAATGCACACCATTCGGCAGGTGCTTGATACCCGCTAACTTCTTTCCATCCGGCGACCATGACCAGCCCTCAAACGCCAAACTCGCATCACTAAGCTGCGGCAAATAGATCAACTTTTGATCGGCCCAAGGTTTCTCCGGATTAATGATGACGCAATCATTGCGCGGCGTGTGAATGGAATACGCGATCATGCTTCCGTCACGAGACCACGGTGAATAATGACCGCCTGAACTCTGCGTGAGTTGTCGCAACCCTGATCCATCGCGATTGATTACCCAAAGCTCGTATTCACCGGTGCGACGCGACGTAAACACAATGCGTTGACCATCGGGTGACCATCGCGGCCACGAATGACGAAAACTGTCAGGCGTGAGATCGCGCTGCTCCGCACCATTGGTGCGCATCACGTAGATGTGCCGCTCCTGGCCCATCGAGTAGGCGGTTAACCATTGTCCATCCGGCGAAACATCAGGAAACCACAACTGCATCGAACCCTGCGTAATCGAAACCGGCTTTCCCACAACTCCCTGCACTGGATCAAACGCGACGCTGCGCAGATTTCTAATCTCAGTTTGCGCGGAATACGCGAGTCGGCCGTTGCGCGAAAAACTGAGATGTAACACCGAAGTCGTCGCGCCGATCGCAGTCACAGCTTCGGCACGACCGGAAGTTACGCCCGTATCTTCGTCGATCGCAATACGCCAGATGTTGGAACTACCACCGCGATTGCTCGAGAAGTACAAATACTTACCGTCAGGCGACCACACCGGATTGAGATCCGTGGAGGAGCCGTCAGTTATGGCAACTGCTTGACCGCCGGCGGCCGGAATGGTCCATATATGCTCGCGTTGTCCGTATCTGTCGGGCCGGCTCCAATATGCGATGCGTTTCTGATGCGGTGAGAAGGTGGGTTGCAGCGCATCTCCTTCTGACACTAACTCGCGCTGGCCCGTCTTCAAATCGATCTTCCAGAGCTGACTCTTTGTCGGACGTGTTGACGGCTGCGGAATCTTTTCTGTACCGACGAGAAGTTGCCCGCCATCAGGAGACCACGAAGGACTGTAGCCAAAGTCGCAAACGCGAACTGGCGACTCACCATTGGCTTTCATTACATACACGCCTCCGCCTTCGCGCTCAGAGCGAAAGGCGATGCGCTGTCCATCGGGCGAGAAAGCCGGCTGAGAATCGTCAGTCGAAGAATCCTTTGTTAGATCGATCGCGTTGCCGCCGCCGCTAACGCTTCGAAGATAAATATCCCAGTTGCCTGACGCGCGGCTCGCGTAAGCGATCGAATTGCCGTCAGGCGAAAGTGAAGGAAAGAACTCCGGGCCTGATTCGTATGTCACCTGAGCAAAGTCAAGCACTGCAGGACCGCTGACCGCCTTGTTTCGTGTGAGGAACTTGACGAGCAGAAAACCTACAACGACTAACGCAATCACGAACGCTACCAATAACGCACCTCTTTGGAGTGCGGCGGCTTGACGCCGCTTTGGCCCATCCGCCGCGCTCGATTCCAAAGCGGCGTCAGGCCGCCGCACTCCAAGGACACGCCCGAGGCCGAGCTTATCGAGTAGATCCGCAAAGCGTTTATCGGAACGAAGCTCGTCAACAACCGGATCAACTGCCAACCAAATCAACCAGCAATCACGACCATCATAAGCGTGCTCCAGCCACTTGAACGCGCGGTCCTTATCTCCCAGCGCTGCATACACAGCAGCGATGCGATACGGTGAGACGTAGCTCTGCGTGGAAAGCTCACACAACTGATCGAGCAGCGCGGTTGCTTCACTCTTTCGTCCAGACAGCGCATAGGTGCGCGCGAGCAGTGCGCGCGGAAGCGTGCTCGTGGCTGAAAGTGCAATGGCTTGCTGATACCCTGCGATTGCTTCGTCGTACCTGCCAAGCTGCTCGTAAGCCAAAGCCATCTGCCAGTGCGTGTAGAAGAAACTTCGATCGATTTCGAGATTTTTGCGAAAGTGTTCGAGTGCTTCGTCATAACGACGCGCAACGTAAAGCAGCAGCCCGATATTCGAACCGGTCGGCAACGAAAGTGGATCGAGTTCAAGCGCTTGCCTTAGTTCTGCAATGGCTTCGTCCAAACGCCCCATCGCGGCGAGATAGATAAAGCCGTACCAAAGGTGCGCAGTCGCGTAACCTGGTTTCAGTTCCAATGCACGCTTGAACTCACGTTCCGCGACGGTCCAGTCCCAGTAGTAATTTCCGAGACAGTAAGCAAACGAAGCGTGAGCCTCAGCTAAGGTGTCGTCGATATCGAGCGCCCTCACGAGCGCTTCGCGGGCTTTTGGGAAAGCATCCTTCGGCGCCAGCGTCGCAATGCCAAACCCTCCAAGCACGAGATACGCATCCGCCAAACCGACGTAAGCGAGCGCGTAATCAGGATCTGCTGCAATAGCTTTTTTGAAATACTCAATCGCGTTCCTGACGTCAGCATCACTACGTTTGGCCCAGCAGTAGCGTCCTTTGAGATAAGCGTGATACGCCTCGACGTTGTCGGTCGGACGTTGTGCAAGTTGTTTTTTCTCTTCGTTAGTTAGTCTCAGTAATAACTTCTCTGAGATCTCACGCGAGATTTCCGTCTCGAGGTCGAGTATCTCCGCTGGTTTACAGCTATAGCTATCGCCCCACAGTTGTGAACCATCGTCGACGTCAACCATCTCCAACTTGATCACCATGCGATCAGCTAACTGCATCAATCGTCCGGTTAACACTGCGCGCACTGCGAGCTCTCGACCCGCTTGCCGTGGATCCACTTGCCGGCCCTTGTATCGCGACACAGTGCTCCACGCCATCACACGCAGATCCGACAGCCGCGAAAGCGTATTGATCATGCTTTCGCTGACACCGTCGCTGAAATACTCCATGCTTTGATCGGGATAGTTATTCACCAAAGGAAGGATCGCTAGTGAGTCGATTGCGATGCGCGATGGCTTCGACTGCGATTCACGACTCGGAAAAGAAATACGTCGGGGCTCGGCCGAGTCAAACGAGCGTTCCAACTCGTGTTCGAACTCCAGTCGCTGATTCAGATTTCTTAGATCTGCCAGAAACTCGCGCGCCGTCTGATATCGCTCTCCGCGATCTTTGCGTAACGCCTTTTTGACGATCCATTCGAGTTCAGTCGGCACGTTCGGCCGAAATCTCACCAGTGGAACAGGCTCGCGACCAATGATCGCAGCGATCACGTCGGAAGTCGTCGGCCCTTCAAAAGGCGACCGTCCGCTAACCATTTCGTAAAGAACAGCGCCGAGACTCCAGATGTCCGTGCGTGGATCGACTGGAAGTCCGCGCGCTTGTTCGGGTGACATGTAAGGCGCGGTGCCGATCACGATTCCCTGCTGCGTTTGAAACAGCGTCGTAGCGTCAGAGATCATCGGTTTCGGTTCCGTCAGCTTCGCGAGTCCGAAGTCGAGTACCTTAACGACCTTGTCGGCGCGCAGCATGATGTTTTCCGGCTTGATGTCGCGATGTATGATGCCGGCTTCGTGTGCGGCGAGCAGTGCGGTGGCGACACTGGTTGCAACTTCTAATGCTTCGGCGATCGTCAGTTGCCTTGTCTTCAGGCGCTGGCGCAGCGTCTCGCCTTCGATGAACTCGATCGCGATGTAGTGCAGTTGGTCTATCTGCCCGATTTCGTAAATGGTGATGATATTTGGATGGCTGAGAGCTGACGCGGCTTTCGCTTCCAACTGAAAACGACGCACTCGTTCAGGATCTTTCGTGAAGTGTGTTGGCAGAGCTTTGAGTGCGACTTTGCGTCCGAGGCGAGTATCTTCGGCGAGATAGATGTCGCCCATGCCACCTGCGCCGAGGCGGCTGATGATGTGGTAAGGACCAAACGTCTGACCGGCCATTACATCATTCGCGCTTAGTGATTCGGCCATGACTTCGTATGCAGGTGATTCGATAAAAGCTCCAGCGCGATCGTGGGAGTCGAGCAAAGCTTCGACTTCATTGCGCAAAACAGCGTCGGCGCCACACGCTTCATCGAGAAAGACATTACGCTCGAGAGGATCACGCTCCAGTGCGGATTCGAGGAGAGCTTTGATCTGCTGCCACCGTTCGGGAGTCATGGGCATTTGGGCCGCGGATTACGCGGATTATTTTGCGAGTTCACGATAGAGCCACGCCTTCGCCGTGCTCCATTCTCGTTTGATCGTGGCCGGCGACAAGTGCATCACTTCCGCAGTCTCTTCAACCGTTAGACCACCAAAGAAACGAAGCTCGACGATGCGACTCTGCTGCGGATCGATCAACGCGAGTTGTTTCAGAGCTTCGTCCAAAGCGATGACTTCCGACGCTTTCTGTTGTGAGATCACCATCGCCTCATCGAGTTCGAGTTTGTAAGCACCGCCACCTCGTTTGACAGAAGCATGACTGCGAGCGTGATCGACGAGAATCGTGCGCATCAACTGCGCTGCGATTCCGAAGAAGTGCGCACGATTTTGCCAATGAACATTTTTGCGATTGACCAACCGCACGAACGCTTCGTTCACGAGCGCGGTAGTTTGCAACGTATGGCCCGCGCGTTCACGACTCATGTAGCGATGAGCAAGACGACGTAATTCCTCGTCAACCACGGGAATCAGTTTATCGAGCGCGGCACGGTCGCCGTTGCTCCAGTCAATCAGGAGCTGCGTCACTTCGTGTGTCTGGGCTTCCGTCATTTGCTCATCCGCCTCGATCACAGGCTGGCGAATTCTATCGCACGCCAGCCAGCCGTCAAAAAAATTCCGGCAGATCTGAGCCGCTTTTTCACGAATTCTCGCTTAAGACGGTGTGAATGGGTGATACGACCAAAGGAGCAACCAACATGGCGAACTACGTCTTTATCGAAACGCGAGATCCGTTTGAGTCACGCGATACGGAGTTCCTCGAAGAAACAGCCGTGGCAGTTAAGGAACGAGGCCACAACGTCACGGTGTTTCTGGTGCAGAACGGCGTGCTTGCGGCGCGTAAAACCGCTCGCCGGCTCGGACGTTTAGCCGAAGCAGGTGTGACGTTGCTCGCGGACGATCTGTCGCTGCGCGAACGAGGCATCAACAGCGACGATCTTGCGCCCAGTGTTAATGAGTCCGGCATCGACGTGCTCGTGGACGCAATTGCTCAGGAGAACACGAAAGCCATCTGGCATTAGCCCCTCCTTGGAGTGCGGCGGCCTGGCGCCGCTTTGGCCAAAGCGGCGCCAGGCCGCCGCACTCCAAAGAGGTACGAGGAGGTACGACGTTATGAAAGAGCGACGATTAACTCTGGCATTGATGGATCCGCCATACGAGTCAGCGAATTCTACGACGGCATTACGAATCATTGCAGCGGCGCTCGAGAAAGGCATCGATGTCAACGTGTTCGCTTACGAAGGCGCAGTCTGTTTGCCACTGAAGGACCAGGCGCCACACGCGAATCCGGTGAAAGGAACGACAGTCGAAGAGGAAGGGCATCCCACCACGAAGACCTTCGTTAGTTCACTGCTGGCAATGGGCAAAGACAAGCCGCTCCTGACGTGGGTCAACTGCGGACTCTGCGTCGACGAGCGCGGCGCAACAAACGTTGTCGAAGGTGTGAAACGCGGAAGTCCTGCTGACTTCTTCAAAATGGCGAGCGATTCGACCAACACTCTCGTAATCCCAACGAAGTGAGAAAGAAGGTTCTCATGAAGATTCTAAATATTGTCGAAACAGCTTATCGCGCGACCTTGGAAGAACAAGACGACACGATCCTGTGGCTGAGCAGTGCGTTGAAAAACGCTGGCGCTGACTTGAGCGTCATGTTGCGTTCCAACGCGGTCAACTATCTCGTGCCGCAGGAATGTCCGCACGTGAAGATCGGATCGACCGGAATAGATCACCCCGCACGGCCTAATGAAGACGTCCAGCGCTTACAGGACAAGGGCGTCGCGGTTTTTGCTGTCCGTGACGATCTCGAAGAACGTGGAGTAAGTCTCTCGAACTGCCTGCCTGGAGTGAAATTCATTCGACGCAGCGACATCGCACTTCTGATGGACGATTACGACCAGGTTTGGCACTGGTAACCAATCTCTAACAACAAGGAGCACCCCGATGAAAGTATTACTCTTTTCATTACTCGTATTGTGTCTGAGCGGCACGACGCGTGGAGCGCCTCCACCGATCGACGATCAGTCGGATCTGGCGATAGCACGAAGAGCCACTGCGAGATTTCATCGCGTCGAACAAGCCGAAGCCGAAGGTTATATCAACCTTCATTTCTGCGAAGAGGGCGAAGGCTGCCACTGGCTTAAGCCAGCGCTGTTGGATGATCAGTTTGATCCCAGTCAACCAGAAATTCTGCTGTACGTTCCGGACGGCGACGATTGGCGACTGGTGGCGGTGGAATATGCAGTTCCATTATCACTCTCACCCGGTGTCGCTCCGGAGGGATTCCCTGGTGACGCCGATCACTGGCGGGAAGACAGCGAAGGAGTTGGTCTATGGGAACTCACCGCCTGGATCTGGCTACACAACCCCAACGGCATGTTCGAGCAACACAACCCTCGCATAGCGGATCCGTCTTCATCCGCGTCAATCCGCGGCCAAAATCTCGATCAACAGCTCAAGGCTGTACTTGCAAGTAATGGCTTCACCGGACGTGTCGAATCAACCCTGGAACAGCGTCTTGGCCGCAAGGTCGATAACCAACTCGCTGATCTCGGGCGTCTCCTCTTCTTCGACACGGTCGGTGGCCTAAACAACGACAACAACTGCTCCGGCTGTCACTCACCAACAAACGGCTTCGGCGACACGCAATCAATCGCGATCGGGATCGACAACAACGGCGTTGTCGGTCCCGATCGCGCTGGTCCACGTAATCAACGACGCACGCCGATGGTCGTCAACACAGCCTTCTTTCCGAACCTGATGTGGAACTCTCGCTTCGCTTCACTTTCAAACGATCCTTTTAATAACAGCGCCGGATTTCAGTTTCCTTCGCCGGAAGGATTAACGCTTTCATATCAACCGCATTTGCTTGTGGCCCAGGCTTTCATTCCACCAACAGAACGCGTGGAAGTCGCGGGCTTTGTTTTTCCGGGCGACAATTTTGATATTCGCAACGAAGTGTTGAGAAGAATAAATAATGTCTCTGAATACAGAAAGTTATTCGGCAGGCTGTTTCCGTCAGTTCGTGATGGTGGTCCAGTTTCGTTTGATATGTTTGGTCGGGCGATTGCTGAGTTTGAGTTCTCGTTAGTGTTTGCTGACGCTCCGATAGACCAGTTTGCGCGAGGCCAGTCGAATGCATTGACCGCGGACCAAAAACAGGGTGCACTGCTCTTCTTTGGTCGTGCGCGTTGCGTTCAGTGTCATCAGGTCTCGGGCGCGTCAAACGAGATGTTCAGTGATTTTTCGCAACACGTGATTGGTGTGCCGCAGATTGCGCCGAGCACGGGTAATGTCGTCTTCGATGGTCCATCGCAAAATGAAGACTTCGGTCTGGAGCAAGTGACTGGAAACCCTGCTGACCGCTACAAGTTTCGCACTTCGCCTATTCGCAATGTGGCGCTGCAACCAGCGTTCTTTCACAACGGCGCCTTCACACGATTGGAAGACGCGATTCGGCACCATCTCGATGTCTTTACATCAGCGCGTAATTACACGCCTGAAGCGGCGGGTATCGATGCGGACCTGCGCGCGCCGATGGGACCAATCGAACCAGTGCTGGCGCGGATCGATCCGATTCTTGCAAGTCCGGTCGAGCTGAGCGATGAGGAGTTTCAGCAGCTTGTAGATTTCGTACGCAATGGTTTGCTGGATAAGAGGGCAAAGCCTGAGCGGCTGAAGAAATTAATCCCGTCCAGAGTGCCAAGTGGGTTTCCGGTGTTGAAGTTTCAATAAAGCCGCGGATGAACGCGGATGACACGGATTATTCGGCGCTGCGGACGCCGACCTCGTCTAAGTGTCGCAACAAATCGGCAGGGTCGTTATAGACTCTGTAAGCGCCGGCGCGTTCCAACTCTTCACGGCCGTAACCGCCTGATAGTAATCCGACACCAAGTGCGCGTGCACGTCGCGCCGCCAACAGGTCCCAGATACTGTCGCCTACTACAACCGAATCACTGATCGATACTCCGAGTTTTTCAGCCGCTGCCAAAAAGAGATCCGGATCGGGTTTGGCGTGACGCACCATGTCGCGGGTGATGATCGGAACGTCGTCGCCGACGCCGATCAGACGAAGCGACAGACTCGCGCTTTCGAGCCGGCCGCTGGTGGCGATGGCCCACGGAACGTCTGCTTTCGTGAGATAGGACAATAGCTCGGCGGCTCCGGGAAGTGGTCTAACTTGTGACGCATAACGCTTGAACGCTTCGCCGTGCACCTGATGTATTCGCTCAGCCTCTTCGGGGGTGACTGTGTGTCCCGTCTCGCGCGCCAGCGCGTTGACGAAGAGACCGCCACTCATTCCGATCTGGCGATGAATACGCCAGACTGCAAGTTGAATCCCGCCGGCCTCGAGCGCCTCACGCCACGCGAGCACGTGTTGATAAACGCTGTCGACTAGTGTCCCGTCGAGATCGAACAGGAAGCCTTGCCGTGTTGGGGTTGTTGTCATGTATGATTTGCTTATATCTTAACCACAGATTACACCGATTATGAAAACTTCAGGAACGTTATGTGCGATTGCAGTGTTGATTCTTATCGTGACTACTCCGGCACAGGTGAAGCAGAAGCCGGGAGTATTTTTCGACGACTTTAGCTACACGAATAAGAACCAACTGAAGAAAAACGGCTGGATCCTTCGCACTGCACCTGGTTGGCCCGGCGTTCCTGGCGCAACCTGGTCGGAAGAAGCAGTGTCGATCCTGAAAGACTCCGATCAGTCAACCAACTGGATCCTGCGCATGACTTCTTCGACCGATGGCACCGCTGCAAACACGACTCAAACTCAGATCTGTCATCAGCGCAAATATCTCGAAGGCACTTATGCGGCTCGAGTTCGTTTCTCAGACAATCCAGTTATAGGACCAGATGGAGATCAAGTGGTCCAAAGCTTTTACACCATCAGTCCGCTGAAAGCGCCGATGGATCCTGATTACAGCGAGTTGGATTTTGAATATCTGCCAAACGGTGGTTGGGGAATCGATGGCCCAACGCTCTATGCAACCACGTGGGAGACTTTCAGCCCGGAACCTAACTGGAAAAAAGACAACGTTTTCCAGACGATGAGCGGCAGCGAGGCCGGCTGGCATACACTCGTTACGCAAGTTTCCGCTGGAAAAGTCACGTATTTCGTCGACGGCAAATTATTTGTGGAACATGGAGGAGAATATTATCCAGAGGACACGATGTCGATCAATTTCAACCTCTGGTTTGTCCGCGATGGAATGGTCCAGGCCAAAGAGATGCGTAAGTATCAGGAAGATATTGATTGGGTGTTCTTCCAGTCGGGCGTTGGTTTAACGCCCGAACAGGTCGAAGCAGCAGTCGCAGGAATGCGGCAGCGAGCAGTCAAATTCCGCGACACGGTGCCGGCAAAAGTGCCCGCACTCGTGTCGCCGTGTAATTTTTGAGCAAGTAGCAACTAAACTATCGTCACGCATTCGCACGATAGTAAGCAGTTCGCAGCAAACCAAAAAGCATGCTGCCGTCTTTGAGTTTCTCAGCGTGTTTGAAGCCGGCGCTCCTCATCAGTTGGATTATTCGAGTCGATGCGTTGTCCTTCAGACGATCGCTGGCGTGAATGAGATGGTTCAAGTGTGATCCATCGTCGCTGACAGCAAAATCAAGCAGGTGAAACGATCCACCCCGTCTTAAGACACGCAACACCTCCCTCAGAGTCTTTTCTCGATCTTCTTCCTCGAGATGATGAAACATGAACGAAGATAATACTCGATCAAACGAACTTGCCTCATACGGCAGCTCGTCAGCGAATCCTTGATCGAATTGTACGGAGACTTTCGCGCGCCTGGCTTTCGTCGCGGCTCGGCGTAGTGCTTTAGGGTCGGGATCAAGTCCAACTACCTGAGTCGCCGCGTATCGTCTTTTCAAAAGCACAACAAGTGTGCCGGTGCCACAGCCGATGTCAAGAATATGGTGACTTGGTTCGATCTTCGCCTGCGCTATCAATTCCTGTCGCGCACGATCGCCGCCTAATAAACTCACAAGCGGATCGTAGAGCGGCAGAAAAAGATCGTGTCCCGCCGCGGGAAGAAAGTGTCTCTGATTATGGTCCATGATTTCGGAAGACATGATTCCCTCCTTAGTCTGCAGATCGTCTTGCCTGCAACAATGCAATTAAGTGCAGCATGACAAAAATCGGAACGAAAAACGTCGGGATCAGGACAAGTGGCATTTGCGACATGATTGTAGTTGCAGGTATTCCAGCTGAACTAGCCATCAGCACCGAGCCGAGCGCACCCATACCTATGGCGACGATCAGGTCGAGAATTCCCAGTACATTCCAAGCAACAAACGCTCGGCTTTGTATGAAACCCGGATTAGTGATTCGCGCGAGGACTAGCGGTGCGGTCACGCCAATCAACATGTCGCCGACGCCTGCCGGCCACGCGAAGTATCCAGGCAAGTGGCCATAAGAATACAAGACCAGAAAACTGTAACCGGCAAAGCGCCAGGCCTGTACGGCGGTCGGCAATCTGAGATCAGCAGTTAATATGAATTCACGCACTCCTGCCGACAACGAGACAGAAAAAAGAAATACGGCGATCGGCGCAGTAGCCGCGAGCAATAGTGCTAGTGGCGGCGCACCGGTTCGCGCAACAAAGAGATTGTTACTGCCTAGAACCAGCACCAGCGCAAACCAGCCGGCCAGCACGCCCCACAAAACCGCCTGCGAAAAGCCCGAATTTTTCTGGGCAATATTCCCCGATAAAGCTATTTCCGACATAATTCTCCTCCTTTCACTATCACCATCAATACGTCACTTGCATTTTGCAAGTTTCATTGAAATGTAGCAGAATGACTTGCGATCTGCAAGTGACTAGGCGATGTGGTGAGCGGATTATGAAGCGAAGTAAAAAAGGCGTTGGGAAATTCCGATCGGTTTGTCCGATCGCCAGCACGCTGGATCTCGTGGGTGATAAGTGGTCGTTACTGGTGGTGCGCGATCTGCTACGTGGCAGATCGACCTACGGTGAGCTGGCTAGTGCGCCCGAAAAGATTCCGACGAACATCCTTGCCGATCGATTGAGAAGACTCGAAGACGCGGGTCTGATCGAGAGTTCCGCTTACCAGGAAAGACCAGTGCGTTATGCTTACAAACTCAGTGCGAAGGGTGAGGCGCTGGAGGACGTCCTGCGCGCCTTCGTGACGTGGGGCAAAGCCCACATTCCCGGGACAAAAACCTATACAGAGGTGGCGCGCTCTAACGAGAGACAAACCGCAGCCCGCGCTGGCTCGCGCAAACCGTCTCGCAACCCGCGATAAACAGCCTCCTATTGTTTATTACTCTCGGTTGTCCCTTTCTCAGCGCGGGCCGACGCTTTCTTGTGTCGTAGCCATTCGTCAATACTTTCGCGCACAAACTCGCCCATGTCTTCAAACTCGCGCGCCGACTTCTCCCAGAACTCCTTGAACATCTTCGGATCAAAAGCAAAGCCGTACCCGCGTCCAAAACCTCTCGCTGGTCCAAGTTCGTCTTCGTAATACGCAGCGAGTTGGCGTGAAGCCATCGCCACCACTGTTAGCGAGCTTCCCGCGGACAAGGGTTCGAAAATCGTGCCCACGCCCGGATCCATCTCCTTGAGACGCGCAAGCACGCGATTGTACTGTTCGGTGCAAAACGCTGCTGCATCCTCTTTGCCGCCGGTCCACTCCGATTGCAGCGCCATACGCGACGTGCGTCGTAGCACATTGATCAACTTAACTAATTCTTTCTCTCTTTCCATACGTGCTCCTGACTTATGTTGACGAAATCGGTACGCATTTGACGCGCATTTTGCGTGGACCACAACCGAAGTAAAAACCTCGGCCGAAGCCGGGAACGAACTCCGGCTCGTCTGCTTCAAAGTACGCGAGCAGCTCGCGCGCTGCTATGCGCGTGACTTCCGGCGACGCAGACTCGCTCAATGGCGTGAACAACGGTTTGATGGCCGGCTCGAGCTCAGTGAGCCGAGCAAGTACGCGATTGTATTGAGCGACACAGAACTGCGTCGCATCAGGTGCAGCTTTGGTCCAGGCTGCGTACCCGGCAGCGCGTGCGATGCGTCGCAGGACATTCAATAGTTTTACTGTCTCTTGTTCCATCTCGTTCTCCTCGTTAATTCGTCGATTCAACTTTCGCGCGTAACAGTTTCTTGCCGTGATGAATTCTCCACTTCACGGTCGAGAGTGGAATTCCCATGAACGCGCCGATGCGCTTGAGCGGCATGTCGTCGAGAAAATGCAATCGCAACGGCATCGCGTAATCAGCAGGAAGACTGTCGAGCGCCTTTATCATCTGCTCGTCTCTTTCTTTCTCGGCGAGTGGCTGCGCCAGTGCTTCGATCTTTTCGAGCAGCGCTTCGTCCAGTGCCACGCGTTTACTCAGATGCGCTGATTCACTTTTCGTGAAACGCAACGCGCGATGACGTGTTATCGCCGAAAGCCACGCCGCGAACTTTTGTGGCTCTTCGATGCCGGGCAGCGCCTTGAAAGCGAGCAACAAAGCGTCCTGCGCCACGTCTTCCGCATCATCGCTACCGACGATAGTCCGCGCCAGCCTCACAACCGCAGGACGATATCTGAGTACGAGCTGTTCAAACGCTTCCAGATCGCCGAGAATCGCCCCGACCACGAGCAGTTCGTCAGGCGACTCAGACACTGTCATCGATACTCCACAACGCGACGTTCATTTATATAGAGACATGTTACGAGGGAAAAGTTAGGTGAGTTTGGAGGAAATCCATCCACAGATTACGCAGATTCTACAAAATAATCTGCGTAATCTGTGGATGGTTTTTACTCATACCTCAGCGCCACGAGTGGATCAACTTTTGTCGCGCGGCGGGCGGGGATCAGGCTTGCAATCAACGCCACTACAAACAACAGCAGCGGCACGGCTACAAAAGTTAGCAGATCAGTCGGCGTAATTCCGAACAAGAGACTCGACATGACACGCGTGGCTGCGTAAGCACCCACCAGTCCCAGTACTGCGCCAATCAATACCAAAGTCATCGCAGAGCTGAGCACCAGTTTCAACACGTCCGGCATCTGCGCTCCCAGGGCCATGCGAATGCCGATCTCCTGTGTTCGTTGTGCAACTGCGTAAGACGTGACGCCGTAAATTCCCATCGCCGCTAACAGTAATGCAACCACTCCAAACACTCCGAAGATCACCAGGCTAAAGCGCTGCCGGTCCAACGATGAAGCAAAGACTTCGTCCAAAGTGCGAAACTTCAACGGGAGTTGTGGATCGAGTCCTCTCACAACTTCTCGCATTGCCGGTACGAGTGAAGAAGCCTCAGTCTGACCTCGCGCAACGACCGTGTAACTCGACGAAGGCAAACGTTGTAATGCATTGCCATAAACAGTCGGAACCGGTGCCTGATCGAGCCCATAGCCATGCACATCCCCAACCACACCGACAATGTGTAGCAGTCGCAGGTCACCATCCATGTTTCCAAACTGAATAGTTTGACCAATCGGATCCTCGTTGGGCCAATACTTCTGCACTAGTGATTGGCTCACTACAGCCGCATGAGGTGACGTTGGTGAGTCGGTTGCATCAAACATACGTCCACGCAGCAATGGAATACGCAACGCTGCGAAATAACCGGAGCTCGCCAAACGATAATCAGCGCTTCCCTTCTTCGCCGGATTATTGTTGATCAGAAACATTCCGTCTGGACCATCTCCGGAAAGCGGCAGATAATTGATAATACCGCTCGCAACCATTCCCGGAGTCGAACTAAAACGCTCGAGCAGTTGATTCTGAAAAAGTGTCTGTCGTTCTTCTTCAGCATTGAGCTCGACATCTGCATCAGGTGCGATGCCCTGCTCCAGCAAACGTCTGTATGACTGCATAAACTGCTTGTAACGCTTCTCATCCATGCGCGAGCTCGGCACAGACAACGACATCGCGACTACGTTTTCCGTGCGAAAACCCGGATCGATTTGCACCAGTCGATAAAAACTCCTTGCCAACAGTCCAGCGCCAATCATCAAGACTAACGTTAGAGCCATTTGCGCAACTACCAGCAAACTCCGTAAATGACTTCCTGCAAATCCACGCGCGCCGGTGCCTGTCTCCCTGAGAGTTTTCTCGAGATCTTTCACTGAAAAACGAAGCAAAGGAACGATGCCGAGCCCTGTTGCTATCACTACACAAAGCCCGAACGTGAAAACGATTGTTCGTGTATCCACTCCAATCTCGCTGATACGCGGAAGGCTTTGTTGATTCAGACTGAGCAGCAGTTTCACTCCCCAGATTGAAATCACGATACCGAGTGCACCAGCGGCGAGGACCAGCAACAAATTCTCAGTGATAAAGTGTCGCGCCAGTCGAAACCGTGTAGCGCCCAGTGCGGTGCGCACGGCAAAATCGCGCTGGCGGGTCGTTGCCTGGGCCAACATGAGATTTGCGACGTTGACGCACGCAACAACTAATAAAAACCCAACAGCGACAAGGATCATGATTAACGGGTTTCGCACATTGCCCACCATGTATTCCTGCTGAGGAATGAGCGCGAAATCCACTGCGTCCATGTCTTTCCCATTTTCCTGTTTGAGCTGCTTACCGATCGCACTCACTTCAGCACGCGCTTGTTCGTCGGAGACATTTGGACCCATGCGTGCAATGACACTCCAATTGTGAGCCGAGCGCGAAACTTCCGCAGGAAACATCTCTCGCGGCACCCAAATCTCGGCGCTCTGCGGAAATCCCAAACCCTGAGGCATTACGCCAATAACCTCGACGTTCTTATCCATCAATCGCAATGTTGTTCCAGGCAAAGCTGTTTTCGCGCCTAACAGCCGTTGCCAGAATCCATAGCTGACAACAGCTACGGCTGCACCTCCAGCGCGACTCTCGTCAGGAGAAAACGTACGGCCGATAATCGGAGTGACACCGATTACATTGAAGAAATCCGCTGACACTTCGTAGGCGAGAGCGCGAACGGGCTCGCTACCTCCGTTCACCGTTATTAGCGTTCCACTATATTGAGCGACGCCCGCGAGCGCGTGACTTCGCGCTCGAAGGTCAAGAAAGTTTGGCTCGGCAAAGGCCATTCGACCTCCGCGCGCGCTAACCTCACGAAGCTGAACGAGCTGTTCCGCGTTCGGATAAGGCAAGGGCCGCAACAGCACTCCATCGACCACGCTAAAAATGGCAGTTGACGCTCCGATTCCAAGTGCAAGCGTCAGAATTGCAATGGACGTGAAGCCCGGTCGTTTGAGAAGACTCCGAATGCCAACGCGAATGTCTTTGATAAACGTATCCATAGAACGTTCCTCAGAGTGTCGACAGAATGGAAGGACTTCAGTTTTCTAACACCGCGAACGACGAATTTGTGACGGCGTGCTAAGTATTTTCGAATACGCCCAATCAGTGTAATCTGTAGTCTGTGGATATGAAACAGATCCCTACCATTTTTCTGATTCTGATCTTGGGCGTGTCACTCGTGAGTGCGCAGCGGAGGAGCACCACGCGGGCGGAGATACGAGAGGCGGAGCGTAGGCTCGCGGAGTTGGGATACTGGACTGGGCCAATTGATGGCCGGTTCGATGTGGCGACCAAGGCGGCATTGATTACGTTTCAGAAGTGGGAAGGACGGCCGACTACCGCGAGGCTCACGCGCGACGAGCTCGAAGCGATTCGAACCAGCGCGCCGCCGAAAGCAAGAGAACAGGGTTATGAGCATGTAGAAGTGGACCTCGATCGACAGGTACTGCTGATCGTCGACGACCAAGATCGCGTCAGAGTGCTGTCCGTTTCCACCGGAACCGGCAAGTCGTTCGTTTACGATGGGCAGACGAGCATCGCCTACACGCCACGCGGCCGCTTCGTCGTTTACGAAAAAGGCGTTGGTTGGGAAGACAATGTGTTCGGCTCGATGTACTACGCCAATTACATCAGTGGCGGTATTGCAATTCATGGCAGTTACAACGTGCCACCACAACCTGCAAGTCATGGATGTATTCGGATACCGATGTTCGCAGCGCGCGAAATGAGCAGACTTATGAAACTCGGAACGATCGTGCTGGTCTACGATAAGGTCTCGTTTGTCTCCGCGAAAGAGTGGGCTCAGAATCCGAAACTCAAGGAAGCAGCGCTAGCAAACGGCGCATTGCAGTAACCCATTCGTCCGTCGCAGATTGCCATTTTTGCTCCTCACGATTACCATCCGCCGAATATGTTAGCTGGTATTCGCACACGCGATTTACGCAAGGTCTATTCTTCTGCGCCGCCGCTGGCTGCCGGTGGCGGTTTTGTTCCGCGGCGCAAAAGTAAGAATCAACCCGCGCGAGAGATCGTCGCGCTCGACGGCTTGTCGCTCGAAGTGCTGC